>JAAYOQ010000009.1 GCA_012520255.1 Erysipelotrichia bacterium | reverse complement strand
TTTAAGCCTTTTAAATAAATTCTTGTTTTGTTTTTCATTTCTAATAGCAGCATTAATATCTTCATCAACTTTTTTACATACTACTTTTATTTCAATTTCTGGCTTAATTTTTTTTAATTCCTCAATAAGTAATTCATAATTTAAAGAAATAAAATTAGATTGACGCGAAAGAAAGAAAACTTGTCTCTTTACTTTCGTAAATAATTTTATAAAAAAATAATGAATACTAAGATTTGTTTTTAATAAATATAAAAATATTTTCATTTTTTCCCTCTTATTACAACCAATGTATTATATCATTTTTTTTATAAATCACAAAATTAATTGATTTCGCGTGATTGATTTCTATTTTTTTATAATTAAAAAAATATTCGTTCTTTCTTCTCGCCTTTCTTTTCGGTCAAAATGCTATCAATTAATGCAAAATTAAAGATTATTATAAACATACTGCGTAAAGAAGTGATATATTCGTACATAATTCTTTAATAATAAGGTAAAGAAAGAAACAGGTATATAATTACTCAATTGGGTTAGTAATTATTACCAAAAGTAAGGCAAACAAAAAGATGATTTTTTCAATCAACTTTCCACTTTTAGTGCATTCCAAAAGTTTGACTTAAAACTTCACGAGGTATCCCCTAATCTTTTTTAATTACCCAACTTTTATTAATTTGTGCCATCAAATCTTTCCATCATTATATTTTCGTCGCTGTTTACACCTTCCTTTTTTAAAACCTTAATTATCGTTAAAAACATTATTTTCCAATCGCCTAAAAAAGTAATGTTATCTACATATTCTATATCATATTCAAATCTCTTGGTCCAAGTAATATCGTTACGTCCATTAACTTGAGCATAGCCAGAAAGACCTGGTCTTACTTCATGCCTTCTTAACTGCTCCTCGCTATACAATGATAAATAGTCTTCGATTTGTGGCCTTGGCCCAATAAAAGACATATCACCCTTTATAATATTGAATAATTGTGGCAATTCATCTAAAGAACTTGACCTTAGTATTTTACCAAATTTTGTCAATCTTAATTCTTCAGGCAATAATTCTCCTGTTTCTTCATCTCTTTCGTTAGTCATTGATCTAAACTTATACATTTCAAAAGGCATTTGATTTTTCCCTATCCTTTTCTGCTTAAAAATTGCTGGACTTCCTAAATGCCTGATTACTTCAATGTATACTACAATTAAGACCGGACTAAGTAAAACACTTGCGATTAAAGACAAAATTAAATCTTGTAATCTTTTTATATATTTCTCATAAAATCCTTTTGTCTTCACTATTTTTTCATCCTTTCCAAATGAAAGATTAGAGCATGATAATTATAACATTAATATATTTAATAAGTAAAGAAACAAAATCTACTAAATAAAATCTGCTTCTATAATTGCTCTATTTTCACGTTAATTCTAATATATACATAATAATATTTCCACATAAAATCCTATACATGAAAAATATCATTATCTACATGTTGTTAACCTAGTATTTCTAACAATTGAAATTATCTTATACCAAAGAAAACAAATTACAAGTTTTTCTTCACTTCTTCAGGTAAATATACTTTTTTTCATATTAACACCAACTAAAGTATCATACTTTTTTACAAATATATATCCACCACATTGTTTTTGTTTGCTTCATAAAAACTAATTAATTACATTATAAGTGATTTTAACTATCTATTTTTATAATTTTCAAACATGACATCAGTAACTTTTTTGACATCAGCGAAAAATTCATTAATTTTGTCTTCTTTCCATAACGATACATCCTGTCTGAAGTAAGTTGTCTTGTCATCATTATTATCAAACACTCCTATAGGCAAATAATATGTTTTGCCATGTGTTTTAACTGTTATTGTATCTTTTATTTCAGAGTTTTCGATTAAGTATTTCATATCACAAATCCCATAATCATTCAACATTACATCTAATGAAACTCCATGATTTAAAATTGATCCTGGATCATTAGGATCTGTTCTTTCTTCGTTTTTTCTTCTTGACTCTTCAGCAGTTACATCAATATAAAGAATACAGGCTTTTTCTAATATTTCTGGGCATAAATATCTAAGTGAAAATTGATATCCTTCAGGATCCTGAAGTGGTAAAGTTGAACCATCTTTGCCACCTCTTGCTGCTTCTAAAACAATCGTTTTATTATCAAAATTTTCTGGATATTCATTAAGTTTTGCTTTTAATAAGTCTGAAGCTTCCTTTTCTAACGCCAGAGCTAATTTATTACGAACTTCTGAATTTATAAGCCCCAATCTTGGTAACATGTCTACTTTTACTGAGGCATTATCGATCCTATTAAACATCCATAAAGCTGCACTGTCTGGTTTGATTTCGACTCTATTTATCAGATTATGGTAATCTTCATTGAGTAGCATAAATAACATTCCATAGTCACGAGCATCATACATCGGAGCTTCATCCGATGGAAAATATATTCTTTCATGTTCTAATTTATCACACTCCTGGTCAATTCTTCTCATAAAGTGAACGTAAGGAAAATCATCAAGTTGTAAAGTTTCTCCAAAATGGAATTCTTGTTGCAGTCTTTCGGGTTCTATATTTGCTAGAAAATGTCTGATTTCACTTTTTCCACTGGCTGGCAATGCAAACAACAAAACAATATCAAATAAGTTTTTATCATTATTTAACATTTTATTTTCCTTTCACTCATATTTTATAAGCAAACATCTTATCAGTTGCCTGTCTTATTCCTTCAGTTACATATTCAATTTCTTCTTTAGTCCACTTTTCTTTTTCTTTTCTTAAAAACGAAGTTCTGTCATTCCTATTGTCAAAAATGCCAATTGGTAAATAATATGTTTCACCATGAGCATTAACTGTAATAGTATTTTCTTTTTCTGAATTTTCTTTCAGATACAGCATATCATCACAACCATAATCATTTATCATTACTGAAATTGGAACACCATGAAACAAGTTAGAGCCCGGATCATTGGGATCTGTTCTTTCTTCATTTTTTCTTCTTGATTCTTCAGGAGTAACCCATATATACAATATTTTAGCTTTTGATAAAATCTCTGGACAAAATTGTCTAAGTGAATATTGATAACCAAAAGGATCTTGTAATGGATATACAGATCCATCTTTTCCACCTCTGGCAGCTTCAATAATGATTGTTTTATTGCTTAAATTTTCCGCATATTGCTGGTATTTAAAATCTAAGATCTTTTGAGCTTCATCATCTAATTTTTCAGCTATTTTCTTTCTTAAATCTTTATCAAGTTTCGCCAGTCTTGGATTAATTCCCACCATTTTAGCCGCCTTATCAATTCTGGTAAAAAAGTATTCAGCCACACTGTCACAACTTATTACATTGCGATTTAAAAGGTCATAATAATCTTCATTTAGTAAATTAATTAAAGTGCCCCAGTCTCTGCTGTCTATAAACGGTTCTTCTCCTGGATAAAAGATTCTATCTTGATCCTCTTTTTCTAATGCAGCGTCAATTAATTTCATAAAGTGAACATAAGGAAAATCATCCAACTCCAAAGTTTCACCGATATGAAATTCTCTTTTTAAAACTTCTGGTTCAATGTTACTTAGAAAGTTTCTAACCTCACTTTTACCACTGGCTGGTAAAGCCAACAATAAAATCACTTCAAATACGCCATCATTTTTCATCTTATAGTCCCATTTCCTTTTTTACTTCTTTAAAACACTTAATCGCAAAATCTAAATCTTCTTTACTATGATTAGCTGAAATCTGCACTCTGATTCTAGCCTTACCCATAGGTACCACAGGATAACTGAATCCAATAACATATACCCCTTTTTCAAGCATTCTATCTGCAAATTCACTTGCCACCTTAGCATCATATAACATTACTGGAACAATCGGATGAACAGAATCAATAATATCAAAACCCAATTGTTTCATTTTGTTTCTGAAATAAGCTGTATTATCTTTTAATTTGTCGATGACTTCACTATTTCTATTTAATATTTCAAATGTTTTAAGTGAAGCGGCACAAATTGCAGGAGCTAAGGTATTGGAAAATAAATATGGTCTGCTTCTTTGTCTTAACAAATCTACAATAGGCTGTCTGGCACTGGTGTAGCCTCCACTTGCTCCCCCTAGTGCCTTGCCCAAAGTACCGGTGATAATATCAACTCTATCCATTACTTTGCAATATTCAGCCGTCCCTTTTCCTTTTTCTCCTATAAAGCCTACAGCATGAGAATCATCAACCATAACTAAAGCATCATATTTATCAGCCAAATCACAGATAGTTTTTAAATCAGCT
The DNA here is from genome assembly GCA_012520255.1 of Erysipelotrichia bacterium. Taxonomy (GTDB): domain Bacteria; phylum Bacillota_I; class Bacilli_A; order Erysipelotrichales; family Erysipelotrichaceae; genus UBA1783. The sequence goes on along the minus strand of JAAYOQ010000009.1, from coordinate 1,777 downwards.
ACTATACCATCCATAGAAAAAACTCCATCAGTAGCAATCAATCTGATACGACAATCTTTCGCTTCAATTAGTTTTTTCTCTAAATCATTCATATCATTATTTTTATATCTAAATCGTTTTGCCTTACAAAGTCTTACACCATCAATAATTGAAGCATGATTTAGTTCATCAGAAATAATGGCATCTTCGTATGTCAATATTGTTTCAAACAATCCTGTATTGGCATCAAAACAGCTGGAATATAAAATTGTATCGTCCATCATTAAGAAATCTGATATTGTTTTTTCCAATTTCTTATGAATTTGTTGAGTTCCACAAATAAACCTGACTGAACTTAAGCCATAACCCCACTTATCATAAGAGGCTTTAGCAGCTTGTATTATCTCTTTGTTATTTGCTAACCCTAAATAATTGTTGGCGCACATATTTAAAACCTGTTTAACTTCTGTGGTATCGATAATAGCGCTTTGCTCTGTAGTAATAATTCTTTCTTTTTTATATGTTCCACTATTGGCTATTTCAGTTAACTGTTTTTGATAAATTTCTAAGGCCTTTTTCATTTACTTCCTCCAATCTAAGACAACTTTTCCTGATAAACCTGAATTCATTGCTTCAAATCCTTTATCAAATTCTCGATATGAATATCGATGGGTTATAAGAGGTGTTAAATCTAAACCAATATCAATCATGGTCTGCATCTTATACCAGGTTTCATACATTCTTCTGCCGTAAACTCCTACTAATGTTAAACCTTTGAAAATAATCTTATTAAAATTCATTTCCGATGGTTTTGATTGAATGCCCAGCAAAGCAATTTTGCCACCATTTCTCATATTCTTTATCATACTCTCCAAAGCTGAGGCGCTACCTGACATTTCTAAACCAACATCAAATCCTTCTCTCATACGCAGTTCTTTATGACAATCTTCAATGTTTTCTCTTTTGATATTTATCGTTTTTGTGGCTCCCATCTTTTTAGCTAAATCTAAACGAAAATCATTTAAATCGGTAACCACAATATTTCTGGCACCATTTTGTCGACAAATAGCTGCAGACATAATACCTATTGGACCAGCTCCGGTAATCAAAACATCTTCGCCAACAACATCAAATAGCAAAGATGTGTGAGTAGCATTGCCAAAAGCATCAAAAAACGATACTACTTCTTCGTCGTATCTAGGATCAATTTTAATAACATTACTGGCTGGAATGCAGATATATTCTGCAAATGCTCCATCCCTTTGTACTCCTACACCAATAGTATTTTCACACCATTGTCCATTTCCTGCTCTACAGTTTCTACAGTGACCACAAACAATATGACCTTCACCAGAAACTCTCTCACCAATTTCAAAACCTGTAACTCCTTTTCCAAAGTCAGCAACTTCACCAACATACTCATGTCCAACAATAATTCCAACTTTAACATTTTTTTGAGCCCATTGATCCCAATTATAAATATGTACATCAGTACCACAAATAGAAGTCTTATGAACTTTAATTAAAACATCATTTATACCGACTTCAGGAATAGGAACCTTTTTCAAAACAAACCCGGTGCAAGGTTTTTCTTTTACAAGTGCATCCATCATATTTTCCATATCTATTCCTCTTTTTCTACTATAAATATTTTAACATAATATTTACCCTAAAATAAAAAAAGAACCAGCAACGTGCTATTTTCACAGGGGCAGGCCCAACTATCGTCGCCGCTGAAGTGCTTAACTTCTGTGTTCGGGATGGGAACAGGTGTGTCCACTTCGCTATCGTCACTGGA
>JAAYOQ010000008.1 GCA_012520255.1 Erysipelotrichia bacterium | reverse complement strand
TTTTAACAGCATGATTTATTCTAATGTTAACACTCATAATTCTAACCTCTCATTTAAATTTAGTTATTTTTCTTTTTTATTCTGGATGAGCCTCGTTATACATTTGCTCCCATCTAGCTTGCCAATCTACTTTGTTTTCACCACAATATGGAATATCTTCATAAGCGATGTTGATCTGATCAAATGGAATCATCTTATCAGTTGTATTAGCAATAGATGTATTTACTGGACGAGCAGTAGTTTTAGCAATTTCAGCCTGTCCTTCATCAGAAATTAACCAATCGATAAATTTCTTAGCATTTTCCATGTTTGGAGCATTTTTAACAATTGCGACACCAGCTGGTAACCATACAGCACCTTCTTCTGGATAAACAAGTTTAACATTTGTAGCTCCGTCAACTAATAAGCTGACACATGGGTCTTCATAAGAAACACCAACCGCATATTCGCCATTTGCTACACCTTTCCAAATAGCTGAAGATGAAGATAAGATACCTGTTAAGTTGTCAATAAATTTGCCAACCCATTCCCAAGCTTTCTCATCATATGGCTCATCACCCATAACTAATAACATATTAGTTAATTCTGCCCATGCACTTGATGAAGCAGCTGGGTTACCCATAGCGATTTTGCCTTTTAATGCAGGATTCAATAAATCATTGTAACCTTTGAACTCTTCTGGGTCTAATCCTAATTCAGCGAAAACATCCAGATTAATTAATAATGCTGCTGAGCCGTCCAAGCAATAGTGAGTAGATACACCATTGATGTTACGATAAGCTTCTGGTAATTTGTCATCACCTTTAGCCACGTACTGCTCAAAGTAATCAGCATAGTTGATAGCATTAGCATAGTTCATGCCTCCATATAAGATGTCAGCTTGAGGATTCTCAGTTTCAGCAACGATTTTCTCTAAGCATTCACCTGTCCCCATACTTTGAACTTCAATTGAAATTCCAAATTTTTCACCAAATGTGTATGCTACATCTACTAGAGCATCGGTGTTAGGTGAATAAATAACTAAAGTTCCTCCACCTTCTTCCTCTGGCTTACATGCAGTCATAGTTAAAACCAGCATTAATGCCATAAAAATAGTTAATAATCTTTTCATTTTTCCTCCTTCTATTTTTATTACTGAAGTAATAAAAAATTATTACTACCCTTATTTTAGGAAATATTGTAAGCGGTGTCAATGTAAGAACTAGACTATCAGTCTTTCTAAAATTGGCTTATAATGTATTTATGAATAATCCTTTTAAGTATTCTTTAGACAATAAACGCTATCTGACCTGGAATTATTACAGTAAAAGTAACTTCCATAACAAGATCATCAAGATTCCTGTTGATGGCCCTTTTACTTGCCCTAATAGAGATGGTTCACTATCAAAAGATGGTTGCACTTTCTGCATGGCAGGTTCCAGTGCCTTTTTAGAGTTGAGTGATAAAGATTTAATGAAGCAGTACTATCAGAGAAAAGAAATCTTTTTAAGGAAATGGCCTGATGGCATACCTTACGTTTATTTTCAATCATTTTCCAACACTTATGCTCCATTAAAAAAATTAAAAGAAATTTACCGACCATTTATTGAAAATGAAGAAATTAAAGGAATTATCATTTCTACCAGAAGTGACTGCCTGGATAATGAAAAGATTGCTTATCTTAATTCTTTAACCAAAATTAAACCTATCTGGATTGAACTGGGTTTACAATCTATACATAATAAAACATTACAGGAAATGAATAGAGCTCACAGTTATCAGAATTTTCTGGAAGCCCTGGAAAAACTAAAAAACACTGCTATTAAAATCAGCGTGCATTTAATAAATGGTTGGCCTACTGAAACTGAGGAAATGATGCTGCAAACAGCTATTGAGGTAGGAAAAATGCCCATTGATGCCGTTAAGTTTCATATGTTACATATTTGCAAAAATACAACATTAGGTGATAAATATCAAAAAGAACCTTTCCAACTGCTCTCTAAAGAGCAATATGTCACCATTGTCGCCAAACAACTCTCTTATCTAAGAGAAGATATTATCATTGAAAGACTGACTGGTGATGGTTTAAAAGAATATTTACTGGCTCCAATGTGGACATTAAAAAAAGTCAGTGTTATCAATGATATCGACAAAAAAATGGTAGAGCTTGATCTCTACCAAGGTAAAAACTATTGTGACAATCGATAGTGACCAATAATATTATCATAATATTCTAAGATATCTTCCAGATAATCAGCTTGATAAGGGTTACCGTTGTGATAAACAAATGGTATCCCTTTTTTATTACGATATTCACTGATAACCCCAATATGACGTTCAAATATGACAATATCTCCAGGTTGCCAACTTTCAATATCATAAATATCAGTAGTTAGGGAAATAAAATTATTTTTAAAAAAGACTTGCAAATTTTGTACTCTTCTAAAATCAATATTAATATCTACAATTTCAATATCATACATTTCTCTATTAGCCCAAACATCATCATAGACTAAAGACATCAGATCATAACCGGCATTTAACATCCCAAAGGCTACAACATCAGTACAAACACCATATTCATCATCCGGATAACCTGTGCCATAGTACTTGCTTTGATATTTGGGTTTAGTAGCCAGATAATCTTTAACTGACTGTAACATATCGCTTTGGTCATCGATTCCATCACCATCTTTATCTACGCTGCTGATAAATGTTTCAATTCCAAAATCTTCGTTGGTATATTTACGATGAGGAATATAGTTTAAAACATAAAGAAAATTAATCGCCATAATCAAACAGCAGATTAATATTATTCTAAACAACACCATAAATATCTTTTTTACTTTTTCCATTCGCTGAAACCATCACTTTTCTAATATCTGAAACACACACTATATTTAATCAAACTTTCATCTATATAAGCCAGATTGCCCCAGGTATCTATGACCTTATAAAATGTCTTGTTTTGCTTTTCAATATATTGATAGGCAACTACCCAATGCAAACCATAAGGGCTGATTCTCTTATCAATTTTATTTAAATACATCATCACCGGATAGCCATCTTCAATACTCTTTTTGTATTGATGAACTTCTTTTGTTTTATATGGTAATAATTTACCCTTTTTAATATTGCTGTATGGACTGTTATAAAACCACCTGATTCCTCTGATAATATCTTTAGCGAAAGCTCCAGGCAATGGCGGTTCTATACGTGGTTTTAATAAATGAATTAACCATTTGGCAAAATTGCCATCAATAAATGAATACGGTTCATTAACGATAATCTGATTGTCAAAATTATTATTTAAATAACTCAGACAAATAGCAGTACAAACACTACCACAAATACCAAATCCTAAATAACCATATTCATATTCTGTCCTGGTAGAATTTATCCATTGTCTTCTGGTATAAAAAAGAACCTTTGAATCATCAATCCCATGTTCATCCAGACCTGCCAAAAACTCTGGTTTACTTCTTATTACTCTAGCTTGAATTTTCTCTTCTTTTTTTAGCATCGTAAACTTTTTATTCCTTATCATTTTTATTTTTATCAATCAGCTTTTTTAAACCCTTCCAGCCAATTGTAGCACATTTAATACGATTTGCCTGTCTTCCAAGCGTATCAAATACAATAGCTTCTTTTAAAAGTTTTTCATCATAATCCTTTTGATTAAGCATATCAAAATAGTTTTGAATGATTTTATCTGCCTGTCTAATACTGCATCCTTTAACAATTTCAGTCATAATTGAAGTTGAAGCTGTTGCAATAGCACAAGCTACACCATCAAATCTGACATCTTCAATGATGTCATGATTAATTAAAACCTGCAGATAAATATCGTCAAAACAACTATCCAAATACATGTGGATTTGTCTGTAGTTATTATCATCTACAAGATTATAATTTCTTGGATTTTGATAGTGATCCATAATTATTTCTCTTTTTAAAATTGGATTATCTTTAACTGAATCCATACAATCTCCTATCTTTTTTAGATAACTGCATCAATGCAATTTTCCAAAGTTGTTGTTTTTAAAACTTCAATTAATTTATCTATTTCCTGTTTAGTATTATAAAAATATAAAGCACACCTGACGGTTGAATCAGTGCCTAAATGCTGCCACAGATTTTTAGCACAGTGATTTCCACTTCTTAAACATAAACCATGTTTAGATAAATAAGTGGAGACATCATGTCCAAACAATATTTTATCTTTATCTATAATATTAAAACTGATTATACCAACATCAGCATCTGAATTATAAATAATAACATTATCCAACTTTTTCATTTCACTGATGGCATATTTTCTAAGTTGGACTTCATATCTGGTAATATTATCCATTCCAATTGCCTGTAAATACTGTATTGCTGCTTTTAAACCTAGCACAGCCTCAATATTTGGAGTCCCAGCTTCAAATTTATGAGGAGCTTCCTTTAATAGAACATTAAAGCTGGCATCAAAGCGAGAGTTCATTCCACCACCAAGCATCAGTGGCTCCATCTTTTCCAAAAGATGGTATTTACCATACATGACACCTATCGCAGTTGGTCCACACATTTTGTGCCCACTGAAAACTAAGAAATCGCAATCTAAATCTTTTACATCAGTTTTAATATGCGGTACTGATTGAGCTCCATCAACTACCAATATTCCTCCAACTTCATGAACGGCTTTAGAAATTTCTTTAATATCACTACAATAACCCAAAACATTGGTAACATGAGCAATGGAAACAATTTTTACCTTTTCATTTAACATCTTTTTAACATTTTCCAGCGTTAGTCTTCCCTTGTCATCTAAAGGAATAAATTTTACTTTTGCACCTGTAATCTGTGCTAAACGATACCAAGGTAAAGTATTGGAAGCATGTTCCGCTACAGTAATTAAAATTTCATCATTTTTACTGAGATTTTTCAATCCATAACCATAAGCTACTTGATTCAGACCATGGGTTGCACCATAAGTAAATACTACTTCTCTACTTTGACAATTAATAAAATCAGCTACTACTTCTCTAGCTTTTTGGTAAGCTTCATCAACCTGATAAGCTAATTGATAATCACTACGTTGAATGTTGCTGGTAAACTTTTTATAATAATCATTGATCATTTCAATTACACAATTCGGTTTTAAGGTTGTTGCACCATTATCCAGGTATATTAAAGGCTTTCCTTCATTTGTTTTTCCTTGTAACATCCAAAAATCCTGACGAATTTTATTTACATCAAACATAAAGTCTCCACCTTCTTTTCGTCTTATTCCCTCAAAATATTATATCATATTACTTTTTAATATTGTTAATTACTATAAACATACCTGAACTTAGAAATCGCATAAATACTACTTAGGACATTATCACTTATTAATCACACAAATTTTCGCGAAAAAACAGGTATAGATTGAATAAAATTTTCAAATAGCATATAATTATTTAGTTGCAATCGGAGGTTAATATGAAAGATTTTCTTAAACAGAACTGGTTTGTGGCAGTAATTGCATTATTCTTTACAGCAATATCTATCTTTTATGCCTATGACCAGAATAAAGATAACTTACCTAACAAAGTAGTTGATGGTAAAGATGTAGTATTCTCAGTTGATGATACTAACTTTACTGCTGATGAGTTATACGATGAGTTATATAAAACTTATGGTCAATCAGAATTATTTTTAAAATTCTATATGGGTGTAATTGATGCTAATGTTGAAGAAACTGAAGAACTGAAAGATCAGATTAATGGTGCTGTTTCTCAAACAGTAAGTTACTATACCAACTATTATGGTTATGGTTTAGAATATTTAAACCAATTAGCCAGATATTATTATGGCTATCCTGATTTTCCAAGCTATGTGGAATATCAAATAAAAGCTGAAGTCTTATATTCAGAATATATTGGAAAACATGCTGAAAAGTATGTTACAGAAGAATTTGTTGCTCAGCATAATCCTAGAGTAATCAGTTATTGTCTGATTAAAATGGATGATCCAGCTAATCCAACAGCTGATGAAACAGATAGATTAAATGCCGCAAAAAAGGCTTGGGAAAATGAATACACAGTCGAAACATTTGGTGACTTTGCAATGCACTATTCAGAAGATCCTTCTACTGCCGGTAATGGTGGAAAATTAGGCTATATCGATAATAACTCAGCTCTTGTCGATGCTTTTCTAAAAGTGGCTTTAGCTTTAGAAGATGGACAGGTATCTGAATGGATATTTGATGAAACCTATGGTTACTTCCTGATTAAATGTGATTCAGTGAATTATGAAGATTATGCGACAGATCCAAACTTCTTATCAACTGTCTTAACTGACAATGCTAATTTGGCAAATGAAATCGTGTGGGAATATGCTCAAAATGCTAACATAACTTTTATTGATGAAACAGTTAAACAATACATTATGCAACAATTAAATGTTGATAAGGATGGTGAATAATTATGAAAAGAATCAAATTATCAGTTATTACCTTACTGGCAGCATTACTGCTTGCCGGCTGTGGAAATAAGATTGCCAAACTTACAAATGGCAACGACGTATTAATTCAATTTGGAGATACCAAAATTACTAAAGATGATCTTTATCATAGTATGCTAACAACTGATGGCGGATATACAGTTATCAATATGGCAAACAAAATGATTGTTAATCTGGAGATTGAAACAACCGATGAATTAGTTGCCGAAGCTCAAGAACAAATTGACACTTATAAAGCTACATTGACTGATGACTGGCAAACATCTTTAGAAAAATTAGGATTTGAAAATGAAGAACAATTGTTTGAACAAATCTTATCATCTATCAAAGCTACCAAATTGGTGTCAAAATATGTTGATGAAAACTTTGATACTTTAGTTGAAGAATATGCTCCATTGATGGCAAAAATGATTTTTATTAAATATCAGGACAATGATATTGAAAAAGGCAAAAATGAAGCCACATTGGCGATTGCTGAAATTCAAGCTGGTGCTAACTTTGAAGATGTCGCTGCTAAATATTCAATTTCTATAGCTTTAGCAAATGAAAATTTATATACCAGATATTCAGAAATTGATTACAATGTTTTACAATACCTGTTAACAGTAACCGAACCAACATTATCACCACCAATTGAAAACAGTAATTCAAGTGGTGTCTACATTGTTCAAGTAACTAAAACAAACATTGAACAAGTTAAAGAAGCTTTTACTGAATTCTTAACATCTGATGATACCTTTACAGCAAAATCAAATAATTATTATTTTGAAAAGCACAACTTCACAATTTATGATGTCAAAACATTTGAATTTATAAAAACAAATTATCCTTCTTATTTACCAGTAAAAAAATAATATTTAAAAGCCAGCTGATTTTAGCTGGTTTTTTATTTTCAATTAAAAAACTTTATCATCTTGCTGATAGAGTTTTTAGTTGCTTTTCATTTATTTAACTTGCTTCAAGCTCTTCAGTTAAATATTTTTTCTTTATAATATAGTAAATTACCAAATATATTAAGGTCGTTATTATCCAACTTAAAGGGAAAGCAAAAAGAATTGTTCTGACATTGCCTGTCTTAGAGGCATATAATGTTACCCAGGCTATTCTTACAACTACAACTCCAAAAATAGTGACAATAGTTGAATATATTGACTTCCCTAGACCGTTAATCAAAGCAAAAAAAGTTTCAACAGCTGCATATGCAATTAACATCGGCATCAGAAACCTCAGTATTGAAACAGCCTGTTCAATTACTTCAGGCTCACTGGTAAACATTAAAACCAGTGGATGAACTAATATTAATACTGTTGAACTTAATACAATACTCATTAAAGACGAGACCAACAGCCCAGCAGGAATACTCTTTTTAACCCGATCATATTTTTTAGCTCCATAATTTTGAGCCACAACATTGGTAAGCGCTACCCCAAAGGAAGCCATCAAAATCCAGAATAGATTTTCTATCTTGTTGTTAATTACATAACCAGCTACGACCGCTGATCCTAAACTATTAACAGCTGACATTAATGTTGCACTTGTCATCTGATATAAAAATGAAGTCACAGATGCAGGTATTCCAATTATTAACACTCTTTTTAATATTGACAATTCAAATTTACTGTTTTTGGCAAACACTCCATAATCAATATGAATCAGTCTTAACAGGCCTATCGCCATTAAAGTATGAGTTGTAATATAAGACAACACCACTCCCAAGATGTCAAGTTTTAATATCACAATAAAAATGAAATCAAAAACTATATTGAGTAAATATAATATGATTAATAAAATTGTCGGTCTGGCACTTTCACCAAGTCCTCTTAACATATTTATAATCATTAAAACTGTCATATTAGAAACAAAACCTAAACTGTAATACTTCAAATATTCAGTAGCTATAGCTATATTGTCAGCTGGAACTTTTAAAAATGTTAAAAAATACTGGCAATTAAAATAATATATAATTGTAAAAGAAAAAGCGATGACAAAAACAATAATCAGCGCTGTTTTAAAGTTATTTCGACTGCTATCCCTTTTTCCTCTTCCTACATCTTGTGATAATACAACCATGGAAGCTGTAACTGCTCCATTGGAAACATTGATAAACATATTTATCAGATTATAAGCTGAACCACCAACAGCTGCTAAAGCTTGAGAACCTAATACTTTACCAACCATCACTCCATTTAAAATTGTGTAAACCTGCTGAAAGAGTCCAGTAATTAAAATAGGATAAAGAATGAATAAAATATTTTTTATAATCGATCCTTTTGTCGCATCAATATACCTTCTCTTCATTTCTTACCCCTCTTTTTCACAATTATTTATATTATAGTACTTAAAAACAAAAGTATCTATAGCCAAAAATAAAAACTGACGTTATCGCATCAGTCTTCTTTAAATGGTGCCCGAGGACGGACTCGAACCGTCAAGGTATTGCTACCGGTGGATTTTGAGTCCACTGCGTCTACCGATTCCACCACTCGGGCGATTTGCTAATTAATATTAGCATAAATCAAAATAAAAGTATATTACTAAATGTGAAAAATATCTCCATCTTTGCCAATGATAACATTTTCAAGATTCATTTTTTCCAGTTGTTCTCTGGTAGATAATGACATATGGGTAACAATAATTTCCCCTTTAGCTGATAACTGTTTGATTATTTCAGGTCCCATATGGTCAGCATTGTTATAAGGCATGCTGCATTCCAGTACTGATAAATTGCAATTTTCAACTAGATAATCTATCGCTTCACAATAGCAGCTATCTCCGGAAAAACCTATTTTCTTACCATCTTTTTGAACAATCAAGCCAAAACTCGGCTCTGTCTTGCCATGTTTAACCAATACTGTTTCAAGACAGTAGTCATTAACTTTTTCATTTAGACTGTCAAATTCAACAATTGAAGTTTTACCATCGAAAAATATCTTTTCAATATTTTTTAAATCAGCATATCCAATCTCAAATAAAGCATCAACACTTTTCTTTAAATTCTCTGGTCCATATATTTTCAATTTGTTTTTAACTTTATTAAAACTTCTTAAAAGAATAAGATAAGTCAGATCAAAAAAATGATCAGCATGTAAATGAGTGATAAAAATCGTATCAATATCAAAGATATTAACTTTTTGTTTCATCAATTCTTTAACTACTCCAGTGCCGCAATCAACTAAAATACTATCATCTATCAATGCACTGGCACTTGTCTGTGGAGCTGTAATTGAGCCAGTTCCAATCAATTGAAGCTTCATATCTTTCCCCTTTTAAAATTTAAACTAAACTTTTCATATATAATATCCAGTCACTTAGACTTTCAATATCAAAATCAATTAAAGCTCTTTTATAAAGAATATAAGCTTCAGGATGGTTTTCTTTCATCCACTTCAAGGCTTTTTTAGGACCTGAATACGGCTTTTGAAACATATCAGAAAATATTTCTAAACTGTCAACTAAAAGCCAATGGAAGCGAAAGGCACCTTCTGCATCATTTCTTTTTACTCTTTCCAGCATTTTCAGACACCATGAAATATTTTCCATAATCTCTTCCTTTGTTTTTAATGGCCTGTTTTCAATATAGTTTTCAATCTGCTTTTTAAGATTTAAACCTTTATTTTCATTGTCTAAAATAACATTTCCACCATATATTTGTTTGATTTCTTCAAAATCATAATTATCTTCAAAGTATCGTTCTGGATAAACATAAACATCCAACTGAATACCATTTACAAAAGATGTATCATGAACTTTCTTATAATTTTTAGAGATCACTAAAGCATCAAAGTCACTTTCCAGGTTGTTACTTCCATCAGCAAAAGAACCATAGACAATAATCACAAGAGGCTCATATTTATACTTGATATATTCAATAATCTTATCCATTATTTTTTATCCTTACAGTTCTTTGCCGCAATGAGGACAGTGTTTCCACGATGAATTTTTGATATAATTTCCACAATAAGGGCATTTACTGTTGGAAATGATATAAAATATAAATAAAATATAAATCAAACCACCAACAATCATCAATGGTACAGATTCAGCTGCCAATCCAATAACAAAAACAACGGAACTGATAATAAATATAGCAAAACCAATAAAACCAACCTTTTTTAATTTCATTTAAACTACCTCAATAAAATATTCAAATTAACGTTTCAATCAACAAAACGAAGTTTAGACTTCTAACTTATTACCACAATGGGGACAGTGTTTCCAGCTAACATACCTGATATAACCTTTACAATAAGGACATTTACTATAAATAAAATCAAAAATAAATGATGAACCCATAATTACAAAACCTAAATAAATTAAATCAAGTTTTTTAATTAATACCCCTATCATAATAACAGCGAAACCTCCAAACAATATTAAGAAAACAATTCTTTTTGCCTTACGTAACTTCATTTAAAGACCTCCTAAGAAAACAATTCTAAAATTATAAAACCATTCTCCATATTTCAATCTTGTATAACAATAAAGTAAATGTTTCCAATTTACAATAACAATTTATTAAGTATGAAACAACATTTACCGATAGCTAATCCCCTTTGTAATTGGCCAGCCACTTTTGATCGGCTTCAACTATTCTTTTTTCATTGCCCAAATAAACCATTAATCTAGCCTCGTTGTTTTCATCTAATATTACAAACGGAAAATCAGCTAGCGTAGAACAGGCTCCATAGTTACCTTTTGCATCTAATGCTATTAACGAAATTGCTTCCGGTTCATTATTTACTCTTTCCAGATAGGTAAACAAAGCCTTTTCACAGGCTTGCTGAGCATTTAATCCCTGCCTCATATAATTAACAGTTGATATAGATAAACATCCTCTCATAATATCTTCGCCTATCCCCGTAGCAGCTACACCGCCTATCTGACTATCACAATAAAAACCTGAACCGATAATTGGAGAATCACCTACTCTGCCTGGATGTTTCATAAACAGACCACTGGTACTAACTCCAACAGCCATTGAACCATTCAAATCTTTACCAATAACACAGACTGTATCATGACTGTTTTCTTTTACTTTGTCCAGATACTTTTCTTTAGCTTTTCCAGTCAGCATTCTTCTAGTTTTAAAACCATTTTCTTTGGCATATTTTTCGGCTCCTTTACCAGTAAGATGGTTATTAGTTTTTCCTTTTGTCAGTGAACTGGCTACCAGTATTGGATTTCTAATATTCTTAACGGCACTGACAGCTCCAAAAGCTAAGCTGTCGCCATCCATATACCCGGCATCCAATTCTACTTCACCTTCATTATTTGGTAAACCTCCATATCCAACACTATGAAAATCAGGGTTATCTTCAACATCCATAATTACAGCTTCAATTATTTCCTGTAAAGAATATTTTATTTTAAGCATTCTTTTTGCTTCACTCATTTTATGAAAAGACATTTTCCATGTCGAGATTAATTTATATCCCATAAAGCTCGTTTACCTCAATATCTGAATATTATTTTGCATTTCTTAAAAAATAGAAAACATTCCCTGTTTTACCATCTTTTCGAGAAAATTCTGGATCATCAAGATTACATTCCGCAGCAGCATACATAACCTCATCTGGAAACAGATTGTAAGGAAGTTTTTGTCTGGCATCAGTACCTGCAACAATTTTTTCAGCACATTCCAATACCTCATCAGCAAAACCTTTCTTCCACCATAAACCATTATGTAATCTCATAATGCGATCATATTTGTCGTCAAAGGTTTGTAAATACTTTAACGACTTGACTAAATCTGAAGCTGTTGAAGTCGACCATAAACCTGATTTTCTTCCTACTGCATCACCATAAATCATAATCCGATCTTCAATCATTAAAAACATCGAACAACCTGGAGTATGCCCGGAGACTTCAACAACCTGTAAGGTTGTGCCTCCCAAATCTATAATATCACCATCATAATAAGGAATCAGTTCGCCTTCAAATTTAGGAGCTAACTCCTCGATAGTAGCATCGAAAAAAACTCTTTCTAATATCCTGGGTAATCTTTCTTCTTTTTCCTTAGCTACAAAGGTATCAAAATCTTTGGCATTTAAGTGTGCTTTATCCCACCAGCCAACACCATCAACATGATCAAAGTGTGAATGAGTTAACCAGACTTCATAAGGTTTATCTGTCAGATTATCAACATACTCTTTTAAATTACCTACACCATTTCCGGTATCTAATAAAATTGCTCTGTCTTGACCTTCAATAAGAAGCATATAAACATCTTTATCAAAAATCTGAATGACATTATCCAGCACTCTTTCATGAGTGAATCTTTTCATCTTTTGTTCCTCCAACTCTGATTATTTTTCAATAATTTCGATAACTTCTCCAATATACATTCTATGTGGAGCTTCCTCACTATAATATCTTTTTATAACTGCTTCTGGCATTTGCTTAATATCCATATCCTGATAATAAATCTTTTTTAAAACAATTGTACACTCAGCTTCTTCAAAACTCATTGAGTTATTTACCTCAACCGGTGTTAAAGAAGTCATTGCTACTTTGTCGGTATCTCTTCCTGAATTTGTCCCTAAGACAGACATTTCCTTTTTATATTTTTCATCATAAAAACTAACAGTAAAATAATCATTTTCATTTAAGAAATTATAGGTATACCTACACGGTTTAATATAAATAGTTACTATCGGTCTTGACCAAAGGGTACCCATTGAACCCCAGGCTACAGTCATTGTATTAAAACTATCTTTATTTCCAGCGGTTACAAGCGCCCAATGCTGGTAAAACTTTTCAAATGGATTAATTAATTCTTTCATAAACACTCCTTTTGATTTTATAAAATCATTTCACTTACACTTTCAGTAAACTTTCGATCAAATATCTGTTATCGTTAAAATTAGGGAAAATTTTAATTCTCATAAAACAGGCAAAAATATTAATATTATCAAGCACAAAAAAACTATTATATTAAGCATCCTTAAACTAAAAATATATTATTAGTGCTAAATCTATTATTCATTATTCAACATTTTTACAGGTACGTACATGTAGTCTTTTCCTGTTTTTGGACAAGTAAAATCATGAATAGCTCCAACTAATTCAATCTCACTGAAAGTTAAGTAGTTCAACACTTTTAAAAGTGCATCTTCTCTATCAGTTAAGATACGAAGATACTCATAACCAGGGACAACCCATTTTGTCCAACCTTCAGGTACGATGACATCATCATCGCACTCTACACCAACTAAATAACAGCCACAAGTAAAATTCTTTTCCCAAGGTTTGAAACTATGAGAAAAATCATTCATTAATCCCCAATACCCTAGAACTTTTCCTTCATCATCTCTTTTAGCTAAATGTCTTACTTCTTCAAAATGATCACTGAAATCGTTCCACAATTGCAGGATAAATGCATCACCGTCTAAAGTTGAACCTTCCTTCCCTACTACAGTAAAAGACTCTTTTTTAATTTTTTCTAATTTCATATTTTTCCCTTCATTTTGTTTTTTAACATATCACTAACTATATTATAGCTTAATATCAACTTTCTAAAAAGAAAAAGATAAGCAACTGCCCATCTTCAGTTTATTTTTTAATAGCAGCAAAAAATATTTTAGCACCCTCTACAATCCCTTCTGAGATAAAATCCGTTGAATTTTCTACTTCAAAACCTTTTCTTTCTAACATTTTTTTAACAGTATCAGGATTAAAGACCAACTGCTGATGGTGCTCTTTTAACATCATTCCATCTTCATTTTGAAAAATAAATGAATAATATAAATTATCTCCATTAGAATAGATACACCATTGATATGTAACATCATCAATATAACCTTCTTCAATATATTCCTGGCTGAAATGTTTTAGAGTATCTAAAGAATGAATATCAAACATAAAGACACCATTTGGCTTTAAAGCCTTATAGACATTATCAATAAGCGTTTCTAATTGTTGATATGACTTTAAGTAGTTGATACTATCACAATAACAGGTTATTCCATCATACTTTTCAGTAGCCTTCAAATCTAACATATTTAAAACTTGCCAGTTGACTGTTTCACTTCCTTTTTTACTTTCAGCTACCTTAATCATTTCTACCGATAAATCACTAGCTTCAACTACAAAACCAAGTTTTGCCAAAGCAATAGCAAAATCTCCAGATCCACAAGCCAAATCAAGAATCTTTCCTTTTTGGACATATTTTCTTGTATAGTCAACCCAATCCTGAGTTGCTTCTTCATCAGTTACTAAAGCATCATAATAACTGGCTAAAGTTTTATATATCATCTTTTTTCCTAACTATATGTACTGTTTAATTGATTTAACATTTCATCATCAGAATACATATCATAAACCATAACTAACATATCCATAGCCTCATAAGACCTGACAGCATAACTGATTGGACCATCATCTTCTTTGTTTTTATTAAACTGTAAAGAGGTATATTGTAACTCTTTAATTACTCCTTTTTCATCGGTATTGACAATCATACATAACAAAGCCCGGCGATAAGCAGACCTTAAAGTAAAATCATACTGCATATTATCTCCATCTTTACCACCTTTATCAATCCTTTTTTGGGGCAATTTTTTACCGATGAAAGAAAAATCGACAGGAATATATTTCCCATGAAACAGAAAAATCAGATCAACAGCAGCCACATCTGGAATAAATGATTTTTTCTTATAAGTTTTATACAAACCCTTTGAAGTCGTTTCTTCAATACAACCACTGTTTTTAATCGCCCCTTTTTCATCTATTTGTAAATAAAGCAGATAACATGTATATGGGTCATTAGTATCATTAAAACGCTTCAACCAGCAACTGTATGGTAAATATTCAACCAGGCTATCATCTGTTGTAAATTCATTTTGCTGTTCATCATATATTGGTTCATATACAGCACTATCAATTGAATGATAATCTCCATTTCTATAAAAATCCAAATTCAAATCTCCAACCGGGTGTGCTAATGGCTGATTTTTATCCATTTTTCCACAAGTATAATGGTAATAGTTTCTACCGGTAAGCTGTTCTATACTCACACTGTGTTTATT
Source organism: Erysipelotrichia bacterium (assembly GCA_012520255.1). Lineage (GTDB taxonomy): Bacteria > Bacillota_I > Bacilli_A > Erysipelotrichales > Erysipelotrichaceae > UBA1783. The sequence continues at coordinate 8,000 of JAAYOQ010000008.1, read as the reverse complement.
TAAACCTTCAAATTTCAACTCTTCGGTTCGCCATGATTTTAAAATTTCCGGTCCTATTTCGCTAAGAATCGGACCTGACTCCTCTAGATGAAAACCATAATAAAATTCAAAGTTTTTAAAATCCTGGTATATCTTCTCAAATGAACCAAAACGACTATCACCAGAAAACATCTTTGCAATCGCCTGTAAAAATAGTTCTTTATCCTTTTCTTTGAGGTTCTCTATTATTATCGCTATTATAAATGTAATATTTATACTTCTATAATAATTGCTAATCCAGTAAATAGCTGTCTTTTGCATATAGGTTGTTTTTGAAAGCCATTGAATAATCTGCCCTTTACGAACATTCCAAACTCCAAATATCCGAAACCAGAAGTTGCTGCTTTTTCTTAGAAAAGTCCAGTCAACAGATTTTAAGAAAGTATCTATTAAAACTTTATCTATTTGTTCAGCCTTCATATTATAAAAAATATCAATGACAGTATAATGCCAGGCAAGAATTGATTCTATTGAATGATAATCTTTGCCATAACATTCAATATCCAAAATTATCCTTTCAGCAAGAGGCTTATATAAAGTACACACTTCATATCCATAAGGTGTTTTTAAAATATTGTCATCTTCATAAATTGTATATCTTTCATTTTCAAATTTGTAACTGTATTTCTTCATTATTAATTCCCAATCGATTTTAATAACAACTTTTTATATTATTTTAGTAAAACTTCCTGCCACTGTTTTTCTTTAAAACCAACAAGAACAAAATCATCGCCAATAACTATTGGTCTTTTAACCAACATACCATTAGTAGATAACAACTCTAACTGTTCATCTTCATTCATAGTTGGAAGTTTATCTTTCAACTTTAGTTCTCTATATAATATTCCTGAAGTATTAAAGAAGCTTTTCAGTGGTAAGCCACTTTTCTTGTACCATTTTTTCAGTTCATCATAAGTTGGATTGTTTTCTACCATATGACGAGCATTATATTCAATACCATGTTCATTGAGCCATTTTTTAGCTTTATTAGATGTTGAACATCTCGGATATTCCATAAATAACATTCGTTTGTTCCTCCTATCATTACTAGTATTTTACTACATAACTATCATCATCAACAATAACCTTCTCCAGCTTTAAAAGTTCAATCTTATTATCTATTCCCCCACCATAACCGCTTATAGAGCCATCTGAGCCAACTACTCTATGGCAAGGTATGATAATGCTTATTGGATTAAAACCTATTGCACTACCCACTGCTTGAGCTGACATTTTGTCTATCTTGTGTCTTTCAGCTATCTTTTTAGCTATATCTCCATAAGAACTTGTTTTACCATAAGGTATCTTTAATGCTATATCCAACACTTCTTTTCTAAATGATGTCAGATTACTTATTTTATATTTCAAATCAAAGTCAGGCTGCTGACCTTCAAAATACATATCTAACCATCTTTCAGTTTCTTTAAAAATGGTTAACTCTTTTTTTTCAAGTTGTTCAATAAACTTATTATCGTTTTTATAACCGGCAAAGAAAAGTCCAGTTAGATACTTTCCATCGCTGGTCAAAATAATATCTGAAAAGTTTTCTTTTGTTTTATAACAGCTCTTATAAATCATATTTCTTAACTAAACTAATTCCACTATATAACTTACATTCAATTAAAATTTTATAACAAGCATACATATATGTTATGTGGCTAAAATATATTTCCTTTTCAATTCATTATATTGATTATAAGAAATCCAGTTTTCTTTTTGCAGTCTGCCAACAACAATTCCTGCATCAATATCTACTTTTTTAGAAAATCTAATTATTTCAGTTTTATCAAAATTTCCATCTTTTGTAAAATTTTCAAATATATAATCGGGAATTAGCACATTTCTGGCAAAAAGATCTGCCTCTTCCTCATCTTTGCTGGAAGTACCATCAGTTAATGATATATGCCCCAAAATAATATGACCAATTTCATGGAAAAGACTAAACCAGAATTTATCGGCATCTTTTCCTCTAACTGTCAATCCCATAACAATTTTCTTACCTTCATAAAAAGTCGCACCATGAAGAAAAGATCCACCAATATGTGGTAAAAAGATTAATGCTACACCACACCTGCTTAATTTTTCACATAATGAACTACAAAATTCTTCCGGATCTTGTGTAGTCATTTTACGTATTTCTGGAATAATCTTTTCAAGTTTATCAATGTTGATTGGACTGGCTTCTACATTCCTTGATTCAATCTTCGCTTTTTGTGACCAACAGATAAGTGCTAAATCACTCTTTTCACCTTCTCCAAGTTTACGACAGGCAATATTAGGAATCAATTTCCTTTCAAAAATTACTCCTAATCTTACAACTTCAAAAAATTTTCGTAAATTTATAACTCTTTCTTCTTTAATACGAGTTGTTTCAACCCACTGATTCTTTGACATTTCGTTGTAAGGAATTTTCTTTAAAATCTCAAGATCTTCATCCATTTCATTTTCAGCTTGTACTTTTGATAATTTCTCTCTATAGATGCTTTCAAGATTGCTCCAAAAACGCGCAGGAACACCAAGTACCATTTCCAAACGCATCGCCATATCGCTAGTTAGCTGTACTTCACCATTTATGAGCCTGCTAATATGCTTTTCAGACATATCCATTCTGGAAGCGAACTCTTTTTGTGTCATACCACGATTAAAAAGTTGCTCCTTTATCGTAGCACCAGGTGGTGTGGCGATAAATGTTTTACTCCTCTTCATAAAAATCTCCTTCCTTTCTAATGATAGTCAATTATTTCAATAATATATGCAATTTGTATATTATATTCTTTCCTTTTAAAAACAAGTCTGAATGGCTGTATTAAATCAACAGCATACTGATTTTTTCTATTTCCTTTTAAACGATGACAATTTCCAATTCTATATTTAATCATCTCTTCTACACTTTCTGCAGCAGTAATTTCATCTATACGCTGATGTATAATTTCAGCCATTGGCAGTCCATGTTTTTTTTGGACAAAAGAGGCATCGGTACATATTTTTCTTATTTTATTGTTTTTATATTCAATTTCCAATGTCACACCTCTTTCAAAAAATTAACCTTGTAGGTTAATTTAATGTTAGTATATATTATCAAAATTGTCAATGAAATATTTACCTGACAGGTAAATTATTTATAATAAAACCAATTAATCAAAAACAATACGTCAAACAAAAACTATCTAACTAGATCACAACTGGAAACTAAATAAGGATACTACAATCAAAAATTATTTTCTATTTAAGCAAAATCTTTAACAAAAAGAGTTCGATACTAAATTTACAAATTACATACCGAACTTTTAAATATATCAATTCTTTTAAATTTGTCACAACGTCTTTGTTAATGGCTGAATTACTTTTTTTATCAAACGTTTTTTTGATATCGCTAAGTTCTTCTTATGCCAAAACAATACCATCAGTAAGCTCTTCATACTTTTTAATTCCATCTGCTAAGCAAACTATTTGAAAGGATTCTTTTTAAAAAATTCTTCCATTTTTATTATTCTTCAATACTTTTTTAACAAATATTTTTTATTCCAATTAAATCTTTATTATTATTTTCTGATACTGCTTAATAAATCTAATATCTCTCTTCTGATAGTATTATTGATTTCAAATAAAGAAACATAACCCATAAATGCTATATCCATTTCCTCTATAGTCATTCCATATACTTCATCAATAGCTGAAATTGAATCTTTTTTCTTGTAAAAAGATAAATAACTTTCTATACCATAGCTGCTAATTAGCCAATCAGTAAACGCACCCATTATTGGATAAGTAACTGTACAGTCTAAAGAGAAAAAGAATTCTTTATTTAATAATTCAGCTATAGATATATTATAACCATTTTTTAAATAAAATATTGTCCAATCCAGATTCTGTATTCCCCACCAATAACGATCAAAATACATAGCCAAGCCTTCTCTAATTGCTGGGCAATCTGGTCTATTTATTGTATAGCTGATTAGATGAGCATCTTCATGAAAACCTACACACTTTATGTCTTTATTATATACCACATATATCTTGTTTGGAGGCTCAACAAAACCATTACACGGCTCATAGTCACCATATTTTTCTCCATATCTGTTTCCAACTTCTTCTGGCGAATCACAAAGAAAATACTGTATTTTAAAATCTAATTCCACATTTAAAACATTACAGATATGTTTATAACAGGTTTCCTGTAATTTGGCTATATCCAATATATCTTCTTCCGCTTTACTTCCTGAGTAATAATTAAATATGTAGTGTTCACTTATATATTGTTTCATTAAATCGTCCTTCCTTACTAACTAAAACAATCATCATAATTAAAAACTATTTAATAATTGTTAATCATTTCTGTAAGCATAGACTATTTTTCTTATCAATTCTTCATTTACAGGATAAGGACAATAACTAAGTTTTCTTTTGTCATCTTTTAATTGTTTTACGGCTAGATCTAATATGTAATTATCTAAAATTTCAAATTTACATATTTCAGTTAAATAATCTCTTAGTTCTTTTAAATTCTTAAATCCTATTAAATCTAAAACTGTTTTTACATCTTTCTGATCAGCATATTTTAAATAACCATAAGTAAAATAACCTACCGCATTGCCATGAGGAATTCCTAAATTATAAGTTAAAGTATAACTTAAACCATGTGGCAGAGTTGTTCCACAATGAGCAATAGCCATTCCACCATATACTGATGCCAGCATCAAGTTATCATAATCCTTTTTGGTTAAGTTTTTCGGATTTAATAAATTATCTTTATTTAATCCCCAAACTCTTAAACCTTCTAAAGCAATCATATTGGAAAAATCAGTAGCTTTAGAAGAAATATAACTTTCAATTAAATGTCCTAATGCATCAACAGAACTATTAATCAATACTTGTTCTGGTAAACTATATAAATATTTACTATCTATCAAAGCTATTTCCGGATATACACGATAGCCAATTGACTGTTTAGTTTTTCTTCTGTCATTAGTGATAACAGATGCTCCAGTTACTTCACTTCCTGTCCCACAAGTAGTCGGTATAGCAATAAATGGTAAATTTTTATGTATAACATCTTTTTCCAGTAACTTATATACATCATCAAAATGATAATGCAACATTACTGCAACAGCTTTACCAGCATCCATTGGACTTCCACCACCGATTCCAATAACAAATTTAATATCTTTATCTTTATATTGTAAATAAGCCTTATTTATTGTTTGCAAAGAAGGATTTTCTTCTACTTCATCAAAAATGTAATAGATTATTTTATTATCTTTCAACACTTTGGTTACATCATCCAATGAACCATTAATTTTACTTCCTCTTTTACCCGTCACAATTAAACAGGTATCACCAAAAACAACTAACTCCTTTTGGTGATTTTTAATACAATTATCTTCAAAATAAACTAGTGTTGGAATTTTAAAAAACATAATTTCTCCCCCTAATCTTATTATTTAACTTTCTTAAATAATTTAGCCGCAAAGAAATCCATTCCTAACATATCAATATAGAAATGTAGTGCTCTTTTATAGTCTTTAGTCGCTGAAACCAGTTGAATTACATCAACCTTATCTTTGACACTAGTTTCAATATACTGATACAGTTTTGAACCTATTAACTGATTTCTGAAAGTTGGTAAAATATAAAACTCTTCAATATCATAAACAATTGAATCTTTCTCTATTGTCGGTGCTGCTTCATCTTCCTTGTAGATTTTTCCTAAAGCATAACCGATAATAAAACTATTATCATAGACAACATAAATATCTTTTTCTAAAAAATCTAAGACTGTATTCTCTACTAATCCATTAGTAATTCTTTCTTTTTTCCAAATAGTAGATAAAGGAATCAGTTTTTCAACCAGTTCTTTAGAGAATTCTTCTTTCCTGATTGTTAAATTAACGATATTGCGATAATAAACTCTAGCATAAGTATTATAAATAGTAACTTTATTTTCCACATAATTAAAACCAAAGTTCTCATAGAATCCTTTATGTTCAGTAGCAATATATAACTTTTTATATCCTTTTTCTTTAGCTATTTCACAAGCTTTTTCAATCAATAACCCTGAATATCTATGGCCTCGATACTTTTCATAAGTATAGACAAACCCAATCCAGGGTTTTAGTTTTTCATCATCAACAATGTATTTTTCTGAAAAGGTTAAAAACGAAACAATATTATTGTCTCTGTTTACCAAAATCAATAACTTACTTTCATCTCCCAATTTCTGATAAAAAGTATCTGTCTCAATCAGCTTTACCAAAGTTTCACTAAAAGTCCACTTGCAATTTTTTAATTGTTTTAAAATCTCATCTTGAACATCACTTTTATAAAAATCAATAATCCTCATATTACACTCCCCTTATTTTTTATATAGTTTACCAAAAAAATGGTATCAAACGATATTTTATTTTTCTTTGTATTCTTTATATTCTTTTAAACTCTTCTCTAAAACTTCTTCCTCATTTTTAATTCGAATGACAATAGTCAACGGATAAAACAGCATAACCATAAAGCCAACATAACTTCCCAACACTAACGACATCGATAGAAAAATCAATAATGTCGCAAAATACATTGGATAACAAACAATTCCATACAAACCAGTTTCAATTACCTTTTGATTTTCTTGAACTTCTACTACTCTTGATAAATAACATTTTCTCGCATTACTTTCATATAAAGTAGATAACAAACAAGTAAAACAATGCTTGCGATAACAATTACTACACCATTTACCCTGGTCCAAAAGTAACGATATTCTAAACCCGATAAAACAAATGAGGCTATAAAACTGAACCACTAATATCCATAACCAGTCTTTGTTTAGCTTCCTTTTCCTGGCTTTTTAACCTTTTCTTTAAAAGTTCAGGTTCTTTTAAATACAAATAACTACCAAAGAAAATCATTGGCATAAATAACAAGGCAATAAATAACAAAACCATAACAGAGATTAAACCAAAGATATACTTCATTAAGGCTTCCATTAATAGTTTCATTCATTCACCTTCTTCCTATATATTTTACCACAATAACAAAAAGAAAAAGATGTAATCCATGCAAATACACCTTTTTCAAAAGATTATGCAATATGAATTGCCTGAAAGGAGTTTTTTCAAATGACAATTAAACTTGAATATCTATTGTTGATTTAATTATAACATAGATATATACTTTTTAAATATAAAGTATCAAAAAATATAAAGTACCTTTTTTAACAAATAAAGCATGAATATATTTAATATCTGTATTTTTAAAACTACTTTGTTAAGTTGTTTTTTTTAATATAATTTGTAAGAGTATTGCGATTAACTTTTAATATTTTTGATATAGAAGTTTTAGACAATCCTTTGTTTAGAAGATCTATTATCATTTTTTCTTTTCCAGTCAGCTTGTATTTTGAAGACTTTTTCCCTTTTGGTCTTCCAAGAATAATTCCTTCACTTTTCTTCCTAGCTAAAGCTTCTTTTGTTCTTTGGCTAATTAAGTTTCGCTCGATTTCTGCACTTAATCCGAATGCAAATGCTAAGACTTTAGATGTTAAATCATCACCAAGACGATAATTATCTTTTATTGTCCATACTTTAATACCATTTTCCATGCAATAATTCAATATCGACATTATCATGAACATGTTTCTTCCTAGCCTAGAAATCTCCGCACAAATTAGTATATCGTTCCTTTTTAATTTGTTTAAAAGCTTTCCTAATTTTCTTTCATCAACTTTTTTCGTACCCGATATTGTTTCCTCAATCCAAGCATTAACAATTAATCCACGTTCATTACAAAAATTATTGATTTCAAACCTTTGATTTTCCACTGTTTGTTTATCAGTGCTCACTCTAATATAACCGTAAATCATTTTTTCCTCCTTATGGTTTAAAAATTTGAGCGATTATATTAAGCAGTATGCAACGACGGCGTCATTTACTGACGATGATATCTGGATTATTTTATCAAATAAAATTGAA
>JAAYOQ010000007.1 GCA_012520255.1 Erysipelotrichia bacterium | reverse complement strand
TATAACTGTAACCATTCATAATTTCATATATTCATTACGAGATTATTGTGTGTTAAAACAGAAATAAAATAATTATTATTGGTTAAAAAAGGAGAGAAAAATGATTAGAGATCTGATTAGTAAGAAAAATTGTATAATTCTTGATTCTGTGAAAGACTGGAAAGAAGCTGTTCACGTATCAGTTGATCTTTTAGTAAAAGACGGAGCATGTTCATCAGCATATGAGGATGCTGTAATAAAGGTAACAGAAGAATATGGTCCATATTATGTTTTAAGTGACCATATGGCCTTGATTCATGCTTCAGGTAACGATGATATTGTTTATAAAACAATGTTGTCATGTGTTTTATTGAAAGAGCCAGTTGCATTTTCAGAAGAAAAAAATGACGTAAGAGTTTTAATCGGTTTGTGTGCTGTTGATTCAACTGCACATATGACTGGAATGGTTGCAATCTCTAGTATTTTTGGAGATCCGGAGAATGAACAAAAATTCTTGGAGGCAACATCAGCAGATGAAATTTATGACTTATTTATTTCGCATGCTGATGCTCAATAAAAAAATCTATAAATAAAGGAGGTAATTATGTTAGATTTTATTCTTAATATCCTTGCCACTCCAGCAATGCTTGTTGGTATCATGGCATTGGTAGGTCTTGTTTTGCAAGGTAAACCAGTTGAAGACGTAGTAAGGGGTACAGTAAAAACTATCGTTGGATTCTTAGTTTTATCTGCAGGTGCAGGATTCTTAACTGGAGGCTCATTAAATGCCTTTGGTGATCTGTTTAACTATGCATTTAATATGCAGGGTGTTGTGCCAAACAATGAAGCTGTTGTTGCATTGGCACTTGAAGAGTTTGGCTTAGCTACATCTTATATTATGGTTATAGGCTTAGTATTAAATGTTGTTTTAGCTAGATTCTCTGATCTTAATTTTATTTTCTTAACTGGTCACCACTCATTATACATGGCATGTATGCTTGCTGTAGTATTGAGCGTTGGTGGACTGGAAGGAATCCCACTATACATTGCTGGTGGTTGTTTATTGGCATTTGTTAGTGCTTTCTCACCTTGGTTCTTAAGAAATACAATGGAAAAAATTGTTGAAACTGATGAACTTGGATTTGGACACTTTGGTGGATTGGGTTACTGGGTAAGTGCTCAAGTTGGTAAATTATTCAAAGGTTCTAAATCAACTGAAGAAATTGAATTCCCTCAAAGATTAACTTTCTTGAGAGATACAACAGTTTCTATTGGTTTAACAATGGTTGTGTTCTTCTTAGTTGTTACTGCAATCGCAGTAGGAAAAGGAATTTTAGATGTTGATCCATCTCTATATCCTAACCTGACTGACTTATTAGTTGCTGGTGAAACTAAGATTCACTGGGCTGTATGGGCTATTACTAAGGGCTTAAGCTTCTCTGGAGCAATCTATATTATCTTATCAGGTGTACGTTTAATTGTTGGCGAAATGGTTCCAGCATTTAAGGGTATCGCTGAAAAACTTGTTCCTGGTGCTGTACCAGCTATTGACTGTCCGGTTGTATATCCATATGCACCAAATGCAGTATTAATTGGTTTCTTAGTATCATTCTTAGGTGGAATTGTTGGTTTATTAGTACTTGGCCTTATGAATAATGCAGGTATTGCTATTGCAATGATTCTTCCAGGTGTAGTTCCTCACTTCTTCTGTGGAGCTTCTGCTGGTGTATTCGGCAATGCTGAAGGTGGCTTAAAAGGTTGTGTAGTTGGTTCATTCATCCACGGTTTATTAATCACTTTCTTACCAGCAATCGTTATGCCGGTATTCGGTAATTTAGGTTTTGCTAATACTACATTCTCTGATGCTGACTTCTCATGGATGGCTTTAGTATTTGGTAATATCGCTGGCTTTGTTAAGGGTATGCCTTTATTAGTAGTCTGTGTATTGGTATATTTAGCACCAATCGCATTGAAACTGGTTTCTAAAAAGAAATAATATAGGGAAATAAAATGGCTGTAATTAGAAAAATTATGTGTTGTTGCGGAAGTGGACTAGGCAGTTCAATGATGGTCCAACTGAATGTCAACTCTATATTAAAAAAACTTGGAAAAGAAGGAGTTACTTGTGAACATACTTCACTTTCAGAAGTTAATGTAAACTCTGCTGATCTGTTTGTTGTTGGTAAGGACATTTATCCACAACTTAAAGATTATCCAAGAATAATTGTACTTGACAAAATTATGTCAAAAGTCGAACTTGAAGAGAAACTGAAAGCTGCCTTTGAAGTAGAAGGCGATATAATCCGTATTGGTGTCGAGTAACCTTCTGAGTTTATTGACTTATAAAGAGGCGGCAAAGTCGCCTCTTTCTTTAGAAAGATAACTGGAGAAAATATGAACGAAATTAAAAATTTAAAATTATTAGCGGCAAAAATTCGCTTAGATGTCTTAGAAATGTTAATGCATCGTGGTTATGGGCATTTGGGTGGCTCAATGTCAATTGTTGAACTGTTTGCTGTATTATATGGTAAACATCTTAATGTAGATCCAAAAAATCCAAACAAAGAAGATCGTGATATGGTTGTTCTTTCAAAAGGTCATGCAGGACCTGCATGGTATAGTGCCCTAGCTGAAATGGGATATTTCCCCAAAGAAGTATTATTGACTTTGAATGATGGTGGGACAATTTTACCATCACATCCGGATAGAAATTTAACACCTGGTGTTGATGCGACTACTGGCTCTTTAGGTCAGGGAACAAGCATTGCTGCAGGTATAGCAACAGGTCAAAAGTTTAAAGGTAAAAATGCTTATACCTATTTAATTGTTGGTGATGGTGAGTTAAATGAAGGGCAGTGCTGGGAAGCATTTATGTACATCTCCCAAAAGAAACTCAATAATTGTATCGTAATCATTGATGATAACAAAAGACAATTAGATGGTTATACCAAAGATATTATTAACCATTATGATTTAAAAACTAAAATGGAAAGTTTTGGTTTTAAAACTGTTAGAGTTGATGGCAGTGATGTTAAAGCTATTGATTCTGCAATTACAGAGCTGAAAGCAGTAAAAGATCAGGCAGTTTGTATTGTGTTAGATACAATTAAAGGTCAGGGTATTAAATACTTTGAAGATATGTTCTCTAATCACTCAGTAAAGTTTAATAATGAAAGTATTAATCAAGCTGCAGACGAAGCTGTAGAAAAGTTGAAAGCATATATTGCAAAGGAGGAAGCCTAATGTTTAAATTAGTAGAAAATAGAAACGAAAAAGGAGAACAACTTAGCATTGTTTTCTGTCAGACTGTTTCTGAATTAATGAATGATGATGAAAAATTGGTCTTTATTGATTCTGATTTGGCTTCTCCAAGTGGTTCTTCACTAATTGAAAAAGCTCATCCAGATAGATTCATTAATGTTGGTATTGCTGAAGCAAATATGGTTGGTGTAGCTTCTGGATTATCAATTGAGGGGTTTAAACCATTTATTCATTCATTTGCACCTTTTGCATCTAGAAGAGTTTTTGATCAGATTTATTTATCTGGAGCTTATGCTAAAACTACAATCAATGTCTATGGTTCTGATCCAGGCTTTGCTGTCGGTCCAAATGGTGGAACACATACCAGCTTTGAAGATGTTGCATTGTATCGAACAATTCCAAATGCTATAATTGTTGATCCTGCAGATGTTACGCAATTAAAGTGCGCTGTCAGGCAGGCGGCAAGTGAAGAGGGAATTAAATATATTAGAATTAATAGAAAAGCAGTTAGAAATGTTTATGAACCTGGCTCAAAGTTTGTTTTTGGAAAAGGAACTGTGGTCAAGGAAGGAAGCGATGTTTTAGTAATTACTTCTGGACAGATTCTAAGCGATGCCTTAGATGCAGCTGAAGAGTTAGAAACTAAAGGTGTATCAGTAGAAGTGCTTGATATGTATACAATCAAGCCTCTTGATGTTGATTTGATCCTTTCAGAGGTTGAAGGCAAAAAAGCTGTAGTTACATTTGAAAATCATAGTATAATCGGTGGTTTGGGTTCTGCTGTAGCAGAAGTTTTGGCTGAAAACAATGTCAATGTTTTATTTAAAAGACATGGTGTAACTGATCGCTTCGGTCAAGTTGGAACAGCTGACTTTTTACAGGTAGAATATAATCTGACGAGCAAAGATTTAGTAAAAACTATTGAATCATTATTGTAATTTTAAGAATACAAAACTAACAATATTCTGTTTATAAAAAATATCCACTCATATAAGGGTGGATGTTTTTTTAATTTCAGTCATTCTCATCAGTCTATGTGGTGATTTTCTATTAGAATGCTGATTATATTGTAAAATTTATTTTTAATATTTCCTAGGTAAATTAATGATATTTGTCATGAAAAAAAGATATAGATTTTTTTAAAGGAGAAATTAGTTCAGCAACAATAATTTTCTCTTAAACATGTAGGCAAGTATAAGATACAAAACTTGTTTTAAAGAGAGTTCAATATTATAATGAATACGGAAAATATTTACTATTAATAGTGACATACAATAAAAATATAGAGGGGGAGATATAATATGAGTTTACCAGATTGTCCTAAATGCAATGCATCATATACTTATGAAGATGGTAATATGCTGATTTGTCCGATGTGTTTTTTTGAATGGACTAAAGAGGGACAAAAGCTAGCTGAAGAAGCAGCTAAAATAAGAGATTCTTTCGGGAATGAAATTGTTGATGGATCAGAGGCAATAATTGCTATGGATATCAAATTGGGTTCTGATACAATAAAGCAAGGCACAAAAGTTAAAGGGATAACAATACTTGATTATCCACAAGATGGTCACGATATACAGGGAAGAGTAGACGGCTTTGGCTTACTGCTTCTTAAATCATCAGTTATAAAAGTAAGATAAAACAAAAAATGAGTAGATTCAAATAAAGTGAATTTACTCATTTTTATTAGCTTTTATTTTTATCATGAATAAAAAATACATGTATAGCAGAAGAATATTTATGGCTTATAAACTTATTAAAGAGATGAATTTTCTTATACATTATTTTATAATCAGCTATAAAGATTTCAATTATAATATCAATTGTTTTAACCGACAAATATCAACTTTTTGTTGATTGAAAATAATGTACATCTGCTTATAATGTAGGTGAGAGACAGTTTAAAAAGTAATAGTCTTTATTGCTTAAGGAGTAAAGTATGGATATTTTAGTAACATTTGATGAAAATTATATTCTACCATTTAAGACGATGCTTAAATCATTTGTGGCAAGTAATTCGGATACCAAAAATACTTTTTGGTTAATTCATGGTGGCATTAAGGAAAAACATTTACAAGATTTAAAAAAATTCTGCAATTCACAGAAAACTGATTTTAAGCATATCTGCATTTCAGAAAAGTATTTTGAAAGTGCCAAAATTACTAAACGTTATCCTCAATCGATGTATTACAGACTGCTAGCTGCTAAAATATTGCCAAAGAGCCTGGATAGAATTCTATATATAGATCCTGATATTTTAGTAATTAATAATTTAAAAAAACTTTGGGAAATGGAATTTCCAGAAGGAAAAGTTTTTGCCGCCGCATCACATGCAATAATAGGGAATTTAACCGATAATATCAATAAACTTCGTCTTGATACAGACCATTCATATTTCAATACAGGAGTAATCCTTATGGATCTTGTTAAAGCAAGAGAAATAGTAGATATGGAAGAAATTATTAAAAATATAAATGAAAGCAGTGATATAGAATTACTTTTGCCAGATCAGGATATTTTTAATTCAATGTATGGTAAGTATACAATTGAAATACCTGATGAATTGTATAATTATGATGTAAGATTTTATACAGCCTATCTTTTAAACAGTGAAAATAAACATGATTTGGACTGGGTAATGAAAAATACATGTATACTTCATTTTTGTGGTAAGAAAAAACCATGGCGTTCTCGAAGATATAGTATGTTTTCCAGTTTATATAAATATTTTATGTATAAATAAAATTCTTTAAAAAACAATAAATAAGCAATGAAAAAATGAATAGATTCGCATCATATTAAATTGCTTATTTTTTAATTTCGTACTAATATTTTGTACATTTTTTTGAATAATAAATAAAAATATAATATAATTAAATTACTTAAAAGTGCTTACAATAAAATGAAGAAAAGGGGGTAAAATATGAGTAGGATACTTTTTAAAAATGGATTAGTAGTTAGTCCCGATAGTACTAGAAAACTAGATGTTTTAGTTGAGGATGAGAAAATCATCAAAATTGCACAATTTATTTCTGATGATGATGCAGATCGTATCATTGATGCCAGTGGCAAATATCTGATTCCAGGTTTGATTGATACCCACGTTCATATTGGATGGCCTGATTGGGATATTCCGCAATCTTATGAAGTAGAATCAATATCTGCTGCTTTTGGTGGAGTTACTACTATGATTGATCGTATGAATCTTGATAATGGTCCGATTGAAGAACAGATTTTCAAAAAAGGTGGACGAGTTGATGTTCTTGAAGCTAATTCATATATCGATTGTGCATTGCAGTGTGCTCTTTATACACCTGAAAACCTTGAAGAAATTCCAAGTTTATATGAAAAGGGAATTCTAGGTTTTAAATTTTATATACCTTATCGTGGTAAAGAAGCTGTTCCTCCGCAAGTTGGAATTGACGATGGTATTATTTACTTTGGCTTTGATAAGATTGCTAAAACTTCTCGATATGCCCAAGCTCAGGTACATGCAGAAAATATAGAGATTTTCTTCCAGTATAAAGAAAGAATTTTAAAAGATGAACAGTTCAATAAAATTGTACGTTGGGCAGAAACCAGACCAAATTTTGTAGAATTGGAGGCTATTATCCGTTGTGCTTATTTTGCTAAAATTACTGGTGCAACGCTTTATATTGTTCATCTTAGTACTAAAGAAGGACCTGAACTGATTGAAAAGTTACGTGGTGAAGGTATTAATATTATTGCTGAAACCTGTCCGCAATATCTGGTTATGAACTATGATGATGCTGATCGAATTTTAAGTAAGGTTAATCCTCCAATTCGTACTAAAGAAGATAATCAGGGACTTTGGGATGGTATCAACAAGGGAATTATTGAAACTTTAGGTTCTGACCATGCGCCATGTGCCAAAAAACATAAACAGGAATTCTGGTCTGCTGTAGTTGGCATGGCAGGAATTGAAACGATGCTTCCAGTAATGTTATCTGAAGGAGTAAATAAGGATAAAATATCTTTAGAGAAACTGGTGGAAATATCAAGTTACAATTGCGCTAAATACTTTAATCTCTTGCCTAGAAAAGGATTGATTGATGTTGGCTATGATGCAGATATTGTAATGGTGGATTTAGATAAAGAATATACGCTATCTATCGATGACTTACATAGTAATTCAGATTTCTCACCTTATGATGGATGGCGATTGAAAGGAGCTCCGGTTTTAACGATGGTTCGTGGTGAAATCATTGTTGAAGATGGAGTGCTGAAGGGTAAAAAGGGACACGGTAAATTTATCCCTTCACAAGCCAAGTATTAAAATAAAGTTGCTCAAAGGATGGTAGTTTAACTGTCATCCTTTGACTTTAGGAGTAAAAAATGGAAAACGAAAAGCAAAAAAAGGTAAATTATGATGAAATATTAAAAGAATCCCTGGAATTTGGTTCAAAATTCCAAGGAAAAGGGACAACTATGAAGTTCTTAGAAATAAAGGATGAAAAAGAGCTGGATAAATGGGCCCTGGCTTTAATAGATGATAAAGGAACTATTTATCAGGCTGGAGATACAGAACATCGCTTCAGTATGCAAAGTGTTTCCAAGGTTTTAACTTTTCTGATTCTATTGGAAAATAAATCTTTGGACGAAATAACTCAAACCATCGATATAAAACCTACAGCTCTTCCTTATAACAGTATTGTTGATTTAGAGTTGGGGAAAAGAAAGCCGAGAAATCCGATGGTCAGTATCGGTGCTATAGCGACGATTGCTCTTTTATATGAGATTTACAAAGAAAATACTTTTGAGGTTATTTTAAATCATCTTAAAAATATTACTGGAAATTCAAAGCTTTATTATAGTGAAGAAATCCTTGTTCCAGAGATGGCTGGAGCCTATAGTAATATATCGGGTATCCATCTGATGATTCAGGCAGGCACTTTGTCTAAAGATACAAAGATAAAGGAAGTTATTGAAATATACTATAAATGTTGCACTATTATGGTAAATACTATAGAACTGGCCCAGTTTTCTCATTTACTTTCTAATGATGGCTATCATATTGTAAAAAAGAAACAGCTATACACCCCAGAGAATGTGCAGATTTTACGTTCAGTAATGGCTCACAGCGGCATGTATAATCATTCTGGCGAGTTTGCAGCTTCGGTAGGTTTGCCAGCTAAAAGCGGAGTGGGAGGAGGAGTGCTTGCCTGTACCAAATGTAAACTGGGGATAGCGGCTTTCAGCCCAAGACTGGATGAAGCAGGAAATAGTATTGTTGCGGTCAAAAGTTTAGAGTATTTGTCAAAAAAATTGAATCTTTCTATTTATTAAACATCAAAACATCTTTTTTTTGAATATGTTTTTATCTGGGAAGATTAGTTTCAATTAATTGACACTGACTTTAGCTCAATTTATAATTTATTTATGATAACTAATGATTATAATGCCTTTATTTCTTATCGACATGTAAGCCCCGATCAGGAAATAGCCAAAAAACTTCATTCTTTAATTGAAAATTACAAGATACCTTCCTCTTTAAAGAAGTCTTTGGGCATCTCTAAAATGGGAAGGGTTTTTCGTGACCAGGAAGAGTTACCACTTTCTTCGAATCTGGGTGAAGATATTCGTCAGGCTTTACAAAACTCAGAGTGGCTGATATGTATCTGTTCACCAAGATATTTGGAGTCGAAGTGGTGTCTGGAAGAAGTAGATTATTTTATTTCCCTGGGAAGAAGAGATAAAATACTGGCTATTCTAATTGAAGGAGAACCAGCTGATTCTTTTCCTTTAGCCCTTCGTTTTGAAGAGATTGATGGAAAAACAGTAGAAAGAGAGCCACTAGCAGCTGATGTTAGAGCAACTGCTTTAAATGAATCATTAAAAAAGTTAAACAACGAAAAACATAGAATCTTAGCTCCGATGCTGAATGTCAATTATGATGATTTGAAACAGCGAGATAGAGTTAGAAAAAACAAAATCAGAGTTGCGGTTAGTGCTAGTGTTATAATGCTGCTTTCAATATTCTTGATGTATGCAGTTATAAAAAACAAAGAAATTTCTAATGAAAGAAATGCTGCACTTATTGCTGAATCAAAATGGCTGGCTCAATCAGCCAATCAGGCACTGGATAATGGTGACAAGAATCTTTCTCTTTTGTTATCGCTGGAAGCTCTGCCAGAAGACGGTAATAATCCAGATCGACCAATTGTAACCGAGGCAATAGGTTCTCTTTATAATGGTCTTATTTATGGAGCCAATGATCAATATTCAGCAATATATGATATTAAGGCAGAATATCAGGAATATTATGGTATTTTAAATTATCTGGCTCTTAAAAATGGAGAGGAAGTAACTTTTTATAATAAGGGTGATGGAATGATTAACCTGGAGGTTAATGATAAGACTTTAATATATAAAGAAGCTTTTGATTATCAAAAAGAGGCCCGTAATTTCTTTGATAATTTAACCGAAGAAGAGCTTGAAAAACTAGGAATAAGTAAATATAGCTGGCATCATAATGTTTATCGTGGTGAAAACCAACAGGGAAGCTTAAAAGCTTACACCACAGTATATTTAACAGCCGATCTTAGAGGGAATTTCTATTTATATGATGGCAGTCTGTTTCTTCGTCATCGCTATACGGTTGATTTGAAGCAATATCGTGATGCTTATTATTTCAGTTACTATGAAAATGATGGGGAGAGCCTGATTTATCTTGACTCAACAAAAGATGGAGATTATATCACTGCTCTTTACAAGCCATATATTGTCATATGGAATTATGCTACTGAAGAAATAAATAATATCCTTTTCTATCCAGATTTTGATAAAAGTTTCTTTAAAGCAATCAATATTGCTCCTTTAGAATCTGTTTTAGCTGTGTTGACAACTTCTGGAAACATTTATACTTATGACATTATAAATAAAAAAACCATTTGTCGAATGGATAATAAATCCAATCCGATAGATGGTTTCTGTTTTAATGCTGATGGCTCAAGAATTCTGGCTTATAGTACTGAAAGAAAGATGATAATGCTGTTTAATGCCAGCAATGGAGAAATGTTGCAGCATTTTACAGTCGATTTTGCTCTGGAAAAAGCTCATTACTTTTATAAAGATGGTTATGGCAATGCTGTTCGTGATGACTATATTATTGCCAGTGGTAAAAACATTTTACGTGTCTATATGGCTGGCAACTCATCTTCACTTGATGTCATAGCTCCTTTAAAAGGTACCATCGCTATCAATGAACCAAATTTTTCAACTCTTTCTAATAGTGGTAAAATAGTTGTTTCTTTTGTCATGAATCCTTCAGCTGAATGTTTTATCTATATCAATGACCCATTTTCTGGTGAAATATTAAATGTTTATCCAGTACACATGTTCTCTCATCGCTTAAAAGCATTTGAAAACAATGAGATATTTCTTTTAGAAACCAATTATTTACAAAAAGATAAGGATAATGATTATGCCTACGTCAGAGTTTTTGATGGTGATACAGGAGAAATAAAGGATACAATTGTTTTTGTTCCAGATTATGACTATGACGGAAAACCTGATGAAGGTTCAGCTAAAAGATCAGTTTGCAATGATGTATTATATGCCAAAGAAACAGACACAATACTTGTTTTGGTAGAGGATGGCTATGCTTCAGGAAATTATCCGGCATCATTATTTGTTTTAGATGGTCAAACTCACCAGTTGCTTTGGAATCTATCGGCTAAATTAAGTGCCCACAATCTTCAGTTTGAAATAGAAAAGGGTGATGCCATCGGTATAAAGGCTCAGTTTATCAATAACGGCAAAGAAATATTAATTATTTATAACTGCATGTATCAGGGTGCAAGACCTTACAAGGGAGCAGTGGAGATAAGAGACAGTAGAACTGGGGAGTGTAAGACAGAGTACTTTTTAGAAGTAGAAAGTGGTTTAATGCTGGAAGATAAAGATTGCTATTTTGTTGATGAAGAAAAAGGTCTTTTATATGTCAGATCGAGGATTTACTCGAAAAAAGAAGTTGATGTTTATGATTTATATAGTGGTGAACTAAAAGAAAAGATTTTAATTGAAGAATATAAAGAAATTTTCAATGACAAATTATTAAAAGAGAATTTCTGGCTTTTCGGCAGTCATCGTGTTAAAGCTGAAGATAACATTATTTACGATATTGATAGTGGTGAAACAATTATGAAGTTTCAAAAAAATATCATTATTGTGTCTTCTTCAGGAAATGGTGAGGCCCTGGAATTTGTCTATGAAGGTAGTGATGCCTTATTAAATGATACCTTCTATATCATTCATAATGTTGATGTAAATACTCTGATAAAGGCCGCAAAAGAAATGTTGAACGGCAGAGAGCTGACTGCAGAAGAAAAAAAGGCCTACTTCCTGGAATAATAAAAGAAGAAAGACATAACCATTTAAAAAACAATAACTCTAAATACAGGAGTATATCAATGATTTATAGAAGTGAAGTAACTAACCTGGACAGGTTGTTTGAAAATGGGACATTTTCAATTGATAAGTGGAAATATTATATTGAAAATGTTTTTTCAGGTTTATCAGAAGTTGTTATAGAGGATGCAAGTGGTTATAATTTTGAAAAGGACATTGTTCCGATAATTAACAATGTTTATGATAATAAAGAGAGAATAAATAAACTGGAAATTATATTTCATGATGTGCTTAAAGATGTGGACGAAATAATAAAAAAGAAAACAGGCAGAAATCTTGAATGTGAAATCATTCTGTATCTTGGTTTATGTAATGGTGCTGGATGGGTAATAGAGCATTGTGGTAAAACTCTTATCTTACTGGGGATAGAGAAAATATTGGAGCTAAATCTTGATAAATATGATGAAATGAAGAAACTGATCTTTCATGAACTGGGACATGTGTATCAAAGTCAGTATGGTACTTTAAATAAACAATTTGACAGTAAATCTCTTCAAATGCTTTGGCAACTATATATGGAAGGGATAGCAGTATATTTTGAACAAAGCATTATGGAAGGTAACACTTCTAATTCTCAATATTCAAACTTCTGGAAAGAAGGCTTAGAAAAAATGCTTCCTCAATTGAAGGAAGATTTTAGAAAAGACCTTGATGTTTTAAATGATAGATTTACCCAAAGGTATATTGGTGACTGGGTTTCGTATAATGGTTACTGCGATGCTGGATATTTTCTCGGCGAAAAGTTTATCAATTATCTCTGTTTGAAAAAAGAGTTCAACGACATCCTTGATTTGAGTATTGAAGAGATAAAAAATGAATATAATGATTTCTGTAATTTAAAAAGTTAAAAATAAAATTCTAAAAATATGCCTAACGAAAATGCCAAAATATGCACAGTTTTAAAATAAGATACAATGAATTAATTGAAGACTGAATAAATTATTTTATAAATATTAGATTAAAATATGTTTTTGTTATTTTTTCTATATTCTGTAGGAGTTATTTTTTTCTCCTGTTTAAAAATACGATTGAAATGAGAACTTGATGAATAACCCAGGTAGTCACTGATTAAAGTGATGCTTTTAGAGTTGTCCATGAGCAGTTCTTTGGCTTTTTCAATTTTTATCTTATGAATATAATTGTTAAGGCTGATTCCGGTTTCTTTTTTAAAAATAGTTGATAGATGACTTCTAGACATATATAAAGCTTTGGCAATATCTTCAGTTTTAATTGGCTCTGATAAATGTTTAATAATATAGAAGTAGACATCTTTTGAGATTTTAGCCTTAGTAGTTAATTTTTTAAGATTATTAATTTTTCTAGTATAGGTAAATATCATTTCATAAAACAGATAGTTTATATCATCTAGGTTAGTGCAGTTTTCACATTTTTGAATAAATAAATCGCTGAGTTTAAAAGCTTCATCAACTTTTAAACCACTTTCTATAGCTGCTCGAGCACTCAGGGTAGTAGTTACTATGAAGGTATTTTTTCTATGTCTTAAAAGATTGTCAGAGAGTTTACCACTTCTTAATGTGGGGGCCTGTTTTGCCCATTTTTTTAGCGTTTCTATATCACCGTTTCTAATAATTTCCAGTATCTGTCTTTCGATGTTATAGCCTTTATAAGCATCTGCTGAACTTGAGTTCTGATAATAGTTAATTCTTTCTGATGTGGATGATTCTTTAAGATGCAAATCAGAAACATTTAGTTTATCACCATTAAGGATGTGATTAATAGTACACATCATTTGAATCATACTTTCTAGGGGCATTGGAACAATAGCTAAAATAAAATCAGAAAAAGCCTCATAATCCTTATTGGTAATGTTAAGTTGAAAGGCTAAATCACGAATCTGCTGATTGTCTAAAGGATTTTCTCTTCCTGGTCCAATAATGATTGTGGTTTTATCAGCTTTGATGATTCCATAGTATTCATTTCTTTCGGTTAGAAAGTAGGAAACATTTTCTTTTCTTTTTAAGAGGGTCTCAATGTAAAGCTCTACTGGATCAATTAAAAAATCAACAACCGAAAATCTGCTGGTAAGCTGATTGTTTTGATATATCCTGATTGGTAAGCCGGACATATCTGTCATTTTGCGACAGAGATATTCCAAATCAAAAGTAAGCGTTTTCATCACAAGACAAATATATCAAAAATAAAACAAATATACAAGAAAGTGTTGACTTTTATGATTTATTATATAGATGTAAAAGAGGGATAATAATATGAAAAAACAATTTTTGAAAAACAGTATTTTTGAAAAACCGTTTATGAATTCAAGAATAAAAACTGAAGAAATGACGATGAAGGAAAAGATTCTCGGTTATTTGGTTGGTCCTTTTGGAATGCTGTCATTACAGGCTGTTATTAACCAGCTAGCAGAGCTTTATTATACCGAAATATTTTATATTGATCAGATTTTTGGGGTAGGTACTTATCTGGTTATGTCTTGGGTTACCAAGATAGTTTCTATTTTAGCGGGACTTTTGGTAGCTTATGTTGTCGAACGTAGCACTTCATCTCAGGGAAAGATCAGACCTTTTGTTTTAATTGGTCAGCTCTTGTGCGCTTTTTCTGGTTTCTTTATGTTTGCGATTCCAGAAATTGGACAGGTTGGAAAACTTATCTGGGTGTATATTTTTAATATTTTATACAATGGCTTTGGTATAACGATGTTTTTGTTAAGGAAGAATATGATTACCCTGGCTACCAGAAATCAGAATGATCGTAACCAGATTAACCTGTTTGATCGAGTCTCAAACTTTATGCTGGTAGGAGTAGCTGTAACCATGGTTGTGGGTTCAATTCTTTATTACACCATGCTACATGGTTATCCGAAAGAAAACTGGCTTTTAATTATTGGTGTTATAGCTTTAATCAGTATCCCGCTATCTTTAATCAACTATTTCTATACTAAAGAAAGGGTGACCTTAGAAGCTGAGGATATTGAAGGAGCCATCTATAACAAAGAACATGGTACAGACTGGAAGAAGTTTTTAGATTTATTCAAGTGCAGGTATTGGAATATGGCTTTTATTATTACCACTCTAAATTTAATTTTGGCTAATCTGCAAGGATATAATCTCAACACCAATTTCTGTACAGTAATTTTAGGAGCTAATGCCCAAAATAATTACAATCTGATTTTTACAGTCGCCTCAGGGTTACCGATGGGAATTGGTATTTTAATAATCTATCCTTTAAGTAAGAAGTTTACCGTTCGTAAAACCACTATGGCTTTTTCCCTTATTTCTATAATTGGCTGTATAATGGGACTTTTCTTTAAAGATGATTTTATCGGTGCGGTTATTTCCTACTTTATTTTTAATGTTGGAACTTTAGCCAGTGTCTATGTTTTAGATGCTCTGCTTTTATCAGCCAATGATGAAGTGGAATATAAGTTTCACTTTAGACCAGAGGGAACAGTAGCTTTAGCTGTAACTACTGCCATTGCGACAATAATTTCTGGCGCCTTTGCCGGTGTTTATGAAACTGGTTTGAGTTTCTTTGGTTATCAGTCTCATCTAGGAGTAAATCAGCCTGAGGGAGTTGTTAAATGGCTGTATTTTGTCAGATATATTGTTCCAATTATTCATTTTCTGATTATCTTTGTAGTCTTGTATTTTATGGATTTAGAAGAAAAACTTCCACAGATGCAGAAGGAAATCCGTGCTAGAAAAAATGTTGACAATTAAAAAAGGTGATTGTACATGAAAGCAGTAAGATTAAAAACAGAATATCTGACTAATCCAATTGGTATCAATATTCTTTCACCACGTCTTTTCTGGAATGTAGAAGACTGTATTGAACAAAAAGCTTTTCAGCTGATTGCTGAAGATGAAAATGGCCGGCTGCTTGTGGATACAGGAAAAGTATTTAGTTCTTCAATGAAATATTGCTGGAATAAGAAACCGGTAAACTATTGTAGCAGGGTTAACTGGAAGGTAAGAGTATTTGATGAAAAAGACAATGTTTCAGAGTATGCAGAAGCATATTTTGAAACAGGTTTACCAGAAAATAAGAAATGGCCAGCCAAATGGATTACTGGCAACTATAAAATTAACAAGAGAAATCGTTATCCTGTTGATTGTTTTAAAAAAGAATTTGAATGTGACAAATTAAAAAAGGCCAGACTTTATATTACTGCCTGTGGACTGTATGAGGCAAGTATTAATGGAATTAAGGTCAGTGATGCCATAATGACTCCAGGTATAACCGATTATCGTAAAAAGATACATTATCAGAGTTATGATGTAACAGCTTATTTAAAACAGGGAAGCAATTTCATAGAAGTAATGCTGGCAGATGGCTGGTATCGAGGTTCAGTTGGTTCCTGGGGTTTAAGAAATCAATATGGTAAAGAAACAAAAATACTGGCGCAGCTGGTTATGGAGTATAATGATGGTAGAAAAGAAACTGTTATTACGGATAAAAGCTGGAGTTGGTCTAATGATGGCAGTATACGTTTTGCAGATAACAAGGATGGAGAAATTGTTGATGCCAATATGAAGCCTTCCTATAATGATTACGCTAAAGAGACAACTCATAATGTTATTCCAACTGCTTCCAACAATGTTTTAGTAAAAGAACATGAGAATTTTAAACCAAAGCTGATTATTACTCCCAAAGGAAAAAAGGTTTTAGATTTTTCTCAAAATATAGCCGGATATATCAGCTTTAAAGTTCATGCAAAAAAAGGACGAACAATATATCTGCGTTTTGGAGAGATGCTGGATTTTGATGGTGAGTTTACTCAAAGAAATATCCAGTTGAAAATGAAAAATAAAACAACCCCTTTACAGGAAATCAAATATACCTGCAAGGAAGGGTTAAACGAGTATAAGAGTAGATTTGCGATTTTTGGCTTTCAATATGTTTTAGTGGAAACCGATGTGGAATTTGAACCTGAAGATTTTACTTCGATTGCTGTCTATAGCGATATTCAGCAAACTGGCTGGTTTGATAGCTCTAATAAACTGTTGAATCAATTTGTTCAGGCGACTATCTGGAGTGCCAAAAGTAACAGTAATGATCTTCCAACTGATTGTCCAACCAGAGAAAGGCATGGATGGACTGGTGATGCTCAGATTTTCTGTAATACTGCTTCTTATTTATTTGATTATCGAACATTTGGGGAAAAGTTTATTAAAGACATGTATCTTTGGCAAAGAAAAGATGGCTGCCTGCCTCATATAGTTCCTGATGGAGGAGCAGACTTTTATATGTATGCGATGAACGGTTCAAGCGGCTGGGCTGATGCTGGGATCATTATTCCCTGTGTATTGTATGGTAAATATCACGATGAAGAAATTTTAAAAAGATATATCAAAAAAATGAGAAAATATGCCAGATTTGTTCAAAAAAGAGTGGGCAGCTTTTATCCAACTGCCAAAAAACTTAAACTAAATAGTGAAGAAAAAAGATATCTCAACAATTCCGGACAGCATTATGGTGAGTGGGCTGAACCTGAAGATGTCCATAAGATGCATTGGAAAGATTGTGTTATCACTCATCCGGAAACAGCAACAGCCTATACAATTCATATTATGGATTTGATGAGTGAAATTGAAACAATACTGGGCAATGAAAAAGAAGCAAAGGACTATAGAAGTTTCGCTGATAAATGTCGTAAGTCATATCAAGCTTTAAGAGAAAAATGTCCAGAATATAGTCTGGACACTGACCGACAGGCCAGACTTGTCAGACCGCTGTATTTTGATTTGTTAAATGAGAAACAAAGAGAATATGCCAAAAAAAGACTGATAGAGGCCTTGGATAATTATGGTTGGAGGCTGTCAACGGGATTTTTATCCACCCCACTTATCCTATATGTGCTGGAAACAATTGATAAGGAATATGCCTATAGACTGTTAGAAAATGAACAGCTTCCAGGTTGGCTGTCAATGCCAAAACATGGAGCGACAACTATCTGGGAAGCCTGGGAAGGTAATGCCAACTCCAATGTGGGATTATGTTCTTTAAATCATTATTCTAAAGGAGCTGTTTGCAGCTGGCTGTTTGAGTCAATGTGTGGAATTAACCTAGCTTATGAAAATCGCTTTGAAATCAAACCTCTACCGGGTGGTAATTTCAAGTATGCCAACACTCAGTATCAGAGTATTTACGGGCTGATAAAATCAGGCTGGGAAAAAACGGAAAATGGTTATAAATATACTGTCGAAATACCAGCTAACTGTACTGGCAAAGTAATTCTTCCTTCTGGGAAAACATATCTTCAGAAGGCAGGAGTTACCATTTATGAAGAATAATCAAATAAGCTTTATTTGAAGAGAGGAAAAATAATATGAAGATAAAAGAAATTGTTACTAGAATGACTTTACAGGAAAAAGTTCAGTTATGTGTAGGTAAGTCTTTTTGGCAGACCAAAGAATTTGAGAAGTATAGTATTCCATCCTTCTTTATGTGTGATGGTCCTGCAGGACTTAGAAAACAACAACTTGGAAAAGCTACTGATATGCTGGGTATTAATGATTCTGTTGCGGCAACCTGTTTTCCATCAGCAGTATCAACAGCCAACACTTGGAACAGAAAGCTGCTTTATCAGATGGGAAAGGCTATCGGTGAGGAAGCTTGTAATCAGAATGTAGCAGTAGTATTAGGACCAGGAATAAATATTAAAAGAAATCCACTATGTGGAAGAAATTTTGAATATTTTAGTGAGGATCCAATTCAATCAGGTATTTTAGCGGCAGAATTTGTCAAGGGCCTGCAATCGCAGGGTATTGGTTGTTCATTAAAACATTTTGCCTGCAATTCACAAGAAACAAGTCGTTTACTTTCAGATAGTGTAATTGATGAAAGGGCACTAAGAGAAATTTATCTTAAGGCTTTTGAAATTGTGGTGAAGACTGCTGAACCGGCAACTGTTATGAGTGCTTACAACAAGATTAATGGTGTTTACTGCAGTGACAATAAAAAACTATTAAATGATGTCTTAAGAGAACAGTGGGGTTTCAACGGTCTGGTTGTAACGGATTGGGGTGGCATGAATAACCGTATTAAAGCCTTTATTGCCGGCAATGATTTAATGATGCCGGGAGGCAGTGACTATATGGAAAAAGATGTATTAGAAGCTGTCAAAAAAGGTGATTTAGATGAAGCATATATTGATAAGTGTGCTGAAAGAATAATAAAAATGGCTTTAAAGGCACAAGAGCTGTTTAAAGAAGAATATAAGGCTGATTACAGGAAAAATCATCAGCTGGCAGTTAAAATAGCTGAAGAAGGAGCGGTGTTACTTAAAAATGAAGATGATATTTTACCGCTAAAAGAAGATAAAAATATTCTTATTGTTGGTGATATGGCCAAAGATGTTCGCTATCAGGGTTCAGGAAGCAGTCATGTCAATCCGACAAACTTAGAACATCCAATTGATTATCTGAGTTCTTATGACTATGCTCAGGGTTGTGATATAAATGGTGATACAACAGTAGAACTTTTATCTGATTTAGAAAATAAAGCCCAAAAGGCTGAAGCTGTAGTTGTTTTTGCCGGATTGCCTAGTAAATATGAATCAGAGGGCTTTGATAGAAAACATATGATGATGCCAGAAGGTCATATTAAAATGATTGAAACAGCTGCTAAGGCCAATAAAAACACTGTAGTAGTACTTTTTTGTGGCAGTGCAGTAGAATGCCCTTGGCAAGATAATGTAAAGGGAATCCTATATATGGGCCTTCCAGGACAGGGTGCAGGACAGGCTTGTTATAACCTGTTATTTGGTAAGGCTAATCCTTCAGGAAAACTATCAGAAAGCTGGCCATATAATTATAGTGATGTCGTATCAGCTGATTATTATGCTAAAAGTAGAGATGCCCTGTATTTAGAAAGTATCTATGTGGGTTATCGTTATTATGATAAAGCCAATGTAGATGTTAGATGGCCTTATGGCTATGGTTTAAGTTACAGCGATTTTAAACTTGAAGATTTTGAAATGGATGAATATAAAGTTAAAGTTAAAGTTACAAATACCGGAAAATATGCCGGCAGTGAAGTAGTACAGCTTTATGTTGGTCAAAATAATCCTCAACTGCATAGACCGTTAAGAGAGCTAAAACAGTTTGAAAAAATAAGTTTAAATCCTGATGAATCAAAAGAAGTCATCTTTGAATTAACCGATGAAGATTTTGTGCTCTGGGATGGTTCATTTAAAAAGGTCAAGGGTAACTATCGTATTGAAATTGCCACATCAAGTCGTGATATCTGTTTTTATAAGGATATCGAAGTTGACGGTGTAGAAATAAGTGTTCCAGACTGGCAAAAGGATAGCTGGTATGAAAACTGTAAAGGAAACATTACTTTAGAAAACTGGCAGAAGATGCTAGGTAGAAAATATGTTCCAGTTAAACTTGTCAAAGGACAGTTTACAATGGATAATTCCGTTATGGAAATGAAAGATCATTCATTGATAATGAAGATTATGTATAAGGCAGTAGAAAAAGTCATTTCTAAAGGGTTTGATGGAAAAATTGATTATGATAATCCTGATTTTGTGATGCTGATGAATTCCAGCGCTGGAGCTCCTTTAAGATCGATGCAGATAAGCGGTGGCATTAAAGGAGGTATCTTTAAGGGACTGGTAGAAATGGCTAATGGTCATTTTATTAAAGGTCTTATCAAGATGATAAAAGGTTAAAAGTAAAAAACAGTTTAAGAAGAGTGAGGAGATGGTTATGAGTAGATACAATGAAGCTAAGGAAAGATATGCCAAATTGGGGATCGATGTAGAAAAGGCTATTGAAACATTAAAAAATGTTTCTGTCAGTTTACATTGCTGGCAGGGAGATGATGTACGTGGTTTTGATACTGATCCAGAAAAACCGCTAACTGGAGGAATTCAGACTACTGGAAACTATCCAGGAAGAGCCAGCAGCTATCAGCAGCTGATGGATGATATTGATATGGTTTTAAAGTTGATTCCTGGAAAACCGAAGCTGAATCTTCATGCTTCTTATGCTATTTTTGAAGATGGTAATTGGGCAGATAGAGATAAACTTCAGCCAAAGCATTTTGATAAATGGGTGGATTTCTGTAAAGAAAGAAAACTGGGGTGTGATTTTAATCCCACGTTCTTCTCGCATGAAAAATGTGATCCACTGACTCTTTCTTCAGCTGATGAACAGACAAGGAAATTCTGGATTGAACATGGTAAAGCCTGCATTCGCATTTCTAATTATCTGGC
Organism: Erysipelotrichia bacterium; assembly: GCA_012520255.1. Classification (GTDB taxonomy): domain Bacteria; phylum Bacillota_I; class Bacilli_A; order Erysipelotrichales; family Erysipelotrichaceae; genus UBA1783. The sequence goes on along the minus strand of JAAYOQ010000007.1, from coordinate 21,188 downwards.
TGGGCAGTTAAATGATGTCTGCATCATGAATATCTGGACTGGTGATGGTTTCAAGGATGTTCCTGGTGATAGAATTGGACCAAGAATTCGCTATAGGGAAAGTTTGGATGAAATATTAAAGGAACCTTATGATTTTAATAAAGTAAAACCCTGTATCGAATCAAAGGTTTTTGGAATCGGTGTGGAAGCCTATACTGCCGGTTCAGCTGAGTTTGCTTTAAGTTATGCTGCATTCAATAGAGATAAGTGTATCCCTTTAATGGATAATGGTCATTATCATCCAACAGAAGTAGTATCAGACAAGATACCATCACTGTTGAGTTTCTTTGATGAGATTGCCCTGCATATTACCAGACCAATCAGATGGGATAGTGATCATGTGGTGCTGTTTGATGATGAAACAAAAGAAATTGCCAGGGAAATAGTCAGATGTGGTATTAATAGAGTAAATATCGCTCTTGATTATTTTGATGCCTCGATTAATAGAGTAGCTGCCTGGGTTATGGGGTATCGAAATGTTCAGAAAGCTTTATTATATGGTTTGCTTCAGCCTGTTGAAGAACTAAAAAAACTTCAGGATGAGCAAAACTTTACCCAGCTGATGGTTGTTCAGGAAGAGTTGAAGACAATGCCTTTTACTGAAATCTGGGATGAGTATTGTGCTAGATGTAATAAGCCAAAAGATGGCCAGTGGTATCAGGAGATTGAAAAATATGAAAGAGATGTGCTTTCAAAAAGAACTTAGAAGAGAATGAAATATTATTTAGCGATTGATATTGGAGCTTCCAGCGGCAGACATATTATAGGTTGGAAAGAAAATGGAAAGCTGCATACCCAACAGGTATATCGTTTTCCTAATGGCATAATTGAAAAAGATAATCATCTGATTTGGGATGTTGATTATCTTTTAAAGGAGGTTAAAAAGGGTATCGAATATGCTAAGAAAAAATATAAGATTGTATCTTTATCAATCGATACCTGGGGAGTTGATTATGTCTTAATGAAAAAAGATAAAGAAGTTTTACCTGTCTATGCCTATAGAGACAATAGAACTTCCAGAGTAATTGATGAAGTACACACAATTATTCCTTTTGAAAAACTATATCAGCGTACCGGAAGTCAATATCAGCCATTTAACAGTATTTATCAGCTGTATGACGATAAAAAGCAGGGAAGATTAGAAGGTGTGACAGATTTTCTGATGATAGCTGAATACTTGCTTTATAAACTTACGGGGGTAAAGAAAAAAGAGTTTACCAATGCGACTACTACCGGGATGATCAACTGTAAAAGTTTAAAATTTGATAAAATGATTATCAGTAAACTTGGTTTACCGGCACATTTGTTTGGCAAATTATATCGGCCTAAAGAAGTATTGGGCTATTATGATGGCATTAAAGTAGTTTTGTGTGCAACTCATGATACTGCCAGTGCGGTAGAAGGAATACCGATGAAAGGTAATCAGCTTTATATTTCTTCAGGAACCTGGTCGCTCTTAGGAGTAAAAACAACTTGTCCAATTACAAATGTTGCTAGTATGAAATCTAACTATTCTAATGAAGGCGGAGTAAACTACAACAGATATCAGAAAAATATTATGGGTTTATGGTTAGTTAATGAACTTCAAAAAGAACTGTGTCCAGATGAAGATATAACTGAAATTGTCAATAAGGCTATGGAAAGTAGTTTTGAAGAAACAATTGATGCCAATGATGAATCATTATTGGCGCCTGATAGTATGAAAAAGGCTTTTAATAAACTTTTAAATAGCAAACCTGATAATATCTATGGCTATTTCAGGTGTGCCTATAAGTCTTTAGCTTTGTCTTATAAAAAAGCTATTGAAGAATTAGAAAAAAATACTGGCAAGAGTTATAAAGAGCTGTATATTGTTGGCGGGGGAGCAAAAAACAGTTTTCTAAACAGTTTGACAGAGCAAAAAACAGGTAAAAAGGTTATTGCTCTACCGATAGAGGCAACAGCATCAGGGAATTTAAAAATACAGATGGAATAAATAATATTTGATTTTAAATAATAATTTGTGTAGTATAGTATAAATAAATCTTATAAAGAGTGATGGAGGGACTAGCCCGAAGAAATCACACCAACTTATTGAATTAGGTGGTAAAACTAGAATGATAAGATAACTTTTTCACTCAGGAAGCTATCTTGAGTGTTTTTGTTATAGGTAGTAAAAGGAGGACGGTAAGATGATTGAAAAAGTAAATCCAAGCCATCCAGATAAGATGGCCGATCGTATTGCTGGAGCCTTAGTAGACTTGGCATACGAGAAAAATGCAAATTGCAAGATTGATGTCGAAATATTGATAGGATATGGAGTATGTCATATTATTGCTGAGACAAGTGAAGCATTTAGTAAAGAAGAAGTGGAAGGTATTGTTAAAAGAATTGCAGGAAATATAAAAGTCAATCTTGCATCCGTTAAACAAGACCCCTCTTTAGCTGCGATTCAAAAAGATAAACTGAGATGCAGTGATAATGGAATATTTAAAGGAGTTCCACTAACAGAAGAACAGAAAGAGATTTCAAAAATAGCTCGTGATATTTATAGCCGATATCCAAGTGATGGCAAGTATATTCTTGATGAAGGAAAGTTGGTTATTTGTCAAAGTAATGCTACCAACAAAGAGATAAAACAACTATATCCTCAGGCCATAGTAAATCCTCTTGGCGAATGGACTGGAGGTACAAATGTGGATGCCGGAGCAACTAATCACAAAACTGGCAGTGATATGGCTGATAGTGTAGCTAGTGGAGGATTGCATGGAAAAGATTTATCTAAATGTGATGTTTCAGTAAATATCTATGCATTTCTGAAAGCCCAAAAGACTAATCAGACTGTCCAATTCAGCTGTGCTATAGGAGATGATACTGTAGATGGCAAATCATATGATGAAATTGTAAAAATAGCTAAAGAATATATTGATAATCTCGGAGGATTTGAAAAACTGGCTGAGTGGGGATTATATTAGCACATAAAAAAAGCTTGATTTAAAATAATTTGAATCTAGCCTTTTTTGTTTTAGTAATTTAACCTATCTTAAGAAAGCAGCAACGATTTCTGCTTCCGCTTCTTCATAATTCAAACCTAATGACATAAGTTTGGTAATCTGTTCTCCAGCAATTTTACCAATAGCAGCTTCATGAATCAATTGAGCATCGACATGATTAGCAGTAACATCAGGGACTGCTTTAACAGTAGCGTAATCCATAATTATGGCATCACAGGCAGAATGGCCCTGACACTGATTGTTGCCGTTAATGACAGAGTAGAAGAACTGTTTTGATTCTCCTTTAGCTACCGAGCGAGAGACAATGCTGCAGCTGGAATTTTTGCCATCAAGTTCGATACGGAAGTCAGTATAAGCAGTTTGATTAGCAGTAGTAAGGATGACTTCTTTTGTAGTTAAAGAAGCATTATCGCCTATTGTTGCTTCGGTAAGGCGTTTAGTATAATCAACTCCATCAATTTGGGCACTATCTATTTCCAGTGAACTGCCTTCGGCTAAATGAATAATGGTTTTAGGACTGATTATTCTATTTCCAGTTCCCTGGCCCTGTCCGTAATGTTTTTCTTCATATTTTACTTTTGCATTTTTGCCAATATAGAAAGTATGAATACCACTATGTTGAGTAGCGTGCATTCCATCGTTATGAATGCCACATCCTGCAATGATATGTATTTCACTATTTTCACCGATAAAGAAATCATTGTAAACCAAATCATTAAGACCACTATGATCAATAAGGGTGGGTATATGCACTAATTCTCCTTTGGTGTTTGGTTTTACAACTACATCAATGCCGGGTTTATCTGATTTTTTAACAATTTCAGTATTTTCGCTATTGTTATGTAATTCACTTATTCCATTAATACGGAAACTATAGGCTCCATTTGGAATACCATCTATTCCAGAAACCTGTTGTAAAATCTGTTTTAATTCTGTTTTCAAAAGTTTACTCTCCTTCCATAGAAATGGCAATCTTCTACTCCAAACATCAGATGAGGTAAAACCTCACCGCTGTTACCATCCTTGGCAATTTTTCCTTCTTCCAGTACGATTATACGATCAGCAATTTCTAAAATACGTTCCTGATGTGATATAACAATAATAATTCCGTTAGTTTTAGTCAACAGGTTCTTAAATACCTGTATCAGATTTTGAAAACTCCATAAGTCAATACCAGCTTCAGGTTCATCAAAGATATATAAATTAACATCTCTGGCCGCGAGCATCGCAATTTCAATGCGTTTCATTTCTCCCCCTGAAAGACTGTTATCCAATTCACGGAAAATATAGTTGATAGCACATAATCCAACCTGTGAAAGATAGCTGCAGGCTTCTTCAACATCAAGTTTATGTCCAGCAGCTAAACTGAGCAGATCAATTACTTTCATTCCTTTGAAATGGACTGGTTGCTGGAAGGCAAAGCCAATACCAGCTTTAGCTCGTTGGTGAATACTTTTTTCAGTAATGTCTTCTCCATTAAAGAAAATCTGACCTTCAGTTGGCTTTTCAATGCCCATAATCATCTTGGCTAAAGTTGATTTGCCGCTGCCATTTGGTCCGGTAATAGCGACAAAACTGCCAGAAGAAATGCTTAGATTAATATTATCGAGAATTTCTTTCTGTTTGTCATCGCCATTTTCTACCTGGAAAGACAGGTTTTTTATTTCAAGCATGTTGTTCTCCTTTTTCTTCAATAGCACAATGATGCTCTAGACAGTCAAAACGACTGATATCCAGTGTATGCACTTTATCTAAAAACATCATAATAGCTTCCAGCTGATTAGTTTTCAGTCCTCTTAGGAAAGAGCACATTTGCTGGTTGGCCTGTTGATGCTGTAAATCTTTTTCTTTTTTTATTTCTTTTCCTAAATCAGTAAGTTGAATTATTTTTTCCTTAAGGTTTCCTTTAACAGGAACACGTTCAATAATGCCTAACTTTTCTAAACGGCCAAGAGACTGACTGACAGCTCCTCTGGAAATGTTTAAGAGTTTGGCCAGTGCTGTGGCGTTTTGATGGGGATTTAAATTCAGTACATCAATAAATTCAATGTCTGACTGATTCAGTGTTGTTATTCCCTGTAAAATCTTAGGTTCTTTCTGTCTTAGTTTGATGCTGTTAATGGTATGGTACAGACTATTTATAACCTTACATTGCATGTATCTGTTTCCTCCAAAAGTAGTATATAAAATTACGCTTTCATTGTCAATATTGTTTAGTCACTAAACAATAATTTTTATACAATTAAAAAGAGCTATCTACATAACTGAATATTTTTCAAAAATCAGCTATGATTACTACTCATTTACTTTTGTTTTTCTCAATATTGTATCGACTGATTATAAACAAAGCGATTGAAAAAATAATCAACATTGAAAAACTCAGTTTTTCTGAAAGGATATTATTATTATTTATGGCTCCTTTTAAAAGATCAGCTCCGTAAGTAAGGGGTATACAGTAAGAAACAATTCTTAAAAATAATGGTAAGTTTGATACTGGAATAAACAGACCACATAGAAACAGCATTGGAAAGCGAAAGAAATTGGATAATGTCTGTGCTTCAAAGACCTGTTCTACTGAAACTGCTACAAGAAGTCCCATCAAAGAAGAAGTGACAGCGATTAAAAACACAACAGCAAAAACCATCAGCCAGTTAACTCCACTTAAATCAATGAAGAAACCAGCAAATATAACAGGAACAAAAGCGTTAAATATTCCAAAGAGAATTGTTCCGGTAATTTTTGCCAGCATCAAGGTGTTTAAGCTGATAGGAGCCAAAAGAAGTCTTTCAAAGGATCTGCCACTGCGCTCAAAGGTAATAGTTACCGCCAGCATTGAGGTAGTGCCAAATAGGACACTGGTTGAAATTAATCCAGGAAGCAATTCTAAAATATTGCTGTCTGGACAGCGTAACAGTTGCATCAGTGTCCAGGAAAGAGGAAAGATGATGCCCCAGCTGATATTTGGAGGTTTTAGATAATAATTGTTAATATCTTTTTTCAAAATGTTAAAAAAGGCAATTAAGTTTTTCATTGCTGATCTCCTTTTTCTTTCTCCTTTTTAAGGATAGCTGATTCTACTGCGGTAAGTTTGACAAAAACATCTTCCAATGTTGGATGAAGCTGTCTGGCCTGATAAACTTCAATTTCCTTTTCCTGGAAAAAATTCAGTATTTCAAGTAAAGGAATTTTTTCTTTAGAAGTAATAACTAAAGATTTTTCATCTTTTGCGATAGCTGAACTGCCTTCAAAGCGCTTTTCAAACTCTAGAATAAAGTTTTGAGGATTCTTATCAACAGTAAGATGAACACTGTGATTATATGAGATGCTATTCATCAACTCTAAGACTGTACCACAAGCAACAATTTTTCCGTTTACCATAAAAGCGATACGATCACAGAGTCTTTGAACTTCTTCAATATAATGAGTAGTGATAAAAATAGTGGTTCCCTGATTTTTCAATTCTAGAATCAGTTCTCTAATTTGACGGGAACTTTCAACATCAATTCCAGTTGTTGGCTCATCTAGAAATAATACTTCAGGACAATGGATAAGAGCAGCGGCAATTGTAAGTTTACGTTTCATGCCTTTAGAGTAGGCTTTAAAAGGTTTATTACCGGTATTGTGAAGATTAAACTGTTTTAATAGTTGTTTGGCTTTAAGTTCGCGCTGTTTTTTATTCATCCCATAAAGGGCACCACAAAAACAGAGATTATCAAAACCACTCATTTCATTATAGAGATTACTTTCATCAGCGACGATTCCTATAACTGTCTGAGCTTTTTTAGTTTGTCTGATTACATCGATACCATTTATGGTAATTTCTCCAGCAGTGGGAAAAAACAAGCCGATCATCATATTGATGGTTGATGTTTTTCCTGCTCCATTTGGCCCTAGCAAACCAAATATTTCACCCTTTTTAACTGTAAGGGAAATATCATCAACAGCTGTAAAATCGTCATACTTCTTGGTAAGATTTTTAATATTTATCATAATAATTGTTTTTATTTATTGTCAAATCCATGACAAAACGATTTAATTTCATCACTACATTGACCCTTTTTTGGACAATCATTTAGTTCTAATGTTGGGCAATTTTCTTCTTTTACAGGTGTGCAACCTATTTTTTCAATTTCTGCTAAAGCTTCAATTTCTTTTGCCAACTGATGTAAAACTGTACGATTTACATCATAGTGCATAAAATATCCACGTTTTTCTCCAACAATCAATCCTGCTTCTCTCAATACTTTTAAATGTTGAGAAATCGATGCTTCAGTTAAATTCAACTTATTGGCCAAAGCTCTGACACAATAGTTGTGTTTTAATAGTAAAGTTAAAATATTCATCCTTGTATTATCTGAAACAGCTTTTAAAACTTTAATTTTATCCATAGAAACCTCCCTTTTAATTAAGTGTTTACTTAATTAAATTTTATCAAATCCCTTCTAAATACACAAGTAGATAAATCTATCAATCAGAAATTAAAAAAAATATGTTCAGATATCTGAAAACAAAATATTTTTATTAAACTTCATTATTCTTTAATGGCTTTAATTAAGAAATATTTTCTATAAAACTTTAAGTCTTTTAACATTATAGGACAATTGATATTTAATTTAAGGGCGCATAATATCTCTTACTAAAGAAAAGTGCTATAATTTACATGCAGGCAAAATAAGAGATTGTTTTGTTTGAGTTGTTGATAGTTGTAAAGAAATTTCAACAATCATTAGAGGGAAAAGAATAAAATATGACATATAAATATAAAAGCACTGATCAAAAATGTTTCAGTCTTCATGATTGCCGAGCAACTAGAGCCGAACTAAAAGAAAATGTTTTGATATTATATTTTCCTGAAGGAATTTTTTATCGTCACTATGATGATTTCTGGCCCAATACCGGCAGTGGAGCAGTAAAGTATGTTATTGAGCATTTAGATGAAGTTACTTTTTATCTTTTTGAAAAAAGATTGAATCAAAGAGTTGTCAGGGAATATACTATCAGACAGCTTGTCGATAAAATCAACAGTAAACAGTGGCAGCTGGAGTTTTTATATCGCTATGACGGTTATAAAGAAGTAATGTATACTGTTGAAGTCTGGTTTAATAAAAAACCCTATAGTTATGAAGGGCAATTATTTATTAAAAATACGAAAGAAACTTTTATGTGGAATTCATTAGAAGATGAACAATAGATATGAGAAAAATAAATTGACTTACAGTCTTTTATTCAAAGAAACTACAAAAAAGTAAAATTAGGATTATCTGCAAAAAATAAGTTGATAGAAAAAACAGATAAATATAAAAGAGGAATTGTTTATTTTAAAAACTTAAAGGAGCTTATGATGATGAATAAAAGTGATATTTACAGTTATCTGGATAATTGTAAGATAGAATATGAAATAACTGAACACAAAGCTGTTTTTAATATGGCAGAACTTGAAGAGGTTGATTTGCTTTATCCTGATTGCCAGGGGAAAAATCTTTTTGTCAGAGATAAAAAAAGAAATTATTATCTGATAACTGTTAAGGGAGATAAAAGGATAAATCTTAAGGAATTTGCCCAGAACTATGGACTTAAATCTCTGTCTTTTGCTTGCCATGATGATTTGATGAAGTTACTTAGACTTGATCCTGGTTCAGTTACTCCTTTTGGTCTTTTAAATGATTTAAATAATGAAGTAAAGTTATTTATTGATGAAAACTTTAAAGGTGGATTAATAGGTGTGCATCCCAATGATAATACCGCTACCATCTGGCTGAAGACTGAAGATATGATCAGGTTGATTAAAGAACATGGAAATGAAGTTATTTCGATAGTAATTTAATTTTGGTTTAAAGATGAAAAATATAAAAGAAAAACTTGAAGTTTTGGCAGTTATTGCTGATAAATTAAATGAAAATAATATTACCTGGGCAATCGGAGCTTCAAGTATGCTTTATCTTAGAAATATTGTCCAAGAATTTGATGATTTAGATTTATTGATAAAGCAAGAAGATGCTTTAAAAGCAAAAGAAATTCTTCTAAAAATGGGAACACTTAAAGAATCAGTGTCTGGAAGTTATGCAACAAAATACTTTTATGAGTTTTTAATAAATGGTGTAGAAGTGGATGTTATGGCTGGATTTAAAATAGTTAAAGATGATATTATATATGACTGCAGTCTTAAAGATGAAGATATCAAGGAAAGCGTTATAGTAAATGGAATAAATATTCCACTTGATTCATTGGAAAACTGGCTGTATTACTATAGACTTATGGAAAGAGCACAAAAGGTTTCAATAATTGAAAACCATATCAAAAACCAGTAAGTATTTTTCAAGGAGGAAGAAGTGAAATGAAAAGAAAGATGAGATTAGCTATCATATTATTAATATTGATATTTTTTACTCTTTGGACTATCTGGGGAAATTTAACTGTAGGAGTAACTCGTTATTATGTTGGCAGCAGCAGGATACCTGAAAGTTTTGATCATTTTAAAATTGCGGTAATTTCTGATTTACACAATGCTGAATTTGGTAAAGATAACGAAGATATTGTCAGGAAAGTAAATCAACAGAATCCGGATATGATTGTCTTTACTGGAGATCTGGTAGATTCAAATAGAACAGATATAGATTTAGCAGTTAGTTTAGCCAAAAAACTTGTTGAAATAGCACCTTGTTATTTTGTGATGGGTAATCATGAAGTGTGGCTTTATAGTCGCTATGAAGAATTACAGCAAAAACTGATTGATGTGGGAGTAATAGTTTTACGTAATGAAGTTATAGAAATAAAAAGAAATGAGGATATTGTTCAAATCGCGGGATTGGATGATCCGGATTATTATGATACTGATACTTACCTGCATGGCAGTATTTTAGATAGGCATATCAAGGAAATGAATCTGACAGATGATTACTGTATTCTGTTATCTCATCGACCGGAAACTTTTGATATCTATCTTGCCAATGATATCGATTTAGTTTTAAGCGGTCATACCCATGGTGGCCAAGTCCGGATTCCTTTTTTAGGAGGCTATTATGCTCCTAATCAGGGCAAGTGGCCAAAATATGATGCTGGTAAATTTACCGAAGAGAATACCACCATGATTATCAGCAGAGGAATAGGCAACAGCATTATTCCAATTAGAATTAACAATCGACCTGAAATCGTGATTGTTGAACTTATCAGTTACAAATAAAAAGAAAAACTTTATTTGTCTATTATTAGATGTAACCGGTAAAAGCAGGGATAAAAACATAATGATATTGATTTATAAATCTGTCATTAACAGCTGCTGGATATGATTTTGAAATATAGTAAAAAGTAAAGAGAGAAGTTTAATTATGAAAAAGAAATTAATTGTTGTAACCTGTATTCTATTATTAGTTTTGCTTTTTCCCACACCTTTATATTTGAAAGATGGAGGTACTGTAGAATATAAGGCGATATTATATAAAATATCTAAAGTTCATCGCATTGCCTCTGATGAAGATAGAGAAGCAGACAAAGAATTTTATGAAGGTATAATTATTGAAGTATTCGGTATTGAGATATTCAATAATGTTAAGTGAGAAAAAGAAATTAGAGGTTTTTAAAATGAAAAAAAGAATATTAAAAATGATTGCCATTGGTGTTATCTTAGGATTAGTGTTATTAGCAATACAAATAGGTTTTAAGATAGAACAGGAGTTATTTTTATCCTACTATTGGAAGATATCGATTGTGTTTCTATTGTTGGTGTTGGTAATAAACATCATCTATCTTATGATTTACAGTAAAAAAATACAAAAAGCATTAATACTTTTAAATGAAGATAAAATTGAGCAGTATATTGATGAAATGGAGCTTATTTTACAAAAAATAAAGGGAGAAAATTTTCGTGATCTGGTAAAAATTAATCTGACAGCCGGTTATATAAAGAATAGGGAATATCAAAAAAGTTTAGATATTTTAAATTCAATTGAAGAAAAACAAGTAAAAAATGAAATATTAAAATTGGTTTACTGGATTAATATGGCTGTTTCACATTTCAGATTGGAAAATTATGATAAGTTTAAAGAAATATATAAGGCCCAAAAAAACTTATTTGAAAAATATCAGGATAATGAAAATTATGGTGAGCCAATTGGACAACTGCAAATTTTATCAGCCATCATAGATGAAAATCTGGAAGTTGCTCAACAGCTGTTAGATGTACTGAAAAACAAATGGGTAAATCTGCATAATCAAAAAGATTATGAGGAATTAGAAAAGATTATTGAAGCAAAAAAAGCGAGTTAATTCGCTTTTTTAGTTGGTAGTTCACTGATATATTTCAAGACACAGTCTTTTAATTTTTTCATATTATCTGAATCTTTTTGTTTTATATGAGTAGCCATGCCCAACTCTCTGATACAGGCAGGTTTAACTGGTACACATAAAACATCATCGGTACGCCCTCTGATCATCAGTTCGCTCATCATCGAAAGACCCAGTCCTTTGCCAACCATTCTGATAACTGTTTCATCATCTACTAACACTGATTTAATATTAGTTTTTACTCCCATTGGTTCAAAAGCTTTTTTTATCTCGATATCAAATCGACCGTAGGGCATTAAAAATTCCTTATTGGAAAACTCGGTCAGATCAAAAGCATCAGCTTGTTTTAAAGGGTAGTTTTTTGGCAATATGGCATATAGAGGTTCATCGTATAAGGGAATCCAATTACAGAAGTTGAAATCCTGCTTGCTGGCAAAAATTAAATCGGCCTGTCCACTTTCCAACAGTTCAAAAGGCTCCAAGGCGTGGTCAACCATTCTCAAATCCACATTGACATTTGGGCAGATGCGTTTAAAGCGATAAAGAATTTCAGGAATCCAGTGCATTGCCATACTGGCATAGGCAGCAATTCTGACAACTTCATTTTTGTTTTGAGCAACTTCTTTTATTTTCTTTTCCAGATTGTTGTTTGACAACAAGAATTCTCTAATAGCCGGAACTAGCTGTTGGCCTTTTTCGGTAAGTTTAATTCCTGTATGACTTCTTTCCAGTAAAGGAAAACCGACTTCTTTTTCTAAAGAATCCATTAAATGAGTCAGGCCAGATTGGGTATAACCTACCACTTCGCTGGCTTTGTTAAAGCTTCCTAATTCTACAGCTGTTAATAGAATTTCAAATTTTTTACTATCCATATTGTACTCTCCTGGTTATATATTGGTTATTACAGTTTGTAATACCCTTATTATAATAAAGCATTTCTCAAGATACAAGTGAAATGATAGAATTTATTAGAAGTGAAAAGAGAGGGTAAAAAATGGTAAACAAATTATCCTTAAAACAGAGATTTTTGGTAGCTGTAACCTTGTTTGGCATGTTCTTTGGGGCTGGAAATCTGATTTTTCCGGTTCACTTGGGACAGCTGGCTGGTAAAAACGTGGTTTCAGCAATGATTGGATTTATCATTACAGCGGTTACGATTCCTATTTTAGGAGTGGCTGCTATCGGAAATACTCATAGTGATAGTTTGCACTCATTGTCCAATAAAGTATCTAAAGGATATGGTTATTTTTTTACCTGTCTGCTTTATCTTACGATTGGTCCATTTTTTGCGATTCCAAGATGTGCGACAACTTCTTTTACCAGTATTGAACCAATGATTTCTGAAGGAGTAAGTAAATCTTTAATGTTGTTTATATTCTCCTTTATATTTTTTGCCTTCGTACTGTTTTTTTCTCTTCGTCCAAGTAAGATTACTGTCTGGATTGGGAAAATAATTAATCCTTTATTTTTAATCTTTTTAAGCATTCTGGTAGTAACGGCATTATTAAATCCTTCTATTTCTGTTAATGAAGTTACTCCAGTTGATGCTTATCGGAATGCTGCCTTGTTTTCTGGCTTTATAGAAGGATATGGCACAATGGATGCCATTGCCGGCTTGGCTTTTGGTATTGTTGTCATTGATATTATTCGTGGCATGGGTTTAAAAGAAAACAATAACATTGCCAGAGAAGTCTTAAAGTCTGGTGTTATTACTGGTACTTTGATGGCTGTTATTTATATTGCGACAATTGTTATGGGTGCTCAATCCAGGGGTCTGTTTGAACTTTCCGCCAATGGTGGTATTGCCCTAACCCAGATTTCCAATCATTATCTGGGTAAAGTTGGCAGTCTGGTGTTGGCTTTAACTATTACCTTTGCTACTTTAAAAACTTCTATTGGTTTAGTAACCAGCTGTTCACAGGCTTTTGTCAGGATGTTTCCTAAAGGATTATCCTATAATCTTTGGGCTATTATCTTTACAGCATTCTCATTTGCGGTTAGTAATATTGGTTTATCAAATATTATTAATTACTCAGTACCGGTATTAATGTTTTTATACCCACCGGCTATCGCTTTAATTTTATTGGCTTTAACAGGAGATCTATTTGATCATGATAAAATTGTCTATAAAAGTGTAATTGGTTTTACTTTGATAGCTGCAATATTTGATTTAATTAAAACATCACCAGAAAATTTACATGGTGTGTTATATGCCGAGAAAGTAGTTGGCTTTGCCCGAAGGATTTTACCTTTCTTTGATTTAAACCTTGGATGGCTTGTTCCATCACTAATCGGTTTAGCATCAGGTTTATTAATCCGTTTTATCATGAAAGGAAAACGAATAAATATAACATAAGTAAAGTTTTTCTTAATCTTTAACCTCCGGGGGCCATTTCATAATCTGGCCCCCAATCCCTGTTTAAATGGTTGTAGATTTTACAATCTTTTTATTTGACTTTATAGAAGCTGTTGTTGTTATAATAGTATGGTTGCACTGATAAAAGTGAAACCTAGTTTGGAGAGTTATGATGAAAGATTATTTAAATGAAATTAACAATTTATATCCAGTAAGAAAAAAATATCAAGATAAAACAAGATTTATCGAATATGTAAAACAGGAAGTAACTGAATATAAGATAGAAGTACAGGAAAAAAGAAAAACCAGAAATATTGTTATCGGGGATGTTGAAAATGCCAGGGTAGTATTTACTGCTCACTATGATACGCCAGCTGCTGCATTAATTCCTAATATAATGATGCCGGTAAATAAAATTATTTATTTTGGCTACACCTTTGCCTTTGTGGGAATAATAGTAGCGGTTAGTATTTTTCTGGCTGAAGTATTAACATGGCTTTTAAATGCCAATGAACGACAATTTACTTCAGTCGCTTATTTGGGAATTTATTTTTTATTGGTATATTTAACGATGCTGGCTTTCGAGAATAAGAATAATAAAAATGATAATACTTCTGGAGTGGCAGCTGTAATGTCGCTGATTAAAAATATTGATAAAGATAGTAATGTCGCCTTTATTCTGTTTGATAATGAAGAAAAAGGGTTAATTGGTTCTGGTCAGTTTAATAAACAGAATAAAAAGATGATGGAAAATAAACCACTGATTAATCTGGACTGTATCGGTAATGGTAATGAGATAGTAGTTATTTTCAATAATGAAAAAATGGAAAGTGTCGATTTATTAAAAGAATCAGTTGTCGGCAATGAAAGATATAATGTCAACTTCTTTAATAAAAAACAGGCTATGGGGGCTTCCGATCAAAGACATTTCAAAAATGGTGTAGGAGTATTTGCCTGTCACAAAGGAAAATATATAAAATTATATACTCCATATATTCATACAGCTAAAGATACAGTTGCTGATGTAGAAAATATAAACTATTTAACTGAAACACTTACTGAATATGTCAGCAAACTAAATGAAGTATAATGAGGAAAGATTAATAACATCTTTCTTTATTTTTGTTATAATGATTAGCAAAGGTGAAAAGTTATGAAAAAAGAAACAATTAAACAAGCCTTTATAAAAACGCTCCCTGTTATGGCAGGGTATTTAGTCTTGGGTATTGGTTTTGGTGTTTTGTTATCTAAGATAGGATATGGACCACTTTATGCTGTTTTAATGAGTGTAATCATCTATGGTGGGTCAATGCAGTATGTGGCAGTTTCTTTAATTGATTCAGCTGCTTCTTTAATAACGGTGGCTATAACGACTTTGTTAGTCAATGGTCGACATTTGTTTTATGGCTTATCAATGTTGGAAAAATATCAGAATATCAAAAGAAAACCATATCTTATTTTTGGCATCACTGATGAAACCTATTCACTATTATGCCAGGAAGAAAGCAAAGATGAAGATTATTATTTCTATATCACGATTTTAAATCACTCTTACTGGATAATTGGAGGATTAATAGGTAATTTAATTGGAACACTGATTCCCTTTAACAGTGCCGGTATTGAATTTTCCATGACAGCATTATTTGTCGCTATTGTAGTAGAGCAGTGGCTGACTACTAAAGATCATGTACCAGCTATTATTGGTTTTGGCTGTGCAGTTAACTGTTTAATTATTTTAGGCCCAGAACATTTTTTGATTCCAACGATGATAGCGATTGTATTGCTGCTGATAATGATTAGAAAAAGAGGAAAGCTAAATGAATAATTACCATACTATACTTATCATTATTACTATTTCCCTGGTAACAATTTTGATTAGATTTTTTCCCTTTGTGGTTTTTAACAAACAGGAAAAATTACCAGAAATCATTACTTATTTAGGTAATGTTCTTCCAACAGCAATCATGGCTATGCTGGTTGTCTATTGTTTAAAGGATGTCAAAGTTACAGTTTTTCCTTACGGGTTAAAGGAGCTTGTGGCAGTACTGGTTGTAGCAGTCTTGCATGTCTATAAAAGAAATACCTTATTAAGTATTACCTGTGGAACGATTTGTTATATGTTATTGGTTCAGCTATTTTAATTTTATCTAAGTGTAAATTTAGTGTAAAATATAAGTAGGGTGAATTTATGAATAAAGAAAAATCATGTGGAGCAGTTATATTTACAAGAGATGAAGAAGATTTAAAGTTTGTTTTAATTAAAAATTTAGAAGGAAGTTACGGTTTTCCTAAAGGACATGTTGAAGATAATGAAACTGAAGAAGAAACAGCTTTACGTGAAGTAAAAGAAGAAGTGGGTTTAGATGTTGAAATTATTGATGGCTTTAAGACTTTTGATGTATATTTGGCAGGCAAAGGAAAAAAGACAGTCAAGACAGTTATCTATTTCTTAGCTACTTATTCCAATCAACAACTTATTCCACAAAAAGGTGAAGTAGCTTCAATTGTAGTATTACCATTTAAACAATGTTTAAAAACCTTAAAGTTCAAGGGAGCAAAAAAGGTTTTATCAGAGGCTTATGAATATATTTTGGAGAATGATTTGTAAATGATTATTTAAGATGATTGTGTTATTTTTGGCCAATAATCAAATAGTTTATAAATGGAGTTTATGGGAAGTTGATATAAATTTTTTTGGATATTAGTTAAAATAATATATAAAATTAAATATGATAAAGAAATTTCAATGTGAAAATATTAAAGAGCTTAAAACATTAAAATTTTCGTAATTTTTCAAAAGATAATTTAATTGTATATGTATCTTTAGAAATATTAAAATATCTTGCAAGAATTTTTGTGTGTATGTTTGTTCTTAGTGCATCTACTTTAGGTATTAAGACATTAATAATATAAAGAAATATTTTAAAATTTCATTTATAAATATATTGGTTTTCAAGTAAGAAATAATTTTTCTAAAAATTCAATAGAGATAGGAGGATTTTATAGATGAGCAGATTTTCGAAATATTCAAGTGATTTGTCTATTTTTACTAACAAGAACGAAAATGGGATAAAGTTATCAGATAGATTAAACTCTTTACTTACCAACTCTAAATATTTTGATGTTTTATCAGGATATTTTAGAATCACAGGATTTTATTTATTGGCTAATCAACTGGAGTCAGTAGAGGAAATTCGTATTTTAATTGGTTTAGGCACCGATAAAGAAACAATTAAGGCAATTGATATATTTGAAATGAGCGGTTCTAATGCTGTACTAGAAATTAAAAAGATTGTTAAGGAGGAATTTAGTTTAACTTCTGATGATAGTTTAGAGATGGAAAATGGTGTCATAAAATTTTGCGAATGGATATCTTCCGGAAAATTAAAAATAAGATTATGTTATGATCAAAACGTTCATGCAAAAGTTTATATAATAAGAAAAAATCCAGAAATAGTACCTGATCAATTTGGTAATCTAATAACTGGATCAAGTAATTTCACATATAGTGGTTTAGATAAAAATGTTGAATTCAATGTAGAGTTGAAAGACCAATTTAACGTTCAATATGCTTTAGACTTTTTCAATGAATTATGGAAAAACTCAAAAGACATTACTTCTGACATTGAAGAAACAATTAAAAATGAAACATGGATGAGCAATAATATTACACCATATGAATTATATTTAAAGGCTTTATCTGTTTATTTTGAAGAAGAAATACGAACACGTAAGGTAGATTATGAATGGCCAGAAGGTTATATGAATTTACAGTATCAAGAAGATGCAGTAACACAGGCAAGAAAGATTTTGGCTAAACATGGTGGTGTTTTAATATCTGATGTTGTAGGATTGGGAAAAACATATATATCAGCAATGTTAGGTAAATTATTACAAGGGAAAAAATTGTTTATTGTTCCTCCGGTAGTTAAGGATACTTGGGAACATGTTTTGTCTGACTTTGGTTATAAAATGTCAGATAAGGTTGTTTCTTTGGGAATTGTTGACCAAGTTGCTGGTTGGGAAGACCTAGAATCATATAAATATATATTTGTAGACGAAGCACATCGTTTCCGAAATGCATCTTCCACAGAATTTCAATATTTAAAGAAGATTTGTTATGGTAAAGGAGTTGTTTTAATAACTGCTACCCCTCAAAATAATACAATTCTTGATATAGCTAATTTAATAACATTATTTCAAGATTCTAGGAACTCCTCAATTATTCCAGGTTGTAAAGATTTGGATAAATATTTTAGTGAATTAAATCGACAACTCAAGAAATCAGATAATAATCCTGAAATTGTCTCTTTGGTTGCTTCGGATGTTAGAGATAAAGTTTTAAGAAATGTACTTATTAGAAGAACGAGAAATGAGATATCAACATATTACGCTGAAGATTTACAAAAACAGGGATTAAAATTTCCAAAAGTTAATGATCCGATTCGTCTTGAATATATGTACGATGAAGAGATGGATCAAGCTTTTGATTATACAATAGAATTACTTAAAAGTTTTACTTATGCAAGATATACACCATTATTATATTTAAGGGATAAAAAAAGAATAGGATCCGACAAAGTTAGACAAGAAAACATGAGAGGTTTTGTCAAAACAATGCTTGTTAAAAGATTGGAAAGTTCTATATATGCTTTTATAGAATCAATAAAAAGATTAAAAAAATCTTCAAAAGGATTTATAAAATTATATAAAAAGGGAAAGGTAGTTGTGGGTTCTGTCTCAAGAAGCAAATTTGATTATGCAGATTTAGAAGAGATGGAAGATAATTATTTTCAACTAATGATAGATGCATATGATATTGATTGCTATGAGCCAATAGATTTTGAGGATAGATTTATTTCCGATGTTAAATCTGATTACAAAATTTTGAAGGACATCTATAAACTATGGTCAAAATTTGATATAAAAATACAAGATTCTAAATACGATGTTTTGAAGAAAAAGATTGATTCATTTGAAAAAGATAAAAAAATTATAATTTTTTCTGAAGCTAAGGACACCGTAGATTATCTAAAGGAAAAACTTACAAATGATTATGAAAATATTGTTATAGATTTCAGTGGTGGAGATTCATTAGGTAAGAAAAAATATATTCAAGATAACTTTGATCCTGGATTTGCTTGGAAAAACATAAATGATAAGAGGATTTTGATTACAACAGATGCACTTAGTGAAGGAGTTAATTTACATAATGCTTCTATCATCATTAATTATGACTTGCCTTGGAATCCGACAAGAATTATGCAAAGAGTTGGTCGAATAAATAGAGTAGGTTCTAAAAATGAAGAATTGTTTGTTTATAATTTTTTTCCAAGAGATAATAGCAAAGAGCATCTATCTTTAGAAAATTCAATAAAATACAAAATACAAATGTTCAATGAATTACTTGGCGGGGACTTAAAGTATATTACCGATGATGAAAAAGTTAAGTCGTATAACCTGTATGATTTCTTAATGATGGCAAACAAACTACCTGATGAAATAGAATTGAGTTCAAATGCGCTTGAGATGTCGTGTATACAGATTATCAACAAAGTAATAAAAGAAAACCCCGAACTTTTTGAAAAAATCCAAAAATTTCCAAATAAAATTAGATTGGCAAGAAAAGATAATGATGAAACAAAAGCAATTACATTTATTAAGCAAGGATGGATAAAAAAATTCATTAAATATGAATCTGGTAACTCAATTGAAATAGAATTTGAAGAAGCAATAAAAGCATTAGAAGCTAGAGAAGATGAAAAGAGTATCACGTTGCCTAAAGATTATTTTACTATTTTTAATGCAAATAAGAATGCATTTGTTGATATTATTAATGCATCAAAGGTACAAAACATCATTTCGACATCTTCTCCAAATGAAAAAAAAGTAAGGAAATATATAAAAGCATTGTTAGCTTCACAAGAAATAAAACCTTCCGACAAAGAATATTTAGAAAAAGTGAACGCTTCGATTAGAAGAGGTTCTTTAAACTCGAGAGTTTTTAAGGACTTAATGAAAGAAATTAACAAAAACAATCAATCAATAGATGCAATAATAAATTCATTTAAAAGTATAATTGATGAAACGTATCTTGAAGAAAGAAAAAACTATGATGTAATGAATTCTCTAAAGAAACCAGAAGTAATAGTTTTGACAGAGTGTTTTATAAAGGGGAATTAAATTATGGAGAATATAAAGAATTTATTAACCGTTCCTTTTTCAAAATCAAATTATAAAAAGTTTATTATTAATTTTTTAAAGGAAGCAGAAACATTACCAATTTTAGAAAAAATACCACCTACGACATTTAGAAAAACTATAGAATCCTATATTGTTTTCGGCACTTATAAAGATGTTGATGAAAATGAAATTATTATTTTATCAATAAAAGTAAAAAATAATAGTTCTGCTCAAACAGCGCATCGTCAATTTGTAGCCTATTTATTAGAAAATGAATTCATTAACTATAAAGCTGCAATAGTAGCCTACTACGATGATATTAGAGAAAATTGGAAATTATCTTTTGTAACAATAGAGTATTCCCTAAGTGATAAAGGTGTTGAATTAAAATTTAAACCTGCAAAACGATTTTCTTTTCTAGTTGGTAAGGATGAACCAACAAAAACATACGTTCAACAATTAAACCCTATTTATGATTCTAACGATAAGCCTACATTAAACCAAATTACTGACGCATTTAGTGTTTCGAGATTATCAAGAGATTTTTATGAGCAATATAAGATTAAATATTTTGAATTATATGATTACTTAATTACTAATACCAATTTTATTAAAGAAGCTAAAAGATTAGGCTATATTGAAATTGAAAAATTTGCAACAACTTTTTGTAAAAAAACGCTTGGACAAATTATGTTTATCCATTTTGTTCAAAAGAAAGGTTGGATGGGAGTTGAAAATTGTTGGGGTGATGGCGATAAACAGTATTTGTTAAATACAACTAAATCATATAATGGTAATAATTATTTTAATGACGTCTTAGAGCCATTATTTTATAATGCTTTAAATGTTAAAAGAACAAATGATTTATATCTTGGGGAAAAAGTGCCTTTCTTGAATGGCGGATTATTTCATCCGATAGAAGATTATGACTGGAAAAATATAGATTTCTGTATTCCGAATGATTACTGGTATAACGAGGAGGATAATGGCTTATTAAATATTTTGTCACATTATAATTTTACAGTTGATGAATCTAATCCTGAAGAGCAAGAGGTCGCAATTGATCCAGAAATGCTTGGGAAAATTTTTGAGTCATTGCTTGATACAAAAGATAGATCTTCATTAGGTGCATTTTATACCCCAAGAGAAATAGTACATTTTATGTGTGAAGAATCACTTGCAGTAAGATTAGCCAAAGACACAGGATTTGACTATCACTCAATTGCAAATTACATTAGATATGGTGACGCACTCAAAGAAACTGAATACATCCAAACACTTGCAAAAGAAATTGACGAATGTATTTCCAATTACACAATTGTTGACCCTGCTGTAGG
>JAAYOQ010000006.1 GCA_012520255.1 Erysipelotrichia bacterium | reverse complement strand
TATTGAAACTATATCCTGATTTAGATGTAAAGAAAGAAGAAAGTGCTGAAGTTACTGCTATAGAAGTACCGGAAGAAATACCTGCAGAAGAAACCGTTAAGTCTTTTACTATCAGAATGCCAAAGGATTTAATTGAAAAGGAAACTTATTCTGATACAGTAGAAGAACAAGAAACTGATGAAGAGACTGAAGTAGTTTCAAAAGCTGAAATCATAGAAGAAGGATTAGATTCTGATGATGAATTAATCAAGGAAGCAATAACTTATGAAACAGAAGATGAAGAGTTAGAGATAATCGATGAATTGATCGATGATGTTACAGAAGCTGAAAAAGCAGAGGAAGAACCATTTACTTTTTCATCAGAAGAAGAAATTGAAGTTGAAGAAACAGAAAGTTTCGATCCTATTTCGCAAGAAGAAAGCATTCAGTTTTTCGCTGTGATTGATGATATTGAAGAAGTTTCTGAAGAAGAAATTTTAGAAATTGAACCAATTGAAGAAATTGAAGAAATGTTTGCAGATGATGCTGCTGATTCAGCTTTGGAAATTCAGCCAACTGATGAAACAGAAGATTATGGTTTAACTTCTGTTGATGAAGAAATTACTGATATAGATGTAGTAATTGAACCTGAAATCATTGAAGAAGCAGCCGATTTAGTTAAAGATACAGAAACTGTTTTAGAAGATGTTGAATCAGAAGATAAAACACAGGAAATATTTATAGTAGATGATACTGAAGATTACTTTAATGCTGAAAAAGTTGACGAAAGCTTATCTGTAGAAGAAGAATCTATTACTAAAGAAGATTTGATAAAGGATTTAGATTTATTGGATGATGACTTTGATGCAAAGGAACTTGATGGAAAAGTTATTGAAATTATCGATGAAGAAGATTCAAAGAAAGTAATCGATAAATATATGGATGAGCCTCAGGATTTGACAGAAGAAATAGAAATAATAGAATTCTTAGATGACGATTATTCTGCTGAAGATGATCTGAATATTTTTGAAGATGATGATTTGATTGATGAGATATTGGAATCTCAAATTCCTCAATATAGTGATAATAATGTCTTTAAATTTATTGATGATATTTTAGTAGATGTTAAAAATGATGCAGAGATGATTCAAAGTCAAAGCCAAAAACAGGATTTCTTCAATGTTGAAGAAAAAAAGACAGTCGAAGACATCAGTAGAGAATTATCGACATGGAATCTGGATGAATTAGAATTTGTTGATGAAGAAAGTATAATGCCTACTTTTGATGATCAGAATATCAGTGTTGTTGAAGAAGCAGTTTATGAGCCTGCAAACCCTGTTCATACACCAGTTTATTATGATGATCCTGTAAATGTAGAAGAGCTAACTCAAAAACTGGAAAGTGAAAGAGTGTTAAGGCAGCAGATGTTAGAACAAACCAAACAGATCAAGTTACAGGTTAGAGAATATGAAGATGAACTGGAATCAGTCAATACAAGTATGTCTAAAACAAACAAGATTCTTAATTTTGTGTTAACATTGTTAATTATTACTCTATTTGTTATCCTGTTTGTTATTGGATTCTGGTTTGCACAAGAAAGAGGGTTGATTTAATGCGTATTAATATAGCTATAGATGGACCAAGTGCTTCTGGGAAAAGTACTGTTTCCAGAGAATTGTGTAAAAGATTAAATTACATTCATTTAGATACCGGGGCAATGTATCGTTGTGTTGCATTGCATGCGGAAAGATTAAATACAAACATTAATGATGATAACCAGTTGATTGATATGCTTGAATCATTGGCTATAGAATTAACTGATGATGGAAAAGTTTTGTTAAATGGAGAAGATGTGACTGATGCTATTAGAACTGATGAGATTTCCATGGCTGCTTCAGATATTTCAACTAAAAAAATTGTAAGAGAAGCCCTGGTAGAAATGCAGCAGGAAATGGCTAAAGAAAAAGGTTTTGTGATGGATGGAAGAGATATTGGAACAGTGGTTCTTCCTGATGCTGAAGTAAAAATATATTTAACTGCTTCAGCTTCGGCCAGAGCGATGAGAAGATATCTTGAAAATCAAAAAAGAGGTATTGAATCTAATCTGATTACTTTAAAAAATGAGATTGTAGATAGAGATTATCAGGATATGCATCGCAAATATTCTCCATTAAGACAAGCTGAAGATGCGATATTAATTGACTCATCTGATATGACGGTAACTGAGGTAGTCGATGAGGTAATGAGAATTATTTCTGAGAAAATTTAAGGAGTGATATTATGCTAGTTGGAACAGTTGCAATTGTTGGCCGTCCCAATGTAGGCAAATCAACCGTATTCAATCGAATGATAGGAGAAAGAGTTTCTATTGTCGATGATACTCCTGGAGTTACCAGAGATAGAATTTATGGTAAATGTGAATGGTTGACCAAAAGTTTTAATCTAATTGATACAGGTGGATTACAAATTGAGGATCAACCTTTTCAAGTCGAAATTAAAGCTCAGGTAGATATAGCGGTTGAAGAAGCTGATACAATTATTATGCTTACCGATGTAAGAGACGGAGTAACAAATGATGATATTTTTATCGCCAGAATGTTACAAAAAACTAATAAAAAAGTAATTTTAGCGGTTAATAAGGTCGATGATATTTCTTTTATGAGTTCGGTTTATGAATTCTATTCTTTAGGCTTGGGTGATCCGATTGCCATCAGTTCACTTCAATCAATAGGCATGGGTGATTTGTTAGATGCTATTTTAGATTCATTGGAAGGAAAGCCAGTTAAAAAGAAAGAAGGATTGATTTCTTTTGCGGTTATTGGCAGACCAAATGTCGGTAAAAGCTCACTTGTGAATGCTATTTTAAATCAGCAGAGAGTAATAGTGTCAGATGTCAGTGGCACAACAAGGGATGCGATTAATACACCTTTTACCCGTGATGGTAAAGATTATGTGGTTATAGATACGGCAGGTATTCGAAAAAGAGGTCGTATTTATGAAAATATTGAAAAATATGCGGTATTAAGAGCAATGCGGGCAATTGATAACTGTGATGTTGTATTGTTTGTTCTGGATGCCACAACAGGTATCATCGAACAGGATAAACATGTTGTCGGTTATGCTATTGAGGCCGGTAAAGGGATTATTATCGTTTATAACAAATGGGATACGGTAGAAAAAGATCATACTACCATGAACACCATTACCAAAGAAATCAGAGAACAATTTGTCTATTTAGATTATGCTCCAATTGTCTTTGTAAGTGCTTTAAATAAATCAAGAATTCAAAATTTATTTCCTTTAATTGATGAGGTTTACCAATATTCTCAATTTAGAGTACAGACATCATTGTTAAATGAAGTTATAGCTGATGCTCAGATTACTACCCCTCCACCTGCTCATAAAGGCAGAAAGCTGAAGATTAATTATTGTAATCAGGTTTCAGTCGCACCTCCAACATTTGTAATGTTTGTTAATGATGAAGATTTAATGCATTTTTCATATCAAAGATATTTAGAAAACAGGATTAGAGATGCTTTTGATTTCACCGGCAATCCAATCAGAATAATCGCTAGAAAGAAAAATTAGAGGGTAGGTATTTATATGCAAATCAAAATTTTAAAGAAAGATATAGTCGAAAGGTTTGCCGTAGAATTTGATTTAACTAAAAAAGAGGCTGCTAAAAAAGTAGATTATATTTTTGAGACAATTATAGAAGAATTGACAGCTGGTAATGATGTGTTAATAAAAGACTTAGGAAAATTTGAAATAAAACAAAGAGCAGCTAGAGTGGGGATTAATCCTGCGACCTTAGAAAAGGTGGATGTTCCTGCAAGAAAAACAGTATCTTTTAAAGCTTCAGCTAAATTAAAAAAGGCTGTTAAATAATACTTTGCAATGTGTAGACACATTGCCTCAGATTGTTGACAAACAGACTTTTTTTAAAAAGGTCTGTTTTCATTTGACCTCAAAATTATATATTGTTGGTAAAATTTGATGAAAAAACAAATAAAGGGACTGATTATTGTCCCTCCAATGGTC
>JAAYOQ010000005.1 GCA_012520255.1 Erysipelotrichia bacterium | reverse complement strand
GCCACTGTACATATGAGCAAGCTCACATGCACCGTTCGACTTGCATGTATTAGGCACGCCGCCAGCGTTCATCCTGAGCCAGGATCAAACTCTCCGTTTGATATTAACTCTTTTTATTTTCTTTTTTTCTGTTATCCGTAATATTTTATATTACTCTTTTTTTAAATTGACGTTGTGTTTTCTATCTGTCTTTCAAAGAACGATTTTCGCCACCTCTTTCAAGGCGCTCTATTATTCTATCAATTTTGATTATTGTTGTCAACATAAATTTTCTCTTTTTATATCGATTTTTTTATCAGTTTTGTAGAATAATTTTTATTTTCCAAGCCCCTTTCTTAAGGCGCTCATTAATCATAGCATGAACGAAATATAATGCAAGTATTATTTATCTTAATTTTGCATTATTAATTATTCCCTTTTAATGATTCTAATTCTTTTTAATATTGCCAAACACAAAAAAAGCAGAATCCATACAGACTCTGCTTATCATTTAAAATATTGACTACCCTTCTTTCTCCATTCTTCTACCTTCCCTGGCACCCTTTTCCGCTTCTTTTTCAGCAACAATCGCTAAACGTTCATTTTTTGCTTTTCTCATTTCTTCTGCCATTTCGTTTACCATTGTTGTTGTTTCTCTTTCAGCATCAGAGCCTGTCCCAGCCGGAATTTTCTTACCAATGATGACGTTTTCCTTCAAGCCAATTAAATCATCGACTTTACCTCTAACAGCAGCATTAGTTAATACTTTAGTAGTTTCCTGGAATGAAGCAGCACTTAGCCACGAATCAGTTTCAACCGAAGATTTTGAAATACCTAATAACATCGGTTTGAATTTCGCCGGATTACCATCTCTTTCTAAAACAGCATCATTAATTTCAGTAATTTTAGACTTGGAAATAGTAGTATCCTTAATCAGTTCAGTATCGCCACCATCGACAACAATAACCTTCCTTAACATTTGACAAATTATTATTTCAATGTGCTTGTCAGAAATATCGATACCCTGTGCACGATACACTTTCATTACTTCTTTTAAGATATAATCTTGAACAGCCTTTAATCCTGCTACAACGATTAATTCTTTTGGATTGACTGTACCTTCGGTTAATTTTTCTCCAGCATTGACATATGAGCCAATTTGCCACCAACTACGGACAATTTGAGTTCCTACAATTTTATGTTCAATGTTTTCCTCTTGCTCATTGGTTATTACTATTTTAGAAACACCATTTTCATCTGCTGGTGTAATATCTGTAATTGTTCCAGATACTTTGGCAATTACTGCTGGATGTTTAGGACTTCTAGCCTCAAATAACTCTTCTACACGTAGTAAACCTTGAGTAATATCTGTACCACCAGCAACACCACCGGTGTGGAAGTTACGCATTGTTAATTGCGTTCCAGGTTCACCAATTGATTGGGCAGCCATAATACCAACAGCTTCAGCATTTTCAACCAATTTACCAGTAGCTAAATTACGTCCATAACACTTTCTGCATACTCCGTTTTCAGATTGACATGAAAAGGCATTTCTGATTACCACTTCTTTAATTCCTGCTTCTACAATTTTTTCAGCAATTGCTTCATTTATAAATTCATCTTCAGCAATAATTAATTCACCGGTATGTGGATTTACGACATCTTCTTTAACAAATCTGCCAACTAATCTGTCGTATAAACTTTCAATAATTGTATCAGTTTTCTGATCTTTGATTTCAGAAATACGATAACCGTTGTCTGTTCCACAATCATCCTCGGAAATTACCACATCTTGAGCTACATCTACCAGTCTTCTAGTCAGATAACCTGAAGAAGCAGTCTTTAATGCTGTATCGGTTAATCCTTTTCTAATACCATGTGATGAAATAAAGAACTCACTGATATTTAAACCTTCACGGAAATTTGAGTAAATTGGAACCTCAATAATTGATGATTGGAATCCCTTGGCACTTTTAGCCTGGGTAGGTTTACCCATAAGTCCACGAATACCAGCTAATTGGGTAAAATGAGATTTATTGCCACGAGCACCAGAAACCGCCATCATATTGATAGGGTTTTTAGTAGGTAATTCATCCATCAGTTTATCGCCGATATCATCTTTAATACCACCCCATAAATCAATCAGTTGTCTTTCCCATTCTTGCTCTGTCAGCAAACCTCTTTTATGAAGTCTCATTAATCTTTCAGATTTTTCCTTACCTTCATTAACTTTTTCTTCTTTATTTGAAGCGACCGTAATATCTGATAATGAAATAGTTATACCCGCAATAGTTGAATATTTAAAGCCGTTATCTTTGATTTTATCCAGATAAACATGAGTATCTCCTTTGTGAGCATACTTTTTATATACTTCCGCAATTACTCTACTTAAATCCTTCTTTTTAAGAGGATCCTGCTTTGGAAGTGAAGCAATATATTCTGGGATATTTGTACCAAATGGCACAAAATATGAATCTGAAACATGTATATTCCAGTTACCCTTTACCTCATTAACATACGGAAAGTCATCAGGGAACATCTGATTGAAAATAATCTTACCAACTGAGGTGATTAAATATTTATCATTTTGTTCTTCAGTAAAGATAGTTTTATTTAAAGAGCTGGCTTTCAGAGCAATTCTGGTGTGTAAATGTGTCTGTTTAGTATCATACGCCAATAATACTTCTTCAACATCTTTATAAATTCTACCCTCGGAATCACCATAACTTTCCCAAAGTAGAGCACTTTCCTTATCACCTAAATTTCTTAAGCGCTGAGCTTCCTGATAGAATTCTTCTTTAGTTTCTTCCATCGTTAAATAGAAGTTACCTAAAACCATGTCCTGTGAAGGAGTGACAATCGGCTGTCCGTCCTTAGGACCTAAGATATTATTAGAAGCAAGCATTAAAATCATTGCTTCAGCGCAAGCCTCTTCCGATAAAGGTACATGCACAGCCATTTGGTCACCATCAAAGTCTGCGTTAAACGCTGTACAGACTAATGGATGTAAACGAATAGCTCTTCCTTCCACAATCTTCGGCATAAATGCCTGAATCCCCAATCGATGTAATGTTGGAGCACGATTTAATAACACCGGGTGCTCACTTACAACTTCTTCAACAACATCCCAAATTCTTGGGTCAGCTCTATCAATCATCTTTTCAGCACCCTTAGCATTACCAGCTTTTTCCTGGTAGACTAATTCATTTATAACGAATGGTTTGAATAATTGTAAAGCCATTTCTCTTGGCAGGCCACATTGATACATGTTTAAGTCTGGTCCAACCGCAATGACTGAACGTCCTGAAAAGTCAACACGTTTACCTAACAGATTCTGACGGAAACGACCTTGTTTACCCTTTAAGGCATGAGACAAACTCTTTAAAGCACGATTGCCAGCCCCTGTTACCGGTTTGTTTCTTCGACCATTGTCAATTAGAGCATCTACAGCTTCCTGAACCATACGTTTTTCGTTTTGCACGATAATTGCAGGAGTACCTAAATCCAGTAATTTCTGCAAACGGTTATTTCTGGTAATAACCCTTCTGTAAAGATCGTTTAAATCACTGGTAGCAAATCTTCCACCATCTAACTGCAGCATCGGTCTTAAATCAGGTGGAATAACCGGCAGCGCTGTTAATATCATCCATTCAGGACGTTGGCCTGAATTTCTGAAAGCACCGACTGTTTCTAAACGTCTGATTAATTTCTTACGTTTTTCACCTGTTGCATCTTCCAATTGTTCAACCAGGATATTATATTCTCTATCTAAATCGACTTGTTCTAAAAGCAACTTGATTGCTTCTGCACCAATTTTTGCTTCAAAGGAATTTGCACCATATAATTCGCGATATTTACGATAATCAGCTGTTGTAATAATCTGTTTATAAGTTAGTTCTTGAACATCTTTTGGGTCTGTAACAATCCATTTAACGAAATATATTACCTCTTCCAATTGTTTAGGTAAGACATCAAGAAGCAAAGCGATGCGACTTGGTGTTCCTTTAACATACCAGATATGAGCGATAGGAACAGCTAAGTTAATATGACCCATTCTTTCTCTTCTTACTGAGCTTCTAGTAATTTCTACACCACACTTGTCACAAACTACACCTTTATATCTAACTTTCTTATATTTTCCACAACTACATTCCCAGTCTTTTGCCGGACCAAAGATTCTTTCACAGAATAAACCATCCTTTTCCGGTTTTTGAGAACGGTAGTTTATTGTTTCGGGTTTTTTAACTTCACCATAAGACCATTCTAAAACACGTTCTGGAGATGCTAAACCAATTTTGACTTTTGCGACATCATTAATATTCATTTATTGGTACCTCCTTAAAAATCATAATCCATACTGTCAGCAGTGATTACTGCTGCTTCGGGAATGCTCTCTTCACCATCAACATCTACAATTCCATATCCTTCATTGCTGTCAAATACTTGTTCTGTTTCTTTTTCTGCTGGTTTTGATTCTTCCTCATTTTGTGAAATATCCATTACATTTCCATCCTTGTCTAACACCTGGACGTCTAATGATAAGGCCTTTAACTCGTGAACCAGTACTCTAAATGATTCACCTACGCTACTTTCAGGAATAGGTTTTCCTTTAATGATTGCTTCATAAGTTCTCGTTCTGCCCATAACATCATCTGATTTGATAGTTAACATTTCCGATAAAATGCTGGCAGCTCCATAGGCTTCTAAAGCCCAAACTTCCATTTCACCAAATCTTTGACCACCATTTTGTGCTTTACCACCTAATGGTTGTTGAGTAACTAATGAATAAGGTCCTGTTGCTCTAGCATGTAATTTATCATCAACCATGTGCGATAACTTAATCATATACATGACTCCAACAGCTATCCTCTCATCAAATGGCTCACCAGTTCTACCATCAAACAGTTGAACTTTACCATCTTTAGAAGCACCTGTTTCCCTTAAAATATCCATCAGTTCTTCATTGTTTATTCCATCAAATACTGGCGTTGCAAATTTACAACCCAATTTTTCAGCCGCTAAGCCTAAATGAACTTCCAAAACCTGACCGATATTCATACGCGAAGGAACACCAAACGGATTTAACATTACATCAATCTGCGTTCCATCGGCCATAAATGGCATATCTTCATCTGGTAAAATCTTAGAGATAACACCCTTATTACCATGACGACCAGCCATTTTATCGCCCTCAGAAATCTTACGTTTCTGAACGATATAAACTTTGACAATCTCCTCAACACCAGAAGGCAGTTCATGGTTTTCCCTGGTAAATCTTCTGATTGATTGAACAATACCTGCTCCACCATGTGGAACTTTTAATGAATTGTCTCTAACTTCTTTAGATTTCTCACCAAAGATGGCAGCTAAAAGTTTTTCTTCAGGAGTACCTTCTGACTGGCCTTTTGGAGTAACCTTACCAACTAAGATATCTCCCTCTTTAACTTCTGCACCAATTCTGATAATTCCTCTAGAATCTAAGTTTCTGATGCTCTGCTCACTGACATTAGGGATGTCTCTAGTAATTTCTTCATCGCCTAATTTAGTTTTACGGCATTCAATTGTATGTTCTTCAATATGAATTGAAGTGAATATATCATTTTTAACCAAACTTTCAGACATGATAATAGCATCTTCATAGTTATAGCCATTCCAAGTCATAAAGGCAATTTTAACATTCTGTCCTAAGGCTAATTCGCCATTTTCCATACTTGGTCCATCAGCGATTATATCATCGGCCTGAACAATTTCTCCTAATTTGACAATCGGAGTCTGGTTGATACAGGTTCCGGTATTTGATCTGCGGAATTTAACTAAATTGTATGTGTCAGAACCTTGATCTGTCTGTACAACAATTTTGGTAGCATCAACATAAGTGACTACACCGCCTCTTTCAGCGATAACTGCACTACCTGCATCGTGAGCAATCTTATGCTCCATACCTGTTCCAACATCTGGAGAATGAGGTTTAATTAAAGGAACTGCCTGTCTTTGCATGTTAGCCCCCATTAAAGCACGAGTACAGTCATCATTTTCTAAAAATGGAATGCATGCAGCAGCGACAGAAATAATCTGTTTAGGTGAAACGTCGACTAATTCAACATCACTTCTATCCATCATAACAGTTTCTGTCTGGTATCGACAGACACAAGGTCCAGCAGTTAAATAACCTTTTTCAACTTCATTAGCCTGAGCAATGACATACTCCATTTCCTTATCAGCTGATAGATAAACTACTTCATCATCTAAGACCTTAAAGGTTTTTCTATCTACCTTACGATATGGAGTTTCAATAAACCCATATTCATTGACTTTGGCATATGAAGTCAAATAATTAATCAAACCAATGTTTGGACCCTCTGGTGTCTCAATTGGACAGATTCTTCCATAGTGAGTATTATGAACGTCACGCACCTCAAAACCAGCTCTTTCTCTTGTCAGTCCACCAGGCCCAAGCGCTGAAATACGACGCTTGTTAGTTAATTCAGCCAGCGGATTTTCCTGGTCCATAAATTGAGATAATTGAGAAGATGAGAAAAATTCTTTAACTGCAGCCTGCAAACTTCTGATATTTGTCAGGTTTTTAGCTGTGATTGTGCTGATATCAGAAATAGACATTCTTTCTTTGATGTTTTTTTCCATTCTTGAAAAACCGATACGATATTGGTTTTGGATAAGTTCACCAACAGTCCTTATTCTTCTATTGCCTAAGTGGTCAATATCATCATCAGTACCAACATCATCAATTCTGTTTAATAAATATGAATACTGTGCATACATATCAGAAATAATGATTGTTTTCTTTCTTGTCAATGGATCATTGCCAACAATTTTGATTACATGATCAGATTCAGCATTGTTTTTAACAAAGATAACCTGATTGGCTGAACCAACTAAATATAGTGAATATTCAGCACCGTTTTGAACATTGTCATAAATAAATGTCCTTGCTTCATTATCTAAAATTGGCTGTTCTGTATCTGGAATATATCTGTCAACCACTAATTCATCCTGATAGAATACATCTTTACCGTTTTCTGTTAAACGACCAAAACAATATAATCTTCCACCAAAGTTAAGCACTGCATTGACATTTTCACCAGTTAGCTTTACTTTTTGAGCAACGATTCCACCATAAACAGAAATCATTTCTACATCACTCTTACTTAATTCTTCAATATCTTCAACAGTTAAAACTGTACCAACCTCAATTACTTTATCTCCCATATCAATGTTTCTGGCTACAATTCTTCCAACTAATGCCTTTCCATTGCTTACAGGTACGATAAATGCATCTGGATGAGAAAATTCATATCTTTGAGGATAGGCAACCATATTTAAGCCTTTATCCAAATTTTCCTTAATGACTGCCAATAATTCCTTAGTATCAATTAATGTGTCTTTTCTAACAACAATATTACCGTTTTCATCTTTTAAATCTTTGGCAAGATATTTATTCTTACAACGAGCATAAGCGCCTAATTTCAGATTAGTTTTATAACGGCCGGCTTTATTCAGATCATATCTTCTAGAATCAAAAAACTTGGCATTCATCAAAGATTTTGCCCCTTCAACAGTATGAATGTCATCTGACCTCTGATTTTCATAAATGGCTTTTAATGATTCATCAGTTGTTTTTATCCTGCTATCAGCCATTAGTGTATTTTGAATTTCTTCATATTTACCAAAAACACCTGAATACAATAATAAATAGATATTTAAAAATTCCTGTTGTTCCATTTCAGATTCAAGGTCATCATAAACTGGTAAATTTATCGCTTTCAAAAACTTCTTGATTTCTGAAGTATCATAAGCATCGTCACCTTTTTCAAGATTTAAAGATAAACCGATTGCTTTAAATAAAATCGTTGATAAGATTTTACGTTTTCTATCAACACTCATGTTGATAATACGACCAAGATTTGCTTTCTTAGAATCGGTCATAAACTCCAGCCAGGTTCCCCTTGATGGAATCAATTCACCAGTAAAAAGATCCCTGTTAGTTCTATCTTCAATGGCTGTCGCAAAATAAGCGCCTGGGCTTCTCACAATTTGAGAAACAATAACTCTTTCTGCACCATTGATAATAAATGTTCCGGTAGGAGTCAATTTAGGAAAATCTCCCAAAAAGACCTCTTCTACATCTCTTTGAATTACTTCACCTTGTTCATCAATGATTGTAAGTCTCATAGACGCAACTAAAGGAGCTGAATATGTCAACTCTCCTGCTTTACATTTATTGATATCATTTTTGGGCTCGCCAAACTTATAACTTAAAAATTCAAGATTGATATTACCATTGGCATTTTGAATTGGATAAATTTCTTCAAACACTTCACGAATGCCTTCTTCTTCAAACCATCTATAAGATTCAGTTTGAATTTCCACAAGATTTGGAAGTTCCAGGGTTCCACTTACTTTAGAATAGTCTCTACGGACTGCTTTACCACGCACGATTTCACGATACGGTTTATTGCTCATTACAACGTCCCCTTCCTTATAATTGGGCAAAAAATGCGATTTTTACCGATTCTTACCCATTTTAATATACTATTATGCAATTATATATAATAACAATATCCTTCGAAATTGTCAACTTCTTTTTAATTTTGTTTAG
Organism: Erysipelotrichia bacterium; assembly: GCA_012520255.1. GTDB lineage: Bacteria > Bacillota_I > Bacilli_A > Erysipelotrichales > Erysipelotrichaceae > UBA1783. Next base: position 79,667 of record JAAYOQ010000005.1, on the reverse strand, counting down.
ATGCTTTAATTACCCAGTATCCGCCTTTTTTACTGATTACTTCAGCTGTGAATTTAATTGACTGCAGATATCTGATAGCACTTTCAGCACCTTGTTTTCTTTTAATCACTAGATACATTATTCCACCTTCATTTAGATGATCATATCCATCAGAAAACATTTTATAAATTATTTTCTTTCCTGTTCTAATTGGCGGATTAGAAACTATCACATCAAAGTTATCATCAACGCTTTCAAATCCGTTAGAACAGATCACCACATTATTCTGGCGATATAGAGCACTATTTTCTTTTGCCAATGCTACTGCTGTTTCATTTATATCAACCATAGTAAGTAAAATTTCAGGTTTGTACTCTTTTAGTAAAATGCCAATATAACCCAGTCCGCAGCCCATATCAACAACACGTCCTTTTAGATTTTCTTCTATCAGAGTTTCCAATAAGACTCTTGAACCAAAGTCTAAAGTGCTTTTAGAGAAAACTCCATCATCAGAAATAAAGGTCCTTAAAACGCCCGAAAACCGAAAGTCAATTTTCTTTCGGTTTGTTGTTTTGTTTGGATCATTGGTAAAATAATAGCTCATCCATTATCCTCCACTTGATAAAACAAGGCCGAATTAAACTATAATAACTCGGCCTGGTTATAGATTAGTTGTTTAGACTTATTTGTATTCTACAACAGCGCCAGCTGCCAAGATAGCTTCCTTAATAGCATCTGCATCTTCAATCTTAACGTTTTCCTTGATTACCGATGGTGAATCAGGTGTGCAAGCGTCAACGATTTTCTTAGCACTCATTAAGTCGATACCAGTAGCTTCTTTAACAGCTTTGATAACAGCAATCTTAGTCTGTCCTACTTCTTTTAACATAATTGTTACTTCAGTTGGTCCTTTTGGTTCTTGTGGTTCTTGTTCCTGTACAGGTGCCTGTGCAACTACAGCAGTTACTCCAAATTCTTTTTCGATTGCTTTTACTAAATCATTTAGTTCTAAAATTGTCATCTCTTTAAGAGATGCGATGATTTCTTCATTTGTTAATTTTGCCATTTTATTTTCCTCCATCTAATTATTCGGCAGCAGGTTCAGTTGCTGGATTTTCTTCTTTATCAGCGATAGCTTTAACTGTAGCAGCAAATGAACGAATTGGGCTTTGTAAACATCCAAGTAGCATTGCAATCATGCCATCTTTGTTTGGAAGTTTTGATAATGCTTTTAATTCATCAGCATTAACAAATCTTTTGTCTACGATACCAGCTTTAATTACTAATTTGTCATGCTTTCTAGCAAACTTGTGTAAGACTCTTGCTGGAGCAACTGCATCAGCTGACATTGCTACAGCATTTGGACCAGTTAATGATTCCAATAATTCGTCATAACCCAACTTTTCAGAAGCACGTTGAACCATGGTGTTTTTATAAACGATAAATTCACAATCTTCTTCACGTAACAATCTACGCAATTCCGTTACTTCTTTTACCTTTAAACCACGGTACTCAACAATTACAGTTGAAGCAGCGTTATCAATCTTTTCAGCGATTTCATTAACCAGTTGCTTCTTTTGTTCTAGTATTTGTTGGTTCATAATGTTCTTCCTTTCTTTAAGTGTTTGTTCAATATACCCATATAAAATAAAAGCCTATTTTACCAAAGACAAAATAGGCCAAAGTTTTCTTTATCAACTTTACCTCGGCAACATTTTTAAACCAGATCGGTCGTTGCTGTCTATGGTATATTGTTTACAATAAATTCTAATTTTCTTGCTTATACAAGATGGTCAACCTTAACTGATGGTGACATAGATGCACAAACGGTAACGTTTTTCATATATGTGCCTTTAACAGCTGCAGGTCTAGCTTTTAAGATTACATCATAAATAGCATGGTAGTTCTCAACTAGTTTTTCTGTGTCAAATGAAGCTTTTCCTAAAATAACTGCTACATTACCTTCCTTATCAGTACGGTAAGTAACTTTACCTTTTTTGATTTCTTCAATTGCCGCAGCAACATTCATTGTAACTGTTCCAGTTTTAGGGTTTGGCATTAAGCCCTTAGGTCCCAAGATTCTTCCCAGTTTTCCTAATTCACCCATCATATCAGGAGTAGCTACGATTACATCAAAGTCAAACCAGCCCTTTTTGATGTCTTCTAATAGTTCTTTACCACCCACGATATCAGCACCAGCGTCTTTTGCTTCCTGTTCTTTCGCTCCCTGAGTGATAACCAGAACTTTTTGAGTTTTACCTGTTCCATTTGGCAATACCATTGCTCCACGTAATTGTTGATCAGCATGACGTGGGTCAACATTTAATCTGAATACTAATTCAACTGTAGCATCAAACTTAGCATAAGAAGCTTTCTTAACTAAATCAATTGCTTCTGTAATTGGATAAGCTTTGTCTTTTTCGATAAGTTTAGCTGCAGCTTGATAATTCTTACTTCTTCTTGCCATAGCTTAGTCCCATCCTTCAATCTTAATGCCCATATTTTTTGCTGTTCCAGCAACGACTCTCATTGCTGATTCAACATCATTGGCATTTAAATCTGGCATTTTGTATTCTGCGATTTCTCTTAATTGATCAACTGTGATTTTTCCAGCTTTTACAGTTTTAGGTGTGCCTGAGCCTTTACTGATGCCGGCAGCTTTCTTCAACATGTGGGCAGCTGGAGTTGTTTTCAAGACAAAGTCAAACGTTTTGTCTTCATAAGCTGTAATGATTACAGGTACTAAATCCCCACCTCTGTCTTTAGTAGCATCGTTGAATGCCTGACAGAATTGAGGCATGTTGATACCAGCACTAGCTAATGCTGGACCAGGTCTTGCTCCACCTGCTGGAAATTGGAGCTTACATACTTTTGCAACTCTTTTCATAAACTTTTTCCTTTCTTTTAATAAATTTATGTGTGGTCCGAAGGGTTGCCCTTCTTCCACAAAAAACACTCCACAAAAAATGCGAGCATAATAATCTTACATTAATTACAGAGTGTTGTCAATCAAAATTCACTTATTTAACAAGGTTTTTATTTTCCTGGACGATAAAGTTTTTTAGTTTGATATTTCGGTTCACAAGTAACCATCATTCCCAACTTTGTTAACGTATTAATATCTACTGCTGCCAGAATTACTGTCGAATGCAGCTGGCTTCCTTTCAGTTTAGGCAGGGCATGAATTGCCTGATAAGCCGCAGGATTCATTTGGGCGCTGATAGTCAAAGCGATTAATACTTCATCAACATGTAATCTGGGATTATTATTACCCAGATAACCGACTTTCAAATGTTGCACCGGTTCAATAATGTTTGGAGAAAGCAACATGGTGTCATCGTTGATATTGCAGATATGTTTTAAGGCATTTAGAATTGCCGCACTGGCTGCACCAAGCAATGAAGAGTTTTTACCAGTAACAATAACCTCATCAGGTAACTCAATTGCCACTGCCGGTCCATTTGTTTCTTCAGCCTTAGCTAAGGCAATAGCTACTGTTTTTCTATCATTGATACTTACTCCTGCTTTGTTCATGATAGCCTGCATTTTATTTAAAACATTTTCTTCGATATAGCCATTTCTAAAATCAACCAGAGCTCTATAATATCTTCTAACAATTTCAGCATTAGCAGCTTTTCTAGCTACTTCATCATCAGTTATACAGAAACCTATCATATTAACTCCCATATCAGTTGGAGAATTATAAACATCTTCATTGGTAATCTGTTTTAGAATTTTTGATAAAACCGGAAAAACTTCAACATCTCTATTGTAGTTTGTAGCCATTACACCATACTTCTCTAAATGGTAGGGGTCAATCATATTTACATCATCTAAATCAATTGTTGCTGCTTCATAAGCTAAATGTACCGGATGAGATAATGGTAAATTGAAGATTGGAAAAGTTTCAAATTTCGCATAACCAGCAGTGATGCCATGAACTCTTTCATAATATAGCTGACTTAAACAGACAGCCATCTTACCAGAACCAGATCCCGGAGCAGTAACCACCACCAGTGGTTTTTCGGTTTCAATATATTCATTTTGACCATAACCTTTTTCTGAAACAATCAAATCGACATCATTTGGATATCCTTCAATAAAATAATGCAAGTATACTTTAATGCCCATTCTTTCTAATGATCTTTTAAAATTATCTACAACAGGAAGTGACACATATTGAGTGATGACTACTGAGCCGACCATAAAACCAATAGCTCTAAAAGCATCAATCATCCTCAGCACTTCCTGGTCATAAGTAATATTTAAATCGCCGATTTTTTTATTTCTTTCAATATCGTGAGCATTGATTACGATAATAATTTCAATTTTATCTTTTAATGCCGACAACATTTGAATTTTCAGATCTTTAGGAAAACCCGGCAAGACTCTTGAAGCATGGCTATCATCAAATAGCTTACCTCCAAATTCTAAATACAATTTGTTATCAAAACGATTTACTCGTTCCATTATTTTTGCCGATTGCATCTTGATGTATTTTTCGCTATCAAAAGCTATCTGTGACATAGATTCCACCTCCAAACAACATATTGATTTTAACATATAAATAGAATTTTTTTATAATATTTTATATTTTATTAAAGCTTTTATTATTCCATCATCAGCAGCTGCATCTGTGATGTAGTCAGCTGCCGCCTTGACTGTATCATAACCGTTTCCCATAGCGATACCTAAACCCGCATATTCAACCATTGTCAGATCATTATCACTATCACCAAAAGCTACACACTCTGATGCTTTAATTCCGGTAACTTTTTCTAATGTTTCCATACCAGTTTTCTTACTAACACCTTTTTGATCTAAATCAAACAGTATATATCCTCCATCAATAACATCCATTTCTTTTTCAAATTCATTTCCGACCATTTCCATTTGATATTTTTCACCTACCAGAGCTCCAGCTACAGGTAAGGCCTTTTCATCAGGGTGCTTAGACAGTGAATGTATTTTTAACGATGCCAAAATCTGATCCATCTTCTGAGTATAAACATAGACATAGCAACCATCGACAAACTTCCAAAAAATACCAATGTTGTGTTTTTGACAATAACTGTTTATTCTTTTAAATAATCCTTCATCAATATATTTTGCCTCTAAAACATTCAGGTTTTTATCAGCAAAAATGTGCCCGTTGCAAGCAATATAGTAATCAGGAAAAATCTTTCCTTCAATAGCTGGTATACCATAATGTGGTCTACCACTGGCAATAATTACTTTTATTCCCTTTTTTTGAAGCCTTTGACAAGCCTCTATAGCACTTTCAACTACAGGCTTATTTATTCCCGCTGTTAATGTTGAATCAACATCAAGGATTACTGCTTTAATATTCATCTTATTTTTCTCCATAATAAACTATCTCATAACCCAGATTGTAATATTCTTCAAATAATTCTTCAAAGATAATATTTGTATAATAAACTTCTTCATATATCGGTTCTAATTTCATTTTATATTCATCAAATGTAACTCTATAAATCATCTGTTCATTATTTTCCCTGACACTTAACAAATCTCTTTTTGCGGCTGAAATTTCATTGAAATCATAAGGATAAACAAAAGTATCTTTCACCTCATCATTTTCAATTAAAGTAAAACCTTTGCTTGATACGATATAACATTTTTCATCAACTTCTGTTAGAAAAATATATTCAGAATTAAACAACTGTGTTTTGCTTTTCAAAACATAATCATTAATACTGTAACAATATAGAAAATTGGAGTAATCGACCATGTAAAAACGATCATTACAAACCAGATAGGTAAGCAGATACCCTTCCATCACTCTTTGATTGTCGCTTTTATCAAATACAATACACTTACCATCTTTATAAACAACATAACTGCCATTTTCTGAATAATGTAAAAGTGTACCTTCTTTAACATTAACATTATCCAAAAACTCAACATCAACACAATCAATTGCCTGATAATTATTTTTGTCTTTCCCTAAGTATAATTTATCATCGATATGTATAGCCTCATCAACAAATTCAGTTTCCAATTGAAAAATTACTTCATGATCATCATCCATAAATAAAATTTTACTTTCATTGCTCTCTTCATTTGATAAAACTGCTATTCTGGTATACTTAGCATATTTATCTTCTTTTTGACAACCACAAGAAAAAAGGATCAAAATACAGATTAATAAAACATCAATTCTCTTTTTCATTTAACACCTCTTGTAAACTGAAATAAAAAAATCAGCTACACAATCTATTCTATCCAAACTTTCCAGTTTACTGTTATCTTCCTTTGAAGTCGTATGGTAGTAAGGCATCATTCTCCATAAAGATAAGATATCTTCATTACTGTCTAAATTCATTGTATAAGTAATATTAAACTGTTCAACTAATTCAAATTGCTCTAAATTATAACCTTCTTCTGCGTTTAAATATGGAGTTTCATATACTATTTCTTTAAGCTGAAATAAATGATTTTTCCCTGGAGTTACCGCAAAAAGATATCCTCCTTTTTTTATTACCCTGGCAAACTCCTTGCTGGAATAAGGACAAAAGACACTCATCGCTCCATCAAGAGCCCCTTCTTCAAAAGGCAAACGGAAAACATTGCCTACAAAACAGGTCGCGGAAGTACATTTTTTACTAGTTATCATTACACCTTTTTTAGAAATGTCTACAGCATAAAAAGAAATATCTTTTTTTCTCCCCTTTATTAATTGCTCCAGATAATAACCTGTCCCACATCCAGCATCTAAAAAACAACTCCCATCAGTAAAATATTTATTTAGTAGCGAAGTTAAGCTGTCTGCTAATGGTTTGTAATAATTATTATTCAAGAAACGCTCTCTGGCATTTAAAGACTCAACGTTATCACCAGCATTAACACTGCTTTTCTGATTCGCCAAAATTAAATTGACATAGCCCTGTTTAGCAATGTCATAACTATGATTATTATTACAAACGTAACGTTTGCCATCTTTTACTATTCTTTCCTGACACTTGGGACAACGTAGCATAAACTTACCCTCACGAAGTAATTTTACCACAAAAAAGAAGAGATTTATATTCTCTCTTCTTAATCTTCTATTTTTTCTAAATCACCGTAATCAATTTCTGTTGGAGTTTCTCTTCCAAACATAATTGCCAATACTGTCGCAATTTCTGTTTCATCATCCATCATATCGACGACTCCTTCAACTCCTGAGAAAGGTCCTGTTAAAATTCTAACTCTGTCTCCAACCTGATAATCAACAACAATCTTTTGATCACTTTTACCGATTCTTCTTAAGACGGCTTCAATTTCTTCTTCGGGAACACTGAATGGTTTAGCTCCACCACCAGAAGATCCAATAAATCCTGTTACTCCCGGTGTATTTCTAACCACATACCAAGCTTCATCTGTCATAATCATCTCTACGAACAGATAACCAGGAAACATGTTTTTAACTTTTTCAATTCTTTTACCATTTTTATAATCTACTTCCACATGTTCAGCAATTTCAATTCTGAATAAGCAGTCTTGTAATCCCATTGTGATGATTCTTTTTTCTAAGTTATCCTTTACTCTGGCTTCATGTCCTGCGTAAGTATTAACAACATACCACTCTTTTCTTTCTTCCATTATCTACCTACTCCAATCATAATCAAGAAATTTGAAATAACTAAATCACATAAAACAAAGAAAATGGCGAATAAAACACAGAAAGCCAATACTCTTCCTGTATCAGCCACCAGCTCAGAAAACTTTGGCCATCTGATTCTTTTTATTTCCGTTGCGACACCTGTGAAAAAACGTGAAATTGGATTTCCAGTGTTTGTTTTATTTTTCTTATCTTTTGATTTTGCCATAAATCCTCCTACTTGGTTTCTTTATGTAATGTATGCCTGTCGCATTTTTTACAATACTTTAATAGTTCTAAACGTTCGCTTGAAGTTTTGCGATTTCGATTGGTTGTATAATTTCTTGATAAGCATTCGCTACAAGTCATGATTACTTTATTGCGTGTTGAACCCATAATCAAAAACACTCCTTCATTCGTACTATTTACTTTAACATAAAGCCTTTACCTAGTCAAACAATGAGTGTAACTTTTTTCGAATTTTTTGAATATAATTATCAATTGTTTTGGCTGTCACTCCCAGATGGTTGGCCATCTCTTTATAACTGTATCCTTTGGTCTTAAGTTCTAAAACTTTTACTTCTACACTATCTAATATCTCATATACTTCATCTAATAAGCAGGAACTCATAGCTATTGATGCCGGATCATTATTCTGGTCTATCAGATTTATATCCGATAAATATATTTCTTCAGATTCGTTTAATTTCATATCTAAAGATAAAATTCGACTATTGTGAGCATAGTTATTCTTTCTTTCTTTTCGGTATGTCGCATACATTTCCCTGGTAATACACATAATCGCAAAAGTAGAAAAGGCCATATTTCTATCTTCCTTATAATAACTGACTGCAGTATACAAACCGACCAATCCTGCCTGATAACCATCATCAAACTGGAAAGAATCTAACCTACGACGCAATTGATAATACACTTTATAGATGATTGGCTTATAATTTTCTATTAGCTTTTCTAATGCACTTTCATCATTGTTTCTGACTAAATACAATAACTCGTAATCATTATATCTTCCCATACTACCCCTCTTATTTATTTAAGCGGGAATCGTTGACTATAAATTTGATAAAGTAGAACTGCACAGGCTACAGAAGCATTCAGTGAACCGATATCACTTTCCATTGGCAACATAACTTTTATGTCACAATTTTCCTTTACTAACCTACGCATTCCTTTTCCTTCTGAACCGATGATCAGCACTACCGGCATATTATAATCGATACTGCGATAATCCTGGGCATCTTCTATATCAGTACCAATAACCCAATAACCATTATCCTTTAATTTTTTAAGTGTCTGAGACAGGTTGGTTACTCTAGCAACCTTAACGATATCAATCGCTCCTACTGACACTTTAGCCACTGTACTGTTTAAAGAAACACTTCGATTTTTTTCAATGATTACCCCATCAACACCAACACAAGCTGCTGTTCTTAAGATTGCCCCTAAATTATGAGGATCTTCTAAACCATCTAAAGCAACTAATAATGGCTGTTTTCCCTCTGGGATAGCTTCCATAATTTCCTCAACTGTAAATGTCTTGTATTCTTTTATTTGAGCTACATAACCTTGATGATTACCCTTTACAAGATTATCTAAAAATTTTCTATCAACTATTTTATAGTTAACATTACTTTTTTTAGCCAAATACAATACATCATCATCTGTTCTACTTTTTTGAATATATAAAAAATCAATTTCTTTATTTTTTTTCAATAAATTTAGAACAACATTTTTCCCATATACTAATTGTGTCATATTATCCTTCTCCCAGTTTTTTAATAATTTCCCATATTTCTTCCATTTTTTGTGTGTTCGATGTCAAATACCAATAACCCCACACAGCTTCAAACCCTGTCGAGGTTTTATAAGTAACAATATCAGTGTTTTTTGGCGCAGCATGACCTTTTTGATTTCTTGCGCGTTTAAAAATTCTAAGTTCTTCTTCTGTATATAAATTATTATCTATCAAATACATCGCTGCTAGAGCCTGAAATTTGGCGCTACAATATTTAGCTGCCAACTTCTGTAAATCATTCATCTTAACTTTTTCATCGATAATTTCCCTTTTAACTATCAGACTATAATGAGCATCGCCAATAAAAGCCAGTTGTAAAGAGCTATATTTATTTATATCCATTTCAGACTTCCTTCCTTTTTTTGAAAAAAGGTTTTTTCAAACCTTTTTTACAGAATATTTCTTTCCATTAAAATGGCACGGAATTTATCCGCTGTTTCAAAATCCTTTTTTGATTTGGCTTCATTCCACTTATCATAAATTTCTTTATCTTCATCTGTCAAAATAACCTCATCAATGTAAATACCTAAAATATATAACATCTTTTTAATCGCATTATATAACTTTTCAACTTTACTATAGTCAATTTCTCTTACTCTTAAACTTTGATTTAAAAGCTTAACCGTATCAAAAATAACCTTATAACCATTAGGTGTATTTAAATCATTAGCCATTGCATCTAAAAATTGCTGATACTGTTTTTCATCATAATCTTGAGTAAATTCAACATTGTCTAATTGTTTTTTAACTTCAACCTGTCTTAAGATTGTTTCAATTTTTGTAAGTTCAACTTTACTAGCTTCATAGGTTTCATCTGAATATATTAAAGTGTCACGATATTTAGCACTCAATAACAACCATCTAGTCAAGTTTGCACCATTTTCAGCAATAACATCTTTAGCCCACTGAGTGTTTCCTAAAGATTTGCTCATCTTCCCACCTTCAGTTTCCAGCATTCCATTATGAATCCAATAGTTAGCTAAATGATGATTATTGCACATTACAGATTGTGTCATTTCATTTTCATGATGAGGGAATTTCAAATCTCTTCCACCACCGTGAATATCAATCATCTTGTTATCAAATTCTTTATCAATCATAACCACACATTCGGTATGCCAGCCAGGTCTACCTTTACCCCAGGGAGAATCCCACTTGATTCCTTCTTCGGTTTTTTTCCATAAAACAAAGTCCAAAGGATTTTTTTTCTGATCATTTTCTTCGACTCTAGCCCCAGATATTAAATCTTCAACTTTTTGATGTGATAATTGACCATAATTCTCATCAGAATCAACTGAAAAATAGACATCACCGTTTACCACGTAAGCACTTCCATTATCTACAAGTTTGCCAATAAACTCAATAATTTCATCCATTGTTTCTGTAACTCTTGGTGTTGCATCTAAAGGTAACACATTCAAAGAAGATCTTACATCATTGTAAGCTTCAATGTATCTTTGAGCGATAATTCCTTCATCTACTCCTTCTTCTAAAGCACTATTGATAATCTTATCATCAACATCGGTAAAGTTACTGACAAACTTTACTTTATATCCTAATGCTTCAAATACTCTTCTTAATGTATCAAAAACAACTATCGGTCTGGCATTTCCAATATGAGCATGATTATAAACTGTTGGTCCACAAACATACATCGAAACCTGTCCTTCAATAATTGGTTTAAATTCTTCAACTTTTAAGGTATATGAATTATATAACTTCATAACATTTACCTCCTTCAGTAAATTATAACATTTTTACCTCTTAATTCAATTGCTTGCTCTACTATGGAGAAATTAAAATTCTAAAAACTCAAAAATAAAACTGTCCTTTAATCTACTTTGGAAATAGATTTTCGGACAGTTATTTTATTTTGTCTGCATCAGCATATTATAGAGCATACCTTCTTTTAATTTAGAGGCATCATAACCTAATAATTCAATAATTTTAAAGGCAAAATCCATCGTTATAGCTGGACCTCTAGCTGTAACAATTTTACCGTCAACAACTACTTTATCTTCCAAATAATTACCTTCTTTTAAATCATCTTCAAATCCAGGATATGAGGTAATATTTTTACCTTTAATTATATCAGCTTTGGCTAAAACAATAGGTGCTGCACAAATCGCCCCAATGTACTTATCGTTTTTATAAAAGTGTTTAATCACCTCGATAACTCTTTTATCATCTCTAAGATTAGTTGCTCCAGGTAAGCCACCAGGAAGGACAATAACATCATAATCATAAATTTTGTCATCTAACAAACAATCCGCAACAACCTTGATGTTGTGCGAGCCAACAACTGTTTTTTCAGCATTAATACTAACTAAATCAGTTTTTATATTCGCTCTTCTAAAAATATCGGTTGTAAATAAAGCTTCCGCCTCTTCAAAACCACAAGCCAACAATACTGCAATCTTCATCTTTTTCCTCCTCGTTCATCTACATTGTAACATTTCTTATCTCTTATTGATTTTCTAAAATGGTTAACAAAAACATCTACAAGAAAACGCTGAACAGCAAATGACCTATTCAATTTTTTATAAAGATTCAGAAACTTAAGTTAAAAACAGTTTCTAAACCTTTTCTTTACTATCCTTTTGTGGATAAATTTCTTTATCAAGTCCAAGACGTTCTCTATTAGCGGCTAATTCCTTGGCGTATTTTTTTTCTCTTTTCTTTTGTTTAAAATACTTATACACCAAGACGCCAAAGAGCATCATTTGCGAACAAAATGAGTATTTTTTACGATTATCCATAATTGTTGTATCTCCTATATAGATTATAAAACATTTATAATCATTAATTCAATTAATCAATAGTTTTAAAATATCCCAAAAAGCGATATTAATAAAAATTGATGTTTTATTTTTATCAACTTTTAAATAAACCTTATTGGATATTCTATTTTTCAATAAAATAACTGGAAATTTCTAAGAATCTTTAAATCTTTTATCAACAAAAGGCAGCACTTTGTTTATTGAAATCAAAATATTTTCTTTTATAATTTATTTGTCTAGCAGTGAGACTGACTGCTGGTAATTTGGATTGTAAAGGTAGAACTTTTGTATTATAAAATATTTTTAAAAAATGAAGGAGCATGTTATATGAGTATAGAGAAATTATTTATACTATTTTTTATCTATAGTGTAATTGGATGGATAATAGAAGTTTTTCTTGTTTCACTTGAATCAAAGAAGATAGTTAATAGAGGATTCTTAATTGGACCATATCTGCCAATTTATGGTTTTGGGGCAGCATTGATAACATTGGCTTCGATTTATATTCCTTCTATGGACGATTCAATAAGTTCATGTTTTTTAATTTCATTTATTATTTGTGGCATTTTAGAATATTTTGCAAGCTATTTTATGGAAAAAAGATTTTCAATCAGATGGTGGGATTATAGTACAAAACCAATGAACTTAAATGGCAGAATCTGGATAGGAAACTTGATATTGTTTGGACTGGGTGGTTTAATTGTTGTTAAACTCATCAACCCAATTATCTATAAATGTTTTGAAAGAATAACTGCTTTTCAATTTAGAATAGCAGTAATTATTATTTCAATTATCTTAATCACTGACTGGATTTTTTCACACTTTATTCTTAAATTACTTAGAACAGAAGTTGCTAACAGTACTGGAGATTCTACAGAAAAGATTGCGGAAGAAATGAAAGAGTTGTTTAGTTCAAGAACTGTATTTCATAGAAGAATTTTAGAAGCTTATCCTAAACTTGAATATAGAACAGATAAAGTAAAAAAGAGATTAGAAAAAGCGAAAGAAGAAATAGAAAAAATAAATATGATCGTCCTGGAAAAAGTAGAAGATACCCAGAACAAAATTAAAGAAGGTGAAAAAATAATATTAAACTATATGACACCTATTGAAAATTTACAAAAAGATGTTATTGATATCCAGGATGAATTAATAGAAAGTCTATTATCTGATAAATGCGATCAAGAAAAAATAGACCAGTTAATAGAACAATTAGCTGAAAGTAGAAAAAAGCTGGATGAAAAAGAAAAGAATTCAATTTTTTCAATTATAAAAAATAAGGAAAAGTAAGTAAAATTCTAAAGATTCAGATTTTAACTTCTAATATACTTAACCTGCAAAAAATAAATTTTTCTATAAGTCAGGTGTATATCGATTTTCCCTGAATAGAACAATGGACCCCTACCATCTTGTCTTTCTTCTTTTAAAAAACAACTTGGAAGTTCTTTTAAAACTGGTCTATTTTTTGGAAATGAAGTTGTCAACTACTCAATTATTTTGCCTTTTTTCATTGTATAATATAATTAGATAAAAGGAGTCAGCCAATGAAATATTTACTAATCTGTGCTATCGGTATTTTAGTTCAACTTTTATTTATCAAAGTTGAACATGATAAAAAATATCTTCCAGCAGTTATTCTTAAAGGGATTGCTTCATTAATATTTGTAGTTTTAGGTTTTATTTGTGCTCAAAAAAGTGTTAACACAGAGTTTGCCAGAATGGTTAAAATGGGTTTGATTTTCGGTATGATAGGTGACATCCTGCTTAATTTGAGGTACGTCTTTGAAAAGAAGGGAACTTTGATTTTCTTAATCGGAATTCTAGTTTTCTTAACAGGCCATATTTTTTATTTGTTGGCACTATTGCCTCTATGCACCAACAAACTGTTGGCTTTTATAATAGGTTTGATTTTGACTATCTTAATATTAATATGGATTTTTTCAAAAATCGAAGCCAGAATGGCTTTCAAGATTTTTGGAGTTTTCTATATTGGAGCCATTGTTGTTATGAGCAGTGTGGCCTTAATAAACTATTTTAACAATCCTCAAACAAATAGCTTAATCTACTTATTGGGTGCCATTCTTTTTACTATCAGTGATATTGTTCTGATTTTTAACACTTTTGGTAAAACAAGTAAATTCTATCTGAGAGTTACCAATCTGCTACTTTACTATCTGGGACAGCTGGCGATAGCTCTTAGTCTGTTATTCATTTAATGTTATAATTGTAGAAAGGAGAATTGACAATGAAAATATTAGTTTTTAGTTCATTAAACATCGACCATAATTATTATGTCAAAAATATCGCTAAGCCTAAAGAAACCATTTTTGCTAGTGAATATAATGTTGTATCTGGGGGAAAAGGGTTAAATGCTTCCATTGCTTTAGCTAGAAGTGGTGTGCATGTCTATTTAGCCGGCAATATCGGTAACGATGCTAAAATATTGGAAAAAGTTTTAGCCGACAACAATGTTGACACTACCTATTTAAATAAAGTTGATGAGCCTAACGGTCATGCGATTATTCAAATTGATGAAAATGGTGAAAACTCTATTTTCATCTATGGTGGAAGCAATCAATCAATTACTACTGAATATATTGATTCTGTTCTTTCAAAGTTTGGAAAAGGAGATTTATTAATCTTACAAAATGAAATTAATAATCAAATTCATCTGATTAATAAAGCTAGTGAATTGGGATTAACAATTATGTTAAATCCTTCCCCTTTTAACGATGATATCTATAGTTACCCATTAAATAAGATTGATTATTTTTTCATCAACGAAGTTGAGGGTAAAGGCTTCACTAATGAAACTGACCCTCTAAGAATTCTTGATGAGTTAAAAATAATGTATCCAAAGGCTAAGGTTGTTTTAACACTAGGCAGTATTGGTGCTTATTATCAAGATGATAAACAAAGAATTTTCCAAGAAGCTTTTAAAGTTAAAGCTATTGATACTGTTGGAGCTGGTGATACCTTTATGGGTTATTTCTCTTATGGTTTATCCCAAGGTTTCAGTCCTGAAAAATGTTTACTATTAGCAACTAAAGCCAGCTCATTAACGGTACAAAGAAAAGGGGCAGCTGATTCTATTCCAACTTTAAAAGAAGTTAATGAAATAGAATAAAAGCGTTAATACTTTTGAACCACAAAAAAGACAAGCGTTAAACTTGTCTTTTTACTTGTTTAAATTTTCATTGCGACATCCCAAGCTCGCCAGATAACTGTCCTTAAGTTACCTACTTTTCGACAATCACCAACCAAATATACATTTAAAGCATTTCGAGCCAGCGGATTAGGATTATAACCAACAGCTGAAATTACACTATCCGCTTCAAGTTCAGTTATATTGCCATCTTTATCTTTAATCGTTACCCCATCATCTCTAATTTCACTAGCTACTGAATTTAGATAAACTGGAACATTTTTATAAGCTAACATTTCTCTTAAGAAAGAACTGTTAGCTAAACAGACTCCTCTTACCGCAATCAAATCATTTTGCATTTCGACAACAATTGGCTTTTTGCCCTTTAAGACTAAATCATACGCTACTTCACAACCAGTTAAGCCACCACCAATTACTACCACTTTTTCACCAACTTCTGTACCACTTAAATACTCAGTAGCATCAATAGCCTTATGGAAACCTTTAATCGGTAAAGTTTTTGGTGTTGAACCTGTAGCAACAATAACTGCATCAGCATCTAAAGTATTAACATCACTGATTTCAACATTGAATTTAACTTCAATTTCTTTTTCTTTAATTTCTCTGCGATACCACTGCAATAATTTTTTATCATTTTCCTTAAATGGGAAATTGGCTCCTTGAATAAAGATTCCACCCAATACATCGCTTTTTTCATAAATTACTGGTTGATGTCCCCTGGCTTTTAATACTAAAGCACTTTCCATACCGCCAATACCACCACCAACAATCGCTACTTTTTTAGGACTATTGGTTGGAACAATTTTATACTTTTTCGTTTGCATCGTTATCGGATTTAAAGCACATCTAGCCATCTTTAAGGCATCAATTAAATCCTGATCATTAGCGCTACCTTCATATTTAGCCATCGTAAAACAGGCATTATGACAACGAATACATGGTTTTATTTCATCAACTTTTCCATTCATTAACTTAGTTACCCAAGTTGGATCAACTAAAAATTGTCGAGCTATTCCTAAACCATCAATTCTGTTTTCTTCAATTGCTTTAGCTCCATCAGCTATATCCATGTTACCAGCGCAAACTACTGGAATATCAACAAAGTTTTTAATATGTTCAACATACTTAAGATTACAGTTTTTATCCATATATCCTGGTGGATGAGCCCAATACCAGGCATCATAAGTACCGTTATCACAATTCAACATATCATAACCAGCATCCTGTAAATATTTAGCAGCTCTTTCAGATTCTTCCATATCTCTGCCAACTTCCACATATTCTTCACCAGGCAAAGCCCCGCTTCTAAAGCCTTTAGTTTTAGAAACAACTGAATATCTCAGTGAAACTGGATAATCAGCTCCACACTCACGTTTAATAGCTTGAACTATTTCTACTGGAAAACGATATCTATTTTCAAAAGATCCACCGTATTCATCTTCTCTGAAGTTTGAATATTTTAAGGTGAACTGATCTAACAAATAACCTTCATGGACAGCATGGATTTCTACTCCATCAACACCAGCATCCATACACAGCTTAGCAGTTTTGGCAAAAGCCTCAACTATTTCCTTAATTTCTTCTTTGGTCATCTCACGAGAATAGATGTCATCTGCCCATCTGTTTGGAGTAGCTGAAGCACTGGCAGTAATATAATCCATATCAAAGATAGGTTTACCTAAAGTGCCAATGACTTTATTTTTAAGCATTAATACCATTAGATCGTTGACAGCCATCGCCCTACCAAAACCAGCTGTTAATTGAATAAACATTTTGGCACCAGTTTTATGGAACTCGTCCATAAACTCTTTTAGTTTTTTAAATTTTCCTTTGTTCTGATATAGCCACATACCACCCATCGGGTCTTTAATCGGTGCTATTCCCGGAATAACCAGGCCCACATTGTTTTTAGCTTTTTCCATTAGAAAATTAGCTGCTTCTTTGTCAAAATGATTTGGTTCCATCCAACCAAAAATACTGGTACCACCCATCGGACACATCACAATTCTGTTTTTAATTTCTAAATTCCCTATTTTCCAAGGAGTAAACAAGGCATTATATTTTTCTTCCATTAATTAACCCTCCACTTCAACAATACCATCTTCCTTAATAGTTATTGTCATACCATCTTTTACATAGTTTAAAAATTCATCACCTAACTGATCGATTACCGGCATCGTTACATCATCAATCCAAACTTCCGCTAAAACTGCTCCCGCACAAGCTAATGAATCAATCGTGTTAGCAAACAACATACAGGCTGGATTTCTTTTCATTGCACAGGCACAATACAGTACCAGACCACCAGTAGTAGACCCTATTGTCTGAGGTAAACATAAAGCTTTCCCCGCAATCGGTTTACCATATAATTCAGGATTATTCTGGTCAGTTACCTTAGCTGTTTTATCACCAAACTGCAATGATTTCTGTAAAGAAGCTAAGGTGTTAAAACCAGCTTTTGTTACTACAGCTTCAGCACTGACAGTCCCTGGAGTTATTACTCTTCCTTTAAATTGTTTCATAGCTAATTACCTCCTTTTGTGATTTGAACAAGAATTTCATCATCAGTATAATATCTGGCATTAGTATAGGTACGCAACTTATTACTTGAGGTAATTACTGGTGTTTTACCGACAGTTGGATTGTTCATATACATCAATGGGCAAATATAAGATAAGATTATTCCTGTTTCAGCAAAACGAGGATAGTGTTCCGTTTTCTTAAATTCCTTAATTACTGCTGGAGCAGCTGTGAAGACCGTTGGAATAACTACCTTGCTATTTCCATATTCTGTTAAAGATTTTTCAACTTTATCTGTCCAATCTTTTAGCTGTTGTAAAGACATGTGCGGACAGCCCATAAAGCATAATTTAGGTTTAGCATTAATATCTTTCCAGATTATTGGATAGCTATCATAAATTCTTTGTAGTTCTGCATCATCAATAACATATTCCTTTGCATCTTCATAAATCAGATCTCTTCCTGACTCTTTAGCCTCTGGTGTCAAATTATCAATGTGATATAGTCCAACTGCTCCATTAGAAGCAGTAGCTGCACCAAAATCTTTCAGATAAGTACATGCTTCTTCTGTTAACTCTGTACCCAACCATTTATCCAAACCGATTACATAAGGAACATCTTCCATAACTTTCATCCCGATAGCACTTCCTAAAAGTTGTGCTTCAGGTTTTTTTGTTGTTTCAACTTTAATAATCCATTTTGCCTTTCTTCCCTCATCAGTTAACAAACCAAAATAAGGAACATAGCCCACAATCGAACCCATCAGATCCATAATACCTGAGTTCCTGTTACATCTAGCCCCTAATACTGAATTAGCATAAACTACAGCACTAGATTCAGACCAGGATAAAATCTCTCCCTTGTTAGGTTTGTTTCCTACCTGATCCATATAGCAGGTACAGGTGAAAGCATCTTTATCCATCAAGCCTAATTTCTGCAATTGTTCTTCATAAAAATCTTGTTTATTGTACATAAACTTATTGAAGACCAGTCTTTGAATAAAATTAGCAGGGACATTTTTATCTACCGGTCTAGGATCGCAACTAAAGGTCTGTTGTGAAATAGCATTAGCCTCAATTAACTTATCCATTAACTGATAGACCGGATCTAAAACGCCCAAACCAAAAGAGGTCACCAGATGATTATGCTCACTAGTGACCTCTACCATTTTTTCAGCATTAAAAGCTTTCCCATACATTACTAAAGTTTTCATGACTTTCGCCATGGTTTCCCCTTTACTGCCATCGAGAATAGCTTGCTGATCTTTTGTTAAAATCATACTATCATCTCCCTTTCTTATTTAAATTATCGCCCTATTTTTTAATCTATCTAATATAATACTAACAAAAAAAGAACCAAAAAAGAATGTTTTTACCACTATTGTGAATAAAGTAACATTAAGCACAAGAAAGGAGAACACCTTGTTCTCCCTCTTTTTTATAAATACGATACATACATTTAATTTATTTTATTTTTCTTTTTATAAGTAGTCATTATTAGAATAATCAGGACAATTACAAATACTACTGCAAGTAATAAAATCATCTTCAAATTTAAAAATTCTTTTGTATACACAGCATTAATAGTAGTGTCAACTGTAATATTAGTGCCATCATGATCCCATTTTCCTGTATAGCCATCTTTTATTGGAACAACAGGAACATCTTTAACACTGTCACCATCCTGAACCTTGATTACACAATACTCTTTACCATCAATCATATAGGTTACAGTATTAACTTTCTTTGAGTAATCGATCTCAATCATGCCCTTGTCATCTGGCTTGGTTACCGCAAAACCCTCGTCATTTAGTTTTTGTTTATACTCTTGACGTACTTTTATAATATGTTGACTGTTAGATTCAAAGCCAATAATTTCAGCCGTCCCTTCAGCAATTATTTCAGTATCCAGATAAACATCCATGTTTTCAGCATTATTTCCAGGCACATGAATGACACAGGCCAATGGCTTGTCTTCAGATGATATTGTAGTAATTGACCCCTCAAAAACTTTAACCTTAACATCATTAACATATATTAATATAGCTCCTGAATAGTGTTTAGCAGCATCTGGCTTTGAATCATTATTAATACTGGTTAATTTAGTATTGTTAATTTCAACTTCTGTTTTTTCTCCGTAGACACCAAGAGCATAACAACCTGTCAAGTCACAGTCTCTGATAAAAAGTTTTGATGATTCAGCACCCCAGCAAACATAAACAGCAATATGACGTTGACCAGAGATAGTGACATTATTAAGTTTTAAGGTGACAGGTTTATAATCAATGGTTAATCCATAAACACAATCTGAGATTCCGATAATATTACAATTCTCTATAATAACTTCATCAGCTGTTTTAATGCTGATTATTTCATGACTGGATGAAGTCAGCATCAATCCATTACCATTGATTTCAACTTTCCCATTAATTTCAATTCTAGCTTTTTCATTTATATTCCTGATAATTTCTACTGGTCTATTTTTCTCAATTCCATAATTGATAGCATCCTGAAGTTTGAAAAATAAAGTACTATCTTCAACAGTTCCTACAAAGGCAATAACTTCCTTTATTTCACCTTTAATCTCACTCTGCTCATCAATATTTACTTTGGCAGTTAACGTTTTATTTAATATCGCAACAGTTGGATTATCGTCTTTATCTGCTGCAACAATCTTACTTTTAGTAATGTTAATTACAGTGTTTTCGGCATTGTATACATCACCTCTATTTAAGACAATTGCGGCAACATTTTCTTCAGAATAACTATAGATTTCTGTATCATTAATATTTATTGTCATGTTCTGGCCCCATACATTTATTCCATAGTGACCAGTCAAACTACAATTATTAATATTAATAACAGCACCACTACAATCTGCAGTCATAAACAGTGGATAAACAGGTTTATCGCCGCCATAGCCTCTGATAACTATATTGTCGAGAGTTAATTGGCCTTTTTCAACTTCATAGCTGATACCTGTTTCTGCTTTTTTAGCGACAATCCTTATGTTCTTAAGTGTAATGCTGGATTCTTTTGTCTCAGAATTTAGAATTATTAATGCTGCATAAGAACCCGTGTAATAAATTTCACAGTTATTTCCTTCGATTGTAATAGCCTTTTCAATTGAGACAGGCGAATCAATATCGCTATCAGCTAACAGGTTTATAGTATCACCACTTTTTGCTGCATCTAATGCCTGCTGTATTGTGGCATATTCAACTCCATTAACTTCTGCTACATTAGAGGCATAAACTGTAGCAGGAAAAAAACTAACCGAAATTATCAGACATATAAAAACACCAAAAATAAATTTTTTCATACTTTTTCTCCCCTATAAATTATCTCTTATAATTTATTAATAAATATTTATCAGACATTTTCATGCCTTTGATGACTTGTTATGATTATGAAGATTTAGATAGATGATTAAAATGATAAAAATCAACCTTTACACAACAACAAACAAGCGAGAGTTATAAACCTCTAACTTAACTGAATGCTTTTAAATTTTTATAAATTCCCTAACTATAATAATTATATCACCCAACATTGACTGCTATCAATAACTAGAATATTAAAATTATATACATTATGTTTTATTTAAAAAATATATATAAGAAAAAACATAGGATTATTTAATTAAAAAAGGAGGCAAACATCTGCCTCCAGATTTTATAAACTGTTTAATATGATTTTTATTCCTTTGGCGCTGTTTTAGAAGCGATATACTCATCAACTATCCAGGTTAAGGTATCAAAATCAACATCTCCTGTATCTAAAATTAAAGTATTAAATTCTTTGACATTGAAATCCTTATCTAAAGCTTTTTGGGTCTTATCATATAGTGATGTCATCTGATAATAACCAAGTGCATATGGAGTAAACATGCTTGGATCACCAATTAAAGTATCATAGATGTTTTCTGCCAGAGAATGAGCATAGCTTTCACCAAAGTATTCGGTTAAGTAGTTAGCTACATCATCAACCTGATGGCCATAGTAGTTAATTAACATGTCACAATAAGCTTGCAGATAATAATTAAATCTCAAATATAGAATTTCAAGTTCCGCTATATTCTTACTCTTCTCATAATATCTATAACCATATTCTTCTGAATACATCGCCCAGCCTTCAGAATAGCCGATAAATCCGACATTGTATCTGACTTTCTGAGAAGGATGATGCGTAAAGTAATAAGTGTGCTGGTATAAATGTCCTGGATAAGCTTCATGTGCTAAAGTGATAGCCATGTCATCTGGTGAATTC
The DNA here is from genome assembly GCA_012520255.1 of Erysipelotrichia bacterium. Taxonomy (GTDB): domain Bacteria; phylum Bacillota_I; class Bacilli_A; order Erysipelotrichales; family Erysipelotrichaceae; genus UBA1783. Next base: position 57,535 of record JAAYOQ010000005.1, on the reverse strand, counting down.
TTACTATAAGTTTCATTTACTTTAATGACATTTTTTGAGAGATTGTCAAATGCAGCTATCAAATAATAGGCAGCTATATTATCACTTGTTACTGTAGGATCCAAATAATTAACTGAATATTCAACCTCTGGAATTGCTGGGAAGTCATCAGACATTTGACTCTTTACATATTCAATCATTTCATAAGGATCTTTATAACCATAATGATTTGCTCCACTGGCCCATTTGTTGTAATCATCATAACTCATTTTATTTGAAACTGCTGTAATTTTCTTAACAACACTTTTAATCGCACTTCTTAATGTTGCACCCCATTTATCAACTGATCTGTCAGTTGAAGATACACCACCTAAGAATATTACTTCATAATAGTCTGTTCCACCTTCATAGTAGAATAAGCCATCAGGATTAGTACATTTACCATATAAACCTTGATAAAAATCAATTATTTTCTGATAAGAAGGAATTAATACATTGATAACTGCATCAGATAGCTGTTGTTTCAATTCTTCTTCATTAGCCAATTCAAGTTTTTCAATTGAAGCATTATAAGCTTTGATTACTTCATTATCTTCGATGCGGGAGATAAATCTTTCACAAGAATCAATAATCTTATCGATTACCGCATCTTTTTGAACAATCCCTTCTTCAGCTTGTTCCCTGGTGTAGTCAATACATAAATCAATATATCTTTCACTATCTAATACTAAAGTAATTAAATCTCTAGCATCTTGTTCACTTCTAAGTTCAAACTCCGTAAAATTAGTAATCAAATTATTATTGACACCTCTATTAGGAGTAAAGACAAAACCATAGTCATATTCAGAATCTAAATATGTTTGCATTTTATTATAATAAGCAATTAAGGCTTTATATGTTATCAGTTGTGTTCTATTTAAATTGCTAATATCATAGTTATTTAAAACTTCCAATCTTCTAAGGTAACCATCATAATCATCCTCAATTTCAATTTCACCTAAAGTAACTTCAACATTTTCAATTCCAAAATCTTTTGGATTTACAAGACCGAAATGTAGGCTTAAATAATCCTCACTCATATCTTCTATAAACCATTCATCAATTATTTGTTGAAAATCTTCGTCAAGTGGATCTTCAGGTACAATAACTTCAGGTTTTTTACATCCGAACAAAGATAAAATCATTAATGTTACTAGCAGTATTTGTAAAATCTTTTTCATACTCATAACCCTTTCTTTTTAAGCTGACATATCTATTTTAAGTTATAAATTTGAAACTAACAAGCAAAACACTAAGACATAATCTCAAAGCCTTTAAACCTGCTTCCCTGATAAGTCAGATAACCATAATCTTTTTCTACCAGTAAACCATACTCATCACCATACACAGAAAACTCTTTTCTTTCTCCACTATCAAGTTCAAAAGTTACATAGTAGCTTGTGCTTGTTGAAATATGGTTATGATGAATGTTTCCAGTACCGTGATGATGAATATTACTGCTGGTTGACACCTCAACTCTTTTAGCTACCACTGTAGCTTTGGCTCTTAAAACCGGTGATCTGTCATCTTTTATTTTTTGACTGATTAAACTATACACACTATAGATAAACACCCCTATAATAAATACTGATGCAAATAAAAATACAGCTTCAGACATAATAATTCTCCTTTTGGTTAATTGTTAGCATTAGTTGCAGCATTACTGCTGCTTTGCAGACAAGCATCGATTGTTAAACAGACTAATAATACTTTTAAACTATTTTCTTCTTCAGCTACATCTATCGTATAAAAGTCACCCCAAGATAACCATTCTTTTTTTATCGTCGCAATTATTTCCCCTTTGTGAGTTATCGAATAATTGTGAGCCCAAAAGTCACCTTCACATTGCCAATTTAATCCTTCAATAAAATAGCTGGGATAAAAAAGCGAAAATCTTCTTACTATTTCCCCAATTTGAAGATTGTCAATATAAAAATAGTACCTGGGCAATAATGAAAATATCTCCCTTTTTATAAAAGCAACATCTTGATTATTAACATCACAAATACGCAACTCTTTACTCCAAGAAAATAGTTTCCCATAAACATAATATAATGGTTGCTGTTTTTCACTATAAACAATAAACTCATCAGCTAATCTGAAAACCTTCTGTTGAACATACATTTTCATTAACACACACCTCTTGTCTACATTTTCAGTATAACACCTTTTAAAGCTATTTCTTTAAAGCGGTTTTGTATGCTTGTTATAGTATATTGATATGGCATTAAAAAAGAAAATATTAAATAATTTCTTTCCAACTTATTACTTATAAATATAAATCTGGTTTCAAATACAATTAACAAAGCAGACTATTAAAGATTCCAGTATTTTTGAGCAACAAGACAATCTTTTCTGATTTGTTCTAGCAGCTCTGATGGTTCTTCAAACTTTTGAGGCTTTCGAATTTTAGAAAACAGTTGTATCTGTATTTTACAGCCATAAATATTTTTGTCGAAATTAAGAATGTGAGTTTCAAATGATATCTCTTGACTTTCATCAAAGGTTGGACGCCTTCCTATATGTGTTACTCCATAAAGAGTTTCTCCTTTAAGAAAAATTCTTGAAATATACACTCCAGGTTCTGGCAATTTATCTTCATCTGCAATCTTTATATTGGCAGTTGGCATTCCTATCTTTTTTCCAATACCACGACCTGGTATTACCACTCCCTTTATTTCAAAAAAAGGAATCCGTTTATTTTTTTCTTTCATACTACTCCTTATCTGTTCTTTTTAAAGACAATGTACAACAATATCTACAAACATTTACCGTAATATTAACATCATATCAATTAATTGATTTTATTTATTGAAACAGAAATACTAAACATCCTCATTTTTATAACGATATGTCTCAACCAGTTGACTGACTATTTCTTTCATCTGGTCTGTTTCCTGGTAAGCTAACTCTTTTAATTCTGTTAACTGTTGAAAAAATTTCTGATAATTCATTTCAATCGGCTCAGCAATACGAATCAGATGATTTGGAGTTTCTTGCAAGTATTCTTCAGCCATCAAAAGCTCTTCATATAGCTTTTCCCCTGATCTTAAACCGGTAAAAATAATTGGAATATCCTTGTAAGGCTCATAACCGTATAATCTAATAAGTTTTTTGGCTATATCTAAGATTTTCACTTGTTTGCCCATGTCAAAGACAAATATTTCACCACCCTCAGCATAGTATCCTGCTTGTAAAACTAGTAATACTGCTTCTGGAATAGTCATAAAATATCTAATAATATTTGGGTCCGTCACGGTAACTGGTCCACCTTCAGCAATCTGCTGTTTAAAGATATTTACAACTGAGCCACTAGAGCCTAAAACATTGCCAAATCTGACAGCTGTAAATTTTGTTTTTTTCGATTTATTGGCATAAGCCTGAATAATCATTTCACAGATTCTCTTAGTTGCTCCCATAATATTAACAGGATTTACTGCTTTATCACTGGAAATTAAAACCATTTTTTCAACTTCATACCTGTAACAGGCTTCAGCGATATTATAAGTGCCAAAGACGTTGTTTTTCACCGCTTCATTTGGAGAGTCTTCCATCAGAGGTACGTGTTTATGAGCAGCAGCATGATAAACAATATCTGGTTTATATTTTTTAAATATACTATTAATTCTGCCTTCATCCCTGATCGAAGCAATCAGCACATCCAAATCTAAATCTGGATAATCTTTCTGCAATTCCAGTTGAATCTTATAAGTATTATTTTCATAAATATCTAAGATTATTAATTTCTTAGGTTTACATTTGACAATTTGGCGACATAATTCACAACCAATAGAGCCCCCTCCACCTGTAACTAAAACGATCCTGTCATAGATATAATCAATTATTTCCTCTAAATTCACTTCAATCGGCACTTTTTCCAGCAAGTCTTCAAGTTCTACTTTTCTTAAATCTGATAATTTAATTTCATCAGTAGTCAACTGAAAAACTTTTGGTAATACTTCTGTATGTTTTCCAGTCTCGTTACAAATATTCAGGATTTCAGTTATCTGCTTTTTTGTTGCACTTGGAATAGCAACATAGATTTCATCAACATCAAACTTTCTAACAGCTTCTTTAATGAGATTTCTGTTTCCGTAAATTGCTATGTTGTTTAATAACAATCCTTTTTTACTTGGATTATCATCAATAAAACAGACAACTTTCTTCTTTGTTTCTCTAGAGGTGATTATTTCTCTGGCAATTTTTTTACCAGCAGCACCAGCACCGACAATCATTACATTGCTGATGTTTTCAACATTTTTCTTTTTATTCAGTAAAACCTTTGAAAAATATTGATACATATACCTATAACCACCAGCCAACATTGTTACTAACAAAAAAAAGATGAAATAACAACTTCTAGGCATTGAGTTGAAAGTAAGCTCACAAACAACAATATTTATGATTGAAGCCATTAGTGTACCTTTAACAATATTTTTAAATTCTCGCACTTCTGCATAAGTCCATAAACTGTTATAAAAGCTCTTATAATAAAAAATAGCAATATCAAAGAAAACTATTAGTAAGCCTATTTTTTTTAGACGTCCTAAATAAAATGGTTCGATTACACCCTTAAATCTCAAAAACAAAGCTCCAAACATTGATAAAACCACAACTAAAACATCTAGAGTTATTAACCCTATTTTTTTGAAATTAAAAATTTTGTTCTTGCTTGGTTCTTTTCTCATAATCATACACTTATCAACGGCTTTATCAACCAACTGATTTTATCACAAGTTGATTGCATAATGTAAAAACAACAAATAAAAGACTATGTTTATTTATAGTCCATCTTTTCATTAACAACCTGTTCAACCAATTGCGCTGCTACTAACATCATTTTTGAACATCTGATTTCTGGAGTGTGATGTAAATTTTTTAAAATCCCACATTCTGTCGATGACAATTCTTTTCTAAACAACTCTATAAATCTGGATACTTTCTTTTTCATCAAAGGCGAATTGTGAGCTCCATTTTCAACATACAGAAGTGACAAAATGGCTACCGCACCAGTTACAGCCCCACAGGTACAATTACCATACATACCTCCGGAAAAGCCACTAAATAATCTGAAACAATTTTCGGTCATATTCAAACCAAAGTATTCGTTACCAGCTTTAATCATCGCTTCAGAACAGGATAAATCGTTTTCCTTTCGATAATAATCTAACACTAAATCTTTAAACATTTTGTTTTAACTTTTCCTTTCCCCTTTCTAAATAAACCTCTATTGTAAATGAGATAAATTGACGTGATTGCATATTGCATATCACAATTTTCTTTTATAACTGTATCAACTTCATACATTATCTTATCATCATTGATTTTTTCATCGGCATATTCAAGGATACCTTTCAGTCAGCATATTTTTTTACAGTCTTCTTTAACTGTTGGTTTTCAATTTTGCCATCCACTGATGCAGCTGTCGGGTTATTCATTTTAATCATTTTCAGCTTTTCTAGTGAACCAATATGGATCCGCCTATAAACTCTCTAATAATAGAGTTGTTGACAATCTTATCATCATCAGTAGCCACATCAAAAAATCTTAAAAATGACAACATCCTCTGAGCTTCAGCATATTCCTCTTCATCTGGTTTTACTTCTCTTAAAAGAGGCTCGGCATACTTTTTAAGTACCGCAAACTCATATATGCAATTGGAATTGAAGAAAACTTCAGCCTGGTCAGCATAAGGGAAAATATTCTTTTCTTCTCCAGCTCTGACCTTTGGCCATTCAGCAATAGTCTGTTTAACACTTCTGTTTCTAAATTGATAATCTCTGACCATCCTTCTTAGCATACGACAGTCAGTTGTAGGAATACGATTATGATGATCAATACTGATTGGTGAAAATGGTGATATATAAATTTTGAATTTTTCATTTTCAGAAATTCCTTCTGTCAGTTTTTCATTTAATGCATGAATTCCTTCAATTATCAGTACATGTTTTTTATCAATTTTTGTGATTTTGTCGCCAAAGATCTTTTCACCTTTGGTAAAATCAAAATAAGGTAAATCAACTTCCTGACCATTTAATAGTTTTTGAATATCACTAGTGAATAATTTTATATCTACAGCTTTGATGCTTTCGTAATCTTTTTGTCCGTTTTCATCAAGTGGTGTCTGATCACGATTAACAAAATAATCATCCGTTCCCAAACACAAAGTACTTAAACCGTTGACTTTAAGCTGAATACTTAGCCTGTTGGCAAAAGATGTTTTACCACTACTACTAGGGCCACATATCAGAACAACTCTTTTTTTACTCTTAAGAATTTCATCAGCAATATCAGAAATCTTTTTTTCATGCAAAGCTTCTTGCATCAAATATAATTCTTTTAAACCCATAGTTAAAATCTGCTCATTTAAATCTACCACATAGTTAGTATTAGTTAATTGACCCCATCTATTAACTTCCGAAAAAGCTTTATACAAAACATTCTGCTCTTCAAATTCTGGTATTATTAACGGATTGCTTTGATGAGGGAAACGCAATAGTAAACCATTTTTATAATTTTTCAATTCGAAATACTGCAAATACCCCGTTGAAGGAACTAAGAAATTATAAAAGATTTCCACTTCATCTTCCAAAGAATATATCTCAACATTATTTAAAGACGGGATACTTTCAAGCAAACGACAAGTTTCTTGTTGTCTATGCTTTTTAGCTAATTCGATCGCCTTTTCTTTTGTCATATGCTCCTTTTTAATCGGAATATCTTTTTTGACAAGTTCAAGCATCTTATCCTCAATTAATTTAATTGTCTTCTGATTGATATTTCGATTTAAAGTTATAAATAAACCTTTACTTAAAGAATTATTGACACTGACTAAAACTGACTTATCTAAAACATCATGAACAGCCTTAATGAAAAGTAAAATCAGTGAGTTCTGATAAACATACCAGATAGCTGAAGTTCGAATATCTAAAAACTCTACCGTGCAATCACGATGAACATTATGCAACAAGCCACGATAAGAATTGTCTACTTTACAACCATAAATTGGATAAGGCATTTTATCTTTAACTAAATTTAAAATTTCTTCCGCCTTCATATCGTGAGAAAACTCCATCTTTATCGGATCCATTTTAGGGCCTTTAATTGTTATTTTCATATAATCACCACCTACATTATACAATAATCAGGCCATATTAATAAATGATAATACAAAAAATAATCTGATGATTATTTCGATGTCTATTTTAAAAATTATTTATATATTAATTATTACCTGATTTCTATTCCGTAATTTTCCAATTCCAAAACAACATATGGAAAATTCGTTTCTACATATTTATCTAAACCATACTTTTCAATTGTCATGTAAATATAATAACTTGGATCACCATTTTCATACATCTCTTTATAATAATTGTAAATATAATCAAAAAGATTATATTTAACAATTAACGTATCATTATGATAAGAATCAACTATCAGATAATTTCTGTTAATAGTAATCATCTGGCTTATTTCTATTGTTGGATATTTAAACCTGTATTGTGTTTTAAAATTTGACTTTTGAAGTTTCTCTAAAGTAATCGTTAAGCAATTTTCAATCTTAGCTTCTATGATATCCATTACTATGATGCTATCATCTACTCTATAGTTAAATAAAATATACCCATCAAGTGGTAAAAAATCCTTATATAAAACTTTAACATATAGACAAAATTCTTTTTCTTTTGTTTCAATATCAAAGCCATAATTGATCAACTCTAAATCATATTTCTTTAATTCTCTTTTAAGGTTATCTATTTTAATATGTGAAGAAATTAATTCATCACTGATTTTAAAAACTATCGTTTTCTCTTTCGAGTCGTAATAACAATCTTCTAAAGGATCTATCGTCTCTTCACTGATATTTAACAGATATTGATCATCGTAATTAGTTTTTCTAATATACTGATAAGAAATAGTAAAAACCACCACTAAAAAAAGAATCAAAATCAACAAAACTTTTGTTAAATTTACTAATATTTTAGAGACTTTTTTCATCTGTACTACCTCTATTAAAGTCATTATAAAGTCCAAAAAAATTATTTCAAAGTTTAATCTTTATTGTAAACTTCTCTTATCAGTCTGTTGGCTTCTTCTTCGGTGATAATATTAACCGGTATTTCTCCAAAATGTATCTTTGCCATCTCAATATCCGGAATCCATTTTTTAAAACGAGGGCTGTATCGCTCAATTATTCTTTTTTTATCTTTGGGAAAATTCCTGAGCAGTTTTAACATCTCAGAATGAAGTAGTGCGTATACTGGATCTTCAATCATATATTTCGGCATACTATCTCCTCAATTGTATATTGCATAAAATAAGCAAAATTTTTAGTTGACTTTATACTTCTACATGTAAACCTGAATTTAATGAAATCTTTTAAAAATTATTTAGTAATTAAGTTTCATATTTCTAAGTTTATACCAATTGCCCTTTTCCCTTGAATATATTAATTTTTTTTACTATTTATCTAAAGTGCTTATACTACCGATTTATGTCCAGTTGTCCTGACTTTATTTTATTATCCTTATTCAGTCTACTTTTAAATAACAAAACATTATCCAATTAAAGAATATTTTTTTTGTACGAACTATAAAGACCTCTGAGTTTATTTACTTTTTCTGTCAATTCAAGCTGCAAGTCGGATACTTTTTTGTAATCTTTATTATCTACCGCCTCCACTGTTTTGGTAAATAGAGATTTATTTTGAATTGTATCCTTCATTAATTCTCTCTTTAAATCACTGATTTTTGACCAGTTTAATCTGTCAAGATCTGAAACATCTTCTTCAAAATGCAGTTTCTTCATATCTCTGATTAATTCTCTATAGTTCTCTATAATTCTACCCTTTAACTCCATAGCCCAATAGTAGATAGTTGAGCAGCAATATGAGTCGATAATTTTATCAGTAAAAACATTATTACTATTTAGGATTTGAATTTTTTTATTATTATTCCTTATGAAAATTTCCATATTTTCGTAGACTGTTGCCGGTGGTCTAGAAAACAATACATCTCTTTCTTCCTCTGTAAAATCTTCAAATATATTATTTTCTGAACGATACTGTCTATTATTTTCGAAATAATCAGATTTTTCCGTATTTGTTTTTGAGACATCCTTCAATATACAATCCAAAGAATATTTGTCGAGATAGAATTTCATCCCATCTATCATCACCTGATAAACGCTTGCGAATGCCAAATAAATATTTGTTGATGGGTTAGGTGATCTAAGCTCAAATCTAGTCTTCATTTTGCAGTCAAAGTCTTTTATTAAACACAATAGCACTGTTCTGTTTCTTGATGGGATGTTTGTCGATTTTCCAAGAGAGCATACTACACAAACAGGGGCTTCATATCCAGGTTTTAATCTATTAAAAGCATCTGTAGTTGAAGTGATAAAAGGATTTACGACTTCATAATTGTTTAGTATTCCTGCTAAAGCTGAAAGCCCTATACTGCTGAGATAATTTTCTTTGAAATCTTCATGATTGAAAAGATTAATTCTCTCATCGTTCTGTAATACGCCACATATACCGATATGCATGTGTTCTCCACTACCTGAAACATTCTCTACAGGTTTAGCACTAAAGGTGACTTCAAGGCCGTAGTAATTAAAAATATCGCTTATTATATTTTTTATAAATTGCAATCTGTCGGAGTTAGTCAATGGGTCAGAAAACCTCCAAACAATCTCAAGTTGCTCCATTACATGACTATGCTCGCCAGTATCTTTAAGTTTTGAAGGTACTCCACCTGCCTCTTTATGAGCCATTTCCGGATTAAAACCATATTTTTCCATAAGCAGTAAGATATATTCTATGGCAGTCCTTATATCTCCTTCGGCTCTTTTCCAGTATTGTTCTTTAAGTTGTTGAGAAGTATTAAGTGCTTCTTCGTTTGCTCTTTCCTGTGGAGTCTTTACCCAAAATTCCAGTTCCGTAGCAGCAGTTAAATCTATATCTTTCAGATTACTGCCTTTTATACCCATTTCTTTTTTGAGTTTTTCGCTACTGTTTATTGTATTTATCAAATATTTTTTAATATTTGATGTTGCTCTTTTCAATATGCTTCTAGAGCATATTTTGTTTCCTGAGTGGATTAAAAAAGAAGGTATCACTAATGTTCCAACAAGCTTATCGTTATTTTCATCATTAAATAAAAGATTATAGTCTACAAGCCAATCGCTATCCATATCGGGCAATATAGTAACTTTGGCATCATTCAATGTTGCTATATTTCTAAGTTCTACACTTGAGCCATCAGTCTGCACACCGTTTTTTAAAAAGTTTTCCAGATCATTATAAAAGATGCTTACAGGAATCCTTTCATCGGTAGAATTACCTCTTAAGTCCACTGCTGCAAGCGATACGAATTTTATCTCGTCATGCTGATCGAGGATATCTTTTATATCTTTTTTGTCATGTTTATCAGGACCTATTTTGTATAAAAGATTGTCCTTCTTAAGTAACCCTATCATTTTATTTCCCCCTTTTTTTGACATTATCATATGAAATAAAGGCTTCAAACTTTGAATATTCATAGATGAATCCAGCTTGTAAATATGTCATATAACGCTTATAATATCACAGCATATCTGTTGGAACCGGATTTTAAAGTGCAGCTTTTTGTATATTTTTACAAAACGTTAAAAGTGCTTCTTTTAGATTTAAACTTATCTTGTCCATAAAGTATTTCAAACTTTTTTTGTTTCTTGCATTAACAACTTCAACTATTTTTTTTTGTTTAAGTACATATACATTAATATCATATGACATATAATTAACCTTCCACAATTTGATAATAATTTAATCTATTTTTTATACATTTTACCACTTTTAATAATGTAATTAAATATTAACACAATGAAACCATTTTTTATTAAAAATATTATATATGAAAATTTCATTTATCTTTTATTATTTCAAACAATTTTGGTGGGAAATCTTCTGATTCACCAATAACATTATTTTTATATTAGTATTAATTCTGCACCAATCTTTTTCAGTGCTTTTGACATTAAATATTTGCCTTTGAATTGATTCTACATTAGTTACCCAAAGATATTTTACTTCCACAACTTAATTAAACTACTTTTCAATAAAAAATCGAGTATAAACTCGATAATTTTCTTCTGGTGGAGCGTAGGGGGGTCGAACCCCTGACCTCCTGCGTGCAAGGCAGGCGCTCTCCCAACTAAGCTAACGCCCCAAGAATGAATTGAATGGTGGGCCTGAATGGAATTGAACCAGCGACCTCACCCTTATCAGGGGTGCGCTCTAACCAACTGAGCTACAGGCCCGTTTATCAACGCTTATATATCTTATCATAGCATTTTGGCTAATGCAAGTATTTTTATTAAAATCAGTTGATTTTTTTGGGGAAAATATTAATATAAAAGCATGGTAAGATATTATGTAATTTTTAATGGAAGAGTGCAAAATGTCGGTTTCAGATACACTCTTTATCGTGAAGCAATTAAATTAAAAATCACTGGGTGGGTCAAAAACAGACTTGACGGAAACGTGGAAGCAGAATTTCAAGGAAAAAAAAGTGATATTCTTTTCTTGATAAATAATATTCAAAAAAAATCACCATTTATCTTAATTGAAGATTATTTTATGAAAGAAATAAATATCAATCCCCAGGAGTCTTCATTCAAAGTAAAATAAAAAAAGGCAACTTATTCAGTTAAGTCGCCTTTATTTTCTTTACTAAAAATATCTCCATAATTTGGAGCACACAAATCTAATTGCGAATCAAATAATAATGTTCCATCTATCTGAATTTTAAATCTTACAAGATTCTCTTCATCAACAGCGTTAAAACGATAGTTCCCACTTACTAAATACAATGTGTCGCGATATTGTTTATAATTTCCTGTAACCAGATTAAATACCGAACAACTATTTAAATATAATTCGAAAGTTCCATCTTCATTTAATGTCAATGTTGGAGCTTGCCCTGTTAAATAGCTGATATCTTCATAAGTACCACAGATTGTTTTGATGTATGATTGTTTATCATCTTTTTTAACATTTACAACTACTTCCTTAGTTGTTATATTATCAAACTGATCATTTGCGACAACTGTTATTTTATAACTTCCAACAGTATAAGCATCAATACTACCCTGATAATGTAAAGATTCGCTGACATCACCATCAACTTCATCATAAGCAGTAGCTAAATCCTTTAAGACAAATGAACCACCATATAAAATATCAATAGAATCATCCATATTAATTACCGGACCATCATAGTCTCTTACTTTTATAGTATAAGATCTTTCCACATTTTTATGTCCTAAAGAAATATTATATACAATTGTATATACACCAGCTTTAGTCACATCTAAATCCGAAGATACAACTGTAAACTGAAGCCCCACTTCTTCAACATCCTTTAAAAAAGTTGCCGGGTCTTCATTACTGTTTATTTCTATAATCTCTACAACTTGTGAGACGATTGGCTCAAAATCTTTAGAAGAACAACCCACAATTGCTAATAATATCGATAATGCTATAACTATTTTTTTACGCATTTAGTCAACCTCCATATTTATGTGCAAAATAATCACATTTATATTATAATACTTTTATATAAATATGAAAAGTGAGGACAATATTATGAAAAAAATAATGCCTGCTGTTATTGTTACTGCCGCTGCTGTTGCTGCTGCAGTCACTTATATTAAAAGAAGAATCGATAAACAAAATAAAGTCAATTTTATTGAAGTAGAAATTAAACCTGAAAAAACTGTCAAACACACCCTGAAAAAAGTTGGTGATGTTGCTGAAAACATTGTTTCTGTCGGCAAAGAAATTTTAATTGAAACTGTTGACACTGTTGGCGATGTTGTTGAGACCTTTATTGAAGATCCTACAGACTTTGGGGAAATCTTTGATGAGATTAAAGAAGGCTACCAAGAAATACAGGAAATCATTGCTGAATCAAAAGATAAAGGTGATGATGAAGTTAAAGAAGCAATTGACAAAGAGCAAGACAATGATGAGGAAATAATTGTTGATGAGCTACTTGAGGATGAAAAACAAGAAGAAGTCGTTGTAAAAGAAGATGTCACTGAAGAAGAGATTGTTGAAAATCAGGAAATCGAAGAAGAAACTGTCATCGAAAATGAGGTTTACGAAGATGAAATTGTCGAGCCAATCGAAGAACTATTCAACAAAAATGAAGCCGAAGAGGAAGTGCCACAAGAAGAAGTTGATGAATTCTTACAAACCAGTGAAGAAAGTGAAGGCGTTGTAGAACAGGCGCTTCTTATCAATGACATCGTTGCTGACATCATTACAGAAGAAGAAAAACTTATCAACGAAGCTATTACCCAGGAAATAGAACAATTAATCGATGAAGTAGTGGAAGAAGAAATCATTGAACCTGAGTTAGAAGAAATTGTCTTTGAAGAAAGTGAAGAAGAAATTTCAATTGATGAAATCATGCAAGAAGTTGTTTTACAGGCTGAACAGGAGCACATTGAAGAGGTGCTTTCAGCGACAATGGATGATATTCCACTAGAACCTATAGATTTACAACCGGGCGATGATGAAACTGTCTTGAAAGTTGTTGATGAAACAGTTGGCGAAATAAACCTGATAAATGATATCATTGAAAGTTTGGAAGATGATGATTCTGTTGAAGAATCAATCGAAGATTTAGAAGATATTGTTGAAACAGCAATTTATGAAGAACCTGTTGTAGTTGATGATTCGCTATTAACTGAAGAACAATTTTTAGATAGATGTATAGGTTTATATACCGGTATCAAAGAAAACAAAATCAGATTAATCATTAAACAGGTAGGTGTGATGTTAGATACTATTGAAGTAACTGAAACTATCAACTTACAGCACTTTGCGACCTTCGAAAGTATTGAAGATAAAGAAAGATATGCCAATATTGCCGCTATTGAGGGGCATCATGTTCTACACAGCGACAAAGAAAATGAGTTGATTATTCTAAATACTTTAGATTCTGATAGAATATCATTATGCAAATCTATCTTACAGTTAGCCCAAGACTTAACCGAATATAACGGCTTATATAAAGGTTGGACAGTATCATAAAAAAATCTAATGCCCTGATAAATTTCAGGGCTTTTTTATTGGGAAAAGTAAAAAAAATATATTAAATTCAGAAATAGTAACATTATGGTGCATCGGATGGGACTTGAACCCACACAGCAATTGCTATACGCCCCTCAAACGTACGCGTCTTCCATTCCGCCACCGATGCTTTTTACCCTTATATAATACCATTTCATTGTTTAATTATCTATAAACATCTAATACAAACAAAAACATGGACTATTCCATGTCTTTAAATTCATGATAACTTACTTCAACCAGATACAAACCTTGGGGCTCTGCTTTATAGCTGCAGACTGTTTTATCTTTTTTATACAGCATCTCTTTTACTTCATCAATTGAAACATTACCTAACCCGACTTCTATCAATGTTTGCACCAGCATTCTAACCATATATCTTAAAAAGCCATCACCAACAAAAGAAATATAGACAAAATCATCTACTGCTCTGATATCTATTTTATAAATTGTTCTTATCTGATTTTCATTCTCAGATAATTTTGTCGAATTAAATGAAGTAAAATCTAATGTTCCAACAAATACTTTTCTAGCCTTTTTTATCAGGTTGAGATTTAATTTTTCTTTGATATGACAGCTATAATTGGCGATACAAGGGTTATATTCGCCATTATTAATAAAATATTCATATTTCTTATATTTTGCGTCAAATCGACTGTGAAAGTCTTCTGAAACTTCTTCAACACTTTTAATATAGATATCTTTTGGAAGTTGCGAGTTTATAGCTTTTTTAAAGTTATTGATCTTCTTTTCGGTGTCAAAATGAAAAACCTGTCCTAAAGCATGAACTTTAGCATCAGTTCTTCCACTGGCAACAATTGACACTTCATGATTAACAATTTTAGAAATAGCTCTTTCGATAGTTTCCTGAATGGTCAAAACATCTGCCTGTTTCTGCCAGCCGGAATAGCTGCTACCATCATAAAGAACTTCACACTTATATCTCATTTATAGCACCTTTAATAAAATCAAACCTACCAGTATACCTATCACAGCAACCAACGTTATAAAATCACTGAAAGTAAATTTTAATTGTTTATATCTAACTCTTTTAGCACCAACAACATATCCTCTGGCTTCCATAGCATCAGCTAAATCGTCAGCTTTTTGAAAACTTGATACGAACAAAGGAACAATCAAAGAAAGAATAGCCTGAATCTTTTCTTTAAAGGAACCACTTTCCATATCCACTCCACGAGAGGCCTGAGCTTTTAAAATCCTTTGTGCTTCTTCAAGTAAAGTTGGAATAAACCTTAAAGCTAAAGAAATCATCATTGCAATATCATGAGTCGGAACATTTAATTTAGCTAGCGGTGAAAGTAAATCTTCTAACCCCATCGTTAAATCCAATGGCTTAGTTGTAGCGGTCAGCATAGTTGTAATAACAATCATCAGTAATAGTCTTAAAACAATATAAACAGTTTGAATAACTGCACCACTATATAAATTGAAAGTTCCAATTGTCAGTAATATATCACCCGTTTTAATAATAAACATATTTATAGCCAGTAAAAATACCAGCATAAATAATGTTGGTTTAAAACTCTGCCAGACAAATGAAAACGATAATTTACTTAAAATCAAAGCAATAATCAAAAAAACACCAATAATACCATATCCAGTAAAACCTACAGGAATAAATATCGCAACCAGCAAAAACATCATCGCAATAATTTTTGTTCTTGGATCTAATTTATGAACAAAAGAGTTCAAAGGAATATATTTACCTAAAGCTATATTATTCATCTTCTGCCTCTTTTCTTTAAGATTTCATTGACAAGTTTATCAATAGTTAAAACATCACTATTAAAGTTAACACCATGTTCTTCACACATTTTTTTAAAAGCAATGATTACAGGCGGATCAATCGAAGCCTTTTCCATGTATTGATCATTTCTAAAAAACTCTTTTTTATCCGTGTGCATGATAACTTTTCCGTTTTCTAAAACAACCACTTCATCACAATACTCTAAAACATGCTCCATATTGTGAGTAACAATTAATACTGTGATTCCCTTTTCCTTGTTTAAAGTATTGAAAAGTTCCATCATTGATTTAGCTCCCTGTGGATCTAAACCGGCTGTAGGTTCATCTAACACCAGTATCGAAGGAGACATAGCTAAAATACCGGCAATAGCCACTCTTCTTTTTTGACCACCTGAAAGTTCCAATGGTGACTTATTGAAATCTTTAGGTTCAATGCCAACAGTTACTAAAGCTCTTGCTGCGATTTCTTCAGCATCTTGTTCACTTACACCAAAGTTTTTTGGACCAAAAGCCACATCTTTAATTAATGTTTCCTCAAACAACTGATATTCTGCGAACTGGAAAACCAATCCCACCTGTTTTCTTAAATCTTTAATCTTTTTAGGTTTTTCGTCAGCTTTAATAGTAAAATCATTGACTGTTAAAAAACCTTTTGAAGGCAATAGTAAGCCGTTTAAATGTTGCACCAACGTTGTTTTACCAGAGCCGGTAGCGCCAATAATCGCTGTTATTTTGCCCATATTGATATCTAAATCAACATCTTCTAAAGCCTTAAATTCAAAAACAGTATTGGGACTATAAATATGATCTACTTTTTCAAAATGTATTGACATACTTCATCTGCCATCCTTTCCAAATCTAAGGTGTTAGAAACTTTTACTCCTTTAGCCCTTAAGCTATTTCCTAATTTATAAACAAAAGGAATATCCAACTTCATTTTTACCATCACTTTTTCTTTGCTGAACACTTTTTCAGGACTACCTGACATCGCCAGTCTTCCATTATCAATTACTAAAACATTGTCGCTTTGAGCAACTTCTTCAATATCGTGAGTAATAGAAATAATGGTAATCTCATTTTCTTCATGTAGTTCTTTAATTAATCTATTAATTTCTCTTTTGCCAGTTGGATCTAACATACTGGTTGCTTCATCAAAAACAATTATCTTTAAATCCATAGCTAAAACAGAAGCAATTGCCACTCTTTGTTTTTGACCACCAGAGAGTTTAGTCGGTTCACTTTCTAAGAAATCCGTCATATTAACTTTCTTAGCGAAACTTTCAATAATCGGATCCATCTTTTCCCTTTCAACGCAGTGGTTTTCCAAACCAAAAGCAATATCATCTCTTACAGTTGATCCGATAAATTGGTTATCCGGATTTTGAAAGACAATACCTATTTTATTTCTAATCTGATCTAAGTTTTCATAATTAAGTTCAATACCATCTATCAATATAGATCCTGATTGTTTCTCTAATAGACCTAAAAGTAATTTAGCAATCGTACTTTTACCAGAACCATTATGACCAATAATTGTTGTATAACTACCTTTTTCAATTGAAAAAGAAATATCATCAATCGTTAAACTATCATCACTGTATCGATACTTTAAATTCTTAACTTCTATAGCCTTACTCACACACTCACCTACTCAACTCTATCATTATATCAACAAATTGCTTCTTAGTACAATTCAACATATTTAAAATTGAATTGATAATTTTACTTCTTTTTTCTATCTAAAATTAAAGTCTAATTGATATTTATATTTTAGTGTTGTATAATAAACTAGCCTTTTGGGGATTAGCCAAGTGGTAAGGCAACGGACTCTGACTCCGTCATTCAAAGGTTCAAATCCTTTATCCCCAGCCATTTAAATTAAAAGTCATAGTGTGACTTTTTCTTTTTTTAATTTATGTTTTATAATTTAGTTATGAAAAAAGACATCTATAAAATAATTGATTATTCAATCATGCATAGCAAACCTGATATAGCGCTAAAAAAGTATTTAAAAGATATTTGTTTTAATGATGGCAGATTGTTGGTTGTTGCTGTTGGCAAAGCCAGTTGGCTGATGGCTAAAACAGTAGCGCAATTAATTCATAAAAAAATTGATAAAGGAATAGTAATTACTAAATATCATCACAGCAAAGGAGACATAGAAGGTTTTGAAATCTATGAAGCCGGTCATCCTGTTGTTGATGAAAATGGTTTACTGGCATCAAAAAGAGTCTTAGAAATCACCGAAAACTTAAATAGTAATGATGATGTCATCTTTCTTTTATCAGGTGGTGCCAGTGCTTTATTTGAAGATACAGAAGCAGATTTAAACTATCTCCAACAAATTAATAAAAAACTGCTTTATTCAAATGCAGATATTCTGGAAATCAATATCATCAGAAAAAGACTTTCTAATATAAAAGGTGGCAAATTTGCCAGACATTGTTATCCGGCAATTATTCATAATTTTATTTTAAGTGATGTTGTTTCAGATAATCTGGATACCATCGGTTCTGGCCCTACTGTCAACGATTCTTCCAGTCGCCAACAGGTAATTGATATAAATAATAAATATTGCCTGCAACTTCCAAAATCAATTATAAATAATGATACCGTTTCGAATTTAAATAATATTAAAACCACATTAATCGGTTCAGTAAAAATGCTGGCCAATAATGCCCAAACAATTTGCACTCAACTAGGATATCAAACCACCATTATAAAAGATGATGTAAATTGTAATTTTCAATTTCTTCAAGACCAATTAATAAAGTTGGCCTTTGACAATCAAAATCAAGCTAATAAACTGGCTTTTATCTTTACTGGAGAAATAACCATCGAGGTAAACGGAAATGGCTTAGGAGGAAGAAATCAACATTTAGCTCTATCATGTGCTAAAAGAATAAAGGATTTCAATCAAACTGCTATTGTATGTGTTGGCTCTGATGGCAGTGACGGTTCAACTGATGCTGCTGGAGGATATGTAGACAACAAAACTTTTAATAAAGCCTTATCTTTAAAAATAGATATTGATAAATATTTAGAAAATTATGACAGCTACAACTGTCTAAAAAAATTAGACCAGCTGATTGTAACTGGTCCAACGGATACTAATGTTAACGATTTATATTTACTGTTGATTAGGTAAATTGTTGTCGTTTCATCTAAAATAATGTATATTGTTTGTGCGGGGGGGGTGCCAATATGGAAAGAAAAACAGGAACAATTTCAATTGGAGTCAGATGCCCAATAATCAGAGAAAATGATGATATATCTCAGATTACTGTCGATAGTGTCTTAGAAGCTTGTGAAAGTTTAGGATTATCAATTGAAGATAGAGATATTATCGCTCTTACTGAATCTATTGTCGCCAGAGCACAAGGTAATTATGCCAGCATCGATGATATCGCTGCTGATATAAAAAATAAATTTCCCAAAGGACATATTGGACTGGTTTTTCCAATTCTAAGCCGAAATCGCTTTGCAATAAATTTAAAAGGCATTGCTAAAGGCGCCGATAAGATTACCTTGATGCTATCCTATCCTTCTGATGAAGTTGGAAATGAACTGTTTCCTTATGACAAGTTAGAACAATCAGAAGTTAATCCATACAGCGATGTTCTCACTTTTGAAGAATATTATCAGATTTTTGGCCAAAATTTCCATCCATTTACTGGTGTTGATTATGTTAAGCACTATAAAGATATCATCGAAAGTGTTGGCTGTGAAGCTGAAATTATCTTTGCCAATAATCCTAAAGCTATTTTAAATTATACTAAAGACGTTTTAGTCTGTGATATACATAATCGCTTTAGAACTAAACGCATTCTAAAAGAAAATGGTGTTGAAAACCTTTATGGTTTGGACAATATTCTGACAGTTTCTAATAATGGATCCGGATATAATAATCTTTATGGTTTATTAGGTTCTAATGCCGCAACTGAAAATACTATCAAATTGTTTCCTTACCAATGTCAAAAGTTAGTTTTAGATATTCAAAAGAAAATACTAAAAAAGACAGGAAAACATGTCGAGGTAATGGTTTATGGTGATGGAGCTTTTAAAGATCCAAAAGGCAAAATCTGGGAGTTGGCTGATCCTGTTGTTTCACCAGCTTATACCGCTGGTTTAGAAGGTACACCAAATGAAATAAAATTAAAATATTTAGCTGATAATAATTTTAAAAATCTATCAGGGGAAAAATTAAAAGAAGCGATTTCTGATGCTATAAAAGATAAAGTAAATGAACCATCAGATAATCCTGCATCTTTAGGTACCACTCCAAGACAATTAACTGATCTGATTGGTTCATTGTGTGATTTAACTAGCGGTTCCGGAGATAAAGGAACTCCAATAGTACTGGTTAAAGGATACTTTGATGATTACTCAGATTAATATAAATATTTAACCATCAAAAAACTCAATAGATTTATTGAGTTTTTAAATTACTTAACAACTTTGAAGAAAGCCAAAATTGCTACGATAGCTGCTATACCAATGTATAATCTAATTATCGAAACAATCAGTCCTGCCAAAGATCCAACTAATGGAATAATTGATAGGATACCAGCTAGAAACTGTACCGCCCATATAGCTATAGCATAAAATACTAAAACTACTAACAGATGGACAACGCTTTTTTTAGCTTCAGCTGATCCTGGAAAATATTTTGTTAAATCCATTTAAAAATCCTCCTTTTTATTAACGACAAGTTCATCATAGCCTGTCTTTTCATCATAATCTCTGGTAAATGAATATTCATTAATACTGGCTAACACTAACTCACAAGTAGTATTAACTAAGGTATTATAACATAAATGACCACCAAATGTATCACCATTTACATCGCTAAAACTGATATGTAAATGACTGCCATCTTTACTGATTGTTCCATTTATAGATAAAATTTCATAGTTATCATTATACTCTTTAATTGTTAAACCATCAGCCAGTCTTATTGTTGCCTTATAAACACAGCCAACAGAAGATAACACTATGGCACTAGTAATGCTATTGTCATAACATAACTTTTCTATTTCTTTTTTTAAGTCATCTCCATATTGCAATCTCTTAACTATCATCATTTACATCACCATTCTAATCATATTATCACAAAATAAAGGTGTCAAGAGACACCATTATTTTATAAATATTTATTACTCAAGAAGGGGGAAACGAGAGAAACTCCTCTATTACAACTATATTAAACTACATAATTATGAAATTTGTATGAAATTGTTTACATTTTTAATTTTATTTTCATTATTTTTTCAAACGGTTTATATGTTATCATTTTAGTATAGGAGGAGAACAATGATATGCAACATGAAATTACTACTGTTGGCAATCTATTAGATGAAAATAACAATATAATAGAGCCTGGTTATGCTAAAAAATTGTTACCAATTTATAATAAGAAAACTGATCTGAAAACTCGTTTCATGACTAAAGAATGGGATTACTATTGTATCTCAAATGATGATTTTGCTCTCTGTCTTACTTTGGCTGATAACGGCTATATGGGACTTGATTCAATATCTTTTATTGATTTTAATGAAAAATGGGAAGTCACTAAATCACCAATGCAGATTTTAACTTTAGGAAAGAAAAATTTCCCTCGAACTTCAGTTAAAGGTGATGTGAGTTATGGCAATAAAAAATATAATATTTCATTTAAAAATGAAGGTGACAGAAGAGTTTTATCTGGTTATATGAATGACTTCAAAGATAAAAAGACCATCAATTTCAGTGTTGAATTAACCGATATACCTAAGGAAAGCATGGTCATTGCCACACCTTTTGAAAAGCCTGGACGTTTCTACTACAATCAGAAGCTCAACTGCATGGCAGCTAGTGGTATTGTCTCTATTGGAGATGATGAATACATCTTCAACAAAAAAGATTCGGCTGCTGTTTTGGATTGGGGTAGAGGCATCTGGACCTATGATAACACCTGGTTTTGGGCCTCGTTAAGTACTTATGTTGATGGGAAGCCTTTTGGTTTTAACTTAGGTTACGGCTTCGGAGATACCTCTGCTGCTACTGAAAACATGTTATTCTACAAAGGTAAAGCTCATAAATTAGATAAAGTTGACTTTGGTTTACCAACAAAAGATGGCAAGGATGACTACTATGAAATTTGGAATTTTACCAGTAATGACAATCGTTTAACCTTGCGTTTTGAACCAATCATCGATAGAGCAAGTTGCACAGATGCTCTTATACTGAAATCAGATCAGCATCAGGTCTTTGGCAGATTCTATGGCGACTGTATACTAGATGATGGAACAACTATTACCCTGACAGGTCAAATAGGTTTCGCAGAAAAGGTGCACAATAAATTCTAGTCGAAAAAGAAAGAAAAAAGAAAACTGGTCTTGTTATCAGTTTTTCTTTATAATATACTTTAAATAACCAAATTTATTGATGAGTCACTTTGGTAAGTTTTATTTAGATAAAGAAAAAGATATTGTCATTAACTTAGATATGTCCAAACATATCCTTTCTTATTGCCTTTTTACTCCTAATCATAAAACAGATAATCTGATTGTTAATTTAGCTAAAGTTTTAAATCAAAAAACTGTTCATCAAAATAATCGTCTGGTAATAAAGGGAACCATTCCCTGTTTTATCAAAGGTGATGGACAAAGGGTTTATGTCTTTAGATTAAATGGAACCAAGATAGCCAATATCTATCCTAGTGGTAAAGTAGAAATCAACGCTCTTGTTCCAGCTATTTCTAAAACACTAATGTCACAAACAAAAGAATATCACTTTGACATTAGACATACTCTGATAAAATCTTATATCTTAGAAGATTTGAAACTTCGAACAGATTTACATACTCACGGAAATGCCAATCTGACACCTGATGCTTTAATTGCTTTAGGAATTAAACATCAGATAGATTATCCTTACTATTATGTTAAAAAATTAAATCTTAAATTATCACAGGGACAATATCATATGTTAGAAAAACAACGAGCAGAGGTTGCTTTAACAATCACTGATACTTCTCTATCTGCCAAACGTTTAAACAGAAAAATTGATGACAATACCTTTATCAACTTTGCTGATTTGATTCTTTTAAATTTAGATGATGCCGTAGAAAATATTTCTAAAATAAGAAACTCTCTAGCTATCCTAAAAGATTCACAAGCTGTTTTTACCAATCTGGAAAAGCTTTATCTGTACCGATACGTTTTTACCAAACCCAAATTAAGCGCTTATAAAATTCCTTTGACCAATATCGAAAAACTTCAGGATGTATTTGTCTATCGTTATCTGGTAAAAATGATTAAGGATTACAACAATAACAATTATAAAGATTTAACTTTCTTTGAGGACAAAATGTTATGGATTGCCAGAAGTTATCAAGCTCAGCAGGTTAATTATGTGGAAATTAGCGATACAACTTTAGTTAAAAAAGATCAATCCGCTATCGATATGCTTAAACAACTCCATCATATTTTACCTCTTGCAAAAAAAGAAACTGGTGTCGACATCAGATTTTTAGCAGCTATTAGAAGAATCCCTTTAACTTTAGTTAGAGATGACATTCAATCAGCCAACTATTTAACTGAAGCGATGAGCGTCTTAAAGATTGTCAGCAAAGATCCATATGTCGTTGGTAGTGATTTTGTTGGCGAAGAAATAAATGACATCAGTGAATTAAAGTCGGTAATTAAAGAAATTGTTTCAACTGTTGCCAGCGAAGATAAACACTGGACCATCAGAGTGCATGCTGGTGAAAATGATTCCCTAAAAGACAATATGGCCAAAGCTTTAAAATTGATTGAAGATTCACTAAATGAAAATCAACAATTTCCTTATGTTCGAATTGGACATGGCATCTATTCTGATGATTTAAAATCAGCCAAAGGTAAAAGGTTATTGAAAACACTGAAAAATAAAAATGTTGTTTTAGAATTCCAAATAACGAGTAATGTCAGATTAAATAATCTGACTGATTTATCCGCTCATCCACTCAAAACTTATTTAGAAAATAATATCAAATGTGTAATGGGTACTGATGGTTGTGGTTTATACGGAACTGATGGTATTGATGAGCAATTAGCTTTAATGAATTTATTAAAAGTAAGTGACGAACAATTCAAAGATATGAAAAAGACTGAAGAAGAAATTATTAAAAGAAGTCACAAAGCTTTTGCGTTCAAATCAAAACAGCTTGAAAAAAAACTTCAAGATAAATCTATTGAGCAATATTACAGTGAACAGTTTGAAAATGCGACAATAGAACATGAAGTTAAATTTGAAATAAACAAAGTACCTTCTTATCCAATTTTTAAAGACCGCATCAAAGAATTGCCTTGGGATAAGTTTCCAATCATCATTGCTGCCTCAAGTTTCACTACTGATGATAAAGCTGTTAAAATGACTGATTTTGACAGACGTTTAATTCGTTCAATGTTAAATAGATTAGATCCAAATAAAGTGTTCTTTGTAATCGGACATAAATTATTAGCTCATGAAAGATATTTATTATCTAACAACAGACGTAATTTTGATATCTATTGTATCATTCCTGCTTTAATGGATAAGCCTCAAGCTACCAAACTTTCTAAAGCTGATATTACTGGTATAAGGTTATCTATTGAATCTCAGGAAATGGGAATTTATAAATCTTTTAATTACGAAATCTTTGAAAGAAGAAATTCATTCCTGTTTGCCTTTGATGGAAATTCAGCTATTGCCAATCTGGTACAGGAGGCTAAAAATGGAAAGGGGAAAACTAAAATCTTTATCAACCCAAAATCAGAAATTTTACAGGTCAAAGCCAAATCACTGAAAGGATATGTCACATTATTCGGATCAGTTAAACAAATTGTTGATTCAATAGTCTTGGATACTTATGACATCGGTACCAAAAGATAACAAAGACAGGAAATCTTGTCTTTTTCTTTACCCTTTCACTTATCTTTTAAAAAAGCACAACTGTGCTTTTTTAACTTTAATATAAATTTCTATTTAACCTCTATCAACAACTTAAAAATTAAACTATATTTTTTACCAAACATATTTCATTAATTCTACATCACATAATCCAATATTTTCTCTGACAGTCAATTTCATCGATATTCGATATCCTGCCTCAATAACATCATAGGTGATTATGGTGTAACCAAATCCATCCATTATTTCACCTTCTCCGTAGGCATTAATAATATCTTCTTCAGTTGCTCCCCAGGTAATACCATTGGCCAGAACTAACTTATATGGTTCTTTCATTACTTCTAATGTAGCTTTGTTAGTAATAATTTGGAAGTTTACATATACTACTGCATTATCTCTTACAGGTCTAACTTTATCAGAATAGTTTATCAGTTGTACTTTTAAAAAGTTATTTTCAACATAGCCGGCATCTATATCTCGCTCCATGAAAACAACATAAAATGAATTTGGATTAGGATCTATCGTAAAATGATCATCTATTTGTGGAATCCAGCCCAATGCTTCAAATTGTCTAAGATCCCATGGATATTTAAACGTTTCACCATCCAATGTGAATGTCATCTGTTTCCAAATATCACTTTCAAAAGGTTCTTCTTCATACGGCAATGGAGGGAAATAATATAAGGTTAACTCTGTATCAGCAAATCCAGATTGACAGTCCCATACTTTCAATCCTTCATAAGTAGAATACACAACGATTAAATCTCTTAGATACGTCGTATAAGTTTCACCTTTATATGGAGTATAAAACTCTGATAGCCTCTCTATTACCACATAATGCTCCTTTTCTTCGTAAACTGAATAACCGGTTGCGACAATCTCAGGAAACTCAAAAGCATCTGGATTTGATTCAACCATTACGTATCCATCGTCAAGATATTCCTGGAAGTGATCTTGCACTTTAAATCTGTCTTTTCCGAAAATTTCATCTATTCTTTCTTGAAATGTCTCAACAGAAAAACCACACTTATTTTTTTCTTCTTTCTCAAATTCATCTACATCAATAAATAATTTAAATACATTGACATCATACTTAATTGCAGCTTTTAGATTAATTAAATTTTCTACTGGTCCCATCCATCTTGTTATTCTGGCATCAGAATAAAGACCCTTGACATATTTTAAAGCTGTCTTTCCATTAAGTTCAGCTAACTGAGGTTTTTCAGGTCGTATTTTAATTTTATCACAACCTGCTATACTTAATATCAATAGTAAACTCAGCAAACTAACAAAAATTTTCTTCATCTAAATTTCCCCCTGTTATCAAAAAATAATAATCTATCAGTAACAATATTCTAACATGTTAATTTCATTATGTGAAATTATAAACTTACAAATTGTTTAATTTCGTTGAAATTAAATCTATGTATTCATCCAAAAAAGAAGCGATTTTTCGCTTCTTCAATTATTTAATATTAATTATCTGATAATCTGATAATTATTTTGTAAATTCAATATACGCCATTGGTGCAGCATCGCCTCTTCTGACAGTGGTTTTTACAACTCTTGTGTATCCACCATTAGTGTCTGCGAAACGTGGTCCAATTTCTTCAAACAATTTCTGTAAAGCTGTTCTGCCTGTGGCCTTATCAGCGACAACATTTCTGACAACCTTTGCCGCTCTACGACGTGCATGTAAATCACCCTTTTTTGCTAAAGTAACAAGCTCATCAACTACTGATCTCAATTCTTTAGCTTTCATTTCAGTGGTGTTTATTTTTTCATGAACAATCATATCTGTAGCCATATTACGCAATAACGCTTTACGATGATCAGATGTGCGTCCTAATTTACGATTTTGCATATTAGCTCACTCCCTCTACCTATTTTTAAATTTCAGATTTGCTAAGTTCTCTGCCAACTCGATGTAGTGCATCCTTTATTTCTTCTACAGTTTTCTTTCCACAGTTCTTTAACTTAGAAATATAATCTTCCGATTTAGAACACAGTTGATTTACTGTATGAATATTTGCACGTTTTAAGCAGTTAACTGCACGGTTATTAAGTTCTAATTCCTCAATATTACGATCGGTTTCATCTGGAACTTCAACTGTACTTGTTTCTTTAATACTATCTCCTAAATCTAAAACGCATGGATTAATTTCAGTTAATAAAACTAAGTGATCAGTTAAAATTTTACTTGCCAGTGCAATTGCTTCTTGTGGATGGATTGCACCATTTGTCCAGACTTCAAGTGTTAAACTATCATACTTAGCACTCTGATTAACACGAGTAGGATTTACTTCATAAGTTGCTTTGGTAATTGGAGTAAAGATTGAATCTGTATAAATTGTTCCAATACCTTGAGAAGAACTTTGATATAAAGCCTTATTTTCTTCAGCACTTACATATCCTCTACCTCTGCGTGCTTTTAATTCCATCTCCAGTTTTCCACCTTCTGAGATGTGACAGATTACTAATTCTGGATTTAGCACTGTAACATATGTTGGACATATGATATCCCCAGCTGTTACTGTAGCAGGTCCAGTTACATTCAGTCTTAATGTGTAATCTTCTTCATCTTCAATTTTCAACACCATGTTTTTCAAATTCAGGATGATAGCAGTAACGTCTTCAACGATTCCTGGAATAGCTGTAAATTCATGGTAAATCCCATCAATTTTGATTGAATATACAGCGCCGCCTGGCATAGCAGCTAATAATACACGACGTATCGCATTACCAATTGTTGTTCCAAAACCTCTTTCTAAAGGTCCAAACTCGAATTTTCCATAATGCTGGTCTTCAACATATTGTTGAACTTCTAATTCTGCTCTTTCAAATTGTTGCATCAACTATTCCTCCTTTATTGATTCTTAACCACGTGGACGTTTAGGTGGACGACATCCATTGTGTGGAATTGGTGTGACATCATTAATTGAACTGATGTCTAAACCTGCAACTTGTAAACTTCTGATTGCAGATTCTCTTCCAGGTCCAGGTCCCTTAACATTAACATCAACTGATTTCATTCCGAATTCCATAGCCGCTTTTGCAGCAGCTTCTGCAGCTTGCTGAGCAGCAAATGGTGTTGATTTACGTGAACCCTTATACCCTAATGCACCAGCACTTGACCATGCTACGGCATTACCCTGTTCGTCACAAATTGTAACGATTGTATTATTGAAAGTAGAATGAATATGAGCGACACCTTTGGCAATATTCTTTCTAACTCTACGTCTTCTAGCTGTTGCTCTTCTTTTTGCAGTCATTTAATATTACCTCGCTTATTTCTTCTTATTCGCTACTGTACGACGTGGTCCTTTACGCGTACGTGCATTTGTTTTAGTTCTTTGGCCATTTACAGGTAAACCGATACGATGACGTTTTCCCTTGTGTGAACCAATTTCCATAAGACGCTTAATATTCAAGTTTGTTTCTCTTCTTAAATCGCCTTCTGTTTTAATCTTATCGACTTCAGTACGAATAGCAAATTCTTGCTCATCAGTTAAATTTTTAACTCTGATTGAAGTGTCTACGCCTGCAGCTTCACACACTTTCTTTGCTGTACTTGCACCGATTCCATAAATATAAGTTAATGCGACACCAACACACTTATCGCGTGGGATGTCTACTCCAGCTATACGAGCCATAATTTAATTTCCCTCCAATTAACCTTGTCTTTGTTTGTGTTTAGGATTTTCACAAATAACCCTGACACGGCCTTTACGTTTAATAATACGGCACTTGTCACAGATTGGTTTGACTGATGGTCTAACTTTCATATATGTTTTCCTCCTACACTATTTGTGTCTAAATGTTATACGCCCACGTGTTAAATCATAAGGTGAAATCTCTAATGTGACACGATCACCTGGTAAAATGCGAATGTAGTTCATACGGATTTTACCAGAAACGTGGGCCAAAATAGTGTGTCCATTTGGTAACTTCACTTTAAATTGAGCATTGGGAAGCGTATCTTCCACGATGCCTTCGACTTCAATTACATCATTTTTGTCTGCCATTAAATCGATTTTTCCTCCATAATTTTTGTCAAAATCTGATCAATTTGTTTATAAACATCTTCTATAGATTGTCCTGCATCAACATCATAGACAACACCTCTTTTGCGATAATAATCAACTACCGGTTGAGTCTCCTCAGTATATGATTCAAGTCTAACCATTAATTTTTCATATGTGTCATCACTTCTCTGATACAGTTTGCCACCACATACTTCGCAATGTTCTTCATCTTTTAATGGATTAAGTTTAATGTTATAAATCGCTTTACAATCTTCACACATTCTACGATAAACAATTCTATCTACTAGAAGATTCTCATCAATTTTTAAATTAATTACTACATTAATTCCTAAATCTTTAATTGCTTCAGCTTGAACCAGTGATCTAGGGAATCCATCAAGAAGATAACCGTCTTTGCAGTCTTCTTGAGACAAACGATTTTTAACCATCGCTACAGTAACATCATCTGGGACAAGTTTGCCTTGTGTTATGTAACTGTTAGCTTTTTGTCCCAGTTCTGTATTATTTCTGATTTCTTCCCTGAACATATTCCCGGTGGAAATATGTTTTACTGGATAATTATCTGCAATTAAATCTGACATTGTACCTTTTCCCGATCCAGCAGGGCCCATAATTACAATTTTTAACATCATGATATCTACCTCTTCATAAAACCTTTGTACTCTTTTTGAGTTAACTGATTTTTCAAATCTTTGACAGTTTCAAGAGCTACGCCTACAACGATGATAATTGATGTTCCACCCATTGAAATTGTGCTTGGAATATCTGTAAACATACTTAACAGATAAGGCAGTGCAGCAATGAAACATAGGAATAAAGCACCAAGAACAGTAATTCTGTTCAATACTTTTGTAATATAGTTTTTAGTCTCGGTACCAGGTCTTACCCCTGGAATGTATGTTCCTGACTTATTCAAATTCTCACTAATCTTTTCAGGATCAACCTGAATATGAGTATAGAAGAAAGTGAATGCATAAATCAAAACAACATATAGGATCAGTCCCCCAGGCTTGGTAAAGTCTGAGATATAATCAAACACAGTAATTAATGATTTTGTAAAATCTGTCAATTTAAACCATTTTGCACCGCTAATTAAATTCATGATAGTTTTTGGTGCTACCATAATAGTTGATGCAAAGATTACTGGCATAACTGAAGCACTATTAATTTTTAATGGTAAGTAGTTAATATCCCTGGCTCCTCTTCTTCTTGAACTTGAAGTATATTGAACCGGGATTTTTCTTTGTGCTGTATCTGTAAAGATAACTAGTACAATAATCGCTATATACATTATAACTATCAATGCAAACTTCAATAATCCAGTAAATATTGCTGCTGAATCAGCAGTAAAATCTACTAAGGTCATAAATGATGCAGTGAATTGATAAGGCAATGAACTGACGATACCTGCAAAGATAATCATTGAGATTCCGTTTCCAATGCCAAATGCTGCAATTCTATCACCAATCCAGACCAATAAAAATGTACCAGCTGTTAATATCGTAGCAATATATGAATATGTAGTTGGGCTTCCATCAACCAGGATGCCATATGATATATCAAATGTCATTGTCAGTGTGTAAGCTTGAATAAAGCCTAAGACTACTGCAACATAACGAGTAATTTTGTCAAGCTGTTGACGACCTTTTTGCCCATCTTTTTTGAGTTCAGCTAATGGAGGAATAATATCCATTGCCAACAACTCAACAACGATGCTAGAAGTAATGTATGGTCCAACACCCATCGAGAAGATTGAGAATGTCTGCCAACTCCCAGCCCCGATAATATTCATCATTGTAACAAGTGAGTTGCCTGATAATCCAGAGATTAATTTTGAAGTATCAATTCCAGGAACGGTAATTGCTGCTCCAACTCTGAACACAAACAACATTGCCAGTGTGAATAAAATCTTTGCTCTGGTATCCTTATTTTTGAATAAGTCTATTAGAGTTTTGATCATGTTAGATCACCTCTGCTTTTCCACCTGCTTTTTCAATCATTGCTACAGCAGATTTAGAGAACTTATTCGCTTTAACAACTAACTTCTTTTCAAGTTCGCCATCGCCTAAAACTTTAACTCCACTTTTCAGGTCTTTGACCATTCCGCAGTTTTGTAATAGTTCAACAGTAACTTCTGTACCATTTTCAAATCTATTCAATTGTTCCAGGTTAACTACAGCATATTCTTTGCGAGTATAATTAGTGAACCCGCGTTTTGGCAAACGTCTTGCCAGTGGAGTTTGTCCACCTTCAAATCCTAATTTACCTTGTCCGCCACTTCTTGCCAATTGGCCTTTGTGGCCTTTACCAGCAGTTTTGCCTTTTCCACTACCGTGACCTCTACCTAATCTGAAGTTACTTTTACGAGAACCTTCAGTATATTGTAATTCATGTAATTTCATTAAGCTAACCTCCTAGTAACGAATTTCGTTAGGCTTTTTGCCTCTTAATTTTGCAACCTGTTCAACTGTTTTCATTGATTTCAGCCCTTCAACAGTAGCTCTTACCAGATTGACTGGGGTTCTTGAGCCAATACATTTTGATAAAACATTATTAACTCCCGCTAATTCCAATACTGCACGTACTGGACCACCAGCAATAACACCTGTACCATCAGCAGCTGGTCTTAATACTACTTTCGCAGCACCATATCTGCCAACTATTCCATGAGGTAATGTTGTATCAACCAATGAAACTCTAATAACATTTTTAGTTGCTCTTTCAGTAGCTTTTTTAATAGCATCAGGTACTTCTTTTGCTTTGCCAAGTCCAAAGCCAACTCTACCTTTTTTGTCTCCGACTACTACTAATGCTGTAAATTTCATCCTTCTGCCACCTTTAACTACTTTGGTGACACGGTTGATTTTAACAACTCTTTCTTCGAATTCTTTTTCAGGGCGTTCAGCTCTGAATCTTCTGCCTTTATCGCTACTTCTACGACTTCTTCTGTCGACTCTTTCTTTTGTTGGTTGAGAAGCCTCTTCAGTAACTTCTACAACTTTATTTTCTTTTTCTGTCACTGCTCTTCCTCCTATTTAGAATTTTAATCCAGCTTCTCTTGCGCTTTCTGCTAAAGCTTTTACTCTACCATGATAAGCATAACCACCACGATCGAATACAACTTTATCAATTTCTTTTTCTAAAGCACGTTTAGCAATTTCTTCACCAACCTGCTTTGCTGCTTCGATGTTTCCACCATGAGCCAATTTCATATCAACTGAGCTTGCTGCAACTAACGTTGTTCCAGCCATGTCATCAATAATTTGTGCATGAATATGAGCGTTCGAACGGAATACGTTTAAACGTGGAGTATCTGCTGTACCTTTAACTTTAGTACGAACACGAATATGACGACGTTTTCTTAGTTTGTTTCTAGGTGTTTTCTTAATCATATCTTAACACTCCTTCCCTACTTGCCTGAAGCCGCAGTCTTACCTTCCTTACGACGGATTTTTTCACCCTTGTAAGCAATACCTTTACCTTTATATGGTTCAGGTTTTCTGACGGCTCTAATATTTGCAGCTAATTCACCGACTCTTTGTTTATCGATGCCTCTTACGATAATTTGTGTTTGTTTAGGGCATTCTATTGTCAGACCTTCTTCAGCAGTGATAATCACCGGATGAGAATAACCCATGTTCAATCTTAAGGTTTGACCTTCAACAGCAGCTCTATAACCAACACCTTCAATAACTAATTCTTTAACGAATCCTTCTGATACACCAATAACCATATTATTAATTAATGATCTGGTTGTACCATGTAATTGTTTGATTGCTTTTTCATCGTTTGGACGTTTGACTGTAACAACACCATCATCAACAACGATTTCTAATCTAACATCAAACTGACGAGTTAAAGTCCCTTTGGGACCTTTAACAGTCACCTCATTCCCATCAGCAACTTCAACTTCTACGCCTGCAGGAACGGTAATCGTTTTATTTCCGATACGTGACATTTTGTGTCTTCCTTTCTTTAATTAATCTTTTACCAAACATAAGCGAGAACTTCGCCGCCAACATGTTTAATTTTAGCATCTTTATCAGTCATCATACCTTTAGAGGTAGAGATGATAGCGATACCTAAACCATTTAGAACTCTTGGTAATTTATTAGCTTCAACATAAACTCTTAGTCCAGGTTTTGAAATACGTTTGATTCCATGAATAACTTTTTGACCATTATTTCCATACTTTAATGTAATAACAATATTCTTTTTAATATCATCACTAGCATCTACAGCATAATCAGTAATGAAGCCTTCTTCTTTCAGAATTCTAGCGATTTCTAATTTTTGCTTGCTGCAAGGAATCATAACACTATCGTGTTTAGCCTGTACAGCATTTCTAATGCGTGTAAGCATATCAGCAATTGGATCTGTAATTGACATAGTGTTTTCCTCCTTTTACCAACTAGCCTTTCTGACTCCTGGAATTTCGCCTTTATATGCTAATTCTCTGAAGCAGATACGACATAATTTAAATTTTCTTAAGACTGAATGAGGTCTACCACAACGCTGGCACCTTGTATATGCTCTGGTTGAAAATTTTGCAGGCCTTTTAGCCTTATTAATCATTGCTTTTCTTGCCATTTTCCCTCATCCTCCTATCTAGCAAAAGGCATTCCCAATGCTTGTAATAAAGCATGTGCCTCTTGGTTTGTTTTAGCTGTTGTTACAATAACAATGTCCATTCCTCTAGTAATACTAACTTTATCATAACTGATTTCTGGGAAAATCAATTGTTCTTTAACACCTAAAGTATAGTTTCCTCTACCATCAAAAGCTGTTTTTGAAACACCTCTGAAGTCACGTACACGTGGTAGAGCGATAGAAATCAACTTATCAAAGAAGTCATACATTCTTTCGCCTCTTAGAGTTACTTTACATCCAATTGACATACCTTCTCTCAATTTGAAATTCGCGATTGATTTTTTAGCTTTATTGATGACTGGTTTTTGACCAGCGATAAGCGTTAAATGTTCAACTGCTTCTTCTAAAGCTTTAGGATTAGCAATAGCATCGCCTACACCCATATTAATAACAATCTTTTCAAGCCTTGGACACTGCATTACAGAAGAGTAGTTAAAGCGTTCCATCAATTTATTGACAACTTCATCATTGAATTTTTGAGTTAAACGATTCATCTTGCTCCTCCTTATCTCTTAGCGGTCTTAATTTCATTACCGCTCTTCTTATTAATTCTAATTTTTTTGCCACCTTCAAAGCGATATCCAACTCTTCCGGCAACTTTCTTTCTGGTATCATAAACCATGACATTAGAAGCATCAATTGGAGCTTCCTGACTCATGATTCCACCCTCTGGATTTAATTGTGAAGGTCTAACGTGCTTCTTTAAGATGTTAACTCCTTCAACTACTACTTTATTTTTATCAGGATATACAGCCAATACGTCACCTGTAATGCCTTTATCCTTACCAGCGATTACCTGTACTTTATCACCTTTTTTGATTTTCATACTATTTGCCTCCTATAAAACTTCAGCAGCAAGGGAAGCAATTCTGGTATATTCAGCTTCTCTAACTTCTCTAGCTACAGGGCCAAATATACGAGTCCCTACTGGTGACTTATCTTCTTTAATAATAACTGCAGCATTATCATCAAATTTAATATATGTTCCATTATCTCTTCTTACTGGATAAGCAGTTCTAACGATAACCGCTCTAACAATCTGACCCTTCTTAACAGCACCATGTGGAGCAGCACTTTTAACAGTGCATACTACAACATCACCAACAGAAGATGTCTTCCTAGCTGAACCACCTAAACAGCGGATAACCAACAATTCTTTTGCTCCTGTATTATCGGCAACTTTTAAACGGCTTTCATTTCGAATCATTTATCATTACCTCCTATAACACCTGCGCCTTTTCTACTACTTCAACCAAACGGAAATGTTTAGTAGCAGATAAAGGTCTCGTTTCCATGATAATAACTTTATCACCAACATTAGCAACATTGTTTTCATCATGAGCTGCAAATTTCTTTGTATATTTTACACGTTTACCATATTTTCTAACGATTTTTGAAGTAGTAACTTCAACAACAATTGTCTTGTCACTTTTGTCACTAACTACAACACCGCGGTAAACTTTACGAGCTGATCTTTTTTCCATCTTTCAGATCCTCCTTAAGCATTGTTTTGACGTTCTGTCAAAACTGTTTTAATACGAGCAATTGTCTTACGAATTTCCCTAATACGAGCAGGGTTTTCCAAGAAGCCTGTAGCCTGTTTAAAGCGTAAATCAAATAGTTCTTCTTTTAATATGTCAACTTGTCTTAGTAAATCTGCATCACTCAGTTGACGAATTTCTTTCATTTTTTGCATAAACTATTTTTCCTCCTGTCCTTTTACTACAAAGCGAGTCTTGATAGGTAACTTATGAGCAGCTAAGCGCAATGCTTCTCTAGCTACTTCTTCAGATACACCAGCTACTTCAAATAGAACACGTCCAGCTTGTACAACTGCGACCCATCCATCTGGAGCGCCTTTACCAGAACCCATACGAACTTCCAACGGTTTAGCTGTTCTAGCCATATGTGGGAAGATTTTAATCCAAACTTTACCGCCACGTCTCATATAACGAGTCATCGCAATACGTGCTGCTTCAATCTGGTTATTGGTGATATAGGCACCTTGTTCTGCAACCAGGCCATATTCACCAAAATGTACTGTTCTTCCAGCTTTGCTACGACCTTCGTAGCTAATTCTGTGAGGTCTTCTGTACTTTGTTCTTTTTGGCATTAACATTATTCAGCAACCTCCTTTTTATTTTCAACTGCTGCACTTCTAGATCTGGTGTCTCTTCTTGAACTATCTCTTCTAGGGTATCTTCTGCGAGTTCTAGGAACATTGTATTTAGGAGCTTCCGGTTCTTTAACCATTTCACCTTTTAACACTTCCCCTCTACAGATCCATACCTTAACACCTAAAATACCATAAGTTGTCAAGGCGCCTTCATGCGCAAAGTCGATGTCAGCTCTGATTGTATGTAAAGGTACAACACCTTCAGAGTAACCTTCGCTTCTGGCAATATCAGTTCCACCAAGTCTTCCTGAAACTAAAGTTTTAATTCCTTTTGCTCCAGATCTCATAGTTTTTTGGATAGCTCTTTTCTGAACAGTTCTGAATGAAGCTCTTCCTTCTAACTGATCGGCAATTGATCTAGCTACTAAACGAGCATCTAAATCAGGGTTGGCAATTTCAACGACTTTAATATTTAATCTTTTGCCATCGACGATTTGTTCTACTTTTTTCTTCAATGCTTCAACTCTTTCACCATCTTGCCCGATGATAGCACCAGGTCTTGCTGTTTTAATGAATAGTTGAACGCTGTTTTTGCTTCTTTCAATTTCAATTCTGCTTACTTCTGCATCTTTTAATTCTTCGAACAGGCATTCACGGATCTTAATGTCTTCTTGTAGTAGAGTGCCATATTCTTTTTCAGCAAACCATCTTGATTCCCAATCACGAATAACGCCTACGCGCATTCCTATAGGTGATACTTTCTGACCCATAAATCTTCCTCCTATTCTTTTTCTTCAACCACTACTGTGATGTGGCTGCTTCTTTTTAAAATCTGTGCTGCCGAACCTCTGGCTCTAGGCCTCCAACGTTTTAGAGTTCTAGCTTCATCAGCATAGCAAGCTTTAATATATAACTTATCTTCAACCAGATTGTGATTGTTTGTAGCATTAGCTACAGCTGATTTAACTAATTTAGCTATCACTGGTGATGCAGCTCTTGGAGTAAACTTTAAGATAGCTAATGCTTCCTCAATGTCTTTTCCTCTTATTAAATCTAAAACCAGTCTGACTTTCCTAGGAGTCAAACGGACGTTTTTTGCTACTGCTCTTACTTCCATATTATATTTTCCTCCTATCTTTTAGTCCTTTTATCATCACCATGTCCACCGAATCTTCTTGTTGGAACAAATTCACCTAATTTGTGTCCAACCATATCTTCTGTGATATAGACAGGAACATGTTCTTTGCCGTTATGAACCGCAAAGGTGTGTTCTAAAAATGATGGATAGATCGTTGAACGACGAGACCATGTCTTAATAACTTCTTTTTTTCCACTAGCGTTCATTGCCTCAACCTTTTTTAATAAATGTTTATCGGCGAATGGGCCCTTTTTTAAACTACGACTCATTTAAATCTATCTCCTTTCATTACTTCTTGCCTCTACGGCGAACGATGTATTGAGTGCTCTTCTTTTTACTCTTACGAGTTCTAACACCCATAGCCTTTTTACCCCATGGAGTCATTGGTGCTTTACGTCCAATTGGAGTTTTACCTTCACCACCACCATGTGGGTGATCAACTGGGTTCATTGCCGAACCTCTGACTGTAGGTCTTTTGCCTTTCCAGCGAGATCTGCCAGCTTTACCAATATTTACTAAACTGTGATCTGAGTTACCTACTACACCTATAGTTGCACGGCAAATTCCTAAGATTTTTCTAACTTCACCTGAAGATAATCTAACTAATACATACTTACCTTCAGAACCTAAAATTTGAGCACTACAACCAGCACTTCTTGCTAATTGTCCACCCTTACCAGGTTTTAATTCAACGTTATGAATAAATGTACCATCTGGCATATTGTTTAATTGACAACAGTTACCTGTTAAAATGTCAGTCTTTTCACCTGAAACAACTGTCTGTCCAACTGTCATTCCTTCTGGTGCAATGATATAACGTTTTTCACCATCTAAATAATGTAATAACGCAATAAATGCACTTCTGTTTGGATCGTATTCGATTGTTGCAACTTTAGCAGGAACATTGTCCTTGTTACGTTTGAAGTCGATAATACGATATGCTCTTTTATGACCTCCACCTTGATGTCTGGTAGTGATACGTCCTGTATTATTACGACCACCTTGAGACTTTCTAGGAGCTAATAATGAACGTTCTGGCTTTTTTGCGGTTAATACTTTGTTATAGTCAATTGTAGTCATTCCTCTACGACCAGGAGTCGTAGGTTTATACTTTTTAATTGCCACTTTGTTTTCCTCCTATACGCAATTATCCGGAAATAGCGTTGTCTTCCGATAGATTTTAAGGACTGCCAATTAGTCCTTATCGTACAAATCGATTGAATAACCCTCAGCTAACTTAACTACAGCTTTACGGTAACCACCGATTGTACCAACATAACGTCCCACTCTTCTTTTTTTAGAAGCTGTGTTAGATATGTTTACTTTTTCAACTTTAACATTGAAAATTTCTTCAACTGCTTGTTTTACTGCAGTTTTGTTAACTCCTTTAGCAACTTCAAATGTTACTTTGTTATCCTGCTCTTGAAGCAACATCGTTTTTTCTGTCACAATTGGACGAATGATAATATCTCTAGCTGCCATATTATTTCAATGCCTCCTCAATCTTATTGATTGCTGATTCAGTAGCAACAATTGTGTATGAATTAGCTAATTCCAAACAGCTGATGCCATCTGCGAATGTAAATGTCGCATTTTGAATATTTCTCATACTTAATTCAGCATTCTCCCAATCCTCTTCTATATCGAAGACGAATAATACCTTTCTATCTACACCTAAGTCATTCATTACTTGAACAAAATCTTTAGTCTTTGGTGCATTGAATACCATCTTATCAACAACTTTTATATTGCCTTCCGCAGCAAAGCTTGATAAATATGATTTTAAAGCTAACCTGGCAACCTTACGGTTAATTCTATATTTATAGCTTCTTGGAGTTGGTCCAAACACCACTCCACCACCAACAAATTGTGGAGTTTTTCTTGAACCATGTCTTGCACGACCAGTTCCTTTTTGACGCCAAGGTTTTTTGTTAGCACCTCTAACTTCACTACGGCCTTTTGTTTTATGAGTCCCTTGTCTTAGTGATGCTTGCTGCATAATTACTGCATCAAACATTGCTTGTTGGTTTGGCTCAATACCGAATACATCTTCATTTAATTCGATATCATGTAATTGAGCACCTTTTTGATCAGTTACTTTTACTTTCAATGACATATGTGAGCCTCCTTTTAAATTTCATAGTTGACCAATTCAACCGGGTCAACATGTTTGATAGGTTTTACTGTTGTTTTTACAACTACTACACCTCTTCTTGGTCCTGGAACATTACCTTTAATTAATAGGCAATCGTTTTCCATATCAACTTTGATAACTTCTAAGTTTTGATTTGTGGTAGTATAGTTACCTTCCTGACCGGCCATAATTCTACCTTTATTGATACGAGCATTAGTACGTCCATTGGTAGCTAATGAACCGATTGTTCTGTGTGCTGGTCCAGCACCATGGGATGCAAATAATAATTTTTGGTTGTTACGGTAAACAGCTCCCATGTAGCCTTTACCACGAGATGTTCCCTGAACATCTACTTTATCGCCCGCTTCAAATAAATCCGCAGAAACGATATCGCCAAGTTCTAAATCAGCCATTTCATCAGTTCTAATTTCTCTGTAGAATCTTTTTGGTGCTGTGTTAGCCTTAGCAGCATGGCCTTTATTAGCCTTTGTAGCTTTGTGTTCTTTTAGGTCTTCCATTCCAAGTTGTAGCGCTACATAACCGTCGTTTTCCATTGTTTTTTTCTGGGTAACCACATTAGGGAATACCTTAACGACTGTAACTGGAATGAGTGTCCCATCACTGGCGAATACTTGAGTCATGCCAAGTTTTCTACCTATTAGTCCTTTCATGATGTCTCCTCCTAATTCCTAAAGTTTGATTTCAATATCGACACCGCTTGGCAACTCTAAACCACTTAACGCATTAATCGTTTCAGCAGTTGGGCCGACGATCTCAACCAATCTTTTATGTGTTCTCATTTCGAACTGTTCTCTTGAATCTTTGTACTTGTGAGTAGCTCTGATTACTGTTACTACCTGTTTTTCAGTTGGTAGTGGTACTGGTCCTACAACCTTTTTAGCACCGTGCTTTAATGCAGCTTCTACAATCTTTTGAGTTGCTGAGTCTAAAGAACGATGTTCATAGGCTTTTAGACGAATTCTTACAACATTTCTTGCCATGGATACTTCCTCCTTTTTGCTTGTCTATTTCCATGATAGACCCGTTCCATGCGAATTCCCCGACTACACTCCATGACAACGGATTCTGGTGTGCCGGCAACCTCGCATATCTGTACGGTCGCAAAAAATATAATACAACAAAAAAAGCTGTAATGCAACTATTTTTTATATTTTTTGGTTTTGTACTTATTTGAAAAAAATGTTATATCATTTTTCTTTTATAAATTTCTTATCTTTTTTTCTTATTAATAATCATCTATTACCATAATCCATCTTATTAAGATTATACGATATATTTTTAATGTCATTGATGCCTTATAAATGTTAAAAAATGGCATATCACAAAGATATACCATTTTTTCTTAGTTGCTACTAAGGTTTATGGAAAGGTTAATTACCCTCTTTTTTAGTCACTTCCAAATAATCTAGAAGTGTATAGAACAAATCTTTTCCTCTAATTCGACAAATAGCACCAGCTGCCGAAGAGACTTCATCATATTTTTCAACATGGTCTTTACGGATGTTCTTGCCACTAATCAAAATAGGAACAGGATCTCCACTATGCTCTCTTCTTTCGCATGGTGTTGAATGATCTGCTGCCAGCGCGATGATGACATTACCTGAATCAGCGTTTTTTAATCTGTTCATCACATTGCCGAGCAATTCATCAAATTTTTCAATAGCCTCAACTTTACCTTTTGGTTTATTGTCATGTCCCATTAAATCTGGAGCTTTAAAATGAAGAGCAACAAAGTCGTTTTCTTTTAAAGCCTCTACTGCCAGTTCAGCTTTTTTATCAATATTGGTATCGATATTACCGGTAAAGCTTGGATCTGTCATTGTTGAAAATCCAGCTAATCTTGCAACTCCCAATACCGTTGATTCTTCAGCAACACAACAAGCTTTGAATTTTAACTGTTGAGTTATTTTTTTGATATCCGGCATGCTTCCAGCACCACGAGTCAGGATATAGTTAGCCGGAAATAAACCTGCTTCAACACGTTTTTTGTTAACTGGATGATTAGACAGTATTTCATGAGATCTTTTTTGAAACTCTAAAAGAATTCTAGCTGTTTTTTTAGCTGCTTCACTGCCATCTTTCGCTTCAGGTTGCTTTACTGCTACTTTCTCAATTTTAGGGTCAGTATCAGTAATGGCATCAGAAAGTCCCGGTCCTCTTAAAACTAAAACCGCACGATGTTCTGTAGCTTCTTTAAAAAGAATAGTTACATCTTCAATCTGCATGCCACTTAAAGCAGCAGCCAGCTCTTTTGTTCCCTCTCTAATTCGCCCGGCACGACGATCAATTACTTTTATTTCTTCATCAACCGTACCGAAATTGCTACGGAAAGCAACATCGCCAGTTAAAAGTTCGACACTCTCGCCAAAGGCTTCAATTGGGCCGCGACCAGGATAATCTTTCAAATCGTATCCGAACAAACACATGTGTCCAAGATCTGTTCCAACAGGAGTTCCTGCCTGATACAGGTCCATAATCCCACTTTGACCATCTTTAGCCAATTGGTCTAAATGAGGTGTGTTCGCATATTGCAACGGAGTTTTCCATCCTAATACTTCACATGGACGATCGCCGACACCATCTGCAATACAAAGCAATATTTTATTTTTCACACAATCCTCCTTTTCTAATTTGATTCTTTTAAATCTTATTGTCGCTATAATTTTACAATACTACATTAAGCCAAACAAAATAGACCAGACTTATAGCAACAGCACCAAAGAAACAAGTAATCAGACCATAGATTAATTCATCTTTAACATCAAAGTATCCAGTACCAAAGTAAAGTGTATTAACCTTAGAATGCGGTGGTAGGGTAATAGTATAAGAAATACCATAAGAGCAGGCAAGTGCCAACGGAACTGGATCGATACCTAATTGTTTCGCCAATACAATAATTGATGGAATCAGGATAGTTGTACGAACAGTCTTACTTGTAAAGATTAAGTGGCTAAAGATTGTAATAAATATCAGTGCCACCGCTACAACACTAGGTGGTAATAAGTCTAATCCGGTTGCATTAATCAACTTATCAATAACCCAGCTGGCACCTCCTGTATCGTTAACAGCATTACCAACCGCATAAGCACCAGCAGAGAAAATCATTAAGTCCCACTTAATATCTGCCTGCTTCCAATTGATAACTCCTATTCCAGGTAGTAAACATAAAAGCATACTCAATACAGCAGTTTGTTCAGTTGACAACTCAAAGCCAAACCAGTCTTTCTGATAATCTCCAGTCGCCCAAGAAAGAAGGGTAAATAAGAAGATAACAGCAGCCTTTTTTTCAGCTTTTGTCATTGGACCCAACTCATCCAATTGTCCTTTCAGTGCTCCACCGACATCTCCAATCTTTTCATCAAATTCATCTTTATAGTTGAATAAAAATAAACCAGCAAAGAACATCAGAACAACAGTAATCAGCGCTTGTGGAATTGAGCCTAAAATCCATTGCAGATAGCCTAAATCTCCACCTGCTTGCTCATTGATAAAACCGATCGCTAATACTTGAGCTGAAGTCGCAGTCATAACTACTGAAGTTGCAATCGCATTTGATTGAACTCCTTGCAACATCATTACTTTACCAAATTTACTTTTTCCAGGAACTGCTTTAAAAATTTCTAAAATTACCAGGGTGATTGGAACTAGTAATGAAGCTCTAGCAGTCGTTGACGGAACAAAGAAAGCAAGAATAAAGTTTACAATAATGAACACAACAAGTGTTTGTGTTGGTGTTTTAGCAAATTTTGTTACTAACGTAAGAGCGATACGCTTACCTAAATTGGTTGAACTCATCGCTGATGTTAATACGAAAGCCGAAACCATTAACCAAATAATATCAAACCCTAAACAACCAAAAGATACTTTTTGGCTACTGACTGCACCCAATAATGGTAACAGCAATACAACAATGATAGATGTTTGATAAATAGGAATAGGACGAGCAATCCACATGATTAGCGCAAACACAAAAAGCGCTAAACTTTTTTTACCTTCAATAGTCATGCCTTCCGGAAGTGGCATAAAAAAGATCAGTAGGAATGCTAAAATTGCCAAGACAGTGCCTATCATGGCACCACGGTTTTCTCTCAATTTTTTAGAATTCATAAATTCCTCCTCATTATAATTTGATAGGGTTCACATTTAACAAAATCACCAATTGTTAAATAGTGAACTATCTATTATTAATATTATAAAATAGCAAACAACAATAACCCAATTGAATTATTTTATCGTTTTCATTACTTTTTGTTATAATATATAATATAAATAAATAAGGAGAACTCTTACAATGGATTTTAATAAATTACAATCATTTTTAGTCTTAGCTGAAATAAAAAACTTCACCAAAGCCGCAGATCAGCTTTATTTAACTCAGCCTGCTCTAACAAAACAGATTCAGGCTTTAGAAAATGAACTTGGTGTGACCCTGTTTAACAGGGTTGGTAAATCTACCTTTCTTACTGCTGAAGGTAAAATGCTTGTTAACTACGCCAAGCAGACTATTGCTGCCTATAATAATGCTCTAGAGCACATTAAACAAATACAAAATTTAGAAGAAGGGACTTTGAATTTTGGAGCTACCAACTTTATCGGTACTTATCTAATGCCTGAAGTTATAGCTGAATTCAAAAAAAAATATCCAAATATAACCATCAATATGACTATAAACTCTTCTACTAACATTCTTAAAAAACTCCATCTCAATCAGCTTGAATTTGCCTTTGTTTCAGATTACATCACTCAAAATACTGAGCGATACGAAATCAATAAATACATGCATGACGAATTACAACTGATTGTAAGTAAAAAACATCCTCTTTTTGGCAAAACAAGTTGCAGTATTAAAGAACTGGAAAACGAAATTTATATTACTAAAGCACCAGACTCATCACAATACAAGTTTATTGATTTGTTTTTGAAGAATGAAAACTTTAAATTTAAAAATGTGATGTTCATCGGCCAGCAGGATGCTATCAAAGAATCCGTCATTCACAATCTGGGAATTTCTTTTATATCAACTAAAGCTATCGAAAGAGAAGTTATGCATGGCGATTTATGGCCTTTAAAAATTGAAGAATTCGATCTTAAAAGGGACATCCAATATGTCAAACTGAAAGATGTCGTACTTTCCCCAGCTGGATCAGAATTTTTAAAAATGTTAAATGAAAAATCTTAATCGAGATAAAAACATCTTTCTGATATGATCAAAA
Source organism: Erysipelotrichia bacterium (assembly GCA_012520255.1). Classification (GTDB taxonomy): domain Bacteria; phylum Bacillota_I; class Bacilli_A; order Erysipelotrichales; family Erysipelotrichaceae; genus UBA1783. The sequence goes on along the minus strand of JAAYOQ010000005.1, from coordinate 13,394 downwards.
AGATGTTTTTATTTAAATCTTTATTTCAACATTTCTTTATATCTTCATTTTTTCTAAAATTGAGTTATGAAATTCTCTTCTGATAACTATCATTTTTTCGTCTCTGGTTGGAAAAGCGGCATTGGTCAAAAAAATAATTGCTAGCTCTCTGATGTAATCAATATAAACCGAGGTTCCAGTAAAGCCAGTATGATACAGACAGCAATCGCTATGATACAACCCCATGGATTCTTCTTCTTGAGCAAAAATCCAACCAATTGTTCTAGATAGATTTAAATTTTGAGTATATGGCTTCTTTAATAAATCAATTGTTTCTTTTTTCAAAATACTCTTTCCTTTATATTTTCCATCATTTAAAAACAATTGTGCTACTTTACTAACTGATTTTAAATTGCCAAACAATCCAGCATTGCCAGCTTTACCATTAAGAATATTAGCTTTTCCATCATGAACAACTCCTTTTATCAATCCTCTATCCGAAGTTATTTCTGATGGCACACAATCTTTTTCTCTTTTCTTTTCTTTAGGGTTATACATTAAACCATCTAGTTCAAGTGGCTTAAACAATACTTCTTCAGCATATTCTTCAATATCATTTTTAAAATACTCAATAATTATGCCTAAAATAAGATAGCTGAAACAGGAATATTCAACAACAGTGCCCGTCGGATTATTCTGTTTTAAAGAAATTAGAAATTGCCATAAATCTCTTTTATCTTTACAATCACTGTAATTATTATTTTCTGAAGTTATTCCTGGAGTATGGGTCAACAAGTGCATTATATTAATGTCTTTAAAAGGAAAATCTGGAAAGATAGTTGCTACTTTTGTTTCAAAAGTAATCAGTCCTTCTTCAATCAGCTTCAAGATTAAAACAGTTGTAGATAATGGTTTTGTTATGGAAGCTAAATCATACAAAGAATTCTCATCAATAGGATCATAGTCAAAAGTTTTATTTCCTAGGTAATATTCGTCAACCGAATCCTTAGTCACAAAACTGATAGCCGCTCCAGGCAATACCTTTTTATCAACATAGTTTTTTACCACTTCTACTCCATATTCAATATATTCCATTTCATAACCTTTCTATTTCCAGCTCAGTTTTCAATTTTTCTAATTTGCATTCGAAACTATCTCTATCAAAATCAGTTATTATCAAGGATGCAAGTGCACTGCTATATCTAATAATATCTTCAATATTCTTTTTATTTTTTATTCCATAACTTATTCCGGCAACCATAGCATCCCCAGCTCCAACTGTTGATTTTATTTTCAATGCCAAAGGTTTTACTTTATAAATATCTTTTTTATATTTATATATCGCCCCTTGTTCACCCAAAGAAACTGCCACAATTTCATTATTGAACTCTTTTAATTTATCGATGATATCTTCTGTTGAACAGTCAAATTCTAAATCAGTTATTGAAACAAATTCTTCTTTATTTGGTTTTATAACATCACAATACTCATAAGCCAATGCTAAAGATTTTTTAGAGCTGTCTAATATAACCTGGCAACCTTTTTCTTTAGCTTTCAAACATAATTTCAGGTAACTGTCTTCACTTAATCCCTTTGGTAAAGAACCACTAATAACAATTATGTTGTCTTTAATCAGATACTTATCAATTTTTTTCATTAGCTTTATAAAGTCCTTTTTTTCAACTTGATTGTTCTCGTTTATTTCAATCAAATTTCCATTTTGATCATTTATCTTAATATTTGTTCTGGTTGAACCTTCAATAGTTACAAAATCACTAACTATATACTTATCATTTAATTCATTTTCAAACAAAGATGAATCATTAGAAAAAAGAAAACCTGTCGCAACGGAGTTCTCTTTTAAAAGCGATAAAGCTTTGTTGACATTTATCCCTTTTCCTCCACAACAAATTTCCTTTTTGGCCATAACATTTGTTTTATCTCTTTTTAAATCAGCTACATATACATGATAATCAATAGCTGGATTCAATGTTATGGTTACAATCATTTAATTACATTGCTTCTTTTACTAACTTATTAAGACTCATGATTCCATTTTGACCAACTTGTACCAGTTCATCAATATTGATTTCACTAATATCCTCAGCACTCAGTCTTCGACCCATGAGTTCTAACAGAATCGTTAAGTTCATTCCAGTTATGACCTGTAATCTGTCATTTAAAATAAACATGCTTCTGTTTGAAGGAGTTCCGCCAAATAAGTCCACCATCGCAACAACACCACTGCCATCATCAAGTTCTGCAATTGCTTCTTTAATTCTTTCATCAAACAATTCAGGGTTATCTTGCGGCAACAAGCTCAAAGCTTTAATATTTGGAACATCATCCCCAAAGAATAATTTGCAGGCATCAAGCATACCTTCAGCCATTCTGCCATGGCTCATCAATAAAACACCAATCATTTTTATGTACCCCTTTTATTATTATCTAAATTATAACAAAGCCAACATAATAAAGGCAAACCTAAAAAAAGAGATGTCACCAGACATCTCCTCAATCATCTATTTACTTAAATTAAGCAATAATTTCAGTGACGTTACCAGCACCTACTGTTCTTCCACCTTCACGGATTGAGAACTTAGTACCTTTTTCAACAGCGATTGGATAAATTAATTCAACTGTCATTTCAACATTATCGCCAGGCATACACATGTCAACGCCTTCTGGTAAAGTGATAACACCAGTTACGTCAGTAGTTCTGAAGTAGAACTGAGGACGATAGTTACTTACAAATGGAGTATGACGTCCACCTTCTTCTTTAGATAAAACATAAACTTGAGCCTTGAACTTTTTATGAGGCTTAACTGAACCTGGTTTAGCCAAAACTTGTCCACGTTCGATTTCATCTCTTGCGATACCTCTTAATAAAGCACCAATATTGTCACCAGCAGTAGTATAATCTAATACTTTTCTGAACATTTCTAAGCCTGTAACAACAGTCTTTTGAGTTTCTCTAATACCAACAATTTCAACTGGGTCATTTACTTTTAATACACCACGCTCAACACGTCCTGTAGCAACAGTACCACGACCAGTAATAGTCATTGTATCTTCAATAGCCATTAAGAATGGTTTATCGTCTTCTCTTGCTGGAGCTGGAATATATGTGTCACATGCTTCCATTAATTCTAAGATTTTGCCTTTATAGAATTCGTCGCCTTCCATAGCTTTTAATGCTGAACCACGGATAACTGGAACATTGTCGCCATCGAAACCATATTTGTCTAATAGTTCTCTAACTGTCATTTCAGCTAAATCGATAAATTCTTCTTCACCTTCCATCATGTCACACTTATTTAAGAATACTACCATCGCAGGAACACCTACCTGTTTAGCTAATAAAACGTGTTCATTAGTTTGAGGCATTGGTCCATCTGTAGCAGCTACTACTAAAATTGCACCATCCATTTGAGCAGCACCGGTAATCATATTTTTAATGTAGTCAGCATGCCCTGGGCAGTCTACGTGTGCATAGTGACGATTTTCTGTTTCATACTCAACGTGAGAAGTATTGATAGTAATACCTCTTGCTTTTTCTTCTGGAGCACCATCAATTTGGCTGTAATCTTTTGCTTCAGCAAAACCTGCTTCTGCTAATGTTTTAGTGATTGCAGAAGTTAATGTAGTTTTACCATGGTCAATATGACCGATTGTACCAATATTAACGTGTTCTTTACTTCTATCAAATTTTTGTTTTGCCATTTGTTAATTTTCCTCCTATATTAAGTCTTTTTTTCCTACAAATTTCATTTTAAAACAAATTACAAATTTATGCAATAATAACTAACTAATTATTGCGCTTAATAATCTCTTGAGTAATTGCATATGGAACTTCTGCATAGTGGTCCATCTGCATTACATAGTTTCCTCTTCCTTGAGTGAAACTTCTAAGCGTTGTTGCATAACCGAACATTTCTGATAATGGGACATTTGCTTTGATTACAATCGCATTATTTCTTTCATTTTGATCAATAATCTGACCTCTTCGAGAAGTAATATCGCCTATTACATTTCCTAAATATTCGCTTGGGGCAACAACCTCAACATTCATAACTGGCTCTAAGATTACCGGTCCACATTTTCTGGCAGCTTCTTTAAGCGCTAAACCAGCGGCAATCTTATAAGCATTTTCACTACTATCTACTTCATGGTATGAACCATCAAACAGTGTAGCTTTAATATCAATTACTGGATAGCCGGCTTGTAAGCCACCACTTAGAGCAGCTAATAAACCTTCTTCAACAGGTTTGATGAATTCTTTTGGAACGCTTCCACCAATAGTAGCATCGACAAATTCGAATCCTTTATCTTCGTTTGGTTCAAATCGAATCCAGACATCACCATATTGACCACGTCCTCCAGATTGTCTAACAAACTTTCCTTGACATTCTGCCATTTTAGTAATTGTTTCACGGTAAGCAACTTGAGGCTTACCGACATTGCATTGAACGTTAAATTCTCTTTGCATTCTATCGACAATAATGTCCAAATGTAACTCACCCATTCCGGCAATGATTATCTGTCCCGTTTCGGTATCAGTATAAGTCTTAAATGTTGGATCTTCTTCTGCCAGTTTAGCTAAAGCCAACCCCATCTTATCCTGATCTGATCTTGTTTTCGGTTCGACAGACATATTAATAACTGGCTCAGGGAAATCCATTGATTCCAAAATCACATAATGTCCATCAGAACATAGTGTGTCCCCAGTTGTGGTATATTTGAAGCCAATTGCTGCTGCAATATCGCCAGCATAAACCTCTTCAACGTCCTGCCTGTGATTAGCATGCATCTGCATAATTCTTCCAAGTCTTTCTTTTTGACCTTTGGTAGCATTGTAAACATATGAACCTTTGGTAGCTTTACCTGAATAAACTCTAAAGTAAGTTAACTTTCCTACGAATGGATCAGTAGTAATCTTGAAAGCTAATGCTGCAAACTTATCATCATCTTTAGCAGGGATAACTACTTCTTCTCCTTTTTTGTTTATTCCTTTAACTGGTTTTACATCCAGTGGAGAAGGTAAGTAATCTACTAATGCATCAAGCATTTGCACGACACCTTTATTTTTGTAGGCAGCTCCTGACATAACCGGGAAGAATTCACCAGAGACTGTAGCTTTTCTGATTGTCGCTTTTATCTCTTCGATAGTTACTTCTTCACCTACAAGAACTTTCATCATAAATTCTTCATCGTAATCAGAAATTATTTCGATTAATCTCTGACGATGAAGCTCAACATCATCAACCATATCAACAGGGATTTCAATTTCCTTATCATGATATTGTGGATCAGATGAAAACTGATATGCTTTCCTTTCGATGATGTCAATTACTCCGTTGTAATTATCTTCTACACCAATAGGCAATTGGATTGGATAGGCCTTAGCACCTAGACGTTCTCTGATACTGTTACACGACATAAAGAAGTCCGCGCCTACAGCATCCATCTTATTAACAAAGACAACCCTTGGAACGCCATATGTTGTAGCCTGTCTCCAAACTGTTTCAGTCTGCGGTTCAACACCGGCTTTAGCATCCAGCACCGTTACAGCGCCATCTAAAACTCTTAGCGACCTTTCAACTTCAACTGTAAAATCTACATGTCCCGGAGTATCTAGAATATTAATTCGATGACCTTTCCAGGCAGCAGTAGTCGCCGCAGAAGTAATTGTAATACCTCTTTTTTGTTCCAACTCCATCCAGTCCATAACAGCAGTGCCATCATGGGTCTCACCTAGCTTATGAGTTTTACCAGTGTAGTATAAGATACGTTCTGTAGTTGTAGTTTTTCCAGCATCAATGTGTGCCATAATGCCTATATTACGTGTATGTTGTAAATCAAATTCACGAGGCATAATTCACCTTTAATCTTACCAACGGAAGTGAGCGAAAGCTTTATTTGCTTCTGCCATTTTATGGGTGTCTTCACGTCTTTTAACAGAACCACCGAGCCCATTTGAAGCATCGATAATTTCGTTAGCTAAACGTAATTCCATAGTTTTCTCATTACGTAAACGTGCATAGTTTACCAACCATCTTAAACCTAGAGTCAATCTTCTTTCAGCAGAAGGTTCAACTGGTACCTGATAGTTTGCTCCACCAACTCTTCTTTGTTTTAATTCAAGAGCTGGCATTATTTTTTCTAATGCTGTTTCGAATACTTCCATTGCTGGTTTTCCTGTTTTTTCTTCAACAATTTCAAATGCTTTATATAAAATTGATTGTGCAGTTCCTCTTTTACCATCGACCATAATACGGTTGATTAAACGAGTAACTAATTTTGAATTATAAATTGGATCTGCTAATACATCTCTTTTAGCAACATGTCCTTTTCTTGGCATTTTATTTCTCTCCTTTCATCAACTATTATGCTCTTGGCTTTTTAGTGCCATATAACGAACGACCCTGACGTCTATCAGTTACGCCAGCACAGTCCATAGTACCGCGAACAATATGATATCTAACACCAGGTAAATCTTTGATACGACCTCCACGGATTAGAACAACACTATGTTCTTGTAAATTATGTCCGATTCCCGGAATATAAGCAGTCACTTCCATTCCGTTACTCAAGCGTACACGTGCATACTTTCTCAAAGCTGAGTTCGGCTTCTTTGGTGTCATTGTTCCAACACGAGTACATACTCCACGTTTATGTGGAGAATTAATTTGTGTAGCACGACGCTTCAATGAGTTATATCCTCTATTTAAAGCTGGTGAAGCTGATTTTCCTTGCTTGGTTTGACGACCTTTACGAATTAATTGATTAATTGTAGGCATTACTTTTTCTCCTTTCTTCAATAATCTTTCTTGCACACATTACCGGGTGTGCCATATTCCTTCGATTTAATTATGGGCTCTCACCCACTGAATCTGCTTATTAATATTACTCTAAAGAAATAGCTATGTCAACAAAAAAAACATAAAATTACAGATATTTTCATCTTTTTCAACGACATGGGTTATTCTTATCTCTTGCACACAGTTCCAGTTGTGCCTTTTTGCTTATCATAGACTGTCTTTCCACCAATTACAGTTTCCAATACTTCAATATTTTTTATATCCTTTTTATCACAAGTAAAGATATCCCTATCTAATACAATATAATCAGCCAGATAGCCTACCTGCAATTTTCCTTTGCTGTTTTCCATAAACTGCTGATAACTGCTACCAATAGTATAATTATCAATTGACTGCTGAACAGTTAAGCTTTCTTTTGGATAATAGCCATCTGCTGGCTGATATTTTAAATCTTGTCTATTTACAGCACAATGAATATTGCTAAAAGGATTTAATCGCTCAACCGGACAATCTGTTCCAAAAGATATTTTAATACCATAATCTAAAGCTGTTTTAAAAGCATATGAACTTTTCAACAGTTCTTCAACAACTCTGTTTTTTGCCATATGTAAATCATATTGTAAAAAAATCGGTTGATAGGCAATCAGTATTTTATTGTCTGCTATTTTCTTTAGTATTTCATAACTGGTAATCTGACAGTGATTGACAGTATGTCTGAATTTGTTTCCTTTTTCCATTTGTAAAATTAATGCCTGACAGGTTTGATCAATAGCTTTATCGCCAATAGCATGAACAATTACCTGCAAACCGTTTTCTTCGGCAACTTTAAAAAACTCCCTCATTTCCTGATGAGTTACTACTTCAAGCCCTTTATTATCTTTATCATCAATGTAACCATCATACACTAAAGCGGTTTTAGCTCCTAATGAGCCATCCTTAAATAATTTGATAGGACCAAAGGTCAATCTATCATCACAAATATTAAATTTATATAAATCTCTTTCTAAAGCTTCTTTTAAGCTGGCGACACTGTCAAAACCAACCTGCAAATGATAACGACACAAATTTTCACCACTTTTATAAACCTCTTCTAACAGGGAGATAATTTCTAATTCTTTATTTAAGTCATCAATATCCTGGCTTTGAACAGAGGTAACACCTTGCGATAAAGCTTTTTTATTAATTTCAATAAACAGCTGTTTCAAATGCTGGATATCATCATTTAACAATTTGTTTGTTATACTTACATCATTTTCAGTTAAAATCCCATCTTTACTTTCAATTTTTAAAAGCTCTAAGGCTTTACTGTTACAACAACACATATGACCACAAACCCTGACTAAAACCACCGGAATTTCTTTCGAAATTAAATCCAAATCCTCCTTTGTCAATAATTTTCTATCATCAAAGTTATCTTGATTCCAACCTCTTCCTCTTAAACCTTCTTTAACCAATTCAGGATTGTCAATTATATATTTTCTGCAAAACTCAATAACTTCTTTTCTAGATTTACACTCTTGAAGTTGAACCCTTTTCAGTTCTCTAGCATATTTAAGTAGATGCATATGACTGTCATTAAAACCAGCAACTACGCATTTACCTTTTAAATCATTTTTTTCAACTTTTGAATAATCCAAAGACAAAAGTTCAACCTCATCATTACTGCCACATCCTATTATTGTGTCATTTTTTATTAATAAAGCTTGGCAAAAATTCCCTTCTCCTTGATATATTTTTCCGTTATACAGCATTTTAATATTGTTCACAAAAATACCTCACTTGTACATTATATTATATACAAATAATATTGTACCAGTTTAATTCATCATTATAAAAAACAATATAAAGCAGCTCCAAACAATACGATTGAAAAAAGACGAGGCAAAAGAAAATAGAATGAAAAAGAAATGATTATATTCTTAACCATTTCTTTCTTTTTTTGTGTACTTTTAAGAAAACAATATCTCTGGTAGTCTTTTATTTTACTTTTATTGAACCTAGTGAAATAAACCTGCCATTTGTTCTGGCAAATAGCATAACATTGTTTCCCTTGAAATTTAATTTGATTTTTTCTTCAAGGGAATAAACAACACCACCAAACATAACTCCAGTTAACAAATAGTTTCCTATTGCTGCTCTAACTGTTGTTTCCATTCCAGTAGGCATTGATGAATAAACTTGAGCATCAATTTTACCGTTTTCAACAATATCGATAAATTCAGGTCTGATACCAATGACATAATCTTCTTCTGTGACATCTTCAATATCATCAAAATCCTGTCTTTCATCTATTAATGGAATACGATGTTTAAAATTCACTTCTTTGTTTACTTTTTCAACATATCCTTTTTGATTAGCTCTTTGAATTTCCTCTTGTTTTCTCTTTTCATCATAAGCAGCCTGTTTTCGATACCATTTATCAATATCAACCTCTTCATTCGGTAGAAATTCAACTTTTATACCATCAAAGATTTCAAGCTCCAAATTACCTTCTTCATTTTGTTTTCCCTTAGCTTCAATAAAGTTAATAGCCGGATTGCCAACAAAATCCGCGACAAACAGATTGTTCGGCTTAGCATAGACATCAAGTGGAGCATCATACTGCTGTAATATACCATTATCAATCAGACATATTTTTGTAGCTAAAGTCATAGCTTCCATCTGATCATGAGTAACATAAACAAATGTTGATCCGGTTTCTAAATGCAATCTTTGTAATTCCGAGCGCATTTCTAATCTCAGTTTTGCGTCCAAATTACTTAAAGGCTCATCCATAAACAATACTGTTGGTTCTGGAGCTAATGTTCTGGCGATTGCCACACGTTGTTGTTGACCACCACTTAGTTCAGCTGGATAACGATCCATAAACATACCAATTTTAACAATTCTAGAAACTCTACGAACTACTAAATCAATTTCTTCTTTAGTAAGTTTACGATTTTCCATCACAGGAGTTCCATCTTTTAAATACACATAGTCCTCACTGTAAGTATATCCATCTTTCTTTGCTTTATCATCTGCTTTAGCAAGCAGATTTTTTAGCTCCATAATTTTCTTTTTTGCAACAGCTTCGCCATCTTTCTCATGTAATTTAAATGACATCAGTTTTTTGGCAGTAAATTCTGAAATTTCAAAGTAATCAATAAGCTTTAAAACAGCTTTATTATCATCTAATTTGTTTTTCTTGTCATAGCATTCTTCTATTATTTTAACTACTTCTTCAAATTTAACTAGAATTTCGATAAGTTTAGCATTAACCCTACTGTCAAAATCGACCTTTTCCATTTCTTCCTTTACATTCGTTAACCCAAAGGAAATGTTTTCATAAACAGTCATATTCGGCCATAGTGCGTAGTTTTGAAATAAAAATCCCACCTTACGCTTATTAGCAGGAACATTAATTCCTTCTTCAGAATCAAAGACAACTCGATCTCCAATGGTAATTCTTCCACTGGTAGGAGTTTCAAGTCCAGCTATCATTCTTAACGTTGTAGTTTTTCCACATCCTGAAGGTCCCAATAACGTTACAAAGGCATTATCATCAATTACCAGATTTAAATCATCTACAGCATAGAATTTATCCCAACGTTTCGTTACATTTTCTAATACAATTTCTGGCATTTTTACCCTCCTATTCCTTCATCTAAACTAGCTCCGGTAATCTTGTTTACCAAAGCATTACTTATTAATATAGTGATTATTAAAATCAGATTAATACCACTTGAGAACGCATATAATCCCATTTCATCAAAATAATCTAAAGTGGTCGCCAAAATAAACCCTTGTGTACATAACAGCATAAACAAACTGAGTTCTCTTAGACAGGTCATAAATGGCAACAGATATCCACTTATGATTGAACTTTTTTGAATCGGAATGATAATTTTTGTCATCCTCTTTGACCACGGAACACCTAGTATCATCGCACTTTCTTCAATTTCGTTTGATAACTGCAACATTGAGTTTAATGCACTTCTTGAAGCGAACGGAATATATTTAATCGTTCCTACAATGATTAAAATCCAATAAGTGTTAAATAAGTTAATTTTTTCCGATGAGAACAGGACAAAGTAAGCCGCCCCTACTGCTACTGATGGCATCAAATATGGTAAAAAAGCAACTGAGTTAACATAATTGGCCCATTTACTTCTTCTTTCCTTGCTGACCGCATAGCCAATTAAAGTACCAATAGTACCAGCAATTCCACAACAGCTGACCGCTACTAAAATAGTCCCTCTATAAGCTCGCCAGATGGTGTCGTTATATAAAATACCCATTTGACCATACATGCCACTTTCAGTCAGATTTTCACTTGTTATCCACCATTTAGTGGTCAGATTATTTAAGTTGCCAGTATATATAAAACTGTAATCACCCGGATTTGGTAAAAATGTTTCAAAAGCAAATAACACAATCGGAAAAATACTTGTAAAGAAAGTTATTACCACAAGCATCGCTGCAATTGCATATTTTCCAATTTTTCCTAAATTAATTTTAGAAATTTGTCCCGATTTACCAGTAACCGTTGTGTAACTTTTACGCGATTTTAAAGTTCTTTGATTAACAAACATAATTATCACACCAAATAACATCATAATAATCGCCAATATTGATGCTTCTCCAGCATATTTATCACTCATAGAAACATATTTCGTACTAAGAGTAGTTAAATTTAAATAGTGAGGCACTGGATAAGAACCCATGGCTCCACCTAACACCAGCAAAATTGTTGATAAAATAGCTGGTTTGATCATTGGAAGAGTTATTTTAGTAAATATTTTATGTTTTGGTGTATCCAATATTGTCGCCGCTTCTTCCAGATTAGCATCCATATTTTTGAAGATACCACCTACCAATATGTAGGCAAAAGGTGCATAGTGTATACCTAATACAACGATGGTAGGAAATAGTCCTTTACACCACCATAACGGCATTTCAATTCCGAAAAGCGAAGCTAAAAGTCCATTTGATGTCCCGGTAACAGCATTGGAATTAAAGACATTTTGCCATACAACAGCTAGTGTCCATTGTGGCATTATGTAGGGAAAAATAAAGATTGAACTAATATATTTTCGCCATGACATATTTGTTCTGGTAATTAAAAATGCTACAATTCCTCCAAAAAGAATCGAAACAATACAAGTACCAATTGCTAAATAAACTGTATTGGTAAGAGGTGTCCATAAGTTTGCTTTAGCCATCGGACTGGTAAACAAATCGATATAGTTATAAAAAGAATAACCTGACTGTTTTCCCGATAAATAAGCATCAATTGTTCCTGGATGAATTTTAAAAGTATCTTCAATGATTGCCACAATAGGCGCAACAGTAGTAATCGTCAGTAAAATACCCATACATAAAAGAATGACATTATGTGGTTTCGAAAAATATGTTTTAACCTTATTTAGTTTTATTTTAGTAGATTTTTTCATAATATCTCCTTTTTAAAAATAGTGCCCTTGGTTACAAGGGCACTGTGATTTTCACAATCCCGCTTTTTATGTTATAAGCGGTTGTTTTACAAGGTTGTGCTTACTATTGATTATATTTAGTTAACATTTCAATCCAGCTACCAACTGTGAACGCTACTGATGCACAGTATTCTGGATCTTCAATTACTAATTCACCTTTATCTTCAGCAATCCACCAATCATAGCCACGGTCGTTTTTAGCATCAAATACATTGACACCATCGACATAACCGCCTTGCGAATGATTTCTTTCTGCTTCAGTTCCTGCAGCAACTAATGGATTAGCAGAATAACCACCAATGTCTTTACCCCATGCAGAGAAGCCATCAACAGTTAAAGTCATATAAGCGATGAATGCACATGCAGTCCAAGGAAGTGGTGAGTTATCAGTGACAAATAAGTAGTGTCTATAACCATATCCACCAATACCGACGTAATTATCCTGGTATGCAGCAACAGTAATATTGTTAACCGATACACTATCAGTTTCCTCAACTGAACGCAACTTAGAGTAAACAATTAAACCAAATTGGTCTGTAGCTGATTGGTCAACTAAGATGTTACAAATAGGACCATCGTCTGTTTGAGCATTATAGCTTTCTACCCATAACTTAATCCAAGTTAAGGCATATTTTCCATTTTCTCCTAGACCTAATGTTTTTGCTTCCTCTTCCATAGCATCAATTACTGGTTGGAAATAAGCTTTTTCATCTGCTGGTAATACATCAAATGCATCTTTTAACCATTTAGCATATTTTTCATGAGTTAACATGTATAGGAAGTTTTTACCGACGATTTCAGAATCGATATCCATGAATAATCCATGTTCACCTTCATAAACGAAATCCCAACAGTTGTCATAAACTTTTTCTCCAGTGTTATTGAACATAAAGATTTTGTTTAATGTCTGAAGTGGTAAATATCCTTCATAAGCTTCAGGTGTAGTTCCATTAGCCTCAGCCCACTCTTTTGGAATGAAAGCTCTTAAGATACCTGTTTGAACCATCTTGCTTTCAATCTGGTTACCATCTTGAATCAATGTCATAGCAAACGTTCCAACTTCTTTTAATGAGTCAGCACTTAACTGGTCAAAAATCTTGTTGCTTTTTGGTTGTTGCCATTC
>JAAYOQ010000004.1 GCA_012520255.1 Erysipelotrichia bacterium | reverse complement strand
TCCCACTCTTCTTATCCGATTGTTCGATAGGTGCGAAACCGTTTAAAATAGACGTTTGAATACAGTTCGTTTCCGTTCTGTCCATAATAATCCGTATGATTTTTCGATTTTTTCTCCCATTCCACTTCCATTTCCAGTTATAAAAATATATGCTAAGAACCCTACCATCATATTCACTTTCATTAAGTTTTATAAGTTTCTTCACAATATTTTCTAACTACATCAAGCCAATTTTCATACCAATACCATTGCTTTGCTATAAAGACGCCATAGTTATATTTAGGATTTCTTGCATCTCTTTTTTTCCAAAGTTGAGTGTGATAATGCATAGAAAAAGATTCATATCCCTCATTTTTCATTATTTTTACTATTTGACTAGGAAGATATTTAGGCTTTTCAACAACTTTTAACAGAACCTTTTCTACATTTCTAGCCTCTTCGCTATCCGCTTTAATGAATTCTACTGCTTTATCAGCTTGGTTTGCTCTATTAACAGAAATAGGTACATATATGAGTCTATACGCATACGATTGCAACTTCAGTTCTTTTTCTGTTAATTCTGCCTCGAATTCTGTTACAAAATTTATAATATTATCACATCTTAAATTTTCTGCTTCCCCTCTTAGTTGTTTTTCTTGAGAAGGATCTAACGGAGACAATTGGATAGCTAAACTTAATTGAGACTGTAAGCTATGCTTTTCTCCAAATAATTTTACTAACGCCCTATTGTAATTTAAGGCACATGCTTGTAGTTTTGCACTAATGTAATTATCAATTCTATCCGTTCTTTGATGCTCGATTTCGTGACGTATCCCAATTAAAAATTTCAAATTCAAAACGGTTCCTCTATCAAGAGGGCATTTGTCATCGTCTAAGCAGCGTTCTAATTCCCAATACTTATATGCCCCGTGCTTAGTTCTATCATATTTTTTTCTCTTGCCCTGCATACTGTAGTATCGATAATCTATATCTATGCTACGATAGTATGCATGCATTAAATAAGTCCATGAAATGACAGAAGTGACAATATAGATTTCGGACTTAAAATCTATTAATGGATTGTTATATATTTGAATCGCAGACATCATCGCTTCCTTTGATTTTTCTATCAATTCATTTTTTATTGACCAAACCATTTTTCCCTCCAAATCTTTAATAGTAATCTACGTCACTGATAGATTCTTGTTATTTATCAATACACCTCTTATCCTTTATTGCCTAATTTTGAAACTTTTAATGTTATAATCCCAACACCTCTCTATTCATGATATCAATGGCCTCCTGTTCTTGTTTATAGGCTTCATACCTAAAATCGTTTGCTTTATCTATTAATTTTGCTATTTTAAACGTAATATTGTCATCTTCAAAAATCGGAACGGATATTTCTCCAAGTTGCTCTTCTGTTATTTCATTTACAACTGACCCATATATTTGCCTTGATATTAGAACTTTTCCATATTCTGAATTTAACCAAGTATAAATCAAGCCATGATACGGTTCTTTAGCTTCAACTCGCAGAACATGTTCATTTACTATCCAATTTTCCCAATGTCGGGGAATAATAGAAATCTTTCCTACAGTTCCACTTCGAGTAACTAAAATCATATTTTTTTTCAAAATCAATTCATTTTTAATTCTCTCTGAGTGATGAGTTAAAGAAAGATATTTTTTATTTGCGGGATCTAATTGTCCTATTTCCTTACCACCTAAAAAGACTTTACCATTTCCTTTTTCTACATAAATTCGTTTAAATCTTCCGGGAAGTATAATTTTTTTCGTTATTGCTCCATCATTTAAATTTAGTACCTTGGCTTTTTTAGTTATATGTTTTTCTATAACATCAACAATAGGAACATGGTAACTTCCTTCCAAACGTCCATTTAACTCACTTAATTTAGTACTGAATGAATTTATCTCCTTGCTATAAGAAAAAGCCACTTCGTGTAACTTTTCTATTGGTGGAAGCTCTAATTCAGCAATCAAGAGTTTGGTCGCTTCATCAATTAAGCTATTTGATTCATCGCGTTTTTGATATGACTCTACAATCAAATCATGTATCTTTTGCTTTATAATTACTGGTGGAGTAGGAATGATAACTTCATTAATGTGCTCTGCCTCTATATGGCTTATTACGGAGCCGTATTTGTTAGATTTTAAAATTGATTTTCCTATATCAGTTTTGAGAAATGTATAAAAAAATCCATTATCTTCTTCTTTCTTAAATTTAATTCTCAATAAGTCATGGGAAAAGATCTTATTGTCCAAAGTGTCACTTACATAACTTACATTTCCTATGGTTCCACTACATGTTACTAAAACTTGACCTTTATGAACCCTGAGAGATTCAATATCTGTCTTAGTTAGTTTGGAAATATAACCGTCATTTACCGGGTATACATCAAGTATAGAAGTTGGTTGATAAATTGGATATTCCGATTTATCAAGCCATATTCTCTTAAAGCGTGGCCTAGTATAACATTCTACAACGTCTTCATTTATATCTATTGACTTATAACCGTGTATTGAGTTTTTCACAGTTTCTCTTGCGTGTTTAGATTCAATGTCAAAAACTGAAGCTTCGAGTCTTTTCCCCTTATTAATAACATCACTCAAAGAAACTGTAGTCCAATTTAAATCTTCTTTAGGTACTTCGATGATTTCAACTTTCACATTGTCTAGACTTCTTGCTAAACTTACCATGATATCCCCTCATTTATTTTCCACTCTTGAAATATGCTGGGAACTAATACCGTTTGATCATCAACTATTTTTTCTCTACTCTCTGCTTGTGCTGTTTTTACACCCGGGAAAACTTCATCAACTTTAATAACAGTCTGTTTTTCGGGCATAAGAATTTCATTCCCATCCTTATCTCTCTTAAAAAGGGTATTCCCTCTTTTATCATGTCCAATCTTATCTACTATAGCCATGTATATATTGTAATCTGCCATTTGTCCCGAACTTTCTTCTTTTGCTATTTCTTCAGGTGTCTTCTTTTGCAAAATCAAAACTGAAGTTTGGGTTCCATTTCCAGGTTGGAAAGTATCTTCATGCAAATCAATGCTTGCTATTATTTTTGTGTGCTTTATAAGCCACTCCCTTATGTATCCAGTTCCCGGAGAACCTAACAAGGCATCTGGAAGCACAATACCCATCCTTCCACCAGGCTTTAAAAACTGATAACAACGTTCTATAAAAAGAATCTCGGGAGGTACTGAAGATTGATACCTCTCAGTCATAGTCCATTTCCCAGACTTTTTATTCTGTGTCCATATTCTCGCTAATTCAAATTGACTTAAAATTGCATGATCTTTGATTGGAATTTTACTCCCAAAAGGTGGGTTTGTAACAATAACATCAAAAACTGCGATATCATTTTTGTTTTTTATTGATTCCTTTTTAATCTGTAACGCATTAGCTAACCTAGTTTTAAAGTCATCCGTCCACTCATGAGGCGGCAAAAGAGAATTGGTCTGTAAAATATTTCCACTACCATCATTATTCATAACCATATTCATTTTGGTTGCTTTTACAAGATCAGGATTAATATCAAAGCCATAGTAATTATTCATTGCCATGTCAGAAATCTTTTCTTGAAATATTCTTTTTTCGTTATCATCCCAATCACATATTTCTTTTCCAGTATCCTCTACAAAATCAAGTTCTAATTGTCTCATAGCATGTGCCATGGCAGTAACTAAAAAACCTCCCGTGCC
>JAAYOQ010000003.1 GCA_012520255.1 Erysipelotrichia bacterium | reverse complement strand
GCTATAGATTTATACCATAAGACAAACAAGACTGCTCAGGAGTGGCAGTCTTTAATTTTGTACGATATTTTGGCAATCAATAAAAAATTTTATGAGAGTAATTATTTACCCATATCAAATAATTTACAAATGTTAATATTCTAAATGAAAAGGTGTTAGTATGCAAAAAATTCAGAACAGCAACAAATTGAATTAGGAGAAATAATTGTTAATATTTCTAAAAAAGAAAATTGTAATTTATTATATTATTGCATTAGTAAAATTATTTATTCAACAAACGATTTAACTTCAACATTTAGAAAAATAGAAAGAGCAGTGAGTATTCAGCAAACAGATTTAGATTTGTTAATGGAACTAAAGAAACTACATAAAGAAATCAACGATAGAATACTGGATGAATTATGTGCTTTTTATAATGATGAAAACTTAAAATAAAAGCACCACAAATTGGTGATGCTTTAAGTTTTTTAATAATCTTTTCCAAATCTTTCAAGAAGACGTTTCATAGCTTCCTCTTTTTTTTGTTTTTCAGTTTTTACTGGTTTTTTATTGCGACTTTTTTTACGATCTTTAAAAGCTTTGTTATTTTTGTTTTCTCTTTCGGCCAATTTTTCTAAAGATAATAAAGAAAGCTGAACTCTTGATTTAGCTAAATCAATTTCATAAACATAAACTTGAACAATATCATTTACTGCTACAACGTCACTTGGATGATTAATTTTTGACATTGACATTCTTGAGATATGAACCAATCCATCTTCATGTAAGCCAATATCAACAAAAGCTCCAAAGTCTACAACATTTCTAACTGTGCCATCTAATTTATCTCCAATATGTAAGTCAGAAAGTTCTAGAACATCTGATCTTAAGATTGCACCTTCAAATTGTTCGCGATAATCTCTAAGTGGGGCCTTAATAGCTTCTTTAATATCTTTTAAAGTATAAGGTTCAATATTTAGAGTATCTACTTTTTCTTTAGGGAAAGTAATATCTGGTTGACCTAACTCTTTGATGCCACAAACTTTCATTAGTTTTTTGGCATCATCATATGATTCAGGGTGAATGTTTGTAGCATCCAGTGGTTCATCACCATCAATGATTCTTAAGAAACCAGCACATTGAGTAAAAGATTTAGGTCCTAATCTTTTGACATCTAAAAATTGATTTCGGTTAGTAAATTTACCATTTTCATTACGATGATTGACTATTTCTTTAGCTACACCAGCATTTAAGCCTGAGATGTGCGTTAAAAGTTCAACTGATGCAGTATTTACATCAGCTCCAACTCTATTGACGATTTTCATTGTAACTTCTTGCAATCTTTCTGATAAAGCTTTTTCTGGTAAGTCGTGCTGATATTGACCAACACCGATCGATTTAGGATCAATTTTAATCAATTCAGATAATGGGTCTAACAGTCTTCTACCAATTGAGATGGCTGATCTGTCTTCAACTGCTAAATCTGGGAATTCATTTCTTGCATCCTCTTGAGCTGACCAGACTGAAGCACCAGCTTCATTGACAATGGCATAGGTGACATCTAGTTTATTTTCTTCGATAATTTCAGCAACTAATTTTTCTGATTCTCTTGAAGCTGTTCCATTGCCAATAGCGATAATTTTAACTTTATATTTGTTTATCAGATTAAGAATCTGTTTTTTAATCTGTTCCAGATTGCCGCCTTTTTTTGAAAAAGGAAAGACTTTTTCAACCGCAAGCATTTTTCCTGTTTCATTTAAAACCGCTAATTTACAGCCATTATAGTAACCCGGGTCAAAACCTAAGACAACTCTTCCTTTTAATGGAGGTTGTGATAATAGTTTTTCTAGATTCATTGAGAAAACTTCGATTGAATTTGTGTGAGCTCTTTCTGATAGATCTGAACGAATTTCATTTTCAATTGATGGTAATAACAATCTATTACAACCATCAATGACAGCTTTTTCAATTACTTCTTTAACTGGGCATTCTTTATCACAATGAATTTTGATAGCCTGATTATGAATATTTTGCAAATCAAAAATTAAATTTACAGAAATTACTTTTTCTTTTTCTGCTCTGTTGATAGCCATAATACGATGATCAGCTAATGAAGTAATTCTTTCAGTGCGATCATAATACATTTCATAGATTTTCTTTTCATCAACAGCATCATCTTTCAGTTTGGTTTGTAAAGATCCTGATTCAACAATCTGATCTTTGATTGACCAGCGTAATTTAGCATTGTCAGAAACAACTTCAGCAATAATATCACTGGCTCCTGCAATTGCTTCTTCAACAGTTTTAATATTTTCATTAATATATTGCTCAGCAATTTCGTTTAAATTATCTTCCTCTGGTAGTGATAAGATATAATCTGCCAATGGTTGTAAACCATTTTTAATAGCCACTGCGGCTCTAGTTTTTCTTTTTTGTTTGTAAGGCTGATATAAGTCTTCAACTTGAGATAATTTTTCGCAGTCCATAATTGATTGTTTAATTTCAGCGGTTAACTTACCTTGTTGTTCAATTAAATTAATAACTGCCAGTTTTCTCTCTTGTAGATTGACTTGATATTTATACTGTTTTTCAATATAAAGAATTTGCTCTTCATCTAATCCGCCGGTTGCATCTTTTCTATATCTGGCGATAAAAGGTACAGTACCACCTTCCTGTAAGATACCTAAAGTAGCTTCAATCTGTTTTGAAGAAACTTTTAGTTGTGATGCAATTTCGTTAATAATGTGTAGTTCCATACCATTTTTCCTTCTTTCTATATCAAGTGTATTTTTAATACACTTTGTCGCTTTAGTATTATATCATACTTTTTAGATACAATAAAAATGTCGCTATATCATTTTTCAGAAAAAAAGAATGATAAATCGGATATCATTCATGTTTATAGCCTGGTGCGGATGAAGGGACTCGAACCCCCATGCCTCGCGGCGCTAGATCCTAAGTCTAGTGCGTCTACCAGTTTCGCCACATCCGCATGCCTAATCATTATAAACAATCTTTCAAGTGAATGCAATAAAAAATTTTATGAAAAATTTCGCGAAAAATTTTATAAAGAGTAGTGAAGAAAAACAACAAGAATTCCTTATTGTCTATTTACTATACTTTTTTAATTGATGTTGAGTAGCAATCTTTTCTAAAATTAACCTGATGATATTATCAATTTCACTGTTTTCACGATAGTCAGCTACAGCAACATAATTAACTCGCCCGTCATCTACTAATTTTTTATAAGTTTCTTTTCCTTTATCATGCACAGCTATAGAATAGCCACCATTGGCTTTTACAAGCCGCATACAAGGCACATCAGTAAATCCATCGCCAATATAAATCATCTGTTCAAAGGGAATGTCTCTGGCAGTTGAAAACGAGTTAATGGTAGAATTATCAAAAACATCTAAAGAGTTTTTGTTTATTCTAAAAAGAAACTGAGTTTTTCCAGTATAATTGATAGCTAATGCTGGAAAGTCGGCCTGGCCATTTTCATCGTAATGATATTCACAGGCAAATATTCTGGTAAATTTGTCTTTGATAGAGCAACCATCAATTATTTCTTTGGTTCCTGATGAAATGATAAAGTGCTGAAGCAAAATATCATGTTCTAGTGCGTAGTTATTGATGCGATCAAAAAACTGTTCAACACCCGGGAAATAAACTATATCTTTGCCTAAGCTGTTGAAAAAATCTCTAGTTAAGGTTATGTTTTTTTCTTTGGCTTTTTTTATTAAAAGATACATATATGCCAGAATTGAATCCATATTAGCCTTGACTGAATAATCTTCTACTTCCTGCCAAAATAATGCTGGTTCAATTCCTAAAGTAGGAAGTAAAGAGTATTCTTGCATGTTTTTAGTACAAAGGGTCATGTCAAAGTCATACATGATGGCTACTTTAATCATTATTTGCTGGCCTCTAATGTTTCTTTTAACAGTTCTGGTAGTTTTTCAGCTTCTTCTTTACTGATAGCACAAAGAGAAATTCTTATCCCTTTATCAAATTTAACCGCAAAAATATGCTTAGCAATCAGGTTATTGTGAAATTTATTCAAGACATTATCATCTTCAATTTTAATAGTGGCAAAGAAACCTTCTGTATATGGGTATAAAGGTAAATCAACTTCTTTAGCCTTATTTAAGAATATTTCACTTCTTGCTTTTAATAAATTAATCAGCTGTTGTTTTTCATTTAGATATTTTTCTTTATTTTCATTTAATATTTTAACTACTGCTTCCATAAAACCATGATTAATATTACTCCACAATGATCTGCAGGTTCTAGAAAAGGCATTGTAAGCATTATCTACAGCCTGCCTGTTTTTAGACAGGATGATGTTAGCTCCAACTCGCATTCCATAAGCAGTGAAAGCCTTTGAGCAACTATAAGTGACATTAAACATTATATTTTCATTAGCTTCATTGAAGGTTTTGAAATAATCATAACCATCGTTATAGCAATAATCAATATAGGCAACATCATTAACGATAATAACTGGTCCAGATTCAGAAATTTTATTGAAAACTTTAATCATTAACTTCCAGTTTTCAGAACCTAATGATATACCTGTTGGATTCTGACAGGGATCATTGATAACAACAAACAGTTTTCTCTGTTGTCTGATGATTTTTAAGGCTTTTAAAAATAAATCCTGCAAATCAACATTATTGTTTTCGTCAGTTAATTTATAAAATTCACATTTTAAATTGGCATCTTTGGCTATTACCTTGTAGGAACCCCATGATGTTTGCGGCAGAAGTACTGTTTCGTTAGAATTTAAAAAGTTATTAAAAGCTAAAGCTAAAGCTCCAGTTCCTCCAGGAGCTGCAACAGTTTTATGATAGAGACTAATATTATTGTTCTGGTTAATCCAATTAAATATCGCTTCATTAAAATCTTCGTTTCCAGTAATAGATTTAGCATAGGAAGCTTTTACTGAATTATTAACGGCGTTGTAGCAATCATAAACAGTATCAATAATAGCTATTTTTTTATTTTCATCAAAAAGAGTGCCGATTGTGGCATTAATCACATCTGAATTTCCTTCATCAATTGCTTTTTTAGCCAGGGTTCTCAATTCAAAAACACTGTCTTTATAAACAGAGAAGTCAGCACTATTGTTTAAAAACAAGTCGTTAATGTCATTTGTCCTTTTGACAAAGGCCTTTGACAAATCATCCAACTGATTGGCAAATTGCTTTTTAATCAAAGAAACATCGCTGTCTTTTATTTCTTTTTCAGTAGTTAAAACAAATCTTTCTTTTTCAATTAAATCTTTTTCTTTTTTAGAAAGAATTATTCTTTTCTCAAATAAATCCGAAAGCATATCATCGATTGCCTGTATTTCTTTTCTTACGTTTTCTTTTTCCATCATTATCACCAGATATATTATACTTTATCCTCAGTCAATGATACAAATTAAATGATAAATAAGTTATAATAAAGTATAAGTTAAAAGGAGTATGTTTATGTCAAGAAATACAATTTACGTTACTGGACACAAAAACCCCGACTCAGATTCGATAATTTCAGCAATGGCTTATGCGTATTTCAAACAGCAAATGGGCTATGATGCGATTGCGGTAAGAATTGGTGAAATTAACCGTGAAACAGAGTACATTTTAAGTATGTTCAATGAATTTGCGCCACCGCTTGTTAAAAATATTAGAACACGTGTTAGAGATACCGATTTTGATGATATTGTTACTTGTAAGCCTACTGATACAGTATATACTGCCTTGATGAAAATGAGGGAACATGGTAGAAAAGTTATCGCGATAGTTGATGACAAAAGAAGGTTTTTAGGTATGGCAACTACTTCTGATATCATCAAACCATTGATTCCGCATCAAGATAGAAATAACGAATTAATAAGAAGTACTCCAATTGAAGATATTGCCAGTTTTTTTGATGGAGAATTGGTTTATAAAGATGATGTTCAAAGATCAATTGGTCGTATGCATGTCATGGCTGGTGTTGATGATAAAGAATGTGAAGATAAAATAGTTGTTACAGGTGATGATAGTAGACTGCATGAAATGGCAATAAAAAATAAAGCTGCAACTTTAATTGCGACAAAAACAGATAAGTTTTCAGACAAAGTTCTTAAACTGGCCAAAAAACATGGATGTAATCTGGTTACTTGTGATGAGAGTATTTATGATGTTATTAAGTACACTTATTTTGCGACAAGCGTTGATAAGATAATGACCAAAGATCTGATTACTTTTCAATATGATGATTATATTGATGATGTTAAAACTGTTATCAACAAAACAAGATTCCGTAGTTATCCAATTTTAGACAAAAGGAATAATGTCATTGGAACTATATCAAGATATCATGTCCTTCGACATTCAAATAGAAATTTGATATTAGTGGATCACAATGAGTATTCTCAATCAATTGAAGGAGCAGAGGAAGCAAACATTCTTGAAATAATTGACCATCATCGACTTGGTGGAATTAAAACTCCTTCACCAGTTCATTTCAGAAATGAGCAGGTAGGTTGCTGTGCAACAATAATTTCAAAGATTTTCCAAGAAAACAATGTTGAAATTCCTAAAGATTTAGCAGGATTGTTATGTTGTGCAATTATTTCAGATACAGTAAACTTTAAGTCTGTTACCTGTACAAATGAAGATATTGAACAGGCTGAATATTTAGCTGATTTATCTAAATTGGACATGGAAAGAATAGGACCGAAAATATTAGCCGCTGGAGCAACATTGGAAGATAAGTCATGTGACTTTATCTTTAGAACTGATTTAAAACAATTTGATATCAATAAAAATAAGGTCAGTGTCGGCCAGAGCAATATTGTTAATTATGAATCAATTGAACCTTTAAAAGAACAGATGCAAATCATTATGAAAAACTATTCTAAAGATAGCAACTCAAACATCGTAATGATGGTGTTTTCGCTAATAGATGGAAGCGGTTCTTATATTTTAGCTGAAGGTCCAGGTGTAAACAAATTAGAAGAGGTGTTTAAAAAGAAAGGTGAATATGTTGGTGAATTTATATTTTTGAAGGATGTCATCAGCAGAAAACAACAGTTGATACCGATGATTTCGGATGTATTGGAATAACAATATAAAGTTAAATTCCAAAAGTAAAAATCAGCTTTTAGAAGTTGATTTTTTTAAAAAGATAAGCAAAATATGATTTTGTTTATTGATATGATATATAAATTGATTTTAAAAATCTTGTAAAAAAATAAGTAAAATTATACAATTTATTATAGACAAAGGAGGGAGTTATATGGGATATAAAATCATATCAGACTCATCATCAAACCTGTATGAAATAGAAGGTATCAACTATACAACGGTTCCTTTAAAAATTCATACAGAAATAGGAGAGTTTGTTGACCAAAAAGGTATAGAACTGAAAAAGATGGTTGAGTATCTATATACAACAAAAGAAAAGTCATCAACCTCTTGTCCTAACATTGGCGAATGGCTTAAGGCTTTTGAAGGCGAAAAAGAAATTTATGCGATTACTATTTCCGGCAATCTTTCCGGCAGCTATAACTCGCTTCAAAAAGCTAAAGAGGCTTATTTAGAAGAAAATCCTGAGGCAAAAATATATGCAATAGATTCATGTTCTACAGGACCTGAAATGGTTTTAATGATTGAAAAGATTGTTGAATTGAAAGAAAAAGGATTAAATTTTGCTGATACATGTGCTGAAATGGAAAAATATATGCCTAGATGTAAAATTTTATTTGCCTTAAATTCAGTTAAAAATCTGGCCAACAATGGAAGAGTAAACAGTATTGTGGCTTCTTTAGTTGGTATTTTGGGAATTAAAATGCTGGGCCAGGGCAGTGATGATGGCAGAATTGAGCTTATCTACAAAGGCAAAGGAATGAAAAATGTTTTAAAAAGGATGTTTGTGGAAATGGAAAAAGCTGGTTTTGCAGGTGATAAAGTCGTAATTTCTCATGTATTTAATGATGAAGCCAATGAATTTATTACAAAACTTATCAAAGACAAATATCCTGACTGTAAGATAAATAGTCATTTAACTGGTGGGTTGTGTGGCTATTATGCTGAAAAAGGTGGCTTAATATTGGGGTATGAAATAAAAGAAAAGTAGATGGTATAATTTTTTTTCAGAGAACTTATTTGTATATTTTTTCAAGAATAGGAACATTGATTTCTATTCTTTTATTAAGAGATGAAGTTTGCTATAATGTTCAAGTGAAGAAAAGAAGGTGCTTTTATGCTTATTTTTGAAATTATTAAAGCTGTTATATTAGGAATTGTTCAGGGTATCAGTGAATTTTTGCCTATTTCATCAACTGGACATATTATTTTAGTCAATGAGTTTTTACAGTTACAATTCTCCCTGGAGTTTGTAAATACTTTTTTTGTGGTTATTCAACTAGGTTCAATTTTAGCAGTAGTTGTTTTATATTTTAAAAAATTATGGCCATTTGATTTTAAAAACACTACTTTTGCTCAAAGAAAATCTACCTGGATTTTATGGTCAAAAGTTTTAGTTGGCTGTCTTCCTGCAGCTATCGTTGGTTTTTTGATTGACGATGTAATTGATGCTTTATTTTACAATCCAACAACAATAGCAATCGCTTTAATTGTCTATGGTATAGCTTTTATTATTATTGAAAATATGCATATTCGTGTAACGATGGAAAAAGTTGAAGATATTGACTATATTACTGCTGCCAATATTGGTTTATTTCAAATGCTGGCTTTAATTCCTGGAACCAGCAGAAGTGGCAGTACTATTATCGGTGGTCGAATTTTGGGTTGTGGTAAAGAGGGTGTCAGTGAGTTTTCTTTTTTCATGGCTATACCAATAATGGCTGGCGCAACTCTTTTAAAACTCTTAAAATGTGGTTTTGCTTTTGGAGCTAGCGAATGGATTGTTTTAATAGTTGGAACATTTATTTCTTTTATTGTCTCAGTTTATTCAATCAGATTTTTAATGAATTATATTAAAAAGAATGACTTCAAAGCTTTTGGTATCTACAGGATTATACTGGGAATTTTAGTGTTAGTTTACTTTAATTTTATTAAATAATTATGTTAAAAAAATATACCAGACAGATGTTAATTAGCAGTATGTATGTAGTAGTGACTTTAATTATTGCTCCTGCATCTTTTGGCTCGATTCAATTTAGAATTTCAGAAGCATTGCTGGTTTTGGTCTTGTTTGATTTTGATTATGTCTATGGATTGACATTTGGCTGTTTTTTAGCCAACATGACAGGCTTGTTGTCAGGAGCAAATCCAATAGGTGTTATGGATATTATTTTCGGAAGTAGTGCAACTTTTATCAGCTGTGTGATGATGTATAATCTTAAAGATAAAAAGATCAAACAACTTCCACTTTTAAGTTTAATTGTTCCAGCTGTAATTAACGGGATAATTGTCGGACTAGAGTTAGCTATTGTTTTTAATGCGAATGATTTAATAATCTATTGGTTAATTTATGGTTTACAGGTATTTGTTGGTGAGTTGGGAGTACTTTTATTAATCGGCATTCCAGTTTATCTGGCATTAAAGAATAGGAAAATTAATGAATAACAGTTATTTTTTAAAAGAAATGAAAGAAATGTTAAATGAGTTGGAATTTGAAAAATTTGTCAATTCTTTTTCTGATCCACTTTATAAAGCACTTAGGATTAACCGTTTAAAAGCTGATTATCAGACTATAAGTGATGAAATAGAAATAAAAGAAAAGACAGCTTTTGATGAGGATACTTATTATTTACAATCTGAAGATAGATTAGGTAAACATCCTTATCATTTAGCGGGTCTTTTTTATCTTCAGGAACCTAGTGCTACCATGGTGGTAAATGCCTTAGATATTAAAGAAGGGGATTGGGTATTGGATTTGTGTGCTGCACCGGGAGGAAAATCAACTCAGATTCTTTCCAGATTAAACAAAACGGGATTTTTACTCAGCAATGAATATGATAAAAAAAGAGCTAATATTTTACTGACAAATATTGAGCGCTTTGGTTGTGAAAATTATCTGCTTACCAATAATGATGTTGAGGATCTATGTCCAAAACTGTTATCGGTTTTTGATAAAGTTTTAATAGATGCGCCTTGTACTGGAGCGGGAATGTTTAAAAAGTATCCTGATAAAATGGCTGAATATAATTTCAATGCTGTAATTGCTAATCAGAGAAGACAATTATATATTTTGGATTATGGTTATCTGACTTTAAAAGAAAATGGAATTTTAGTTTATTCAACCTGTACCTTCAATAAACACGAAAATGAAGAAGTAGTCCGATTATTTTTAAAGAAGTATCCAGACATGAAACTGGTTAGTACTAATTTATCTTGCGGGCAGACCGGCTTTGATGAAAAAGGATTGACAAGACGAGTGTTTCCTTATCAGGGTGGAGAAGGTCATTTTGTCAGTAAGTTTATTAAGACCTCTTCTACCGATTGTATTAAATTAAAAACTTTATCTTTTTCACAAAATAAATTAGTGGATAAATTCATTGAAGATAATCTAAAAGAAAAAGTTAACTATACAATCATCAATACCAGAATTTATGTTTCTAGAAAAGAATTGTTAAATTTAAAAGCTAATGTGCTTAGAAGTGGGGTTTTGCTTGGAAAAATTGTCAAAAATAGAGTTGAGCCAGCCCATCATCTATTTATCAGCGATTATCAATTTAAAAGAGTCTATGATACTACAGACTCTAAAATAATTAACGATTTTCTAACCGGCCTGTCAATTATGGAAAAAGGTTATAAAGGCTATGTCCAAATCTGTTATAAAGGTATACCTGTTGGCTTTGGTAAAGGTGATGGCCAGCAGATCAAAAATAAATTTCCTAAAGGTTTACGTTTTGTTTAATAAAATCCAGGGCCTCAAACAGGTCTTTTTTCAAAAGAACCCCTTGCTGTAAATGTTCTTCTAATGGTGGCAGTAAATCAGGAACCATTATTGTTATGGCTCCAGAGGCTAAAGAGGCTTCAATACCATGATAGGAATCTTCAATAACCAGACAGTTATTGATATCGATATCAATAAGTTTGGCTGCTTTAAGAAATATTTCAGGGTCAGGCTTTCCTTTTTTAACCATATCGCCAGTAACGATGTGAGAAAAAGGAACTTCCATATTGTTGCTGTTAAAAGAACTGATAACTTTCATCATGTTAGCACTGGTTGCTAAAACAGTTGGAATATCGTGAAAGCGTAAATAATCTATAATTTCAACAGCGCCTTTTTTGAAACCAATTTTTTTATTATGAAAGGCTTCAATCATTTTAGCCGCAAAGATATCTAATAATTCAGCTGAAACTTTATCATCTTTTGTTTTTTCATAAAGTATTTTGATTGCTGTGTCTCGATTTGTTCCGATTAATCCATTATAAAACTGTTCATTAATTGGATACCCTTTTTCTGTAAAAATCGATAAAGTAAGATCTCTGGCATAACATTCTGAATCTGTTAATGTTCCATCCATATCAAAAATAACACCTTTAATTTCCATCTTGATCACCTTTGTCAATATAGCATAAAACAAATTGATTGACTATCCAAAAAAAGTTCAAATAAGCTATAATAATAACAAGAGGTGAGATATTTTGAATAAAACAATAAAAGATTTAATGGAAAGAAGAAGTATCAGAAGTTTTACTGATCAGCAGATTAGTAAAGAGGACTTAGAAACGATTGTGAAAGCTGGAATGTATGCTCCTAGTGGAATGGGCAGGCAATCAGCTATCATGTTAGTGATTCAGGATGAAGAAACTTTAGAAACATTGAGAAGATTAAATTGTACAGCTGCTGGAAGAGAATATAATCGTGATAATTTCTTTGGTGCTAAAACAGTTATTGTAGTTCTGGCTGATAAAAATGTTCGCACTCATGTTTATGATGGGGCAGTAGTGATGTCTAACTTGATGAATGCTGCTCATGCTTTAAATATTGGTTCGTGCTGGATTCATAGAGCTAAGGAAACTTTTGAAACCGAAGAAGGTCAACAGTTGCTTAGAAAGTTTGGTATTGAGGGTGATTATGAAGGAATTGGCAACTGCATCTTAGGTTATAGTGCTGTTGATTCTCCTGCACCAAAGCCTAGAAAAGACAATTATGTCTATTGGGGTTAACAGATAATGGGGTTTCCAGATCAGGGTTTTTTAGGCATGGGAAACACAATATTTCAAATCTTTTTTTGGGGAGTGTTTTTCTTTATTGTTTCCGTTTTTTTTACCCAGATTTTTAAAAACGTTAAAGAAAAAAACGATAATGATAAATCAGAGATTCTGAAAAGGCCGGCTACAGTAATCAGTAAAAGAATTTATGTCAGAAATTTTACAACTTATTATGTGACATTTGAATTCGATAATAACGAAAGAAGAGAGTTTCATGTATCAGGTGATGAATACGGATTGCTGGTGGAAAATGATTATGGTTTACTGACTTTTCAAGGAACCAGATTTTTAAATTTCGAGAGGATATAAAAATGATTAAATTATTTGTAGCAGATATTGATCATACTCTTTATTGTGCTGAAACAGATGCTATACCACAGAGAAATATCGAGGCAATCAATAAATTGATAGAAAAAGGAATTACTATTTGTTTTGCCAGCAGCAGAGTTTATGATGGGATGAAAGAAGTAATAGAAATGTTTAATCTTAAAGAAAACAATGGTTATGTTGTTGCGGTAAACGGTTCTTTTGTAATTAGAAGCAGTGATGATGAAATTTTAATTGATAAACATTTTACAACCAAGCAAATTGAACAGTTGCACCAGTTAGCTGAAAAGTTGAATGTTTCATTTAGAATAGCTCAATCTGATTTCAATATTTCAACAGCCTATTGTGAAGTTTTGCAATATGATATTGATAATGTCAATATGGATTATATTGTGGCTCGTGATGTTTTCAAATATATAAAAGATCCTGTTTATAAAGTTGGTTTTTCCAATGATGGCGGATGCATAGATGAATTGTTAGAAACGGTCAAAAAAGAAAGTGGAGATAGCTTTACTTTCAATACTCCTCTTGCCAATACCATCGATGTCTCTTTAAAAGATATCAATAAATTAACAGGTCTGTTGGCGGTAATAAAGGATATGGGAATTACACTTGATGAAGTAGCAGCTATTGGAGATAATGATAATGATGCTGTGATGCTGGAAGCTGCCGGTATTTCTGGATGTGTTGCCAATGGTAACAGTACAGCTAAAAAGGCTGCTAAATATATCGTTGCCAGTTGTACTGAGGCAGGTGTTGCAGATTTTATTGAACAGTATGTTTTAAAAAGGGGAAAAAGTGATTAAAGCTTTAGTTTTTGATGTTGATGATACTTTGGTTAAATATGGTAAAAAGTATGTAGAAGAATCAGCAATTGAGGCAATAAATTTAGTCAAAGAAAAAGGTATAAAAATAATTGTTGCTACAGGTAGGGGTTACAAATTTTTACATCAAGATGTAAAAGATAGAGTAAAAGCAGATTACTATATTACTGTAAATGGAGCCTGTATTAATTCAGTTGATGGAACAACAGTAAAATGTTATCCGATGTCAGAAGAGACAACTGATAAGCTTTTAGAAATTTGTTATCAAAGAGGTTATTCTTTTGGCTTTAAGTTTGATGATTCTTTACAGGTTTATGTCGATTTTCCATATTTCACTTCGCACTATTGTAAAGGTGCAATTCGAAAAGAAACGATAGATGATAATAGCGAAACCAGAGATTATCATTTAACTTATATGTTACCATTAGGATGTTTTATATATTCTCCAGAAAAAGAAGCAATGAAACTTCAAGAAGAATTTGATAATCTTCAATTTTTTTCTGCTTATTTACACGGATGTGAATGCCTGAGAAAGGATGTAAATAAAGGGAAAGCTTTAAAAAAATTGTTGAAATCGTTAAATATATCTTTACAGGAATGTATGGCTTTCGGTGATGCAGATAATGATAAAGAGTTACTTGAAATGTGTGGTATCGGAGTATGTATGGGCAACGGTAGTGCTTCATTGAAAAAGGTAAGCGACTATGTTACAGCTGACATTGAAGAGGACGGTATTTATAGTGCTTTAAAGCATTTTGATATAATATGAAAATATAATATTAATGAAAATTAATAGTTTTATACTGAACTGTAGCAACGTTTGTCTTGTTTGACAAAATAGTATATCTTTGATTAGAATTAAATTGTTTTAGAATGTAATGATGAGGGAAAAATATGAATGATACATTAAAATTGTTGATTGTTGTTATTGTATTAAGCATAGTTATTGCGATTGTAAAAAAAGTATCAAGCGCAAAATTAGAAAAACAGCTTATTCAATTAGTAGTTGATCAGGATTTTGAAGGATTTGAAGAGTTAGTCAACAGTAAAAAAGCTAGAAAAATGATTCCACCTTTTAATCTTGACTTTATTAAATTAAATGTTGCTATGCTTAAAGGAAATAAAAAAGAAATTGATAGGATGTTTGATCATTTTGATAATGTAAAGCCTAATAAATCACAGAAGGAAGCTGTCTATGGTAAAGGTTTCTATTATTATCTGTCAATCGAAAAATATGACAAAGTAGAAAAATATTACAATTTACTTGTAAAATTAGAAAATGTGAAATCTATGCGTGAATTTGATCGAGCATATGATACATATGTTAAAAATGGTCATAAGTTTTTAGCAGAAACCTTAGAAGAATTAAAAACAGCTCCTGATTTTTCAAAGCCGGTTCTTGAGGGAATGATTTCAAGGATGTATGAAAACAAAAAGGATGAAAAAATGACTAAAAAGTACGCTGATAGAGCTATAAGGCATATGGAGGAAATGAAAAAATAAATTCATAAAGTCATAAAAAAATAGTATATTTTGGGTATACTATTTTTATAATTCCTGTTATAAAGATTTAAATCAGGATTTAGACTGAGAATTAATTTTTGTAAAGGCTACAAAATTCATTATCGCCATATAAAGTGCTGCCAGAGCTATAAGAATGTTTCCACCCATGATAATCGGTGATACTTTCATTTGAATACCGTTTATTATCATCAGGACTCCAAATACTGGATAGAGTACTGTAAGAGTTAAATTTCTAGCTTTGTTATTTTCCATTATCATTGCATCTAAGGTTGAGATGTTATTGGTTGGTTTAAAGTTTTTAATATGGTCTAAAGAAGGTAAAAAGCTCGTCCTATATCGATACTCTAAAAACACCATAATAATAATGGTTATAATGACACTATAAAGTACTGGTACATTAAAATTGGCAGCTAATATTCCAGCAATTACAGAGAGGGCATACCTATTAGAATAAAGAGTATAGGCCTGATAATTTTTTTCTTGAATCACATAACCTGTATTTTGAGACTTTAAATAAAGAACATCCCTTCCTTTATCATCCTTGTAAATATTTTTTCCAGATATTATTTTTTGTTTCTTACTCATATTTGCCTCCATGCTTATATATAATCTATCATATTTGATTACTAAAGTCGTTTGCACTTTTTAGTTTACTTTTTATGAAAATTAGTTTATTCATTGAAAAACTGTTATTGATTGTTATAATTTTCTTATAAGTGGAGGTATTATAATGACATATTTTGGTATGAATTTGGAAGAGTTAACAAATCTAAGTGCAGTGCATACAGCTAGAGAGATTAACCAGCAACCTGATACATGGATTAAGACAATAAATCAGGTTAAAGAAATGAAGGATGAACTAAAATCTTTTGTTGACCAGGTTTTGAAAAGTGAGGATTATGATGTTGTTTTTACAGGTGCAGGAACCAGTGAGTTTGTAGGAAACACTTTATTTGCTGCAATTAACTTAAAAACTGATTTTAAAGCACGTTCATATGCCAGTACAGATATTACTGCTAATCCTGAGTACTATATTTCTAAAGATAAACCAACTTTATTAGTAAGTTTTGGCAGAAGTGGAAATAGCCCAGAGTCTATCGGAGCAGTTGATAATGCGGAAGCTGTAAGCGATAAGATTTACAATTTATTTGTTACCTGTAATAAAAATGGTAAATTAAGTCAGAGAGCAGAAGTTGAAAAGAATTGTTTAGCAATTAATTTAACTCCAGAAACTCATGATTTAGGATTTGCAATGACTTCGAGTTTTTCAAATATGTATCTGGCAGCTTATTTAGCATTCAATTTGGATAATTTAGATGCAATTGAAGAAAGTTATAAAGATATTGTTAATTTCGCACGTGAAATCAATAATGAAGGTTACAAGTATTTTGAAAACTTGGTTAAGGAGTATGATTTTAGAAGAATTGTTTATCTGGGAAGCAATGTATTGAAGGGTGTAGCTCAAGAATCAGCTTTAAAAATGTTAGAATTAACAGCTGGTAGAGTTGTAACTTTATATGATACACCTTTAGGTTTTAGACATGGTCCTAAATCGATATTAAATGATGAAACATTAACAGTTGTTTATTTAAGCGATGATGCTTATACAAGAAAATATGAAGTTGACTTAGTTAGAGAAATAAGTATTCAAAGAAAAAATAATAAAATTCTAGTTGTCTGCAATACACCTTGTGAAGAGGCAAAAGAACTTGTGGATTATTACTATTGTTTTGGTGGTAAAGCAAAGGTCAATTCTGATTTAGCACTACCTTATACAATGGTGGCACAATTAATTTCTCTCTATAAGTCTTTAGCATTAGATATAACTCCAGACAATCCTAGCCCAAGCGGAGATGTTAACAGAGTTGTTAAGGGAGTTGTACTATACACATACGAAAAGGAGAATAAATAATGGTTGGAATTATTGTAACAGGACATGGAAATTTTGCCACAGGATTAACAAGTTCAGTTAAACTGATAGCTGGAATGCCGGAACTGTATGAAACAGTTGATTTCGTTCAAGAAGATTCAGTGGAGGATTTAGAAACTAATTTAAATGCTGCTATTGACAATCTGAAAGAAGATTGTAAAGAAGGGATACTGATTTTTACAGATTTGGTTGGTGGTTCTCCATTCAAAACTTCAGTTGAAATTTCGTTAACAAGAGAAGAAAAAATCGTTGTTCTTGGTGGCACAAACTTAGGTATGCTGGTTGAAATATCAATGGCAAGAACTTTTATGGATGATCTTGATGCTTTAGCTCAAATGGCAGTCAATACTGGTCAGACTCAGGTGATGAGATATGAATTCAAAGAAAGAGTTGTTGAAGATATAGACGATTTTGAAGACGGAATTTAAAAAGAGGCAACCAAATAGATGATTCTATAATCAATTCTATTTAGAGGTTACGCCTCTTTTTTTATACTTATCTGATGAAAAATAAAGCAGTTAACAAGTTAAATTATTAATATATTTTTTTTGAGTATTCGCTTGGAGTAATTCCAAAGTTGGAAGTGAATATTCTTGAGAAGTAATGTATTGATGAATAGCCCAATTTGTCAGCTATTTCACTTAGTGAATGGTTACCGTTTTTTATCAATATTTTGCTTTTGGCCAGTTTTGTTTCAATAATATACTTTTTAGGTGTAACATGAAGAGTTTCATTAAATATTCTTTGAAGATATGTTCTGCTTATCGAGAATTCATGACAGATATCCGCAACTGTTAAAGGTTTATAGATATTGTTGTGAATATAAGCAATGATTTCTTCCAAAAAATTATTTTGATAATTCTGGTTAACAGGTATATTAATTTCTTTATGATGAAAATCTAAAGTATTATGCTGTAAAATTTTTAATAAAATTGTATTTAATGAAACAATCTGTAAATCTTTTGAATATAAATTAGATTCATTTGAATTTCTTACAAAATCATCAATAATAGTTTTGATTTCTCTTGTAACACTAAAGACTCTATTTAAAAGTTTATCTTCTTCAATTCCACTTGCTTCAAAGATAACAGTTAAATATGAACACGACTCATTGCCATAAACTCTCTGGCTATGGCTTTGCCCGGGACCATAAAAAAGACATTGATTAGAGTTAACAGTGTACTTTTTGTCATTGACTGTGACTTCTAATGTTCCATTATCTACGTAGGTGAATTCATATAGATAGTGTGTTTCACCAGGGAATACATAGTTTGGACCTTTCACTGCATAATAATAAGCAATTATTTTATCAACTTTAGTTTTTAAAGTTATATTTTCATAATTCACAGGGTCTAAAAGTTTATAATTTTCTACCTTTGAAGCAGCATTATAAAAAACATCATAACAAATCACATTTGTCATAGGTACAACAGCAAAATACATATTTGGATTTATTTCAATATCTCTATGAATGGCGAAAAATTGAGGAGGATTTAATTCGGGATCATCAGAAATAACCAACATTCCCATTCCTTTATTGATGCAAATATAAACTTCCTGATTATAAGATTTTAGAAAATTTATCTGTCTGATATCGGTGACAAAAGATTCAAAAGATAAAAAATCTTTATTAAAATTTTCATTTACTTTGCCAAATTTAAGAAAATTTGCACTTGTTGTTTTATTGAGCATATTAAATAAATAACCTTTCTTCTAATAAAATATTAGCATAAATTTCACAAAATTTACACAAATCGGTTTAAAAAGGGGATTAAATTTTAAAAAGTATAAAATTTAGCCTAATAATTCTAAATAAAAACTTTATAAAATTAATTATTATAAATATGAATGAAGGGGAGGAGAGACAAATGCCTAATATTTTATTGACCCGAATTGATAATCGTCTTATTCATGGACAAGTTGCTACACAGTGGAATTCATCACTTGGTGCAAACCTTATTTTAGTAGCTAATGATGATTCGGCGTCTAACACATTACGTCAAAGTTTAATGGATATGGCTGCTCCAGCTGGTGTTGCTACCAGATACTGGACAATTGAAAAAACAATTAAAAATATCCATAGAGCTTCGGCTTCACAAAGAATTTTTATTGTGTGTGAAACCCCAATCGATGTTTTAAAACTTGTCGAGGGTGGAGTACCAATAAAGAAAGTAAACATCGGAAACATGCATATGGCAGAAGGTAAACGTCAAGTTGCTACTACCGTTGCTGTTGATGATAATGATGTCGCTGCTTTTGCAAAATTACTTGAATTAGGAGTAGAACTTGATATTAGAAAAGTACCTAATGAAAGCAGTGAAGATGTTTCAAAACTTTTTAAATAAAAGGAAGGAGAAAAAAGTATTATGATAGGTCCACTTCAATTAGTGTTGATCTTAATTGTTACGTTTATTGCGGCAATAGACCAGTTTAACTTTCTAGAGTCGCTTTATCAACCAATCGTAATGGGGCCAGTTGTTGGCGCTATTCTTGGTGATGTTAAAACGGGCTTAGCTGTTGGTGGTGCTTACCAATTAATGACAATTGGTAGTATGCCAGTAGGTGGAGCTCAACCACCAAATGCAGTTGTTGGTGGTATTATGGCTACAGTGTTTGCTGTTGCTAGTGGATTAGATGTAAATGCTGCACTTGGTGCTGCAATTCCATTTGCTCTATTAGGTCAGTATGGAGTTACATTAACATTTACATTAATGTCTGGTTTAATGGCTAAGGCAGATGAACATGCTGCTAATGCTAATCCTAAAGGCATTGATAATTTGAACTACTTTGCAATGGGATTGTTAGGATTATTCTTTGCACTTGCAACTTTAGCTGGTGTAATCAGTATTACAAATCCTGCTGTTGCTGATTTCATTAATGGATTAGAAGGCAACTGGATTATGGGTGGTTTAGGTGCTGCTGGTGGAATGATGCGTTATGTCGGGTTCGCTGTATTAATGCGCATCATGTTAGCTGATGACATGTGGGGAATTTACTTTGCAGGATTTGCTCTTGCTGCAATTTTAGGTGCTTGTGGCTTAGGAGGCCCAGCTCTAATTCTAGTAGCATTTGTAGGTATTGCAATTGCTCTATATGACTACAATATTAATGTTGCTATCAAGAATGCTGGTGGCGGAGCTGGAGGTGAAAGTGATGGAATCTAACGTATATACATATAAAGATTTAACCCCTGCACAACCATTAGATCGTGCAACGTTAAATAAAATGGTCATCAGATCATTATTCTTACAAGCATCATTCAACTATGAAAGAATGCAGGCTGCTGGATGGCTATATGGAATTCTTCCAGGCTTAGAAAAAATCCACACAAACAAAGAAGACTTAGCTGCTTCTATGACACATAACTTAGAGTTCTTTAATACTCACCCATTCTTGGTAACATTTGTTATGGGATTAGTATTGTCATTAGAACAACAAAAAGCTGATATCGCTACTATCCGTGCAGTACGTGTTGCTGCTATGGGACCTTTAGGTGGTATTGGTGATGCTATTTTCTGGTTTACAGTACTTCCAATTGCTGCTGGTATTACATCAAATATGGCAATTGAAGGAAACGTTTTTGCTCCAGTATTATTCTTACTGATCTTTAACGGAGTACAATTTGCAGTTCGTTACTGGTTAATGTATATGTCATATGACCTAGGAACATCAGCAATTGAAGTATTAACAAGAAATGCAAAAGAATTTACTCATGCTGCTAGTATGTTAGGGGTATTTGTAGTTGGTGCATTAACTTGTAACTATGGTGCTACAACAATTAAAATTGAAGTACAGGATGGTGAAGCATTAAGAAGTGTTCAGGCAATTTTAGATGGTATTTTACCTCAATTAGTTCCTCTACTACTTACTTTAATGGTTTACTACTTAATCAAGAAAAAAGGCTGGTCAACAGTTAAATGTATCGGCTTGCTACTGATTCTTGGTCTTGTTGGAGCATTCTTTGGCATTTGGGGCGGAGCTTATACACCATTTATTAAATGGTACTAGTCTCCCAAAAGAGTAAATTTTGAAATAAAACTCTGAACCTTCAAAATAAAGAGGCGCATTGCCTCTTTTTTAATTGTGAGCAGTATTTTAAAGCATATAACTGCTTTATACTGACTACATACTTATATTTCAGCATAAAAAAACCTTCAACCAGTTAATCGATTGAGGGTCTTTTTCTAATTATTAAATCCAAAGTTTATCTTGATTTGTTGCCTGTAAATACTCATCAATTGTATTTACGATTCTGTCAATAATAAGATCCTCAGGATTATTTTTTATTACTCTATCTCTAACTTTAGTATATTGAATTGGCATAAACTGACTTAATAGATTTAGTGGTACGCCATCTTTAAAGTTATTTAACAGTATTTCAGTTGCTTCAGTTACACTTTCAGTAGGCATATAATATCTTGACCTGTCTGAGAATGAATACTTACGTTTTAAGGCAATTTCTTGAGGTGTGCCAGTATAGTGTTTTTGCCAGTTTTTAGGATTCTTTAACATTTCTTTATCTAATACTTCGATAAAATTACTTTGTTTGACATCAGTATCCTTATATTGTTCTTTTTCCGCAAATGCTAAAGCATATAAGGCTTCTCTAGCTGCAAATGTTAAGCCAGGTCCAACTTTTAATACTCCAACGCCATCTTCAATCAGTTCTCTTAAACCTTGTTTTGTTTGGTAATCTGTTGAATGGCCTTCAAATATGACGTTGTCATATTCTTTGATTGAATCCATTAAATCTTTGGCTTTATTTCTATCGTATTCTGTACACCCCGCATCTTTTTCTTCAACTCCAGGCTGTACAACTATAGCTACGACATTTTTCCAGGCATCATGCAGATTTCTTTCAGCAAAAGCTTTTTTGAATGTATCATATGTAGCTTTGAAGTCTTCAACTTTTGTAACCTGTACTTCTGTTTCCACAGTTTCTGCAGTAGCTCCTCCAGGAATTGGAACTTCACTACCTACAATGTATACCGGTGCAGTAGCATCAGGATCTGTTTTCAATAATTCTTTGTAAGCATTTTCAGCAACCTCTGCTAGTAGAGCACCTCTTTTTGCGATAACTTCTGTTGAAAGAGCTTCATTTACATCATCATCATTCAGTCTCATAGAAGTGTCGATGTGAATTTTTGTGTAACCTGCAAGTACATACAATTCAATAAGTTTGCTGGCTTCTTTCATTGCTTCGGCCTCATTCAGTGATGCCCATGTTAATGGTCCTAAATGATCTCCACCAAGTATGATGTTTTTTACTGGGAAGTTTTCTTCTTTCGCAATTTCAAATACAAACTCTCTGAAGTCTTCGGGTTTCATTCCTGTATAACCACCATATTGGTTGACTTGATTACTTGTCGCTTCAATCAATACAGGAGTTTTTGTTTGCAAACCTCTTCTTAATGCTGCTCTAATTACAAAAGCATTAGCACTACACACTGAGTAGATCCCAACAGGATCGTTATTTTTTTGATGTGTTACTATCTTTTTCAATGGATGATTATTCATAAATATACCTCCTATTGATATCTTATCACAAATGCAGGTTATAAATTGGTTTAAAATTTATACTTTTTAAAACTAAATGAAAAAATAGACTAATTTTTTATCTAAACAAAATTAATGTATATATTTGATAGTTATCATTGTTAAAGCAAGAATATAAACAATAATAAAATAGGATTATTTTACTTTAAGAACGAATATTAAATAGGAGGTAACTATCAATGATTAAGTTTATAAAAGGCATTGCGATTCCCTTACTTGCATATTTATCTTTGAAGATATTGACTTCAAGTAAAGGAATGATTAAATTTTTTGGTTTTTCAATAGGATGGAGGAATTAGGGTGATAAAAAATATTTTTACTTTATTAACATTGATCGCTTTTGCCATTGCAGTATTTAAATTGGCATTTGCTAATAGTGGAAGTTTCAGTTTCAACAAAGTCAGAATCACATTCAGATGAGAAAGATGTTACCTCCTTTATGAGTGTTAAAAATTGGGATAAATCGATTCGACCGCGAGAAAAAGCTGTAAATAATGGCATTGAATCACTTTCTGATAGTGAATTATTAGCCTTGATAATAAAAAGTGGTACAAAGGGTTGTTCATCTGTTGAACTGGCAAATAAGATATTAAATCAGACTGGCGGCATAAATGGTTTAATGAAATTATCAATTCAGCAATTAATGCAGTTTAAAGGTATTGGTTTAGCTAAAGCTGCTCAAATAACAGCTTCACTGGAATTAGTCAGAAGAATGAACTATTTAGAAGTGTTGAACAGGGATATAGTTAAAGAACCTGAAATTCTAATTGAGTGGCTGAAAAAGCATATTGGAAGTAAAAATCAGGAGTATTTTGTAGTTGTTTTTTTAAACAACAAAAATCAGATAACCGGCTATACCGATATCTATAAAGGCAGTAGCAACAGTGTGGCAATAAATGCTGCGGAAGTGTTTTCTGAAGCTATAAAAAAAGATGCACAAAAAGTCATAATTGCTCATAATCATCCATCACAGTTTATTGAACCATCTATTGCTGATGATAAAACTACTTACCAGCTTCAGCAAGCTGGAATATTGATGAATGTTCCTTTAATTGATCATATAATTGTCAGTTTTGACAGTTATTACAGCTATGCTGAAAAAGGTAAAATCAGATATTAGAAAAACTTCAGTACTATATTTGTCTTTCAATATTTATTTTTAATAGTGTTGCTGAAATTAAAATTAATAAAAATAAGTGAAAAAATGAGTGAAAAACTCATTTTTGTTTTGGACATTAATAATACATTTTGAAAGATATATTAAGTTAAGTTATGTGGTATAATATTTCTTGGAGGTAATGTTATGAAAAGAAAACTATCAGTAATCTTAATTATGGCATTTTTAACAATTAACCTTTCAGGTTGTGTAAATGAAAAAGCAACCATCACGACCACTGTTTATGCAGTTAAATATCTGGTTGAACAAATTGCAGGTGATAAAGTAAATGTTGAATATATCAGTACTGATGAATATATTCAAAATGCTAAACTGGTAAAGAATTATGATGAAATTTTATCAAGAACAACTTTATTTTTATATATTAACGAATTAGAACCTTATCTAGATGTTTATCACGATATTTTGTACAGCTATGATTGCGAAGTTATTGACTTAGCTAATTTATCAGCGATTTATGGTTTTAAACGATATACCAAATTAGAAGTTGATAATGTTTTTACTTTTAAAGAGACTGATTATTATGAAGATGAATGTTTTGAATACGTTGATATATACACCAAAGATCCATTCATCTGGCTTGATCCCATTGCGATGAGTTCAATGGCTTCAACAATCAAAGATTGGCTGAAGGCTTATTATCCGGAAGATACTCTTACTTTTGAAAATAATTTTAAAGAGCTGCAAACCACTTTTGTCAGGATGGATGCTGAATATCAATCATTAAAAGATATGTTGAATGTAAAAATCGTTACCGTAACACCATGTTTTGGCAATTGGCAAAAGTTATATGGTATGGAAATATATCCATTAGTCATATCTAAATACGGTGTTTTACCAACAGAACAGCAATTAGATGTTATAAAAAATGAAATCATAGAAAATGAAGTCAAGTATATTGTGTGTGATGATACTTTACCTGAAATGTATCAGGAATTATTCAATCAGGTGAAAGATGAATTGAAACTTGAGGTAATTGAACTTTCTTCTTTATCAATCTTATCGAGTGATGATGTCGAAAAGAATAAAAATTATATTACGATAATGTATGAAAATCTTACAGCTTTAGAAAATGCTTTTAAATAGGAGTTTAGAAACTTCTATTTTCACATGGAGGTGGTTAAAGTGAAAAAACTACTTTTAATAGATGGAAACTCAATGTTGTTTAGAGCATATTATGCCACAGTATATGGGCAAAGCATGTCAACGAGTTCTGGTATTCCAACAAATGCGATTTATGGTTTTGCTTTGATGCTCCAAAAAGCTTTAAAGGAGGTTGAACCAGAATATGTATTTGTAGCTTTTGATAGTGACAAAGCTACTTATCGACATCAGTTATATCCTGAATATAAAGGTACCAGAAGTGCTACTCCTGATGATTTGATTACTCAGTTTCCAATTATTAGAGAATATTTGGATGCTTTACATATTACTCACTATGAAAAAAGTGGTTTAGAAGCAGATGATATTATTGGTTCTATTGCTAAACAGAATAAGGAATATAAAATAGCAGTGCTGACTTCAGATAGAGATCTGCTTCAAATTGTTGATGAAAATACCGATGTTTTCTTAATGCAGAGAGGAATTACTGAAATGGCTCGCATGGATGAAGCAGCAGTATTTGAAAAATATGAATTGACTCCTGATCAGATAATTGATTTAAAAGGCTTAGCTGGTGATAGTTCAGATAATATTCCTGGAGTGACAAAAGTGGGAGATAAAACGGCTACCAGGTTGTTGAAGGAATACGGAACAGTTGAAGGAGTTTATGAAAATATCGATCAGATAAAAGGAAAGTTGCGCGAAAATCTGATCAATGATAAAGAAAAAGCTTTCTTATCTAAAGAGTTGGCAGCTATTATTGTTGATGCTGATTTAAGTGAAATCGATTTAAGTAAAAGTCTGTACCAGAAAGAATCCAGGGATGCCTATAAATTTTATTTGAAGTATCAGATGAAGTCTTTAGCAAATAAGGTAAATTTATCTGATGTTGCAGTAAATGAAGCTGCTAAAGCAGATATATTCAAAGAAAGAAAATTCAGCCTAGTTACAACTATTGAAAAAGAAAAATTAAGTGGCAAAGCATTACTTTGCATTGATGAAGATTATCGGTTAATAAGTATTATCAATGAAAATATTGCCTATAATATTCTGCTTACAGATTTTATAAACTGTAAAAACTGTATCGATTATTTAACTGGTGATAATCAAAAAGTTTTTTATGATTTGAAAAACTGGTATTATTTAGCCCATAAAAATAATTTCAGGATTAATGGTGATAATATCGACTTAATGGTTGTAGCTTTCCTATGTGACAGTAAGGTTAAAAATATAGACAATCTATTAGTTAAATATAATTTGACTGTTAATGAAGAAAAGAAGGATAATCAGTTAGATTTATTTTCAGATATGAGCAGTAATTCATCAGAATTAAATGCTTTAAGTAGCAGATTGTTTTATTTAACTTCTTTATTGATGAAAGAGTTAAGACAAAAAGAAATGGAAAGTTTATATTTTGATGTCGAAAGACCACTGATTGAAATATTAGCTGATATGGAAATCACTGGTATCAGAGTCAATGAAAGTATCTTAGATGAGATTGCAGAAGAAACAGCAGAAAAGATTGGTCATTATGAAAAAAGGATTCATCAGCTGGCTAACAAGCAATTCAATGTCAATTCACCAAAACAGTTGGCGGAAGTTCTTTATGATGAATTAAAACTGGCCAGACCGACAAAAAGAAGTACTGATGCCAGAACTTTAGGTAAACTGATTGGTGTTCATCCGATTGTTGAAGAGGTATTACAATATCGTAAATATGCCAAGTTCTATTCCACTTATGCTTTTGGGTTGAAGAAGTATATCAAAAAAGATGGTAAGATACATACGAGATTTAATCAATGTGTGGCTGAAACAGGCAGACTTTCAAGCAGTGATCCCAACTTACAAAATATATCTATCAGAAGCGAAGAGACTTCATCTATCCGTAGTGCCTTTATTCCGGAGGATAATTGTGTTTTAGTAGCTGCAGATTATTCACAGATTGAGTTGAGATTGCTGGCTCATCTTTCAAAAGAAGAAAGATTGATTGAAGCCTTTAAAAAAGGGTTAGATGCGCATACAAAAACAGCGATGGATGTTTTTGGGGTAAGTGAGCATGAGGTTACTGCTTTAATGAGAAGACAAGC
The DNA here is from genome assembly GCA_012520255.1 of Erysipelotrichia bacterium. GTDB lineage: Bacteria > Bacillota_I > Bacilli_A > Erysipelotrichales > Erysipelotrichaceae > UBA1783. The sequence continues at coordinate 59,847 of JAAYOQ010000003.1, read as the reverse complement.
CAAGGCCATTAATTTCGGAATTGATTATGGAATGAGTGCTTTTGGACTGGCAGAAAATTTAGGTATTCCTGTAAATATTGCCAGAGACTACATTGATTCATATTTTGAAAAATATCCCAAGGTTAAAATTTATATGGATGATACGATTGCTAAATGTGAACAGAGTGGTTATGTTACAACGCTGTTAAATAGAAGAAGAGAAATTCCTGAAATCAGTCATAAAAATCGCAATATCAAAGAATTTGGGAAAAGAGCAGCCATGAATGCTCCAGTGCAGGGAAGTGCTGCTGATTTAATAAAAGTTGCGATGGTCAATGTCTATAACGAAATAAAAAACAGAAATTTAAAAACCAAGCTGATTCTTCAAATTCATGATGAACTTATTTTAAATGTGCCGATTGAAGAAAAAAAGGAAGTTATACAGCTTGTAAAAGAAAAGATGGAACAGGCAATGACTTTATCAGTTCCACTTAAAGTGGATGTCAGTTTTGGAGAAAATTGGCTGGAGGTAATATAGTGCCTGAGTTACCAGAAGTTGAAACTGTTGTTAGAACCCTTGAAAAACAACTGGGAAATAGAAAAATTAAAAAAGTAGAAGTATATTGGAATAACATTATTGCCAATGTAGAACCTACAGATTTTAAATTGTCTTTAAAAAATCAGACAATAGAAAAATATGATCGGAGAGGAAAGTTTCTAGTTTTTACTTTGACTGATTATATCTTAGTTTCTCATTTAAGAATGGAAGGAAAGTTTTTTATTCATCCAAAGAAAACAAAAAAGGATAAACATACTCATATAATCTTTGAATTGGAAGATCTTGAATTACATTATAACGATGTTAGAAAATTTGGAAAATTCTATTTATACCAAAAACAAGAGAATCTAAGCTGTTTAGATAAAATAGGCTTTGAACCATTTGATGAGAATTTAAATGGAAGAATTTTAAAGCAGTTAACAAAAAAAGATAGGATGTATATCAAAACTAAACTCTTAGATCAGTCTTTAATAGCTGGTATCGGTAATATTTATGCCAATGAAATATGTTTTAAGTGTGGTTTAGATCCTTTAAGAAGAAGTTGTTGTTTAAGTGAAAGAAAATGGGATGAAGTTTTAAAAGCAACCAGAGAAGTCCTGGTTCAGGCAATTCAACAGGGTGGTACAACAATTAGAAGCTATACTTCATCATTGGGTGTAAGTGGACTTTTCCAACAATCTTTAATGGTTCACAGTCGCGAAAACGAAGCCTGTTATTGTTGTGGAAGTAAGATTTTAAAGAAAAAAGTTAATGGAAGAGGAACGTATTACTGTCCAATATGTCAAAAGCCTGAACCGATAGTAGTAGCTATCACCGGTTGTATGGGTTCGGGAAAATCAGAAGTAATAGATTATTTAACTCAAAAAGGTTATAAGACTGTCAGCAGTGATAATATTAATGCTCAGCTTCTAAAACAAAACCAGACAATTTTAGATTTGGCAGATATTTTAAAATGTAATCCAGATAAGATAAATAAAAAATTTCTTTCCAAAATCATATTTTCCAATCAGGAAAGCAAAGAAAAAGTGGAGAAATATTTACACCAGAAAATATATCAGGAAATTGAAAAATGGATTTATGAAAATGAAAGTGAAAAGTTGTTATTTGTAGAAGTGCCATTACTTTATGAGGTTAACTGGAATAAATATTTTGACTGTAATGTTACTGTCAACAGTAAAATTGATTTAATTTATAAACGCTTGCTTCAAAATAGAAATATGAGTGAAAAAGAAATTAATGCACGTCTAAAAAGTCAATTTTCGCCAGAGAAGAAGGTAGAATTGGCGGATTATGTATTGGAGAACAGTTCTACTTTAAAAAAATTATTTGCTAGCATTGATTCATTGATTAAAAGACTGATTTAGATGATACTGTGAGATATTGAAGGAAAAAACATTATTTTTAAAGAACGAAAAATGCTGTTATTAATTTTGCTTTTTGCAGCATTTTTTATATGTAAATATGACTTTTGCATGCTTGTGATTAACGATATTAAAAAACATGTTGTTTATCCTGGTGTATTTTAAAATATTTTCCCCTGATACTGCTTAGGATATTATCACTTATTAATCATAATCAGATAGTTTTTTGAGTCATAATTTGCCAGACTATGTTACAATAGATATGCTGATAAAGTGTCGGCTAACTGGAGGTAGTATGTTAGGAAAAGATCAATTCATTGTTAATACCAAAGGGTCTTTTATCACCAATCATCAACAGATTCTGGCTGCTTTATATATGCCTTTAATAGGTATTGAAGCAGTAGGAATCTATAACCTTTTATATGCTGAAAGAAAAGGGTCCATCAATGCTGATATTGAAAGATTGTGTATCTTATCAGGTTTAGATATCGATAGTCTAAAAAAACATTTAGTATTGCTGGAACAATTCTGTTTAGTTGAAAGATATTACAAAGATGGCATTTATGTCTTTGTGGTTATCTCTCCAGTTAATGCTAATGATTTTTTTGAGAATGATTTATATGCTCGTTTATATTTAAACAAAGTAGGAAAAAAGGACTTCGAAATAACCAAAGCTAAATATCTGTATGATGAAATCAACTTTGAAAGTTTTGAAAACTTAACTAACAAGAAATTAGATTTGGCAGTTTTAAAAAACTGGAGCGAAGCAGAAGAACAACTCTATCAACAATTAAAACAGCCGATTTATAAAGAAGATGCCATTGAGATTAAGTTTGATTATGAACGTTTTATCAGAAGTTTAGGTGATTCGGTGCTGTTATTTCCATATTCTTTAAGAACTAAAGAGAATATGCAAACAATTGGACAGTTGGCAACCTTATTTTCAATAACTCCTGAAAAAATGAAAACTTTAGTAGCTAAAAGTATTGATATCGAAACAAATACTTTTGATAGGGAAAAGTTGAAAAGATTATGCCTGAATGAAAAAACGGTCGATGTTGTTGAAGGAAGTAACGAATACGATTTGTCACCTGTTTCATTTTTGTATTTAAAACAGGGAGTGCCAGTATCTAATGCTGATAAAAGGCTTTTGGAATATCTACAGATTCAACTGCAGATGAAACCTGAAGTTGTAAATGTCTTAATTGAACACTGTTTAGAAAATACCAATCAGAAGCTGAGTAAAGATTATGTAGAAAAGGTAGCTACTACCTGGATCAGGCAAAAGGTTGAAACTTTAGAAGATGCTTTAAAACAAAAAAATAACCGCAACTATTCCAAAAAACAGAATGTTAAATACGATAAAGATGAATTAGAATTTGAAGAACAGGATTTAGAAAAATTAAGGAAGAGATTATTCTCTAAAGGATAAAGATGAAAAAGATTAAGTACTCAGATATTAAGACAGATTATGTTGACCAGCTAAAAGAAGAACTGATTAATGATCAGGATATTTTATCTTTGATTAAAGAGTTAAATCTGACTGAAGATGATGTATCTAAAAATATTATTATGTTTTCTGATTGGCTACAGGAACATAAGTATTGTAAAGAGTGTACAGGCTTAGAGATGTGTAATAAAAGTCATTTGGGATATCGATTGAATATTGATGAAAATCTCGAACAATTTTATGGACCATGTGAATATCTACAAACAAGAGAAAACTTGATTACTCATCGAAAGAACTATCTTTTATGTGATTTATCGGAAAAAAACTTGACACTTTCTTTAAATGACATAGACTTAACTGGTGAGTCTGAATACTATAAAGGTATAGTAAATATTGCCAAACAGTGGGTAAATGAATTGCCAAAGAAAGGATTATATTTCTATGGCGGCCTTGGAACTGGTAAAACATATCTGGCAAGTGCAATATGTAATGATTTGGCTCGAAATGGCTATAAAGTTGCTTTTGTAAATTATCCAAAATTGTGTTCAGACATTAGAAACAATGTCACTGAATATGACTATGTAGATAGCAGGATGAGAAAACTGAGAAGTGCGAAAATATTAGTAATAGATGATATTGGAGCAGAAAGTGTGACTGCTTATATAAGAGATGATATTTTATTTCCAATCCTTGATTACAGGATGGAGCATGGGCAAAGAACAATCTTCACCAGCAACTGTGATTTAAAAAGTTTGGAAAAAAGAATGACCATTGTCAAAAGCGGTGAAGAAGATGTTATCAAAGCTTTAAGAATTATCGAAAGAATCAAAACACTTTGTGATTTGGTCGCTATCACAGGAACTTCTCGAAGAAGTTTATAGGAGGCAATTTATGATAAAAACATTAGGTGTCTTAACCAGTGGAGGAGATGCCCCTGGAATGAATGCTGCTATTAGAGCAGTAACCAGAAGTGCTTTGGAAAAAGGGTATGAAGTTTATGGAATCAAAAATGGCTTTCAAGGGTTAGTTTATGGTGATTTCATTAAATTTGATAGAAATTCAGTCTCAGGAATTTTGAATCGAGGAGGAACATTCTTAGGTTCGGCTCGATTACCAGATTTTAAAAAAGAGGAATTGCAGAATATTGCCATTGCTCAGATGAAAAAAGTAAACATGGATGCTCTGGTAGTCATTGGTGGAGATGGAACATATCGTGGTGGATATGACTTAGCTAAAAAAGGTATCAAAGTTGTGGGAATACCAGCAACCATTGATAATGATGTTGTAGGAACGGAATATTCTATTGGATTTTATACTGCCTGGAACACAATAGTAGAGGCAGTCGATAAACTGAGAGATACCTCAGCTTCACACCATCGCTGTTCAGTGGTGGAAGTAATGGGTAACAGATGTGGTGACTTAGCTCTATATTCGGGAGTGTGTGTTGGAGCTGAAGTAATTATAGTTCCAGAAGATGATTTTAGAGAAGAAGAAGTTTTGGCAAAAATATGCCATCTGGATCAAGTTAAAAAAGGAAAACATGCGATTGTTGTAGCTACTGAAAAACTGGTAGATGTCAATAAACTGGCTAAAAAGATTTCAGAGGTTTCAACATATACAGGTAGAGCTACTATTTTAGGACATATTCAAAGAGGTGGCAGCCCTGTTCCTAATGATAGATTATTAGCTACTTTAATGGGCGATAAGGCTGTGGAGCTGTTGTCAAACGGTATTTCTGGCCATTGTGTCGGAATTGTTAATGATGAAATTGTTTCAACTGATATAATTGAAGCGATTGATAAAGGAAAAGAAAAGAAATCTGATTTAATGAAGATATTCACTAGATTAGCTTAGAGGGAGAAAAGATGAAGAGAACGAAGATTATATGTACTATTGGTCCTGCCAGCGATAATGAAGAAATGATGACGAAACTGGCACAAGCGGGAATGAACATGATAAGGCTGAACTTTTCACATGGTACATACGATGAACAATTAAACAAAATTAAAATTTGTAAAAAGATTAATGAAAAATATGGTTGGCATATTGGAATTATGCTAGATACAAAAGGCCCTGAAATCAGAGTCGGCGAAATGGAAAATGACTGTGTACATTTTGAAAAAGGTGACAAAGTAAGAGTTGTCAGAGAAAATGTGATTGGAAATCATGAAAGATTCCATATCAGCTGTGATGAATTGTACGATGATGTCAATGTTGGAAATAAAATTTTAATCAATGATGGAAAATTAACCTTGACGGTTTTAAATAAAGACAAAGATGGTTTTGAATGTGAAGTATTTAATTCAGGTCCAATTATGACTAAAAAGGGTGTTAATGTGCCAAATGTCCATTTATCTATGCCGTTTGTATCAGAAAAAGATGATGCAGATATACGTTTTGGTGTCAGAAATGGAGTTGACTTTATAGCCGCCAGTTTTGTAAGAAGACCGGAAGATGTTTTGCATATTAAAAAGATTTTAGCTGAAGAAAATCGTCCAGAAGTAGAAGTAATCGCTAAAATTGAAAATCAAGAAGGCTATGATAAATTGGAAAGTATTTTAGAAGTAGCGGATGCCGTAATGGTTGCTAGAGGAGACTTAGGTGTAGAAGTAAGTCTTCAAGTAGTTCCTATCTATCAGAAAAATATTATTAAAACTGCCAATAAAGTAGGAAAACCTGTTATAATTGCTACTCATATGTTGGAAAGTATGGTTTCTAACCCTAGACCTACCAGAGCTGAAGCCAGTGATGTCGCCAATGCAATATTTGCGGGTGTAGACTGTGTAATGCTGTCTGCGGAAACTGCTACTGGTGAATATCCATTTGAAGCAGTATCGACAATGTCGAAAATTGCCAAAGAGTGTGAAAAAGAATTTGATTATCACGCTTATTTGGAAGGGGCGGTAGACTATTCTACCAGAACAATGTCTGATGCGATTGGTATTTCCGTAGCTGAGAGCTGTTTAACAATGGATAATATTAGCGCAATTATGGCTTTTACTGAAACAGGTGGGACACCTAAACGTTTGATGAAATATAAACCATCAATACCAATTATTGCAGCCACTAACTCTTTAAGTACTTGTACGAAGATGTCTTTATATTCGAATGTAACCCCGGTTTATGCTCCTAATATCGTAGATAGTGATTTATATGATATTACAGCTGCTGAAGTTGCTAAACAAATGAATTTGCCTGACAATACTTATTACATTATTACTGCAGGATGGCATTCAGGACATGGAAAAACCAATACAATGAGATTTAAAGAGGTAGGAGGAGAAGAATAATCATATGAATGAAAACTTATTAAGAAAATATGCCAGATTAGCCGTTCGAACTGGAGCGAATATCCAGCCAGAACAACTCTTAGTAATTAATGCTTCAGTTAAAGATTATGAATTTGTACAAATGTGTGCCGAAGAAGCTTATCTGGCCGGTGCAAAAGAAGTTATGGTAGAGTGGTCTTGTGAAGGGATGACGCTATTAAATTATACTTATTGTTCAACTGAAACCTTAACCGAAATTCCAGATTATGTTTATGACAAGAAAAAATATGTTCAGGATAAAGGGTGTGCCTATTTGCTTATTGCCAGCGAAACACCTGGTTTGCTGGCTGATATTGATCCAGAAAAGATTCAGGCAAGTTATATTGCCGCAATGAAGAAACTTAAACCTCTTCAGGAATATTCTTTGGCCAGTCATGGACAATGGTCAGTTATTGCAGTCCCTACAGTTGGCTGGGCTAAAAAAGTTTTTCCAGATAAGACTGATGATGAAGCGGTAAAAGCATTATGGGATGCAATACTAATGACTGTCAGAATTGATGAAGATAATGATCCGGTTGCGGATTGGCAAAAGCACAACAATAAATTACGTAGATATTGCGACATTTTAAATGAACATAATTTTGAAAAACTTCATTTTGAAAGTTCAAATGGAACAGATTTATATGTAGGGTTAGTTAAAAATCATGTTTGGCAAGGTGGAAATGGTATAACAACCAAGGGGATTGTGTTTAATCCGAATATGCCTACAGAAGAAGTCTTCTCAATGCCTGATAGAAACAATGTCTATGGCAAAGTAGTTGCTACAAAGCCGTTAAACTATTCTGGAAAGTTAATTGAAAACTTCTGGTTTGAGTTTGAAAAAGGAAAAGTTGTTAATTATGGCGCTGAAAAAGAAGTTGAAACTTTAAAGAATTTATTGGATACCGATGAAGGAAGCAGAAGAATAGGTGAGGTTGCTTTAATATCTTATGATTCACCGATTTCTTTAAGTAATATATTATTTTATAACACTTTATTTGATGAAAACGCTTCATGCCACTTAGCCCTTGGCCAAGCTTATCCTGATAATGTTAAAGGTGGTACTGAAATGACTGAAGAGCAACTGGAAGAAGCAGGAGCAAATTCTTCAATAAACCATGTAGACTTTATGTTTGGTTCAAAAGATATGAAGATTACCGGTATTAAAGCTGATGGTGAGGAAGTTGCAGTATTTGAAAAGGGGAATTTTGTTTTCTAGAAAGGAAGGTTGGAAATGGATTTTGAATCTTTAGTTAAAAAGTATCAGGACAACACTGCTACTGATGATGAGATTGTCTTTGTTGAAGATACAGTAAACAAAGCTAGAAAAATTGCTAAAACGAGATTAAAAGGTGACAAACATGTGACATTTTTAAATCGAGTAAAAAAATTCTTTATTAAGTTGATGGTTGTGCTATTACTATTAGCAAGTGTTACAGTTTACCTGTATTTTAATATCAGCGGTTATGCTAAAGAAAATATGGTTACTGGAAGAAGCAGTGCTGATGAAACGGTTATCGATTTTTTAGCTACTGATTTAGGCGTTAAGACCTCACAGGCTGAAATTACAGCCTATAAAAGAAAACTGATTATCTGTATTCCTTTTGAAAGAAGTTATTATCTTTACGAATACACAGTTAAATTAAATAACAGACAATATTATGTTTCATTAGATTCCTATTCTGGACTTATTGAATATATTGACTATTAGTTTAAATTGAAAATTAAGCATCTTGAGATTTTTGAGATGCTTTTTCTTTTGGTTAAAATACATAAACTATATCTGAATATAATAGGAGATGTATTTTTAAATACTGTCAGCCAGTTGAAAAAATATGTGAAATGTAATAGAATATCTCTTGGAATTGGATTTTTATTAAAGACTAAATTCTGATAAAAAAACAAATCATTTAATGTCAAGAAAGAAGGATTTTATGAGTGATATACAATTAGAAAACTATGGAATTGGAGAGGTCAAAGAAATAGTTTATAATCCGAGCTATGAGGCTCTTTTTAATGAAGAAACTAAAACGGATTTAGAAGGTTATGAAAAAGGGTATCTAAGTGAGTTGGGGGCAATAAATGTTATGACTGGAGATTACACCGGTCGTTCTCCTAAAGATAAATATATTGTGATGGATGAAATTTCCAAAGATACAGTCTGGTGGGATAGTAAGCAATATCCTAATGATAATCATCCTATGAGCGAAGAAACCTGGCATCAGATCAAGCAAATTGCTTTGAACCAGTTAAGCGGGAAAAGACTTTTTGTGGTTGATGCTTTTTGTGGTGCTGATAAAGATAACAGGATGGCAATCAGATTTATTATGGAAGTTGCCTGGCAGGCACACTTTGTCACAAATATGTTTATTACTCCAACTACAGAAGAATTAAAGGTTTTTGAACCTGATTTTGTAGTTTATTGTGCTTCAAAAGCAAAAGTTGATAACTACCAGAATTTAGGATTAAGTTCTGAGACTTGTATTGCCTTTAATATCACCAGCAAAGAGCAGGTAATATTAAATACCTGGTATGGTGGAGAAATGAAAAAAGGAATTTTCTCAATGATGAATTACTTTTTGCCACTTAAAGGAATTGCCAGCATGCACTGTTCAGCTAACACTGACAAAAATGGTGAAAATACCGCTATTTTCTTCGGACTTTCAGGAACGGGAAAAACAACTCTTTCAACTGATCCTAAAAGATTACTGGTTGGTGATGATGAACATGGCTGGGATGATAATGGTATCTTTAATTTCGAAGGTGGCTGTTATGCCAAGGTTATCAATTTGGATCAAGAATCTGAACCGGATATTTACAAAGCTATCAGAAGAGATGCTCTAATGGAAAATGTAACTATTGATGAAAACGGTAAATTGGATTTCAATGACAAAAGTGTAACTGAAAATACTAGAGTTTCTTATCCGATAAACCATATAGACAATATTGTTAAACCGGTTAGTGTGGCTCCTGCTGCTAAAAAAGTAATCTTCTTATCAGCTGATGCTTTTGGTGTGTTGCCGCCAGTTTCAATTCTGGATGAAGATCAAACCCAGTATTATTTCCTTTCAGGATTTACCTCTAAACTTGCTGGAACTGAAAGAGGAGTTAATGAACCAATACCTACTTTCTCAGCTTGTTTCGGTCAGCCGTTTTTAGTTTTGCATCCAACAAAATATGCTGAGGAATTAGTTAAAAGAATGAAAGAATCCAACGCTAAGGCCTATTTGGTAAATACCGGCTGGAATGGTTCTGGTAAACGTATCTCAATTAAAGATACCAGAGGAATTATTGATGCTATTTTAAATGGGGCCATCGATAATGTAGCAACAAAGAGAATTCCTTATTTTAACTTAGAAATACCAATGGAATTAGAAGGTGTACATACTGATATTCTTGATCCAAGAAATACTTATCAGGATGTTGAATTATGGAAAGAAAAAGCTATGGCTTTGGCAGGTAGCTTTATCAATAATTTTGTTAAATATGAAAATGATGAAAAAGGAAGAGCTTTAAAAGAAGCTGGTCCTGAAGTATAGGGGTAAAGAAATGGTTAAAATTGTTGAAACATCTGTCCGTGATGGTCATCAATCGTTATTTGCCACAAGAATGACAACAGATGAGGTAGTAAAACTTTGTCGAAAATACGATGAGATAGGTTACCATGCTATTGAGGTGTGGGGTGGAGCTACCTTTGATGCCTGTATACGTTTTTTAGATGAAGACCCTTGGGACAGATTAAGAAAAGTAAGAGCAGTTTGTAAAAAGACCAAATTACAAATGTTATTCAGGGGGCAGAACATTTTAGGTTATCGTCATTATTCTGATGATATTGTTGATCTGTTCTGTAAAAAATCAATTGAAAACGGTATTGATATCATTCGTGTTTTTGATGCTTTAAATGATATTAGAAATTTACAACAAGCTGTTAAATCAACTAAAAAATATGGAGGAGAATGTCAAATAGCCTTTTCATATACAACTTCTCCAGTTCACACGATTGAATATTATGTAAAATTAGCCAAAGAAATTGAGCAGATGGGAGCAGACTCTATCTGTATTAAAGATATGGCTGGAGTGTTAACTCCTGAAGATGCTACAGAGCTCGTTACAGCCTTAAAAAAGGAATGTAAGCTACCACTGGAGTTACACTCGCATTGCACAGCAGGTGTTTGTGAAATGACTTATATGGCAGCTATTAAAGCGGGAGTGGATATTGTTGATACATCAATGTCACCACTATCAAACGGAACAGCTCAACCTTCAACTCAGGCTTTAAATACAGCCTTAAAAAATACCAAGTATGATCCTGAACTTAATGAAAAAGCAATTAGAGAAATAGAACCTGTGGTAACCGAGATAGTCGATAAATATGTTGAAAATGGTCTTTTAAGTCCTAAATCATTCCAAATCAATCCAAATATTCTGACATATCAGGTACCTGGCGGAATGTTGTCTAATATGATCAAACAATTAACAGATCAGGGAGCAATGGATAAATATGAAGAAGTTTTACAGGAGATTCCTCAGGTTAGAAAGGATTTAGGTTATCCGCCTTTAGTAACTCCAATGTCTCAAATGGTAGGAACACAGGCAGTCTTTAATGTTTTAAGTGGCGAGCGCTATAGGATGACCGCTAAGGAAATTAAAGATTATTTACAAGGCAGATATGGTAAAACTCCAGCAGAAGTTGATCCTGAAATCAGAAAAAAGATTATTGGGGATGATGAAGTGATCAGCTGTCGACCTGCTGATTTGCTTAAACCGGAATTTGAAGAGCTGAAAGAAAAGTATCAAGATATTGCCAGAACTGATGAAGATGTCTTATCTTTGGCCTTGTTTGAACAGGTGGCAGCTGATTTTTTGCAAAGAAAATATAATGCTGAACCTGCTGAAGTAGTAGAATTTGAAATGTTTGTATAGGAGGCTGGTTATGGATTTTAGTTATATAATTACTAGACCTGGAGTAATAATGCTGATTGTATCAGCAATTGCGATAATCTATGCACTCTATTTCAAGCCCGTTAAAAAGCAAAAAGAAGTGCCAGAACAACAACAGATTTCAAAAGTTGAAGCAACTCCACTGGATTTAACTGATGAGGATGCTACAGTTGCCTGTTTAGTGGCCAGTATCGATTACTACAATGAAGTAAAAAAAGATGTAAAAGTAATAAGCGTAAGAAGGGTTGGTTAATATGAAAATATATAAAGTTAAAGTAAATGGAAAGTATTATGAAGTTGAAGTCAGTGCTGTTGAACAGGTTTCTGGTGAAGTAAAGTTACAGCCACAAAAACAGGAAGAAATTGTTTCACAGGGGTATAATGTTATTTTGGCTCCTATTGCCGGTAAAGTTCTGGATGTAAAAGTAAAAGTTGGCGATATGGTCAAAAAAAATCAGACAGTAGCTATCATTGAAGCTATGAAACTAGAAAATGAAATTCAATCAGCTTTTGATGGCCAGGTGAGTGCAATCAACATTAAAAAAGGTGATGATGTTAGAAATAAAGATGAATTGATAATTTTAAAATAATATGAAATTAATTCATTTTGATGTTATAAATTCAACAAACACTTTTTTAAAAGATAATTACCATAATTATCAGCATTTGACTTTTGTTTCTGCTGATAGTCAGACAAAAGGAAAAGGTAGAGAAGCTAAAAAATGGCTGAGTGAAAAAGGGAAAAATCTATTGTTTTCGGTTTTAATTAAAAACGAAAAGCTGATAGAAAAATATAAAACACTTTCTATTGTCTGCGGTTATTCAGTTTTAGAAGTATTGATGGATTATGGTCTTTCAAATATAAGTATCAAATGGCCTAATGATGTCTATGTTGATGATAAGAAAATCTGTGGAATATTGCTTGAAGCAGTAAGTAAACAGGAAATAGAATGTTTGATTGTAGGTATTGGCATAAATGTTAATCAAAAGAATTTTGAAGAAGAATATGCCATAACTCCAACATCGATAAGAAATCAGTTAGGTAAATGTATACAATTAGATAAATTTAAAATTGATATCTATAGTAATCTGATTAGCAATTTTAAGTTAATTGAAGAAGATTATGATTTTTACAGTCAGCTAAGAAAATATGATTATTTGAAAGGCAGAGAAGTGTTTGCGTTAGTTTCCAATGAGAAAAAACTTGTTAAAGTTTTAGGTATAAACAGTGATTATTCATTAAGTGTAATTACTGAAGGGAAAAAAATAGACCTTGAAACCGGACAGATCAGTTTCAGTCTATAGTAGGAGGAATTATGGAATTTTTATATGAGAATCTACTGTTAATTACTTGGCAACAGATTATCATGTGGGGTATTGGAGGGGTATTAATCTACTTGGCAATAGCTAAAGAAATGGAACCTTCACTGTTATTACCAATTGGTTTTGGTGCTATTTTAGTTAATATGCCATTTTCCGGAGCAGTAGATCAGATCATTAATGGTGTTTTACAGGAGGGAGCATTGTCAACGCTTTATCAAGCAGGTATTGTCAATGAACTTTTTCCACTACTGTTGTTTATTGGTATTGGGGCAATGTGTGATTTCGGTCCACTGTTATCCAATCCAATTTTGATGATGTTTGGAGCGGCAGCTCAGTTTGGTATCTTTCTTACCCTTTGCGTTGGATCAATGTTTTTCCCAATAAATGATGCTGCAGCTATTGCGACAATAGGAACAGCCGATGGACCAACAGCCATCGTTGTTGCTCAGACTTTGAATTCGCAATATTTAAGTGCTATTATGGTAGCTGCCTATTCGTATATGGCATTGGTTCCAATAATACAACCACCAGTAATAAAACTGTTAACCAGCAAAGAGGAAAGAAAAATTAGAATGGATTACGAACCAAAAGAGGTAAGTAAAACTACCAGAATTTTATTTCCAATTATCATTACCATCGTTGCGGGTATTATTGCACCTGCCTCAGTAGCTTTAGTGGGTTTCCTGATGTTTGGAAATCTATTAAGGGAGTGTGGAGTATTAAACTCTTTGTCCGACACTGCACAAGGACCTTTAGCTAATATCATTACCATCTTTTTGGGAATCGCAGTTGCTTCACAAATGCAGGCTGAACAGTTCTTACAGGTTCAGACACTGATGATTTTAGCTCTAGGGTTATTTGCCTTTGTATTTGATACTGCAGGTGGAGTATTATTTGCCAAGTTTTTGAACTTATTCCTGAAAAAGAAAATCAATCCAATGATTGGAGCAGCAGGAATTTCTGCCTTCCCGATGTCTGGAAGAATTATTCACAAAATGGGGTTAGAAGAAGATAATCAAAACTTCCTGCTGATGCATTCTATGGGTGTTAACGTTTCAGGTCAGATTGCCTCAGTAATTGCTGGCGGATTGATTATGAGCTTATTTATGTAAGGAGATCAGCTATGTTTTTTGAACCAATGAATTTTATTAACAATCTTCATTATCTTATAAAAGGAGAAATTGGACTGTTTGTTGCTTTAGGAATAATTTCACTATCGATTATTATTTTAAACAAATTATCTGAACGATAAATATCAAAGGGAAGCAAAAATAATTTTGTTCCCTTTTTTATTTTCAGATATAAAAAAGCTTTTATTATCTATTCATATTTTAAATACTGAATGTAGTATAAATTTGTTTTTGCATGAGACAATAAGAGGAGATAAAATATAAAAATCTAATTTTTTCTATGTCAGCGATTAATGGTTGATGTTGATTTGACTTTTTTAAAAATATGCATATAATGTATATAAATGCGATGAATAAGACAACAGTTATTAAAGCTTATACAGAGAGAATCGTGGCTGGTGGAAACGATTTGCGGTGATAATAATTTACTACTTAGGAGCAGGACTTGAAAAAGAAACCCGTTTGTTTACGTTATAACATATGAGAAGTAATTAAGGTGGTACCACGTCAGTCAAACGTCCTTTTGGGGGCGTTTTTATATTATATCTGTAAAGGAGTTGAAAAAGATGATTAATATTAAAGAAAACCAACAGTTAAGTGTACTTAACCACTCTTGTGCTCATGTTTTGGCACAGGCAGTAAAAAATCTTTATCCTCAAGCGAAATTCTGGGTAGGACCAGTTATTACCGATGGTTTTTACTATGACATAGATATTGATGGAGTAACAATTACTGAAGAAGATTTACCAAAAATCGAAAAAGAAATGAAAAAAATTTCCAAAGATGGTAAAAAAATAATTAGAAGAGAACTCAGCAAAGAAGAAGCTTACCGGATGTTCGCTGATGATCCATACAAGATAGATTTATTAGATAATATGGATGAAAATGAAAATGTTATCAGTTGTTACAGTCAAGGTGATTTTATCGATTTGTGTCGTGGCCCACATGTTGACAATGTAAAAATGATTAAACATTTCAAACTTTTAAAAACCAGTGGTGCCTATTGGAAAGGTGATGCCAGCAATAAGATGCTGCAAAGAATTTATGGTATTTGTTTTGAAACAAAACAAGAGCTAGATCATCATTTACTGATGATTGAAGAAGCTAAAAAGAGAGATCATCGTAAACTTGGTAGAGAAATGGATCTGTTTATGTTGTCTGATTTTGGCCCCGGCTTACCGTTCTGGTTGCCTGATGGCTACAGATTAAGAAGAATATTGGAAGATTTCTGGTTGGATTTGCATAGAAAAAATGATTATCAGGTTATTGACACTCCAATTATGCTAAGTCAAAGACTATGGGAGACCAGTGGACATTGGGAACATTATAAAGATGATATGTTTATTATCGAAGCTGATGAAGGTACTTATGCGATAAAACCGATGAATTGTCCTGGTGCAATTTTAGTTTATAACAACACTTTACATTCATATAGAGAATTGCCGTTAAGGTATGCTGAATTAGGACATGTGCATAGAAATGAAGCTTCAGGTGCTTTAACCGGTTTATTCAGAGTCAGAGGATTTACTCAGGATGATGCTCATATTATACTTATGGAATCTCAAATTGAGGAAGAAGTGGCAAGAATTTTAGATATCTATGATCAGATTTACTCGGTGTTTAATTTAAGCTATTCCATTGAACTTTCAACTAGACCGGAAGATGGATTTATTGGAGAGATTGAAGTTTGGGATGAAGCTGAAAAAGCTTTAGAAAAAGCTTGTTTAAATACTGGCAGAGAATTCAAAATCAATCCAGGTGATGGAGCTTTCTATGGACCGAAATTGGACTTTAAATTAAAAGATTCATTAGGAAGAATCTGGCAGTGTGGAACTGTCCAGTTAGATATGCAACTTCCTGGAAGATTCAACTGTCAATATGTGGCCGAGGATGGCAGTAAGAAAACACCAGTTATGATTCACAGAGCCTGTTTTGGTTCCCTTGAAAGATTTATAGGTATTATCTTAGAAAACTATGCAGGAGTCTTTCCTTTATGGTTGGCACCAAAACAGTTTATAGTAGTTCCTGTTAATCCATTAGTACATGGTGAATATGCTAATGAGCTGACTGAAAAATTAGTTTCTTCAGGTTTTAGAGCGGTTTGTGATGACAGAAACGAAAAATTAGGTTATCGTATTAGGGAAGCTCAAATTAAAAAGAATCCAATTCAAATTGTGATTGGTGATGCAGAAGTAGAAAATAAGACAGTTACTATCAGAAGACATGGTAGTAAAAAGTCTGAAACATTAAGTTATGAACAGTTTGTAAATGATATGAATCATGAAATACAGACAAAAGGATTAGAATAGAGGTTAAAAGATAAAGATGGAAAATGCATGGAAAAAGTATGAAGATATTCAAGAAGTAATGAATTTTGCCGATGGATATAAAAATTATCTTTCAACATGTAAAACAGAGAGAGAATGTGTGTTAGAAACAATTAAAATAGCAGAAGCCCATGGCTTTAAAAATATACAGGAATATATTGATAATAGAATCCAATTGTTGCCAAATGATAAAGTTTACTACAACAATTACGGTAAATCATTAGTTTTATTTATTGTCGGTTCAGAACCGATTGAGAATGGTATGACTATTTTAGGAGCCCATGTTGATTCTCCTAGATTAGATATTAAACAGAATCCATTATATGAAGAACAGGAAATAGCTTTACTGGACACGCATTATTATGGTGGAATCAAGTCATATCAGTGGACTACGATACCGTTGGCTTTACATGGTGTGGTTTGTAAAAAAGATGGTACAACTGTCCAGATAGTAATCGGCGAAGATGAAAATGATCCAGTAGTAGGTGTTTCAGATTTACTGATACATCTGGCAAAAAGACAGATGAAAAAGAATGCCAGGGAAGTTGTTGAAAAAGAAGATTTAAATATTACGGTTGGATCAATGCCGTTAAAAGGTCCAGAAAAAGATGCTGTTAAAGCCCATGTTTTGGCCCTTTTAAAAGAAAAATACGGCATTGAAGAAGAAGATTTTACTTCCGCTGAAATTGAAGCAGTACCAGCCGGAAAAGCAAGAGACTATGGTTTAGATAGAAGCATGATATTTGGTTATGGTCAAGATGACAGAGCGTGTGTTTATCCAGCACTTATGGCATTAATGGAAGTAGAAAATCCAGCTAAAACTCTTGTCACTTTATTAGTGGACAAAGAAGAGGTTGGATCAAATGGTGCCACGGGTATGCATTCAAAATTCTTTGAAAATATTCTGGCAGAGCTAATCTGGTTAAAAGAGGGCTTCAATGAAATAAAATTAAGAAGAGCTTTAAGTAATTCAAAAATGATCAGTGGAGATGTAAGTGCTGCTTTCGATCCCAACTATCCACAGGTTTTTGAAATGAAAAACACTGCTTTTTTAGGCAGGGGAATTTCTATAAACAAATATACCGGTAGAGGGGGAAAATCAGGAGCCAATGATGCCAATGCTGAATATTTAGCTGAAATTAGAAGAGTTTTCGATGAACATGATGTGGCTTGGCAAACTTCTGAAATCGGCAAAGTTGATGAGGGAGGCGGAGGCACAATCTCCTATATCATGGCCAACTATGGTATGCAAATTGTTGATGCTGGTGTTCCGGTTCAAAATATGCATGCTCCAATGGAAGTTTCCAGTAAAGTAGACCTTTATGAAACAAAACAAGCATATGTAGCATTCTTAAAAGAAATGTAATTTAAAGGGTATGTCGAACATACCTTTTTTCTTTCTACAGGTTGATATTAAACCTGAAAATAAGATAAAATTATACTAAAGGAGGAGGATAATAATAATGAAAAAAGCATGGGAACTTGCAAGAGAAATGTATGTGGAAGGCGTACCGGTTTATCAGGCTGATGATAATCAGACCATTTGGGAAGATAATGCCAGTGGACCTGAAAAAGCCCAAGATGAATTGATAAAAATGTATTGGCACTCACAGGTGCCCGGTTCAAGAGCACATGAATCAATCACTTTAGCCTCTATTCAGGCAATAGAAAATAGAGGGTATATCGTTGATGATGGTCTAGAAATCTATAAAAGAGGTCTTAAAGCTTTTGAAGAAAATGATATGGTTGAATTGCATAAAATTACTTTCGATCTCTTTAATGCAGTAAATGAGGCTAGAAAAAATGAAGAAAGTGATTATTGGAATCAGACTTTTTATGATAGTTTTGAAGATTATGCTAAAGTGGTAACTTTCCCTGAGAAGATCGAATTGGCTTATGATGAAGAAATGACCAGAAAAAATCATGCTGGCTGGTTAGCTCAAATAATTGGTGGAGCCTATGGAACCTGCATTGAAGGATATACTGGAGAAAGTATTGCTGAAAGATATGGTTTTGTTGATCGATATATTCGTAAACCAAACACCTATAACGATGACATCACTTATGAATTAGCATTGCTATTGGCTTATAAAGAATTTGGTAAAAAGACAACTGCTTTAGATATTGCCAGGGAATGGGTTGCCAGAGTTCCAATGGGCTGGTCAGCAGAAGACTTTGCTTTAAGAAATTTAAAAGCTGGTATTTTGCCACCAGAAAGTGGAAAATTCCATAATGCCTTCAATGAATGGATTGGAGCTCAAATGAGAGGAGCAATCTGTGGTCAGCTTTATCCAGGAAATCCTTATAAGGCGGCAGAGTGTGCTTGGATGGATGCAAGTATTTCACATGCCAGAAACGGTATTTTAGGAGAGGTATTTAATGCGATTATGACTTCCCTGGCATATGTTGAAACAGACATCAGGAAGATTGTTACTACTGCCATTGAATTAATGCCGGAAGATTCTGAATATGGACAGGTAGTCAGATTTGCTTTAGAGCAGTGTAAAAAACATGATTATTATTATGATGCCTGGATGAAATGTGAAGAAAAGTATATCAAATATAACTGGATCCATGCTTATCCAAATGCTGCTGCTGAAGTTGTTGCTTTGTGGTATGGGGAAGGTGATTTTACCAAAACGCTGGCAATGTGTGGTGGCTGCGGCCAGGATGTTGACTGTAATGCAGCACAGATTATGACAGTTATTGGTATTATTGTCGGTTTGGATAATATTCCGAATTATTGGAAAGAACCTATTGGTGATGAGTTGGATACTTATGTCAGAGGTCTTAAAAAGATGTCAATTAAACAATTGGCAGAAATGACTACAGAAGTAGCCAAAACTTTAGTGGAATAAAATTTAAAAACTGAAAGAAAAAGGGATATTGGAAAATAATAAAAATATAATCACTTTACTAAAAGGTTTTGAATTAATGATTTTTTAATAAATCCATGTTCTTATTATGGTAATTAAGTTAAAATGCCTTGAAAAGAAATAGGAAAATGCCTTATAATGTTTATGAAGTTAATTTTCAAGATGGAGGAAAAAAATGAAAAAAATTTTAACTATTTTGTTAGTTGCTTTAATGGCAGTTACAATGTTCGGTTGTGGTCCTGAAGAAGAACCTGAAAAAAGTAAAAGACAAATAGCTGAAGAGGCTGGGAAAATTACTATTGCTAACGTTGTAAATGGTACATTAGGTGACAAATCTTTCTTTGACTCTGGTGAAGAAGGTATTGTTAAAATCAATGCTGACTTTGGTGACAGAGTATATGCAGAAACTATTGAGTTAGGCTATGATACTTCTACTTGGCAGGCAAGCTTGGATGACATATTCAAAGCTGGCTGGACAATTATCATTGCTGGTACTTATGACATGAAAGAATATGTTATTGAGTTAATCAAAGATTATCCTGATCAATTGATTTGGTTCTATGACGAAGAATGGAATTTTGATAATCCAGATGGCTGGCAATATGGACCAAGCGATAATCTATATGCAATGATGTTTGCTCAAAATGAAGGTTCATTTGTTGTTGGTGCTATGGCGGCAATGATAAGTGAAACAAAGAGAATTGCATTTATGGGTGGTATGGACAACACTGTTCTGGATGACTTCTATGTAGGATATGCAGCTGGGGCAAAATATGTTGATGAAAATATGGACATCAACGTGTCTTGGATGAACTCATTCTCAGATGTTGCAGCTGGTAAAGATACTGCTGCTGGATTGTATGCTGCTGGATATGATATCGTATTCGCATGTGGTGGACAAGCTGGATTAGGTGGATTTGACCAGGTTATCACTGAAGCTGAAGGCAAATGGATTATTGGTGTTGATGGTAACCAGGGTGCTTACTTTGCTTCATTAGGAACTGATGAAGGTGATAAGAAAGCAGCTAGAACTATCACTTCTATGCAGAAAAACGTTAATAACGGTTTCTATGATGCGGTTAAAAAACATTTAGACGGCACATTAGAATATGGTAAAAACGCTAAGTTAGGTTTAGATGGTGGTTTCGTTTCATATTCAATTACTGATACAACCAATGCACTTTTCACTGCTGATATGTTAGCAGAAATTGATGCAATTGTTGCTGGAATTATTGATGGAACAATTGAAGTGCCTACAGCATTCGGTCAAGCTGAAGGCTGGTTCTACGGTGAATTTGTTCCTGCACATGACAGCACAAAAAAATAAATAATATAAATTAGCATTTATTATTTGAAGTTTTGCAAACCTCTGACCCATAGGGGTCAGGGGTTTGTATTTTATTAGAGTAAAGGGGATTTGATATGGAAAATTATCTCGTAATGAAAGACATCACTAAGGTTTATGATAATGGCGTCATTGCCAACGATAAAGTTAATTTCTCGGCTAGAAAAGGGGAAATTCATGCTATCTGTGGAGAGAATGGTGCTGGCAAGACTACTCTGATGAAAATGTTATTTGGCATTGAAAAGCCAGATGAGGGTCAAATCATAATAAAGGGTAATGAAGTCAATTTAACTTCACCTACCAAAGCAATTGAAGCTGGTATCGGGATGGTTCATCAACACTTTATGCTTGTTCCTTCTTTAACAGTTGCTGAAAATGTCATATTAGGAATTGAACCGACAAAAGGTTTGAAATTTGATATGGAAAAAGCAATTGAAATGACTCAGGATTGTTGTAAAAAATATGGATTTGACATTAATCCCAGAGCAAGAGTTCAAGATTTAACTGTTGGCGTAAAACAAAAGGTTGAAATTGTCAAAGCCTTAGTTAAAGGTTGTGAAATTTTAATTTTAGATGAACCAACTGCTGTACTGACGCCTCAGGAAACAACAGAATTGTTTGTTCAGTTAAAGCATTTAAGAGAATCTGGGCATACAATTATCTTTATTTCGCATAAACTTAATGAAGTAAAAGAGTTGTGTGATCGCGTAACAGTAATCAGGAAAGGGCGCACTATCGGTTTATACAATATTGAGGAAGTAACCGAAGCTGATATTTCAAAGGCCATGGTTGGTATTGATGTTGATCTTGTCATACCGAAAGAAAAAGCTCAGCCTAAAGATAATGTCTTAGTTGTTAAAGATTTAGGTATTTATAACGCCATCGGTAAAAAAGTTGTAAAAAATGTTTCATTCTCAGTAAGAGAAGGCGAAATAGTTGGTATTGCCGGCGTTGAAGGAAATGGACAGAGAGAATTAATTGATGCTATTACTGGGTTGCATGTTTATTCTGAAGGTTCTATTGAGCTACTTGGTCAAGAAGTAGGTAAGAAAAACATTAAAGGTCTAAGAGAACAAGGATTAGTACATGTGCCAGAAGACAGAATGACTTTAGGCGTAGCCGGATCTTCAAGCATTAAAGAAAATATGGTTGCTGATAAAATTGATAAGGATCAATTCAGTAGCAAGTTATTAACCAAGCAGGAAGCAATCAAATTACAAACAGATAAGTGGATTGAAGAATATCTGGTTTTATGTAAGAGCGGTGAGCAGGAAGTAAGTGGTTTATCTGGTGGAAATATCCAAAAAGTTGTCGTGGCTAGAGAATTCAGCAGCTATAATAAATTAATTGTCTGTGACCAGCCAACTCGTGGTATTGATGTTGGAGCTTCCGAATTTATCAGAAGAAGAATGATTCAAATGAGAGATGAAGGAAAAGCCATATTGTTGATCAGTGCTGATTTAGGTGAAATTATGAACCTTTCTGATTCACTGATTGTTATGTATGGCGGTGAAATTGGCGCTTATTTCCCAGATATTACCGATTTGTCGGAAGAAGAACTGGGTTATTATATGTTAGGTGTTAAAAAGATGACACCAGAACAGATAGGAGGTGCTTTGCATGAGTAAGAAAAAAGAAAAGAAAAGTTTTTTCAGTAATATGACTATTCAAAATAAACATCAGATATTACGAATGACTGTATCTATCATAATTGGATTGTTACTGGCGACAGGATTAATTGTATTTACTTCTG
The DNA here is from genome assembly GCA_012520255.1 of Erysipelotrichia bacterium. Lineage (GTDB taxonomy): Bacteria > Bacillota_I > Bacilli_A > Erysipelotrichales > Erysipelotrichaceae > UBA1783. Next base: position 37,495 of record JAAYOQ010000003.1, on the reverse strand, counting down.
ATTTGCCAATGACTTCATTAAAGCTGTTTTTCACAGCACCACTGATGAATGCCAATTATTTTACCTTCTGGATACAAAAAGCAATCCCTTTAATGTTTACCGGGACTGCAGTATCAATTATGTTTAGTGCCAACCAGTTTAATCTAGGTATGGAGGGTGCTTTCCTGTTTGGTGGCATGGTTGGTGGAGCCTTAACAAATATCTATTTATTTCCTGGACAAAGAGTTTTAGGAAGTATTATGGGTTGTTTAATTGGTGGGCTTGTAGGAGCTTTAATTACTTTGATTCCAGCATTACTGGAAAGAGTTTTTAATGCTTCAGTAATGGTTACATCATTAATGATGAACTATATTTGTCTATGGTTTTCAACCTACTTGTTATTCTCAAAGTTTAAAGATCCAAGAACAAGTAAATCAACATATTCCTGGACCAAAGCTAACCAGGAATATATGACTTTTAAAATAAGGATTGGGCAAGACAGGTTGACGATATTTTATTCTTTCTTTATAGCTTTAGTTGTAGTAGCAATAGCCTGGCTATTCTTATATCGCTCAAAGATGGGATTTAAATTACGTCAGGTTGGACAGAACAGGAATTTCGCTAAATATGTAGGGATTTCAGTTGGTTCAGTTGCTGTTTTATCTCAAGCGTTAGGTGGATTTATTGGTGGTTTAGGAGGAGCATGTGAAATCATGTCACTGTATACCAACTACCGTTGGGTCGAATTAACTGGCTTGGGATGGGATGGTGTAACAATGGCGGTGTTTGCTAAAAACAATCCTAAATATGTGCCATTGGCAGCTCTGTTTATATCTTATTTAAGAGCTGGAGCTTATGTTATGTCAGTTAGAACTGGAATTCAAAATGATATGACAAAAATTGTTGAAGCAACAATCATTCTATTCTTATTAGCGGAGAAATTCTTATCTAAAACTTATAGAAAGATGATTATTGCCGAAGCTGAAAAAGAAAGAGCAGCACAGGCAGAATTGGAGGTTAATTAATTATGAATGATATTTTAAAAGCACTTTTTGATGTAATAATTAACCCTGGTTTTTACAATAATGTAATTGCTGTTACTCCACCTATTCTATTAGCTGCCTTAGGTTGTTCAATTGCTGCTAAAGCCAATTCTACTCAGATGGGTATGGAAGGAATCATGTTGCTTTCTTCATTTATTGGAACTTTAGCCGCTGCTTATATTGGTGGACCAAATCCCTGGTTAGGTCTGCTTGTCGCAATTGTTGTTGGTGGAGTATTGGGATATTTAGTTGCTTTCTTTAATTTGAAATTAAAGGTCAATATTGTCTTGGTTGGGATAGCGATGAACCTGTTAGGTTCAGGAGTAACAGCTTTCTTTTTACCAATAGTTACTCCTAATCAGGATAGAAGTTCAACCAACTCATTACAATCCGGTTTATTACCGACTGTTGATTTGCCTGATTTCATTGAGAACATTCCTTTTGTAGGCCAAATATTTGCCAATCAGAATATCTTGACCTATATCTCTTATGCTTTAATTTTTGTAGTATCATTTATGATGTTTAAAACAAAATTAGGTTTAAGAATTAGAGCAGTTGGCGAAAATGCTGATGCTGCAGAATCGGTAGGTATTTCTTCAGTTAATATTAAAACTATTGCCTTAGTTATATCAGGCTGTTTGGGTGGTATGGCTGGCTGTTTCATGAGTAGTGTTTATGTATCATATTTTGCCAACGGCATTACTGCCGGGCGTGGATTTATTGGTTTGGCTGCTTCCAGTATGGGTGAGGCAAATCCAATACCTACAGCTTTAACCAGTTTGCTGTTTGGATTCTTCTATGGACTATCTAACTTTGCCAGAACAACCGGTATTTCGGATAATCTGATGAAGATGTGGCCGTATTTAGCAACATTAATTGGTGTAGTTATTTATTCAATCAATAAATCAAGAAAAGAAAAGAAACGTCTTGCTGGTCTTGCTGCTCTTGAAGCGGAGAATAGATTAAAAGGACATTAAGTCATCAGAAAACAGAATTGTAAAAATTCTGTTTTTTGGTGGTTTTATTGCGCTGAGATGAAGTTATATTTTTATCAGTTCAAAAACAATCGAGTCATATCTATCTAATGTTAATGTGATGGAATCATGGAAAGTGGAAGTAGTATTATTGTTTAAATTTATCAGAACACCTGAAGTTTGAAAATTGAAAGATTCAGGATCGATTTTAAAAGTTTTAATTTTATTTTCAAAGTTGAAGATAGCTCCATAAGTGCGACCATTATGAAATAGAAAATACAGATTATTATCTTCCTTAAAGGTCAATGGTAAAAAAGATTTATTGAGTCTGGCAATCTGATTAAGATTATCATTATTGGCCAGTTGTATAGTCCTTTGTTTTGCAGCTTCAATTTCTGGATCATTATCTGGTCCATAATTATCGGATAAAAGCATAATGGTTCCAGAAATAACAGAAGCATTATATCTGCTTTTAGCTTCATAGAAAGTTAAAATTCCTTTTTTATCAACAGCTGAACTATATAGGACAGTATGATCAGGATCGGAAAACTGATACAAGAAATTGTTTATCCAAAAACCATAGGTTAAAGCATTTAAGACATATTTAACATCTTCAATATGCCCAAAGGCATCACAACAACATCTTCTTCCATGGGCATAGTTACAAGGAAATAATGGAGAAATGGAAAAATCAACAAATATTTCTCTTCCAATTTTTATCGGATCCAATTCTTCTTTTAATATTTGATAAAAATAAGACAATGCCTGTCGACCGGTTTTTATATCCTGGTTATATCTTTGACCTTCAACTGCTCCATGTGATAAAAAATCAAACTTAATGTAGTCAAAACCCATATTGATTAGCTCTCTTAACTGTAATCTGAAGTCTTTTTCAGCTTCTGGAATAGTGATGTCAATTGGTAATTTGCCATCAATTGGATGATAGTTGGAATTATCGGGTAGTTTTAAAACGATATCTTTTCTAAATTTTAAAAATGATCCTTTTAAAGGTAACATATTCATCATATCTAAATGGCATAGTGGGAACATATAAGTGCCAGCCTTTTGATTGCGGCTATGTAATTTTTTAATAAGTCTTTTTAATCTGTATTTGTTTAATCCGAAATTACCATCCAGATTTATAAAGACTACACCCTCACTATCGGTAAAGTTTTTCAGTTCACTATAAAAAAAATCAGCAGTCTCTTCAAAGTGATTTAAAGAAACATCCATTGCCAGAGCGCTGTATGAATTCCAGCCAAAAGGGGTTGAACCATTATATTTATAGATGCCTTCTTTATTCTGAGCCAGTTTGCCATAGTAAATCAGTCCATCTCTGATATCCTTAAAATAACCACAGACAAATCTATCTGATGTAACTGCTTTGCCAGAAAGATATCCGTGATTGGTGCTATCATGGGTTCCCCCATCGGCTATTCCACTTATGCATCTCAGACATCTGGCATCATATTCACTACATTTAATGCCATTTTTCCAAATATTGTTATCAATAGAACCTATAACTAATCCATTTAGTGAATCAGGATCAAAAATAGCGCTAATATCATAACTTGTTCGACCACTTTTTAAATAAGTTGTTTCATATCTAACCCACATGTCATTGTCGTAAGGACACAAAAGCATTTTTGTTTCCAAAGAAGAGAAAAGTGGCAGGCATAAATCAGATGGATAATTAAAATCTAAAGGAACTAAATAGTTTGTTTCAGTTTCTTTCTTTTCATCTATCACTTCTAATTGACAAATAAAGAAAGGATTTTCCAGGTCGGTAATCAAATGTTGAATAAAGGTAACATTATTTTCAAAAAAACTCAAAGATATGTTATATCCTTTTTTTGTAGCTCCGATTCTAAATGAGGTGTTTTTGGCACTTTTAGAAGAGAAATATCTGCCATCTTTAGTTTTTCCACTGGCAAAAAACCAGTTAATATTAACATCATCAAGTTTATACATCACCGCATTATTATCATATAAATCAAAAGAAACACGACCACAAGCAAAACTTTGGATAACTTTTGGTTGTTTCATAAGCTGTTTTTTAATGATTTCTGTAATATTGATATTTGACATAATAATTCCTCTGATAAAGTTATTATCTAATAAATAGAGGCAGTAAACAAGTTTATTTTTTTAAAACAGACAACTAAAAGAGCTTTAATTATGTATAATAAAGATAGATTTAAAATGGAGACAGATTATGAGAAATGAATCAGTAGATGCTTTTTCTAAAAGAAAGCTAAGAGAAGCGGCTGAATTATCTAAATTAGAATTAGCCCAAAGATATCATCAGGGTAAATACTATTTAGTGTTTTTAGTCGTTGTTTTAACGATTATTTATATTGTTGATGAGATAACATCATCAATGACCAGCGCAATGCAGCCGTATGCAATTATTGACTTATACAAATTAACGGGAGTAACTGACGATAATTATGCATCCTCACTTGCTAATCTGACAGCTATTATGGCTCCAGCTATGGCCATATTAGTGATTTCCCCCTTTTATAAATCATTAGCTGACAGGTATGGTAGAAAGTTATTTTTAATTTTGAATACTTTAGGTATGGGGTTTGGTTTATTTATGGCCTGTATTGCTCCTAATCCACTAATTTATGCGATAGCTTTTATGATTATCACTTTTTTTACTCCTAATGATGTTCAGGTAATGTATATCATAGAATGTGCTCCGGTAAAACATAGAGCAAAACTTTGTTCGATTACTAAGGCCATTGCTTTGGTTTCCTGTTCTTTGATTGGAGTCTTCAGAAGTTGGTTTTATAACCCTCAAATCGTAACGAGCTGGCGATATGTTTATTATATTCCAATAATCATTGCCTTAGCAGTAGGAGTTGGAGCAATCTTTTTTGTTCATGAAACTCCAGTATATACGACTAAAAGATTAGAATATTTAAGAAAAACTGATGAACAGAGAAAAAGCGAAAGATTTGAAAAAGAATTAATAGAAAAAGAGCAAAAGAAAAAAGAAAAACAAAGTGGGGGAGTAAGAAAAGCGATTAAATATATTTTCACCAATAAACAGACCAGGAATATAACTATTGCGGCTGTAATTTTTAGTGCTTCAACAAGTGTAACTAATTATTACACAACTATTTTACAAGCTGGAGTAGAAACAAATGTTTTAACAGATGCCAATTTAGACTTCATTTATGTGCTCTTTCCATTTGTTAATGGTCTGATTACCTTTATAGGTGGCTTTATCAACGATTACATCGGAAGAAAGAGATCCTGTCTTGTGTTTGGCGGGATGGCTGCAATCGGGTTGACAATCTTTGTTTTAGGTGCCAGATTTGGTTTTTCACCGATTGTTATTGGATGTGCCTATGGTCTTTTTATAGGTGGATTATGGTCAATATCGGATACTTTGTATCTGGTAATGCCGGCAGAAAGTACGCCAACAAATTTAAGAGCTTCGGTAATGGGGTTTATGAGTTTATTAGGAGCTCTTGGAACAGTATTGTCAATGGTGATAGTTGTTGTTGGTCAGCTATTTGTCGGTGCTGCAAATCTGGGAATATTATGTATTTGTATTTGTCTTCCGTTTATGGTTTTAGGATTATATCTTTTGATGACTAGAGTTCAGGAAACAAAGGGAGCAGACTTAACTGCCATCGAAGCTGAATAATAGTTTTATTTGAATTATTTAGAGATTTTTATTATATTAATGGTGAAAAGACAGTTGTTTAAGCATTCTTGACATAAATCTGTACAAATGCTAACATACTTTGTATTATATGGATAAAAGAGGGAGTGATATTTGACCATATGGACGATCGATTGTGTCACTTAGTAAATCTGGCAGTAAACAGTACAACTGCAACAATGGAAAACAGAGATTCTGTTTTAGGATATATTTTATTATTAATTATTTTAATTATGCTTAATGCTTTTTTTGCGGCCAGTGAGTTAGCGATAGTATCATTTAATGATGCTAAATTAGAAAAATTAGCTAATGATGGCAATAAGAAAGCCAAGGCTTTATATAATCTGACAGTCAAACCGACAAAATTCTTATCAACAATTCAGATTGGTGTAACTTTATCTGGATTTCTTTCAAGTGCGGTAGCTGCGGATACTTTTGCTGATTATATTGTCTACTGGATGAGAAATGTTTCGATTTCTTCTTCCACAGTAAGATTGGTAAGTATTTTTGTTATTACGTTATTATTATCTTTTGTTACTTTAGTTTTTGGTGAATTATTGCCGAAAAGAATTGCCATGAAAGATCCGGAAAAGATTTCTTTTGCGGTGGTTGGCCCAATCAGTTTTTTCTATAAGGTTTTTAAACCCCTGGTCTGGGTTGTTTCAAAAACAGTTGATGCCATTGCTAATTCTTTAGGCATTAAAGAAAGTGATGGCCAACAGGAATTTACTGAAGAAGAGATAAGAATAATGGTAGATGCCGGTACTGAAAAAGGATTTATTGAATATGATGAAAAGGATATGATCAATAATATCTTTGATTTTAATGATCGAACGGTGGGGGAAGTTATGACCCATAGAACTGATATGGTTTCTTTATCAATTGATGATAATTTAGAAACGGTTGTCAATACCTTCTTGCAAACAGGCTATTCCCGTATTCCTGTATATGATGAAGATATTGATGATATTGAAGGAATCATCTATGTTAAAGACCTTTTAAGGTTATTAGCTGATGACAAACGGGAGTTTGCAATTTCTGATTATTTAAGAAAAGTATTATTCGTGTATGAAAATATGATGTGCGATGAATTATTGCCACTTTTTCAAAAACAAAAGGTTCATATTGCTATAGTGTTGGATGAATATGGTGGAACTTATGGAATTATCACTATGGAAGATTTATTAGAATATATTGTGGGTAATATCCAGGATGAATATGATGATGAGGAAGAAGAAATTACTGAAATAAAAGAAAATCATTATATTGTTGATGGAGCAGCTATTATCGATGATGTAAGCAAGATGATTAAAATTTATCTTGATGATACTCATAATGATACCATTGGTGGTCTTGTTATGGACTTGTTAGGTTATGTTCCAGAAATTGATGAAAAACCAACAGTCATATTAGATAATGTCACTTTTACAATTGTGGAAATGGATGAGCAATCTATCGAAAAAATCGAAATTGTTGTTGATAGAGAAAAAGATTTAGATGCTTAAACTTGAAAACAATAAAAATTATAAAAGTAATGAATGATATTTAAAATAAGAAAGGAAACTTGAAAAAAAAGTTTCTTTTTAATAGGCTGTTTTAATAAGATGTATGAAAGTATATTTAAAAAATGTTGATTGATTAAGAAAGGTAATTCCTCTCTTTTCCTTATCAAATATGATAAAATAAAATAAAGGGGTAATTTATGGATTATAAAGCTAAAATAATGAGTAGTGAAGACATGAATAGAACTTTAAAAAGATTAGCCCATCAGATTATTGAAAAAAATGGTGGGGTAGATAATTTATGTCTGATTGGAATAAAAACAAGGGGGGTACCTCTGGCTGAAAGAATTGCTCAAAACATTGAAAAATTTGAAAACCAGAAAATAGAAGTTGGTCAGTTGGATATTACTTTATATCGTGATGATTTAAGTAAAATTAATATTGATCCTATAATTAATAAAACTGACGTACCTTTTTCAATTGAAGATAAGATAGTCGTTCTGGTTGATGATGTAATCTTTACCGGAAGAACTGCCAGAGCAGCTCTAGATGCATTAGTTGAATTAGGAAGACCTGCCAAAATACAACTATGTGAATTGATTGATAGAGGTCATACTGAACTACCTATTAAAGCAAATTTTGTCGGTAAAAATATTCCTACTTCAAGAAGTGAGATTGTCAGTGTCAAAGTAAAAGAAATTGATGGAAAAGACATCGTTGTAATAAAAGATATGTAATTTTAAGTTTTAAAATTATATTAGGGATAAAGGACTGGTAAGCCGGTTTTTTATTTGGTTTTAACCGTTATGAAAATATTTTCATAAAATTGTAAGCAAATTGAAAAAAATATGATATGTTACTTGCAAAAGTGAAATTTATGTGAAATAATAGTTCTGTAGAGTTTTTTTATTACAGACTCTAAAGAAGGGAGAGATTTTTAATGAGTATTAAAAAACTTAGTATCTATTTACTAGTCTTAACATTAGTACTTTCATTAGTTGGTTGTGGTGACAAACATGACAAGTCATATTTGAACGATACAGCAGATTATACTTATCGTACCGCTGTTAACTCAATGCCGACAGGTTGGAACAATCATACATATCAATCTAATGATGCTACTTATGTTATGAATTATGCGGAAGATGCATTATATGTATTTGACTATAATGAAAGTAAAGATGGATACAAAATCGTTAATGGAATGGCCAATGCTGCTCCAAAAGATGTAACAAGCAGTTACATTGGTAAATATGGAATCGAAGAAGGTGCAGAACATCAAGTCTACGAAATCGAATTAAAAACCTGGTTAAAGTATGACAATGGTGATCCAATCACTGCTAACGATTTCGTTGAATCAGTTAAGTTGTTACTTAACCCAGCAGCTGCTAACTATAGAGCAGACAGTATGTATTCAGGAAATTTAAAAATCCATAATGCAGAAAACTATCTGAAAGGTGGTACATATGGCTACTCTAATATGGTATCAGCTGATTATCTTGATGAAGAATATGTCGCTTTAGACAGCTTTGAAGTAGTAGATGGTTACTACCAGCTGGATGGAAAAGACATTGTCTTGAATATCAAAGATGGCGCTAACTGGGGTTCAGCACTTAGCCTATACTATTCTTATGGTTACATTACAGTTAATGTAGATGATTACTTAGCGTTAGAAGCTGCAGCAGATGCTGATGGCAATGTTAAATTAACTCCTGAGTTATACATGAGTGCAGCTAACTTAGTTGCTGAATTACATGGTTATGAAAATGCTGAAGCTTATGCAGTAGATGAAGGCGATTATGCTTACCAGGAAATACAGGAAATGTTGTATTATGGATACGTATTCCCTGAACTTGACTTCTCAGAAGTTGGTTTCTTTGCTAAAAATGACAAGACTTTAGTTATCGTTTTAGACAAACCATTAACTGGATTCTACTTGAACTATGCATTATGTACAAACTTCTTCTTAGTTCACGTTCCTACATATTTAGCATGTGAATCTATGGAAGGTGGAGTTTACACTAATACTTATGGAACATCAGTTGACACTTACGTAGGACATGGCCCTTATGCTTTAACTACATTCATTGATGGTTCAGAAATGAAATTAACAAGAAACTCTCATTGGCATGGTTATTATGAAAAAGAGCATGAAGGTCAATATATGACTACAGCTGTTTCTTACAAACAGGTATCTGAAGCTGCAACTCGTTTAGAAATGTTCTTAAAGGGTGAATTAGATGGTTATGGCTTACAGGCAGAGGATATGGCTGATTACCAGGGTTCAGATTTCACTTACTATACAGAAGGTGACTCAACTTGGTTTATCGCATTAAATCCAAATGAAGAAGCATTAGCAACTGCTGAAGCAAATGCTAGCCCTGCAACTCCAGGTAATACTGTTGTTAAGAGAATTATCTGTGTTAAAGAATTCCGTCAGGCATTATCATTCTCATTAGATAGAGCTGCTTATAGCTTAGCATTAGACCCAACAGGTGCTCCTGCTAAAGCATTATATGGTAACATGATTATTTCTGACCCAGAAAATGGTGTTGCTTACAGAACAACTGATGAAGCTAAACAGGTTATCGTTGATTTCTGGGGCTTGACAAATGATATCGGTGAAGGTAAAGAATATGCTACAATTGATGAAGCTATCGAATCTATTACTGGTTATGATTTAGCTGGTGCTAAAGAATTGTTCAACATTGCATATGACAAAGCTGTTGAAGCTGGTTATATCCCTGCAGACAGAGACAATTGGGAAATCCAGATTATCATTGGACAGCCTGGTTCAGGTTCTTCTAAATACTACAACAATGGTTTCGTATTGTTATCACAAGTATGGACAGATGCTGTTGTTGGAACTAAATTAGAAGGTCACTTAGTATTCTCACAATCACAACCATTAGGTTCTTCTGCATTCTCATCATACTTGAAGAATAACTCTATTGACTTATTATTCGGTGTTGGATGGACAGGTTCTGCATTAGACCCTTATGGATTAATCGAAGCTTATGTTGCTCCTAGATATCAGTATGACGCTGCATTCGATTATTCAGTAGTTGATGTAGTAGTTAACATTGATGGTCAGGATTTAGTAACTGATGCTGTTTCTTGGTACAGTGCATTATCAGGTGAAGATGTTGAAGTTAATGTTGTTGGTAGTGATGAAACTGTAACAGTTAATGCTGGAACAAATGCTGATGCAAAAGTACGTTTAGATATTTTAGCAGCACTTGAAGGTATCGTATTACAACAATACAATATGATTCCAATCAACTTAGATGCTTCTGCATCATTGAAGGGTATGAGAATTAAATATTACACTGAAGAATACATTTACGGTGTTGGCCGTGGTGGAGTTCAGTATTACACTTATGCTATGGATGACGCTGAATGGGCTGCATATGTTGCAGAGCAAGGCGGAACTTTAGATTATAGGTAAAATTTAGTTCTAAATATTAAAATAGGGTGTTAAATCTATTGATTTGACACCTTTTTTATGAAAATAAATGAAAAGTTTTCATAAAAATGTTTGAAATGTTTCATAAGTCACTGTCATTTTATTTACAATTTATGCCACAATATGGTAAAATGTAATGGTACTTTTTAAGTTCTGATTTTTTTATACTTAAAAATATTACTAAAAGAAAAGAGGGTTTTTTATGTATCTATTTAAGTACATCATGAAACGTATTGCCCTGATGTTGATGACTTTTCTGGTAATCATAACTTTATGTTTCGTATTTATTAAGTTACTGCCTAATATTCCTGCTGAGCAATTTGGTAAGGATATGGCGCTTATCATGCAGAGAAGAGAACTGTTGGGTTATAATTTGCCGATTATTCAACAGTATTATCGTTTCTGGAAATATGCTATACAAGGTTATTTCGGTACCAGTGAGGTTTTATACATTGGTCAAGATGTTTGGAAAGTATTCGTTTCAAAGTTACCGTTTACAGTTGCCTTAAATATGTACTCAATTTTACTGTCTATTCCACTTGGACTGATTTTGGGTATTATTGCAGCGCTTAAGAAAAACACTTGGATTGACCATGTTATTTCAACGGGTGTAATGGTTGTTGTATCAGTACCTTCGTTTGTTTATGCCTTTCTTGTGCAGTATATTCTATACTTCAAACTGGGGTGGGCTTCAGCAACGATGGACGCTACTCAGGGAGCATTCAGCTGGGTAGGTTTTAAATCGATGATTCCAGCAATCTTATCAATGTCTTTTGGAACGATTGCAGGATTTGCCAGATATACCAGAGCAGAATTGACAGAAGTATTGACCAGTGAATTTATGCTTTTAGCTCGTACGAAAGGTTTGACAAAAGCTCAAGCTACGATAAGACATGCAATGCGTAATTCAATGGTTCCGATTTTTCCTATGATTTTAGGTGAATTTATTTCTATTATGTCGGGTTCATTAATAATTGAACAGATGTTCTCAATTCCTGGTGTTGGTAAGTTATATGTTAACTCAATTCAAGCCTCACCACCTGATTATAACTTCTTTATGTTATTATCAGCGTTCTATACATTGATTGGTCTGGCAGCTGGTATCGTCATTGATATTAGTTATTCTATAATTGACCCAAGAATCAGAATGGGGGCGAAGTAAGATGACAAATAAAGATTATATGAATATTCCAAAAGAAAAATTTGCATTGGCTAATAGAACGGACAGTCATGATAAGAAGTTTGATACAAAAGTTATTGGCTATTTTGAAGATGCCTGGATTCGTTTTAAAAAGAATAAATCTTCAGTTGTTGCGGCAATAATTATTCTCATATTAGTAATTTATGCAATTATCGGTCCTTATTTCTGTGATCAGAATTATATCAAGAGTTATGCTACCGATAATATAATTATGAGATATCAATACCTGACACCAAAACTTACATTTATGGAAGGGACAGGCTTCTGGGATGGTACTAAAGTTATTGAAGTATCCCAAAATAGATACTATCGTCTGTTAGCACAGCAGGAAGAAACGGGAAATAAAGTAATTGTTGAAGTTGTAGATAAATTTGTCAGAGATGATATATTTAGAGGCCCTCAAACTATATATAAAGTAAGAATAGACAACTATGCTGCTTTAAATGCGTTCAATCTTACTTTAACTTATGAAAAATATAAGGAATTACAGGATTGGCAAATAGAAACGGGGACACAGGTAATTTTACCAGTTGCTGATGTCAGTGTAATTGGTGGAGACCATAATATCTGGTATCAGTGTGATGAAAAAGGTAACCCGGTATTTGACTCTCAAGGTAATTTCATTAATTCTTATTCAACAACAGGTATCGATGATTATTATAGTCTTAGATTTCCTGATGACCCTTATAATTCAGGGAATACTGAATTAGCGTTTAGATATGCACAGAGAACAGGTGTTCAAGGGAACTATAACTACGTAGTCAGAGTAAATGCATATAAATATTTTATCTATCGATACGGATTTGAACCTTCGTTTGCTTTCGGTACCGATACTAATGGTTATGATATTTTCACCAGACTTGCCAGTGGAGCCAGATTCTCATTTGTTTTAGCAATCCTGGTATCAGCTGTTAACTTAACAATTGGAACTATTTATGGTGCTATTGCAGGTTACTATGGTGGAGCAGTTGATATGATTATGGAACGTATTACCGATATCTTAAGCGGGATTCCATTTATGGTTGTTACAGTACTTTTCCAGTTACACTTATCTGGTAAAGTAGGAGCAATTCCATCGCTGATTTATGCCTTTGTGCTGACAGGATGGATAGGTATGTCCAGCAGGGTGCGTATGCAATTCTACAGGTTTAAAAACCAGGAATATGTTCTGGCAGCTAGAACTCTCGGAGCAAATGACTGGTCGATTATGTTTAAGCATATTTTCCCTAACTCTTTAGGTACAATCATTACTGGATCTATCTTAGTAATTCCAGGAGTTATCTTCTCAGAAACTTCATTAACTTATTTAGGTATTATTAACTTAGACTCTCCTACAATGTCTTCGATTGGTTCGATGTTAGCTAATGGACAATCTGTAATGAGCAGTTATCCTCATATTATGTTATATCCTGCATTGTTCATTGCTTTACTGGAAATCTCTTTCAACCTGTTCGGTAATGGTTTACGTGATGCCTTTAACCCATCACTACGTGGAACGGAGGATTAGTTTATGCAAAAGAAATTAGAAGTTAAGAATTTACAGATATCATTCCGTACTCAACAAGGTATATTAAAAGCTGTACGTGATATCAGCTTTGATTTATATAAAGGTGAAACCTTGGCTCTTGTTGGGGAATCTGGTTCTGGTAAATCAGTTACTAATCGTGCCATTATGGGTATTTTAGCAGGAAACGGAATCATTGAAGGTGGAGAAATCTTATATGATGGAATGGATTTAGTTCAAATCAGTGAAGAAGACTTCCATAAACTGAGAGGCGATAAAATTGCGATGATTTTCCAGGATCCGATGAGTTCTTTAAACCCTATCATGAAAGTAGGCAAACAGTTAACGGAAGCAATGTTACTGAAAAATGCTGCTTCAAGAAGAAATGCTAAGAAAATATTTGATGAGAAGTTAACCTTATTAAATAAAAATATGGATGAAGTAAATCCAGAAGCAGCTGAAAGAAATAAAGAAGATTGTAAAATATTTAATAATTTTTCAATTAATGCTACAAAATTAGAGGCATTATTCAACGGTATTCATAAAGAGGCTACAGAGTTAAAATTAGATATTGATAACTTTGTCTTCTTAGTTGAAAAGAAGCAGAATGTTAGAGCTAAACATAGTCTGAAAGACTTTGTCAAGCGCTTGCCAAAAACATATCATCCTAGAGTTGTATCAGAAACTGATGAAATTAAATCTTTACATTCACGTTTGACAGCTGATGTTAATAAAGTAAAAAAGAATGTTTTAGCTGATTCTACACTTGATATCTTAAAACAAATCTCAAATGCTTTAGAAGTAGGAATCAATAAAGATAAACCAGAATTCTTCTCATTAGGTTATTACTTTATGAAGAATCCGAATGCTAATGTCGTTGAAATGGACTTAACTGAGTTAAATAAAATGGCTACTGACTGTTTGTATGATGAATTTATGACTGATTTCATCATCAAGGGAAAAGCAGCTATTCAAAATTCACATAATATTTCAATGAATAAAAAACGCGAAAATATGAAATATCTTCAGGAAGCATTAGACTATTTTGAAACTGAAGAGATGGATGAAAAAGTATCTAAAGAAATTGCAGGAAAGATTATACCTTTAGTAAATGAGGCCATTGACCAATTAGAAATTGCTAAAAATTCAACTGAATATACTTTTGGTTCAAGTATAAAGCGTCATATTGAAAAATACTTTGAAGGTTTAAAACAAAATGAGGTTGAAGCTAGGCGTTTTGCAAGAGATGAAGCTAAATATGAAAAATTGGTAGCTAAAGGGAAAACTCCGGACTGGAAGGTTATTCCAGCAGTTTACTTTGATAGAAAATTAGGTGTTAAAAATATTTGTGCTGTTATAGAACATTTAATGGAAAGTTATCAGAGAGATTTCGATGCTGAAGATAGATTTGATAGCGAAGCAAAGATGATTGCTCTGGTAGATTATTTAAAAGAACAAGCTAGTAGAATGGTCTTTAAAATTTCCAAAAAAATAGCTAAAGCCAGAGCCTTGAAATTATTAGAGGAAGTAGGTATACCTGAACCAGTTATCAGATATAATCAATATCCGTTTGAATTCTCAGGTGGTATGAGACAGCGTATTGTAATCGCTATTGCTTTAGCCGCTAATCCGGATATTCTGATATGTGATGAGCCTACTACGGCATTAGATGTTACAATTCAAGCTCAGATTCTGGAGTTAATTAACAGATTGAAAGCTGAAAGAAATCTGTCAGTTATCTTTATTACTCACAACTTGGGTGTTGTAGCTAATATGGCTGATAGAATAGCTGTTATGTATGCTGGTAAAATTGTTGAAAAGGGTACTGCTGAAGAAGTGTTCTACAATCCTAAACATCCATATACCTGGGCACTGTTATCTTCAATGCCTGACTTGGATACGAAGGATAAATTAGAAGCGATTCCAGGTACTCCACCAAATATGATTTATCCACCAGTGGGTGATGCCTTCGCAGCTAGAAATAAATATGCTTTGGAAATCGATTTTGAATTACAACCGCCAATGTTCAAAGTTTCAGATACACATCAGGCGGCAACCTGGTTGTTGCATCCAAATGCACCAAAAATCGACCCTCCAAAGATCGTAACCGATCGTATTGAAAGAATGAAAAAGAAGGAGGAAGCTAGACATGAAAAATAGAGAAGTATTATTGTCAGTCCAAAATCTTGAACAATTCTTTAAAATGGGCAGAAAAGTATTAAAAGCTGTTAATGATGTAAGTTTTGATATTTATAAAGGTGAAGTTTTTGGTTTAGTTGGTGAGTCTGGTTGTGGTAAAACTACAACTGGTCGTACAATTATTCGCTTGTATGATGCTACTGGTGGTTCAGTCTATTTTAAAGGTCATAGAATTGTTGCTGGTATCAGACAGTATAAAGCAGCAATTAAAGAAGAAAGAAAAGCTTTGAGAGCTGACATCAAAAAGCTAGCTGGTGATAGTGCTGCCATTGATGCTAGAAAAGCAGAAGCAAAAGAAAAAATAGAAAAATTAAATGCAGAAATTGCTTCAGCAAGACATGATCATAAAAACTGTAATAAAATTTACGCTCAATCTGAAATGGAAAGAGTTAATGTTTACTATGATGACTTGATCAACAAAGCTGATAGTACAGAAGAAAAAGTCCGATTAGAGAAAGAGAAAAAAGCTGAACTTAAATTAGCTAAAAAAGAGCGTTTAACTAATAAAATTCAGATGATTTTCCAAGACCCTATTGCTTCACTGGATCCACGTATGACAGTTAAGGAAACAATTGCTGAAGGATTAAAAATACGTGGCATCAAGGATAAAGATTATATCAAGCAGGAAGTCTTAAAGGTTTTAGATAAAGTTGGTCTTGTTCCTGAACATGCAACTAGATATCCTCATGAGTTCTCAGGAGGGCAAAGGCAGCGTATCGGTATTGCCAGAGCAATTGTATTACATCCAGAGTTAATCATTGCAGATGAGCCTATAAGTGCCTTAGACGTGTCAATCCAAGCTCAGGTTATTAACTTATTAAATGATTTAAGGAAAGACTTAGGTTTGACAATTCTGTTTATTGCTCATGACTTATCTGTTGTTAAGTATTTTTCAGATAGAATTGGAGTAATGTATTATGGTAATCTGGTTGAGTTAGCCAGTTCTGATGAATTGTTTGCTCATCCAATGCATCCATATACAAGATCATTATTATCAGCTATTCCTTTGCCGGATCCACATACTGAGAGAAATAGAAAACGTATTGTTTATAATCCGTTAAAAGATCATGATTATGAAAATCAAAAACCAACATTCAGAGAAGTAATTCCGGGACATTTTGTCTTATGCAATGATGAAGAGGAAGCTAGATATAAAAGGGAATTTAATCTGTGAGTAAAAACTTAAAGGCTAATTTGATTAAGTATGGATTAACAACTGCAATTTCTTTGTTTGTCACATATTCTTATATATCGAACAAAGGTTTCCATATGGGAACGTTGGCTGATAAATATAAGTATATAAGTGATGGATTTGCGATTCCTGGCTTACTTTTAACTTGTAGTGGTTTATTACTGATTATTAGTAATGAAGGAGCATTTGATGGTATCAGCTGGGGACTGCGATTTGCGATTAAAACTCTGATTCCTTTTGGCAGACATAAAAAACAAGAAAGCTATGGCGATTTTGTGGAAAAAAGAAGAGGTCAGAAAGTCAAAGGGTTTGGATTTGTATTTGTCGTTGGAGCAATAGATATTGTAATTTGTATAATCTTTATGATACTTTTTAATAAAGTTGTTTAATCAATAAACAAGGTAGTGAAATTTCACTGCCTTTTTTAATATGCCAACTACAAAAAAAGAAGTTTGAGCTTCCTTATTTGTTTTCAATTATCTTATAGGCAACTTGTATTCCGTCTATAGCAGCAGATGTTATTCCTCCAGCATATCCCGCTCCCTCACCACAAGGGTAAATGCCAGTCTGGTTTGATTGCAGATTTTTGTTTCTAACAATTGTCACTGGTGATGAGCTTCTGGTTTCTACTCCAGTTAAAATGGCATCAGGATCATTAAAGCCTTTAATTTTTGTGTCAAAATAAGGTAAAGCTTCTTTAATGGTGTCACTGATGAAATCTGGTAAGATTTCGTTTAAATCAGTTAGAGTATATCCCGGTTTATAGGTTGGAATAATATAGCCAATTGATTTGGAAGGTGTATTATTAATAAAGTCTTCAACTCTTTGAACAGGAGCAGTATTATTGCTGCCAGCCAGAGCATAGGCGGCCTGTTCTAACTTTCTTTGAAAATACATTCCTGCCAAAACATCATCATCCGGAAAATCTTTTGGGGTAATATTGACTAGTAAAGCAGCATTAGCATTTTCTTTATCGCGTTTGAAGTAAGACATTCCATTAGTTACGATACTGCCTTTTTCACTGGAACTGGCTATAACTTCTCCTCCAGGACACATACAGAAGGTATAACAGCTTCTGCCATTTTTACTGTGATATGAAAGCTTATATTCGGCAACTGGTAAATTCAGTTTAGTTTTATGTCCATACTGAGCTTGATTAATCATTTCTTGCTGGTGTTCAATTCTTAAACCAACTGCAAAGTTCTTTTTCTTCATGGTGATTCCTTTTTCTTTTAACATTTCAAAAGTATTTCTGGCAGAATGCCCGATAGCGAGTACTAAAGTATCACTAACGAAAGTCCTATCTTCGCAAATTATTTTTATCAAGCTTCCTTCTTTTTCGAAAGAAGTGAATTTAGTATTAAAATAATATTTACCCCCATTTTCTTCAATATATTTTCTAATATTTTTTATAACATTAACTAAATTATCTGTTCCGATATGTGGTTTATTTAAATAGGTAATTTCAACTGGAGCACCAAAAAAGTGAAAAGTGTCCAATACTTTTTGAATTAAAGGAGAGTTAATTCCGGTATTTAGTTTTCCATCAGAAAAGGTACCTGCTCCTCCTTCTCCAAATTGAACATTACATCTCTCATTTAAAATTCCATTATAACGATAATTGTCAACAACTTTAATTCTTTTTTCAACACAATCACCCTGTTCGATGATGATTGGCTGATAACCGTATTCAATTAATGTCAGGGCACAGAATAAGCCGGCAGGACCACTTCCTACAATGATTGGTTTATAGATAGAATTTCTATTTTTTTCTATTTTTAATGAAGTTTTAGAAACTTTTTTTAATTTAGGATAATTGTTTTCGTTTTTAACTTCAATATCAACAGTGTAATTATAGAAAATATTATTTTTATTTCTGGCATCGATACTTTTTCTGATGATTTTTCCACTAATAAAATCACCAGTTTTAATTCTAGCTTTTTTAACAGCTTTTTTTATTACTTCTTCATTAGAAATATCTTCAAATACTTTGACATCATTAATTCTTAACATATATTCACCATAATAATCTTATCATAAAAAAACAACAGTAAATTAAAATACTTAATACTGCTCAAATTGTGGTTGTGATAGAATTTCAGATTATCAAAAAAGGGGATTAGATTTTAATCCCCTGAATTAATTAACAATTCAACAACGCAGCTATAGCACTTCCTGCCAGGTTAGTATCATCACCACTGGTTACCATATAGTATCTATTTAATTTATCATTGACATATTCTTTCATGTATCTGTCAATTTTTTCCTTATATGAATAACATTTATGATAAGTAGAGCCTTCAATAACAATTCTACAAGGTGTTGACATCTTCTTTCCACCATCCATTTGAATCATATCTGCAGCTAAGTTAACAGTAACAAGTTTAGAAGCTCTTTCAATTGCTAAGTCCGCAAAATTATAAAGCAGTTCAACATCATCATTATTGTGACAGGCTTTAGCCAATAAATTATCGCCATAAGGTTCTCTTAAGAATTGATCGACTTCTACCATTGAAAAGTATGGTAATTCTTCAACAGCACTTTCCTTTGAGAAAAGATTTTCTTTAGTTGCATGTTTTACTGTTTCGCAGATAACATTTCCCAGATAGATTCCTGAAATCATCTTTTCAAATATATGGCCTGCTGGATCTGCAGAATTATCATCGATAATCTTATCAAATTTACCTTGAGGAACTTTGTTAAAGCCAGCACTTTCCATATTGATAATCATTTTTCCATCAGACTTTAAATCAAGTTTGGTGATGTTTTTTAATTCTTCGATATAAGCAGTATTGGTACCGGTACCTAAAATTAATCCAATCTGACCATCTACTTTTTCTGATGGTTTAATTGCCGGACCACCAAGAAGAGTAGAGACGGTATCATTTAAAATGACGCCTGATATTTCTTTTTCAAAACCTCTTTTTTTAATTTCCTTTTTCAATTCTTTAAAAATCAGCTTTCCTTGACAATCTGCGATATTGATTTCTTTGGAAAATTCAAGAATTTTTCCATCTCTATCAGGTTGTATTTCTGCGGCAAAAGAGAAACAAAAACCAATTTTCTGACTCTTATCTAAATAGGGCATAAGAATGTCAGTTAATTGACTGAAAAATTCACTGATATGTAAAGGTTTTTCAACTCCCAGCATTCTTTGTTTCTTTAGATTTTCAATTACTATTCCTTCTTCTGTAAAGGTAACATGAGCAATTCTTAAATTTGTTCCCCCGGCATCAATCGCGATAACCGTTTCATTTAGTGGGACTTCTCCTTTAGTAGAAACATAAGCTGGAATCATCATCAAAGATGAAGGTTTTCCTGCCAATCCCAACCTCATCTCTTCAACAAATGTTTTAGTTAAACTATCAATATCGATATCATCAGGATGTTGATTGTATTTAAGTAAAAAATTATTAACTATTTCTCTATGATTCATTTTTTCCTCCATATTTTTTATTTATATTTGTTAAATTAATTATAACATAATATAATTTATTTGGTGATTGAGATGAAAATAGATTTACATATTCATACCAATAAATCGGCTGATGGAGAACTGACTGCCAAAGAGATTGTTTTGCGTGCGAAAAAGTTAGATATGGATATTATCGCTATCAGCGACCATGATAGTGTTTCCGCTTTGTCTGATGCAGTAAAATGGGCTAAAGAATATGAAATAGACTTTGTGCCTGCAACAGAAGTAAGCGCAGTGATGGATGATGGGACATTGTTGCATATTTTAGGTTTAAACATTGATTATCAGGATCAGAGATTTATTGATCGTGAAAATGAAGTTAAGAATAAATATCGTGGTTTTGCGGAAATTATGATGCAGAAAGCTTGGGATTTTGGCTTTAAGTTTGATGCAAAAAAGGTAATTGAAGTTTCTAATGACGGCCTGGTTGATCCAGAGAGCATTGGAGAAATAGTGTTACAGGATAAAAGAAATGATGATGACGAAAGATTAAAGGAGTTTAGAGCTGGAGGTAAGTTGGCTGATAATCCGTACTTCAATTTTTATCGAGAGTTCTATGCTCAGGGAAAACCCTGTTATTCCAATCTGGATTTTTCTTTACCTTTAAAAGAAGCAGCAAAGCTGATACATGATTGTGGTGGAATAATGATTTTAGCCCATCCTTTTCATAATATTGGTTTTAATGAAGTAAAACTGAAAGAGATTATTTCTTATGGTTTAGATGGTTTAGAGGTGTATAGTACATATCATGATCAGAAAGCTATTGATTATTATTATAAAAAAGCTAAAAAGTATAATTTATTGATGTCTGTTGGTTCCGATTTTCATGGTCGCAATAAACCAGCGATAGAAATCGGTTGTCTGAATTTTGATCGAAATGAAGTTGATAAATTAATTGCCAAAATTAAAAAATGTAAGCGATTTTAAATAATATGAAAATATTTACATAAAACACCTATTGAAAATGAAAATTATTTCAATTATAATGGTCTATGTGGAGGTGTCTAGATGGAGTTTGAAAATAATGCATTATTTTGGCAAAAAATAGATACTTTATATTTATCAAGTGATTTGGTAATAAACAGGCCTAAAAATTCAGTGCATCCTATATATACTAATTTGATATATCCTGTCGACTATGGTTATTTAAAAGATTTACATGGAGAAAATCCTGATCATATCTCTGTCTATCGTGGTTCACTTGAAGCAACAAATGTTTCTTCACTTGTTGTATGTGCAGATATATTGAAAAGAGATATTGAAGTAAAACTTTTGGTTGGCTGTAATGATGATGAAGTAAACTTGATTTTAGAGTTCTTAAATCAGACTGATTTTCAGAAAGCAGTTATAATTAATCGAGGGAAAAATATTCCTGCCTGGGCAGGTACGATATAAAAACACAATTTTTGTGTTTTTTAATTTTGAAGGAGGATATAAATGGGGAAAAAATTAACAATTTTACATTCCAATGATTTACATGGTGACTTTTTAGCTGAAAAGATTGATAAAAAACTTGTTGGTGGTGTTTCTCTTTTATCTGGCTACATCAGAAGAGAAAGAGAAATAAATGATTCGTTATTGTATGTTATCGCTGGAGATATGTTTAGAGGTTCAATTATTGATTCAGAATATAAAGGTCTATCAACGATTGAAATAATGAATTTTCTGGCCCCGGATGTAGTTACAGTAGGCAATCATGAAACCGACTATGGAATTGCTCATTTGTTATTTTTAGAAAAATGTGCTAAGTTTCCAATAATTAATGCTAATCTTTATATCAAAAGTAATCACCAACGTCTGTTTAGTCCTTTTAAAGTAGTTTATATTAACGGTTTAAGAGTAATGTTTATCGGAGTTCTAACTGAGGAAGTGTTAAATCAAACAAAAGGTGAAGAATTAATTGGAGCTTTTGTAGATATTTGGGAAGCCAGAAAAGAAATAGGAGTTATAATTGATAATTATAAAACTACTGCTATTGACTTAACTGTTTTATTAACTCATATCGGTTTTGAAGAAGATAAGAAGTTGGCATCCATCTTAGATCCTGAATGGGGAGTAGATATGATAATTGGTGGTCATTCGCATACTCATTTAACAGAACCGGCTGTGGTTAATGGAATTCCTATTGTACAGGCTTATACCGGCACTGATCAGATAGGTAGATTTGATATTGATTTTGATGATGACAACAATCTGTCAGGATATAAATGGCAGTGTATTCCAATCAATGAAAAGACTTGTCCGTTTGATCCGGTTATGGAGGAATTATTGGGTGTTTACAAGGAAGAAACTGACAAAAAATATCAAAAGATTATTACAACATTCAGAAGACCCTTAACTCATCCACAACGAAATATGGAAACTGAGCTGGGGAATTTGATTGCTGATTTGTTGCAGGTTGATTCGTCTTTTGATGTTATGCTTTTTGGTTCAGGAGCGATAAGGAAAAAACAGCTTGGTCCGATTGTAAGATATCAGGATCTGAAGGAATGTCTACCTTATGATGAAGCAGTTGTAATGTTAGAGGTTACAGGTAAACAGTTTAAACATATGATAAAGTATATGCTCAGAGAAGAATGTTATGATGATGGGCATACTGAATTTTATCAGGTTTCTAAAGGTGTTCACATTGTTTATAATCGTTTAACTAAGGTTTTAGAAGTCTGTCAGTTAAATGGTAAAGATATTTTTGATGAAAAAATCATTAAGATAGGTGTAACTGCAGGATATCATCTTGATGGTTTCAGTAAATTCTTTGATGTCCCAATTGAAGAAGTTTATGCCAATAAAAAGCCTAAAACTGTTATCACTTCATGTAATGCGATATTTGAAGAACTGCTTTCAGCTTCAACAAATTTCGATTCCCATTTGGAAGATAGAATTGTAATAAAAAATAGGGATTTATAAAAAAAGAGAAGAATTGTTAAAAATATGTTAATAATTCTTCTTTTTTCACTATTTGTTGAAAAAATGACAGATAAGAGTACAATAAAATTGTAAAGATTTTTTTAATATAAATTATTGATACTATCTTTAAATAATCAGGAGGTGGCAGTATTGAAGAAATTGATAACATTTTTAATATTTTTTACAATGCTGTTTTCCTTTGCTGGCTGTAAAAAGAAAGAACCGTTAGATAATATAATTGATAAATGTGCAATTTCGTTTGCTAAAGCTTATTTAGTAAACAATTTTGAATATAATCCAAATATTGCATTTTATATTTCTGAAAGATTAGATGGTTTTCATCTGCAGGAGAATGAAGAAATTAAGTTTCCATATTATTATTTTATCTATGATAGGGTAAATGTTCTTTTTTGTGTAGGAGTTTATTGTTCGGAAAATAATGACACCGGTTCAATAACTTACCCTTATATGGGGAAATTTGTCTATAGTGCTTTAGTTGATGAAACTACAACATCCATCTTAAAAGAGAAAAATCTTTATCCCTCTAAAGCGTTGATAAATAAAGAGATCAGCTTAACGGACATAAAAAATATAGATATTAACGAAAATTTACTTTCTCAAGATACAAGTTTAATGATTCAGGAATTATTAGTTGAATTAAGTCTTAAAAAAATAAAAAATATTGCTTATACTGCTGAAGATAAATTTTATATCAAAAATCCAATAAAAGATTATTCGATAGTAATTGAGGACAAAAAAAATATCAGTATCAATGAAAAATTAATTTACCCATTATTTATGAATGATGAAATAATCGGTCTATATGAGTTTAATCATGATGGAACCATTTCCTGTATTCAAATAGTAGGTCAGGACAGTATATTTACTAAAGCTTATCAAACATCAGATAAATTTATCCTTATTCATGGAGGAGATTATCCATATTTGAAAACCTATTGTCTGTATGGGGATGAAAAATTAGATGCAGAAACAATATGTGAAATGTTAACTGATCCGATTTTTATAAAAACAAAAAAAGAAATCGATCAATTGCTCAAAAAACTGCAACCCTATGAACTGTTATTAGAGATTGAAGTGAATGAAATAGAAAAAAATTAGGAGAAATCCTAATTTTTTATACCATTTCAAATACCTTTATTATTAATAACCATGATAAACCATAATAGACAATAACTGCTGTTAAGTCATTCAAAGTTGTAATTAATGGTCCTGACGCAACAGCTGGGTCGATATTAATGCTATGGAAGGTAATTGGAACCATTGTTCCCATCAAAGATGATAGTACCAAAGTTACCAATAAAGCTAACGCTACACATAGTCCAATCAAAATTGAAAATTGAAAATTTTTACCTTTAAATATCATAATATAAGCTGTAATTACAACGATTGCCAAAGTTCCAAGCAACAGTCCATTAACAAGTCCAATTTTCACTTCTTTTAATACCAGTTTTAATTTTTCCTTACCTGTCAAATCCTTTAACATTAAGATTCTGACTGTTACCGCAAGTGATTGAGTTCCGACATTACCAGCCATTCCGAGAATTAGAGATTGAAAAATAATAATTAGTGGAATCTGATGAACTACAGTTTCAAAGATTCCGACTACAGAAGATATTCCTAGTCCTAAAACTAATAAAATCATTAGCCATGGAATTCTTTTTTTGACAGATTCAAAAATAGATTCACTTAAATCTTCTTCACTGGTTAGACCGCCAAGTTTAGCGTAGTCTTCAACCAGTTCATCTTCAACCATCTCAATCAGATCGGTAGCTGTGATAATTCCGATGATGTGATTATCTTGATCCAGTACCGGATAAGAGTCCTCTGAGTAATCTTTTAAATCTTCTAAAAGATGAGAAATCAGAGAATCAGCATAGACTGTTGGATAACTATTAGTGATAATGTTTTCTAACGGGGTTCCCTCTCTGGCAATGATTAAATCCTTCAAGTCAATGGCACCATAGAATTTTTTATTTTTATCACTGACATAAATAGTTGAAACATTATCATTATCTTCGGCTTGTGCAACTAGAGCACGCATAGCATCTTTAATTGAAAAGTCTTTATTGATTTCAATATAGTTTGTAGTCATCATACTGCCGATAGTATCGTCATCATAAGATTGAATCAATAGGACATCTTCACTACTTTCAACATCCATCATTTCAATAATCTTATCTTTGATTTCTTCATCTTCAATTTCTTCTAAAACATCAACAGCGTCATCTGAGTCCATTTCAGATAATATCTGGGCTGCTAACTGGATGTCAATTTCATTGATGTAGATATCTGCATCTTCCAGATAGGCGAAAATTTCTGATAATTGTTCATCATCAACGGCGTCAAATATTTTTAATCGTTTATCTTTATCTAATTCTTCCAATGCATCGGCAATATCTGAAGCATGGTAATCAGTAATAAGATCCTGTAATTGCTTTTTGCTAAGATTCTGATTTAATAATTCGATAATTTCTGATACATATTCCGGGTTGGTTAAACGTGTCTCGTTAGTCATATATTATCTCCTTCCATTGTTGTGATGGAAGAAAAGTTTTGCTTTTGGTCAAAAAAAAGTATGTAATCTGTTTTATCTTATTAAATTGAAAAAAACAAACGTTTATACAAACTTCCATTTGACTTTCACCTTCTTTTCTAACTCTAAATTAATTTTAAAACTATTAAAAATTAATTTCAATGTAAAAAAAGAAAAAACCCTTTATAATTAGAGTATGGAATTACAAGGAGAAACCAAATGAAAGCATGGGAAAAGTATTTTGAAGTAGAAAAGCAGGTTGTAGAAAAAGTAATGAAAGTTAACAAAGATGCTATTATCAAGGCAGCAAATTTACTGACAAGAACAACTGAAAAAGGCGGGCTGATCTATGGTTTTGGGACAGGTCACTCACATTTAGTGGTAGATGATGCTTTCTGGCGTGCTGCTACTCCTGCTAATTATGTTGCTTTATTAGAACATTCAGCTACTGGTAATACCGAAATTACAAAATCTTATCTGGTTGAAAATACCTATGGAATAGGAAGAATAATTGTTGATTATCATCGTATCACATCTAATGACTGTATGATTATTATTTCTAACAGTGGCAACAATATTGCTCCAGTAGATGCAGCAATCAGAGCGAAGGAAAAAGGAATTCCCGTTATTGCAATTACAGCAGTAGAGTATAGTAATTATTTGACAACTAAACATAGAGATGGTCTGAAATTAAAAGATGTGGCAGATGTTGTATTAGACAATTGTTGTATTATAGGTGATGCAGCAGTAGAAATTGAAGGATTTCCAATGAAAGTAGGAAGTGTTTCTACAATTCCTAATATTTTCTTACAAAATGCTATCTTAACTCAAATGGTCGAAAACTTAGTTCAAAAAGGCATTGAACCTGATGTTTACTATAATGGACATATGGCCTTTATGAATGAAGATTTTGCTTGTCATAATGATAAATTAGTTGACAAATACTTTTATCGTATTCGAAACTTATAGGGGGTAATGATATGTTAATTAAATGGTTAGGACATTCTTGTTTTAAAATATCGGTTGATAGCCAAAGTCTGATTATTGATCCTTTTGAAAAAGGTTCAGTTAAAGGTTTTAGAGATCTCGATGAAAAGGCTAATATTGTTTTATGTTCTCATTTGCACGGAGATCATTGTGGTAGCAGTTGTGTAGAACTGATTGAATCTAAATATGATAGTGCTTTTAAAATAGAAACACTGGATTCATTTCATGATGAAAAACAAGGAGCTTTAAGAGGAGAGAATCTAATCCACATTATTACCGTTTTGGATTATTATAAAGTGGTACATTTAGGTGATTTAGGCTGTATGCTGGATGAAGATCAAATTGAAAAAATTAAGGGTTGTCATGTTCTGATGATTCCGGTAGGTGGCTATTATACAATAGGTCCTGAAACTGCGAAAATAATTGTTGAAAAAACAAGTCCTAAAGTGATAATTCCGATGCATTACAGATCAGATGATTTTGGTTATGATGTTTTAAAAACGGTTTATGATTTTACTAAATACTTTGAAAAAGTTATCTATTTAACCACTGATACTTTTCAATTTTCGGATGAATTGGATAATGAAATTATCGTCTTAGATTATCAGATTTAGGAATCTTAAAACCTTGGCTTAAATATGCTGAGGTTTTTTGTGTTTGATTATTTAAACTATTGAATTATAATTATTGTGGTGATGAAAGTGAAAACTGTTAAAGTAATTAGCAAAACAGCCTTAGAAACTAAAAAACTTGCCGAAAGGTTAGCTGGTTTTTTGTTTGCTGGTTCTTTAATCACCTTAACAGGGCAGTTAGGAGCTGGAAAGACAACTTTTACTCAGGGATTGGGTAAAGGTTTAAATATTGAAAAGAACATTACCTCGCCTACTTTTACTTTGCTTAAAATTTATCAGGGTGATTTACCTTTATATCATATTGATGCTTATCGTTTGGAAGGATTAAGCCAGGACTTAGGATTTGAAGATTATATTGAATCAGATGGAGTTTGCGTAATTGAATGGAGTCAGTTTATCAGTGATTTATTGCCAGAAGACAGAATTAATATTGAAATTAATATTTTAGAAGATGATAACAGAGAACTATTAATTACTGCTAGTGGTGAAAAGTATGAAAGGATACTGGATAAGTTATGTATACAATAGGAATAGATACTTCCCATCAATTTTTGCTATTGGTTTTGATGGATGATGATAAGGTTATTGATGGTATCCAAAAAGAGTGTCCAAAACTTCAATCAGAGCACATTGTTTTAGAGTTGGATGAACTGCTTAAGAAAAACAACGTTCTTTTAAAAGAAGTAAAAAGTGTGGTAGTAACAATTGGTCCAGGTTCATATACTGGCGTTAGAATTGGTTTAACGGTGGCTAAGATATTAGGTTCAATAGTCGGCAAAAAAGTTTATACTTTATCAACATTGCAATTGTATGCCGGAGTTGATAATGCTTTAGTTTTACTAGATGCCAGAGCTGGACGCTGTTATGTTGGCAGATACAATAAAGGTGTTGCTATTAGAGAAGATTCTGTTTTAACAAATAAAGAGATAAAAGAGATGTTAAATGATGATATCATTTTAATCGGTGATTTACATTTGTTTGATAGAGAAAGTTATTATCCTGAAATTGCAGCTAACTTCATGCTGTTAAAAGAATTATGGCAAAAGATAGAAAACATTGATGTTTTAAGTCCAGTCTATTTGAAGAGTTCACAAGAGTATTTAAGAAAATGATTAGAGAAATGAGTGTAGATGACATCGATATGGTGTTGGAAATTGAAGAAGATTCATTTGTAGATGCCTGGAATTATGATCATTTTGTTTATGAAATCCAGTTCAATCCTTTTTCTTTTCTCTGGGTAATAGAAAATGAGGAAAAAGAAATTGTCGGATTTGCAGATTTGTGGATTATGTTTGAAAGAGCAGAGATTGCCAATATCGCTATCAGAAAAGATCAGCAGAATAAAGGATATGGTTTTGAATTGATGCAACATATTGAAAAGTTGGCTGTTGAAGAAGGATGTGAAACCATCAGCCTTGAAGTTAGAGTATCGAATAAAAATGCCATCAGTCTATATGAAAAATGTGGTTTTGCAATCATCAATACTAAAAAGAATTACTATTATTGGAAAGGTGTCAGTGAAGATGGACACTTTATGATGAAAGGAATATGAAAAATGAAGGATGTTATTATTTTGGCCATTGAATCAAGTTGTGATGAAACGGCTTGTGCAATAGTTAAAAATGGTAATGAAATACTGGCAGACAAGGTGGCAAGTCAGATCGATGTCCACACTCTTTATGGTGGCGTAGTGCCAGAAGTAGCAAGTAGAATCCATATTGAAAATATTTCAATCATCATTAAAGAGACCTTAAAAGAAGCTGATATGACAGTAGAAGAGGTTGACGCAATTGCCTTTACTCAGGGACCTGGTTTAATCGGTTCTTTACATATAGGAGTATTGGCGGCTAAAACTTTAGCCTGGGCTTATAATAAGCCTCTTATTCCCGTTCATCATTTGACTGGACACATTTATGCCAATGCTTTTGTTAAAGAGTTGAAGTTTCCTTTGCTGGCTCTAATTGTTTCAGGAGGTCATACAGAACTGGTATTGATGAAAGAAGATTATGATTTTGAAGTAATAGGTGAAACCTTGGATGATGCTATTGGCGAAGCATATGATAAAGTTGGTCGTGTTTTAAATCTTCCTTATCCAGGAGGTCCTAAAATTGATAAACTGGCCAAAGAGGGCAAGCCGATTTATAAACTTCCAACTCCAAAAGTGGAAAGTCCTTTAGATTTTTCTTTTAGCGGGTTAAAAAGTGCGGTGATGCAAGCGATTAATCGTTTAAAAAGAAATAATGAAGAATTATCAATTGAAGATATGTGCGCCTCTTTTCAAAAGACAGCCTTAAGCTTTTTGTGGAAAAAAGTAGAAATAGCTTTAGATAATTATGAAGTTAAACAATTGGTTTTGGCAGGAGGAGTAGCCGCTAACAGTCAGTTAAGAAAAATCGTAGAAGAAAAGATGAAAACTGATTACCCTGATATTGATTATATTATTCCACCACTTAAATATTGTACTGATAATGCTGCAATGATAGGTGCTTCAGCTTATATTGCTTATAAAAAGGGCATTAGAGCTACTTATGATATTGGAGCTAAGGCAACACTAGATTTTTAATAACCAGGAAGAATTGATATGATAGAAAAGTGAAATAAATAAATTTGAGTTTAGGGAGTTTACAAAAAATTATAAAATAAACTAAAATTTTGAAAAAATATTCTGTAATAGAAAATATATACCAATTCAATAACTTTGCCATTATGAAAACCAACAAGTAACAACTTGTCATATTGGATATAGATACATTTATCTATAATATAAATTTGAGTTGGTGAATATATTTTCTTTTTTGATTTTTTATAAACTTTTTATTCTAACATCACGCTTAGACAAGATTTGTCTTAAACCAGTAGCGATTTTACACAACCAAAAATCTATGTCATCTTTTAAGGCTTTAGCTGCTATTATTATCTTGAATATTTATTTAGTGTTTTCATACTATTTAATAAAGCGTACAAATTCATTACTAAATTTATAAATATTTCAATGTTTCTAATATTATTGAGTGATCTTACTCTATCTTTGTCATCGCCAAATTCACACTTCTTCAGCCTGAAGTTTTCTTCAACTCGCCATCTTATCAGATATAGTTTATCCACTTCTAAAAGATCATCTGTATTTCTTTATTTGTATAAAATATCATTGGATTGTTTTCGCTGAAAACGTGTACTATTACCATATTTATATTTTCAGGCTTATATGATTTCATCATTATTTTTAAATGGGAAACATATAAATCAAATGCTTTAAATTTAAACTTTTCTTTTCTATCTTAGCTAAGGTTGAAACAGATCAGTTTCTGCCTTTATTGATAACTTTTCTATTATTTCTGCCTCTTATCACAAATTCAGCGCCCGTATTATTGAGTTTTTAAACAGTTCTATATTGTTGAAACCTCTATCTCCAACATAAATTCTACCTTTAATTTTACCATTTACATAATCAAACATCTTTTATGTTTCATAATTTACTGAAATAAAGCCTTCTTCTTTTTTGCTATATAAGTGAAACTATATGGAAAGAAGCTGTTCATCTTTGGTAAGTGCTACAGCACTACATACTTGATATAATGGCTTTACTTTTTTTGAAGTATTACTACCATCAACTATTTCTCCAAGAGATTCAAATTTGTTGCCATATTTTTCTATGATACCAGTATCATCAAATAAGATAATTAGTTTTTCATCAAATAATGTTTTTATGATATCAAAACTATATTCCACATTTGTTTTTTGTAGTTAAAACTTTTTAAATTAGAACATAGTCTATCGATTGTATTTATCAGTTCTATATTTTCGTTTAAAGCTTTTGATATATCTGATATCTTTGATGAACTAGTAGCAGCGATATCACATGCTATGTCAAGGACAAACTCACCATAAGGTTTAGATAAAGTGTTTGATAATTTCTTGGAATAATTTGCTATTTCTTGTTTTACAATATATGTTTTTGTGTTATTGCTTTTCATAAACTGTTCACTCTCCTCCCATATTATATGATTATTGACAACTAGGTTTTGCATCTTTCTAAAATAGAGAGTTGATTTTTAAACAATCTTGTTAGTCATTCCTTTTTTCTTTTGAATTACAAAATGAAAAAATTTTATTATCCTTATTTACAATATGTCAATAATAAAAATATAATTTTATTCATTAACAATTAGTTATTCTTACTTGATAAAAATGTTAAAAAAATCACAAGCATTAGAAAACATACTGTTTTTTCTTGAAACCAATAAATTAGAGGAGTAGAATAAAACTTGTGGGAAAGGAGATGATGTAATAACAAAACTTTTTTCAGTTATTTTAGATAATTATCAAATGAGGAAGTTAAATGAAAAAAATAATTATTATGTTATTGTCACTAATTACAGTTTTCACGGTTATCAGTGTTTCATTGTATGCTGATGAAAGTGAAAAAAACAAGATGCTTTACACATACGAACCATCAATGCCTATTTTATCGAATGATTCTAAAAGTGATTTGAACTACAGAGTTTCCGTTCTACAAAAAGAAAGAGAAGCTTGGTTGAATCAAGTTATAAAATATAATGAAAACTTATACGGACAATCAGTATCGCATTATACGGAAGACAGCGATAAGTATACTTTATATTTTGAACCAAAAAAAGAAGAAAGAAAAGAAACAATAGTTTACGAGTATCAACTAAGCAAAGTAGAAGAAATAGACCAAAACAAATGGGGAGTTAGCAGAATTGAATATGTTAAACCAGAATCTAAACTAGCTTTAAGTGTAATGAATGACGAAAATACAAGATCGTTTATTATAAATGGAGTTACTTATGATTATAAATTTACATACTACTATGCCTGGTCAAGTGGTTATTATAGAATAGAAAAGAAAAGTTTTAGCTCATATGCCTCTATCGCTGCAAGTCAGTTAATAAAATACACTATAGACAAATTAATGGAAAAAGTACATTGGGTAATACAACTGGCAGCAGGAACTTTGTTTGATTCTATAGAGCTAAATTTACCAATAGTAGCGGAAACCTATAACAAGTATTTTTATGAAAATAAAGTCTGTTCTGTCAAAAAACAAGGATCGTCAACTTGGTTTCCGACATGTCAAATAGGTAGAAGATTATCTTTTGGATGGTGCTGGTCAACTGCCAGATTAAAAACAACTGGTGAGCCAACCATTCTTAAGGGACCGGTAAAAAACGGGAATGGAATACCTCCTACAAATTATGACAGCCAAGCAAAGAAACCATATTTTGACAACAATGAATGGATGATAAGAAAAGCTGTTGAAACAATGTCTACTGGTGGATATGCAGATGTATATGCAATATGTATAACGTTAGAATAAAATTTGAATTATTTGGAGAGGAGTACCTATGAGAAAAATATTAGTATTTGCATTGTTATTATGCATTTTAACCGGTTGTCAAGAAAAAACCTTGTTGGCAGAACAACAAGGCTTACATAATTCAATTCTAGAATATTATAAGTTAACTAATCAATCTTATAAATCTAAGAATTTGGAAGTTAAAATAGAACTTGTCAAAGTTGAAACTGAAGAGAATATATATTATCGTTATTTAGTTACATTTGTTCCTTTATATTTTGAAAGCATCAGCTTTAAAGATGTCGCAATTAATTTTCACAATATCGAAATGCGAGATTACATTAATAGAGAACCACTAATTGAAGGATATGAGTCATTTAGTTTAAAAATAGACAATCAAACCAGTAAAGAGTATTTTAAATACAAAAACATTGAAGATTTTAGATGTTTATTGTGGTCTGCATATTTGAAGATTCCTAAAAAAGTAATTGCAAAAAAAGATTACACAATTGAACAATTTGAAGATATGCTTACTAATTTCGATTTAATGATCAGTTTTAATAAATTTAAAGACACATTAGAAATAAAAAATTTAGAAATATTAGTAACAGAAGATTCAGTTAATTACTTTAGAAATGATATAGATAATATGAGAAACAATATTTCTCCTCAAAACTATTTTACAACCTATACATCTGAGGAAGAAAACATCGATTTTTTTATAAAGAAATAAATTTTATGATTTAAATATAATCTATATTGTATTAAGTTTGATTATCATTAATAAAATAAAAGAAAGATAGAAAACAACAATGGTTTATTAGACAAAAGAGGTTTTATTAGAATAATTAAGTTTTCAAGAGGTATGAACTAATTAATCTATTAAAGCCTCTTTTCTGTTGATTTTTGTAAAAAAATGAATTTAAAATAAATGTTTTTTTAAAATGCAATATCATTATATAAGGTTCAAATTAATATATTTAATCCATTTTCAGTCATTTTTATAAAATATGAAAAAATAAAGAAAAATTTACCTAAATTAAAATAAATTAATTCTTGACTTTTAATAAATAGTCCTGTAAGATAATATTGCTCATTGAGGGAGTAGTTAGCGTTTGTTACGTAACAAGTCAACAGCACTGTCGTAAGACTGGCTTGTTTTAAATAACGAGACTCATGTGTTAGTTTGTCTATGCATGAGTTGGAAGATTGAAAAAATAACTCAGCATAGATGATATGTTGAGTTTTTAATTTATGGAGGATATTGAAATGAGATACTATATCGTGGATAAAGAAGAAGTATTAAAAGAACTGAATGCTGATGAGGGGGGGTTAACTTCCAGCGAAGCCGAGCAACGCTTAGCGACTTATGGCAAAAACAAATTAGAAGCTGCTAAAGGTAAGTCATTAATCACCCGTTTTTTTGAACAGATAGCTGATCCGATGATTATTATTCTAATTGTGGCTGCTACTATCAGTGGCATTCTTGCTTTTATTGAAAATGATAGTTTTGCTGATGTAATTATTATTATGACAGTTGTAATAGTGAATGCAGTATTAGGGGTATATCAGGAAAATAAAGCTGAGAAGGCTATTGAAGCATTGCAAGAAATGAGTGCAGCTACTTCTAGAGTTTTACGTGATGGTCAGGTTGTAACGATTCATTCTGAAGACTTAGTTGTAGGCGATGTTGTTTTAATAGAAGCAGGTGATGCCGTTCCGGCTGATGCAAGAATATTGGAAAATGCCAGTTTAAAAGTTGAAGAAGCTGCTTTAACAGGTGAATCTGTTCCAGTAACAAAGTTTATTGATTTAATCAGATTGAAAGAAAATGAAAGCGATGTTCCTTTAGGAGATCGTAAAAATATGTTATATATGGGCTCTACCGTCGTTTATGGTCGAGGAAAAGCGGTAGTTACTGCCACTGGCATGGATACCGAGATGGGTAAGATTGCTGGAGCACTACAAGAAGTTAGTGATGAGAAAACACCACTTCAGATTAAACTAAATGAATTATCTAATATTCTGACATGGCTGGTATTAATTATTTGTGGACTTGTATTTGTAATTCAGTTAATAAGAGCTGGTGACTTCAGTTTTGAGTTTATTATTGACTCATTTATGATAGCTGTTTCTTTAGCTGTCGCAGCTATTCCTGAAGGCTTAGCCGCAGTTGTTACTGTTGTCTTATCAATTGGTGTTACCAATATGAGTAAACGTAATGCTATTATCAGAAAATTAACTGCTGTTGAAACATTAGGCTGTGCTCAGATTATCTGTTCAGATAAAACAGGTACTTTAACTCAAAATAAGATGACAATTGTAGATTATTTTGGTGAAGATGAAAAACGTTTAGCTACAGGAATGGCTTTATGCAGTGATGCTGAACTTGATAATGAAGGACAGGTTATTGGTGAGCCAACAGAGGTAGCATTAGTAGTTTGGGCTAATAAAATAGGTTTACCAAAAAATGAATTAAAAGAAAAATACCCGAGAGTTGGAGAAGCTCCTTTTGATTCAATGAGAAAAATGATGTCAACTGTTCATCCTGTTGATGGTAAATTTGTTCAATATACCAAAGGTGCACCAGATGTAATTGTTGGTAAATGTACTCATTATTTAAAAGATGGGAAACCTGCTTTAATTACTGAAGAGTACAAACAAGAAATTATGAAGGCTAATAAAGATATGGCTGACAGAGCTTTAAGAATATTAGCTTGTGCCGAAAAACACTATGAACAAGAGCCTGCTTCTTATGAAGCACAAGATTTAGAAACAGGTTTATGTTTTACCGGTTTAACAGGAATGATTGACCCGGTCAGACCGGAAGTTAAAGATGCTATTATCGAGTGTAGACATGCTAATATCAGGCCTATTATGATTACTGGTGACCACATTGATACAGCGATAGCAATCGCCAAAGAATTGGGTATTCTCACTGAAGATACTTATGCAATTACAGGTGCTCAGTTAAATGATATGAATGATGAAGAATTTGAATCTAAATTTATGGATATCAGTGTTTATGCTAGAGTTCAACCTGAACATAAGACAAGAATTGTCAATGCCTGGAAAAAATATGGATATATAACTGCTATGACAGGTGATGGTGTAAATGATGCTCCATCTATTAAATCAAGTGATATTGGCGTTGGCATGGGTATTACTGGAACTGACGTTACTAAAAATGTTGCTGATATGGTCTTGGCCGATGATAACTTTGCAACAATTGTCGGAGCTGTTGAAGAAGGAAGACGTATCTATGACAATATTCGTAAAGCTATTCAATTCTTATTAGGCTCAAATATGAGTGAAGTATTATCAATATTTGTAGCTACTATTTTAAACTTTAAAATTTTAAAGCCAGTTCATCTATTGTGGATTAACCTGGTTACTGACAGTTTTCCAGCATTGGCTCTAGGGATGGAAGAAGCAGAACCAAATATTATGGAAAGAAGACCTCGTCCTGCCAAAGCCGGAATATTCTCAGATGGTATGGGATTTGATATTGCTTATCAGGGTGTGCTGGTAACAATATTAACGGTTACTTCATTCTTCATTGGTCATTATGCGGAGTTTGGAAACTGGCAAGTTGGAGACAGTGCTCATGGTATGACAATGGCATTCCTTACAATGTCAATGGCTGAAATATTCCATAGCTTCAATATGCGTTCGCAACGTGGTTCAATTTTCAAACTACCTACTCAAAATAAGGTTTTATGGATTGCAGCCAGCTTATCATTAATTGCGACAACTCTTGTATGTGAAGTTCCAGCTTTAGCTAATGCTTTTGGCTTTACATCAGTTGGACTTAATGAATACCTGATCGCTATTGCTTTAGGAGCTGTAGTTATTCCGATAGTTGAAGCTGTCAAAGCAATTCAAAGAAAAGTCAGTAAATAAAAGCAGGGGGAAACCTGCTTTTTAAAATAGTGTGTCACAAATCCTTTTAAACAAACAGTCTATAAGAAAATACTAAAACAGCATATAAAACAACTACTAAAGGATAAGTCAGAAATAAATATAAACATTTAATCGGTAAAAGGTTATAAAACTTTTTTAAAATTGGGTTGGTTGCTTCTATTGTGTAAATATAATTGGCTTGAAAGTGAATAGTTTTTCTTAAAGCTAAGTTTATAAAATGTACAATTATCAGGATCAATGAATTGTATACCAGCATCGGAACCAGTTCCGAAAAAGAAGGAACATACAATCCTAAAACAACATATAACATATTAATCACCATCAATAAGCCGTGATAACCATAAAAGCCTAAACCCATGATTGAAAAAAAGCTAACTTCTTCAAAACCGCCATCAGGCATCAGGTAGGCTAATAAGGCTCCAAATGTTCCTTCAACAAAACAAAAAGCCATTAACGTAGGATTTAAGGTAATAGAAGCAAAAAGGGAAGTAATTGAACCGATATTACATAAATAAAACGGTAATTCATTTGCCCAGTTATAGTTATAACTTTTTACTTTGCCTAAACTTGTTTTGTAGATAAACAAATATATTAAATTAAAGACACTGAAACAAATCATAAAGACTCTGATAGTTTCCAGTGAACTGTTTTTAAATATATTTTTCATAATTATAATTAATAATATTACGGACAAAATTAATGCCCACCAGGTTTTATTTCCGGTTCTAACAATATACTTATCTTTCATAAAAAACCTCATGTAATTAAATACGTGAGATTATATTATCACAACTTATAAATAATTTAAAACGAAAGGGACTTAATTGTCCCTTTCAGACTGTTGACAAACGACAATTTAAAAAAGAATTGTCGTTTTTTAATATATAAAAGAAAATGGAAATATGATAGAATAAACATGCAGACAAAAAAATCCTCATTTCTAACTAACTTAAGGATTGT
>JAAYOQ010000002.1 GCA_012520255.1 Erysipelotrichia bacterium | reverse complement strand
CCAGGTGATCCTTTGGAACTACTTCTTCTATACTTCTAAGCATCATACTGTTATCTTTGATGCTGCTTCTTCTCATTGTCATAGCTTTTACCTCGTTTCTAACTACTGTTATTTTATCATTTTTCAACCAAAATAAAAAGCAGACAATCCTTAAGTTAGTTAGAAATGAGGATTTTTTTGTCTGCATGTTTATTCTATCATATTTCCATTTTCTTTTATATATTAAAAAACGACAATTCTTTTTCAAATTGTCGTTTGTCAACAGTCTGTGCAATGTGTAGACACATTGCCTTTTTAGGATAAAAAAACAATCACATAATAATTAATGTGATATAATATATATGAGGTAAGGATAGATGCATGTATCAGATATAAAAAGATTCTTGCGATGCCCTAGATTATACCATTTATCATTAGAAAACAGATTAAAATTTCACTTATATTTTAATATAAGTACAGATATAAATGTAAGCATTGCTAAAAAATTAAAAATAGAGAAATATTATGTTGGTTTACCCAACCAGGAAAGTAGTGATACATTTTTAGCTGCAAATGATTATAATTGGATATTTAAAGCAAGATTTTCTTATAAAGGTTTAAGAATAAGAGTTCCTTTGTTATATATTGATTCTGATCGTTGTGATGTTTATTCAATTCTTTTTTCAACACAGGCACTTGAAGATGAAGGAAAAAATATGGCTTATATCAGGCAGGTTTTAGAGGGAAATAATCTTAAAATAGACAATTATTACATCTTATTTTTAAATAAAGATTATGTATTTGAAGATTGTTTAGATGATGAAAAACTGTGGTTATTAACAGATCAGTTTATCAGAGATGGTAAAGAGTGTGGAAATATAAAGGATTATGTGGAAAATTTCGATCTGGATCTGGATGAGATTTTGTATATGATGGATACCTCAGAGATTGAATTGCCGGTAAGAACGAATAAATGTACCGGAAAAAATAGATGTCCATTCTATTACGATTGTTTTCCGATAGAAAAAACAATAGCCGATAATAGTATTCTGACACTGGTTTCATCACAATATAAATATGATATGTTTGAAGATGGCATTAAATATTTGAAGGATGCTGACTTAAAAAAAGTTGAAGGTAACAAGGTTCAAATGGCTCAAATTCAGGCTGATCTCAATGGTGGATTATATGTCGATGAAAAAGCTTTGGCTGATTGGTTGAGTCAACTTAAACTTCCGATTTCGTTTATTGACTTTGAATGGGACTTATTTCCAATACCGCCATATAAAGATATGAAGGTTATGGATGTATTAGTCTTTCAATACTCATTACATGTATTTGATGGTAAAAAGCTTTCACATTATGAGTTTATTGGTGAGGGCGATAACAGAAAACAGTTAGTGTTGTCCTTATTGGAAAATATTCCTGTAGAAGGAAGCGTTGTGGCTTATAATGCTACTGGAGCTGAAAAACTTAGAATTAAGGAATTTGCTGATTATTTTCCAGAATGTAGCGAAAAATTGTTGGAAATAAATGAAAGATTAATCGATATGGCTATTCCATTTACTTCAGGTTTTGTATATGATATTAAAATGAGAGGTTCATTTACCTTAAATTCGATTGAAAATATGATTGATGATAGTTGTACTTACGATGATTTAGAAGTATCGGATGGAATGCAGGCAGTAAAAATGCATCGTGAAATGTCTAAGTGCAAAAATGAAAAACAAAAACAATTATATAAAGAGCAGTTGTTACAATATTGTGGCTTGGATTCATATTCACTTTATAAGATATATAAATGGTTAAATAAGGTACTAAGCGATTATAGAAATCGCCAGAATATAGGAGGAATTCAGTATGAAAGTAAATGTTTATTCTAAAGATGTTAATTTATCTGCAGAAATAGAGAAAAGGATTGGTGATAAGTTGTCTTTTTTAGACAAATATCTCTTGATTGATCCAGAGACAATTGCCAATGCAGTTGTCAAAAAACATGGTAATAATATTAAGTTGGAAATAACAATTCCTTCAAAGATTGGTTATTTGAGAAGTGAAGTTGTCGATGAGGATGTCAGAAATGCCATCGATAAATCAATTGATAAACTAGAAGACCAAATCAGAAGACAGAAAACACGTTTATCTAGAAGGCATAAAGAAAAATTAGCTAAAGCGTTTATTGATGAGATTGAGTTGGATGAAAAAGAAGATGTAATTGCTAGAGTTAAAAGAGTGGTTGTTGATGATTTAGATACCGATGAAGCAATCATCCAAATGGAACTTGTAAATCATAACTTCTATGTATTCAGAGACAAGGATACAGGATTAATTTCAATAATATATCGCAGAAATCAAGGAGATTACGGTATTCTGGAAGTTGTTTAAACTATAAGAATTTTGTAAAATTAAGGTAGTATAAATATTGTAGATCAAAATTTTAACCTTAATGGACCATGTTCTTAAATAAAAATAAAAAAGGGGATGGTTTATAACCATTCCTTATTAATTTGATATCTTAAATAAGAGGGGAAAATCACTATGAAAGATAAAATACAGCGAAGAAATCGTTGGATGTTTGGTATGGGTACTATTGGTAGGGATATGCTTTATACTTTAGTTTCAATGTTTTTAATGTTTTATTTAACCGATGTTTTAGATCTGTCTGATAAAATTATGGCTTATATTACGATGATTATGGTTTTTGTCAGAGCTTTTGATGCCTTTAATGATCCATTTATGGGCATGCTGGTTGATAACACTAAAACCAGATGGGGTAAGTTTAAGCCATGGATATTAATTGGAGCAATCTTATCATCTATTTTTACAATCATCTTTTTCTATGATTTTAAAATAGGTGGTCTGGGGTTTGTATTTGTTTTTACTGTTAATTACCTGTTATGGGAAATTTCCTATACAGCCAATGATATTGCATATTGGTCAATGTTACCATCGCTTTCCAAAAATCAGAAAGAGAGAGAAAAAATAGGAGCTATTGCTAGAATCTGTGCCAATCTGGGAATGTTTACTCTAGTAGTCGGTATTACCGGTTTTACTCAATTTTTAGCTGAAAAAACAGGTTCAATGCAACAGGCCTATTTCTATTTATCGATTATATTAGTTTGTTTGATGTTGTTTTTTCAGATGTTCACTGTATTTGGAGTTAAAGAAGATTTAGAAAACCAGATAGTAGAAGAGCAGACAACAGTGAAGGAATTATTTCAAATAATTATAAAAAATGATCAATTATTATGGATTTCTATTTCCATGAGCATATTTATGACCGGATATATGACTACTACTTCATTTGGTCAATATTATTTCAAATATATCTATGGTGATATCAATATGTATTCGGTATTTGCGGCAATTTTAGCAGTTTCTCAACTTACAGCTTTAGCTGTATTTCCACTGGTTTCGAAATTTTTAAAAAGAAATACCATATTTACAGCCAGCATATTTTTAATGATTCTGGGATATATTATATTTTTCTTTGCTCCAACAGATACAATGTCATTCATTGGTATAGCGGGAATATTGCTGTTTGTAGGTCAAGGTGCTATTCAGCTGTTGATGTTGATGTTTATTTCGGATTCAGTTGAATATGGAGAATGGAAGTTTCATAAACGCAATGATTCGGTTACTTTATCTCTGCAACCTTTTATCAATAAATTAGGTAATGCCTTAGCCAGTGGTATTGTAGGTGCGACAGTTATTATGGCTGGCATTAATGAATCTACTGATGTTTCTCAGGTTACTCAACAGGGATTGGATCTTTTAAAGTCATCAATGTTGATACTGCCACTGATACTGGTTATTGTTTCTTATCTGATATATCGAAAGTTTTATCGTATTGATGAAGTTTTCTATCATCAAATTATTAGTGAAAATGAACAACGTTTAAGGGAGGTAAGAGATGAGCAAAATGATTGATATAAATAGTAAAATTAAAGATGTTATTGCTTTGCCAATCGGACATGATGTGGTATTCAGATTGTTTTTACAGACGGGATTATCTTTTTCACTACTTGATAATCCACTAGTTTTAAATATAAAACTTAAAAATTTATCAAAAATACTGAAAAGAAAAATTCCAACTTCATTTTTTCAGACTGTTATTGATTTAGTAAACAGTGAACTGGAGCAACCTTTAGAAGATGATGCACCAATTAATAAG
Organism: Erysipelotrichia bacterium; assembly: GCA_012520255.1. Taxonomy (GTDB): domain Bacteria; phylum Bacillota_I; class Bacilli_A; order Erysipelotrichales; family Erysipelotrichaceae; genus UBA1783. The sequence continues at coordinate 63,127 of JAAYOQ010000002.1, read as the reverse complement.
GCCTGGTGGAAAGAAGCAGTTTTCTATCAGATATACCCACGTAGTTTTAAAGATTCAAATGGTGATGGTATTGGAGATATCCAAGGTATAATTTCAAAACTTGATACATTAAAAGATTTAGGTATTGATTGTTTATGGCTTTCTCCTATTTATGATTCACCAAATGATGATAATGGTTACGATATAAGAGATTATCGTAATATAATGGCTGAATTTGGAACAATGGATGATGTCGATCTGTTAATTTCTGAACTTAAAAAGCGTGATATGAAGATTATTATGGATTTAGTTGTCAATCATACTTCTGATGAACATCCGTGGTTTCAGGCAGCCCTAAATGGTGATAAAGAAAAACAGGATTATTATATTTTTAGAGATAAACCAAATAACTGGACCAGTTTCTTTAGTGGATCAGCCTGGAGATATTTTAAGGAAATTGACAAATATGCTCTAAAACTGTTTTCATCAAAACAGATGGATTTAAATTGGGATAATCCAAAAATTAGAAAAGAGGTAGCTGATATCGTTACTTTCTGGTTAGAAAAAGGTATTGATGGCTTTAGAATGGATGTTATCAATTATATTTCCAAAAACCCAGAGTTGCCAGATGGTGATACATTAGTAGGGGACTTAGTTGGTTTTACAGGTATGGAACATTATTTTTATGGTCCGAATTTAACAAAGTATTTGGCAGAACTGAGAAAAAATGCTTTTGAGCCATATCAGGGATTTTCTGTCGGAGAAACTCCAGGTATTGGTACTCAACTTGGCAAATTATTAACTGGTGATTATCGCAAGATTATGGATTTAACCTTCAGTTTTGATCATTTAGAAACACCAGGTAAAGTTCGATTTGATGATTATCGCTATGATTTAAATTTTTATAAATTTTATTTAATTGAAAATCAAAAGTCTTTCAGCAATCGCTACTGGATGTCTTTATTTGTTGATAATCACGATAATCCACGTTTCATTTCCAAAATTGATCCAAGTAATCGCTACCGTGATGAACTGGCTAAAAACATCAATATGATACTTTTAACATTGAAAGGGACACCATTTTTCTATCAGGGACAGGAAATTGGAATGACCAATAACGAATTTAAGTCAATGGATGACATTCGTGATGTAGAAAGTATTAATAAATATAAAGAAATGATAGCTGCTGGTAAAACTGAAAAAGAAGCCTTTGCGACTATTCTGGCCGGCAGCAGAGATCACTGTCGTACGCCAATGCAATGGAATGACAAAACTTATGGAGGTTTCTCAGAAAATCAGCCATGGATCAAAGGATATCAGGATTTAAAAACCACAAATATTGAATATCAACAAAAACAAAATAATTCCATTTATAACTTTACAAAGCAATTGATTCACTATAGAAAGGAAAATCCTGTTTTAATATATGGAGATATTGAATTTATAAAAGAGAATACAAAAGATTATTTCATCTACAAAAGAAAAGATGAAAACAATGAGTTTTTAATTGAAATTAACCTTTCAGATGACAGACAAAAAAGAATAATTGATTCTACCGGCTATAAACTTATTTTTTCAAATGTTAAAAATCAGGAAAAAATGATGTCTGCATATGAAGCCAATCTATATAGAAAAATTTAATTTTTAAAAGCCTTGTAACAGGCTTTTATTTTAGATATATCAGTCACGATATTTAAATGTCTTAGGAGCAAAATGATAAACAAGAATTGTTGAAATAATAATATAAAATATCAGAATAATAATAAAAATAACTCCTAAATATTTGTAGGCGAGCCAAGGTTTATCCATATAGGCAAAAGTATAAATTCCGATATTAAACAAAGTTAAAATAAAACGAGGTTTATCCAGATCATAGTTGTATGGTTGAAAAATATAATAAATAAACAAATAATGAATATTGAAAAACAAAGTAAAAAATATCACTGAAATAATAAAATTGAATGTAGGTCCTACAGGCATCTTTAAACCAAAAATCCAGATTAGTGAAAAGAATGATCCAATCAATATAGGAACAAGAGAGAACACAAAAGCATCTTTCAAACGGATCAGAAACTGTTTATAGACTTCATTTTTTCTACGATAAAAGGCATAGTGTAGCAAATGATAATCGCCATTTCGATAGTAGGCTTTGATAAGTTTTTGACCGGTATCAAAAAGATAAAGCAAAAAAATATAGGCATTTGTGAGTGTAACGATGGTTAACTGATAATCAGCTTCAGGGACAATATCTAAATATAGAATAGATGTAAAAACAAGATAAACAGCCAATTGAATCAGAATGGAATTACGTAAAGGTTTGAACCAGATTCTCTTATGTCGGGATAAAAACAGATATTGATATAAGTTATATGATTTATATTTTTGAATAATTGATAAACTTTTTTCAGGATTAACATTTTTATCCATCTCAGTTTCTTTGGTAAATAAATCATCCAGGGACTTGATTGATTCATCAAAGTCTCTGATATTCTTCATAAATACATCAAAGAACAGATCAGCACGTTTCTGCTTGCGAATAACTATAAAGCTTGCTATCAGATAGATAACCATTGGTATCATCAGATAATAAAAATTAAGATGTAAAAAACCAAAAGCCAGACAAATTACTACCATGCCTATGTATAACGGATACTGTATTACTGCGGGTTTTTTAATTTTGAAAATAAGTAAAGTAAAGCTTTCTGCAAAATACATAAAGAAGAAGATAGAGAAAACCATCAATGGTATGTAGCTGAAATCGTTGATAATCAGACTGAATCCAATAGGGAAAATAAGAGCATAGCTTAAGCGATTTATAAATCTTCTTTTCAATTTAAAGTAAAAGATATCTTTAAAAGGTATTTTAAAGGACTGAAAAAGAATTTGCATATCGGCATCATAGTTAAGTATCTTTGTTGAAAATCCTCCAACCATCAAAAACATAAACCAGATTACAAAATCATTCGCATTAAAAGAAGCGAAAGAAACTACCAGTAAATATATTAAATGTTTTATGACATCAGAAAGAACATCAAAAGCAGGCATATACTTTTGTAGTGAATGCTTTAATTGGTAGTCTCTATAAGCCTTTTCCTTTACTCTAAAAATTTTAGAAATTATTTTACCGTTAATGACCCAATGAAGAAGACTGTTATACTTTAATCTAAATAATATTTCATTCATCCTGTAAAATCTCCAATACCGTCTGCTCAAAGTCATCAGCAGTTTCATCGACATCTAAAAGTTTGCCTTTGGTTAAAATTACTATTTCATCACTGATGTCTTTGGCAATTTGCAAAATATGAGTTGATAAAATCATGATAGTATCATCTTTAATTTTTAAAAGTTCCTTTTTCATATTCATTGATGAAACAAGGTCTAGTGATGTTAAAGGTTCATCCAACAGTAAGACTTTAGGTTTTGTAAGAATGATACATAACATCTGTAATTTATTTTTCATTCCGGTTGAGTATTCTTTTATTAAACGATGGCGATCATCTTCATTAAAATCAATACGATCAAAATAACTGTCAACCTCATCACGATTTAAACCTTTATCTTGATGTATATCAGCAAAAAAGGTTAAAAATTCAAATCCTGTCAAAAATAATGGCAGCATTGGCTCAGTATATACAAAACCGACATCCTGATGATTGATAATTTCATCATCAAGATAGATATTACCCTTATCAAATTCCATTTCTTCAGAAATACAGTTAAAAAGAGTGGTTTTACCAGAACCGTTTTTTCCTAAAATGGCATAAATTTTGCCCTTTTCAAATGTATAGTTCAGGTCAATCAGGACCTTTAGATCTCCAAATGATTTAGAGAGATTTTCAATTTTCAGTTGCATATTCAATCCTCCAGAACAATCTTATTAATAATATCACTCCTTTTAAAATTACACAATTTCAATTATTGAAAACTAAATAAATATTTTATAAAAATTATATATTACTAGTGAAAAAATGGTATAATGAAATAAGAATTTTAAGGAGAGATAAAATGAGTGAATTTTTTGGAAAGATTAAAAAAGCATTAACAGAAACAGAAGAAATTGAAACTGAAGAGATTGAGGAAATATTTGAAACACCTGTTTCTGAATATGAACAGGCTCAAAACGAAAAAGTTAAAAAAGTCAGCAATGCTAAAATGATGGTTAAAGAACCAAGAAGTTTTGATGATTCAGCAGATATTGCCAATTGCTTGTTAGCTAATAAAGCGGTTGTGGTAAACATTCATCGACTTCAGGAAGCAAGTGCTATCAGACTGCTGGATTTTTTAGCAGGAGTTATTTATGCGATCAAAGGTGAATATCAGAGAATTGACAGAAATGTATTCTTATTTACACCTAAGGATATGCCTGTTGATGGAAGAGTAGAGGGTGAATAGAGTAAATAATAATCTATTTCAGCATTTCAAAGGTTATGAGAGTTTAATAAAGAAACTAAACCAGTTACAAGAGAAATATGATCAAACAGATGGCAATATATCCCTTGGTTTTTGTAACAGCGGTGAGATAACAACAATTAAATCAATATTGGCAGATAAAATTCCGTATAATTTTTTTGGTGGATATGATGAGGCGATAAGAAAAATATGTATTATAGGTGAAGATATTGATTTTAAAGATTATATTTGTTGCTTAGCGGGAAGTTATAATAAAAAATTTAACAAACTGACTCATAGAGATATAAAGGGAGCCATTTATAATAGTGGAATAGATTTAAATAAATTTGGAGATATGTGGGTTGATGACGATAAAATATATTTTTACTGTTGTAAAGATGTTAAAAACTATTTGCAGAACAATTTAAATCGAATAGGACGATGTACTGTTAAATTTGAAGAGGTAGAATTTAAAAAACAAATCTTTAAATTTGAAGAGTATAAGTATATTGTTTCATCAGCTAGACTAGACTCAGTTGTATCAGCATTAATAAGAAAATCACGTGAAAAAGCTAAAGATTTCATTAATGCTGGTTTTGTAAATGTAAATTATCAAACTATTGAAGATTTTACATATCTGTGCAATAATAATGATATATTATCGCTTAGAACGCATGGAAGATATCGGATAATTGATATTGAGAAAAACAAAAAAAGTGGTAAAATAATTATTAAAGTTAAAAAGTTTATATGATAAGGAGAGTTTTCTATGAACGAATTGCGCCGCTTCAATTTAGTTGCCAACGGATACGACTGTTATCAGGTTAATAGTGAAATTGATAGATTGGAGTATCTGATTCAGGAATTGAATCAAAGAATACTAATATATCAAAATCAGATTGAAACAGTTAACAATCAGTTTGCGATGATTAAAAAGAGATATCAACTTTTAGTTAGTGAACTTTCAATGCGTGAAAAACAAGCGGATGATGTTGCCAGATTAGCTTTAAGAGAGGCTAACAGTATGATTGATGAAGCCCGCTATAATGCTGATAGTATTATTGAAGAAGCAATCTTAGAAGTACAGCAATATGTTGATACGGTTAAAGAATATAACCAGGCATCATTAGAAGCTAAAAAACAATTAACTGAAGCAGTACAACAGTTAATGGAAAAGCTGAAAATATATGATGAAATCCAGTTGCCTGATCCATTTGCGCAACCGGAGGAGTTAGAATAAGGCTGGGAAAAAGACGCGCTTTATTTAAACAGGTAATATAGAGAATTGACGGTTGGTGTAAGTCAATCAATGTTAAGTAAAGACATCACTTTGGAGCCGAACTATTGATAAGTAAATAGTTACGTAAATCTGCGTTAAAGATATTGAGAGCACAAAGTTATTTGTGAACTAAGGTGGTACCGCGTATTCACGTCCTTAGATTTAAGGACGTTTTTTTAAGGAAAAGAGGGAGTTAATTATGGACTATAAAGACACACTGTTAATGCCAAATACGAAATTTGAAATGAGAGGAAATCTGCCCAAAAAGGAACCTGATATTTTAGAGAAATGGGAACAGATTAAATTATATGATCTAATGATGGAAAAAAATAAAGGTAAACCTCGTTTTATGTTACATGATGGTCCTCCGTATGCTAATGGAAATTTACACATAGGAACAGCGATGAACCGTGTATTAAAGGACTTTGTGGTTAAATCTAAACATATGATGGGGTATGATACACCATTTTATCCAGGTTGGGATACCCATGGCCTGCCTATTGAAAATATGATGCCTTCTTTAGGTTATGACAGAAAGAAAATGTCAGTTAGTGATTTTAGAGAAAAATGTGAACAGTATGCCAAAGAGCAGATTAAAATTCAAATGGCTACAGAGAAAAGATTGGGTACAGTAGCTCAATACGATTATCCATATATCACAATGGATAAGTCTTTTGAAGCAGATCAGATCAGAACCTTTGGAAAAATGGCCTGTAAGGGTTTAATTTATCAGGGATTAAAGCCAATTTACTGGTCGCCTGAAAGGGAATCAGCTGTTGCCGATAGTGAAATCTACTATGAAGATAAAAGGGACATGACAATCTTTGTTACCTTTGATGTTACTGATGGTAATGGTGTTTTAGATGGAGATGAAAAGATTGTTATCTGGACGACTACTCCTTGGACTATTCCAGGTAATATGGCAATCTCCTTGCATCCGGATTTAACTTATGATGTGGTTAAAACTGAAAAAGGTAAATTAATTATGGCTTCTTCTTTAGTTGAAAAACTGATGGATAGGTTTGAAATTGAAAACTATGAAGTTTTAAAAACCTATAAAGGAAGTCAGTTGGAGTATGTCAAAACAGCTCATCCTTTATATCCTGAAAAGACCTCTTTAGTTGTTGTTGGAGACCATGTTACTGATGAAGATGGAACCGGTTGTGTCCATACAGCCCCAGGTCATGGTTTAGAAGACTTCTATGTTTCTCAAAAGTATGGTTTAGAAGTTTTTTGTCCAGTTGATGACAAAGGCTGTTTAACAATTGAAGCCGGAGAAAGACTTAACGGAAAATTTGTTTTTGACGCTAATAAAGATATTGTTATCTGGTTACATGAAGAGGGTCATATCTTAGCCAATGAATGGATAACACATAGTTATCCACATGATGACAGAATGAAGAAGCCGGTAATATTTAGAGCAACAGTTCAATGGTTTGCCTCAATTGAAAAAATAAAAGATCAATTATTGGCTGCTGTAGATTCAGTAAAATGGGAAAACGATTTTGGCCATGCCAGAATGTATAACATGATTAAAGATAGAAAAGACTGGTGTATTTCCAGACAAAGAGTATGGGGTGTTCCAATTCCTATCTTTTATAGTGAAGATGAAAAACCTATAATTGATGAAAACTTATTTAATCATGTAGCGGACTTATTTGAAGAACATGGTTCAAATATCTGGTTTGATAAAGATGTTAAAGATTTGCTGCCAAAAGGGTATCATCATCCAAACTCGCCAAATGGACTTTTTACAAAGGAAGTCGATACGATGGATGTCTGGTTTGACTCAGGTTCTTCACACAATACCTTTAAACGTCGAGGCTTTGATTATCCATGTGAACTGTATCTGGAAGGATCAGACCAATATCGCGGCTGGTTTAATTCATCACTAATTGTTGGAGTAGCTACCAATGGTCTGGCTCCTTATAAAGGTGTCTTGTCACATGGTTATGTAGTTGATGGAAAAGGATACAAGATGAGTAAATCAATAGGAAATACTATTGACCCGATTGCAGTAATCAATAAATATGGTGCTGATATTTTAAGATATTGGGTTGCTTCAGTAGATTTTAAAGCTGACTTAAAATGTTCAGATGAATTGTTTAAGATCGCCAGCGAACAATATAGAAAAGTGAGAAATACTTTCCGTTTCTTATTAGGTAATATCAATAGTGAAGATTTTAATTATAAAAAAGATGCTGTTGCTTATGAAAATTTAACATCATTAGACAAATATATTTTGATTATGCTCAATGAGGTAATTGATACCACAGTAAAAGCTTATGATAAGTATGATTATATCTTAGCCAGCAATACATTATTTACCTATATGACCAATACAATCAGTGCTTTCTATATGGATTATGCTAAAGATATTTTATATATCGAAAAGAAAGACAACTTAAGAAGAAGACAGATTCAAACGGTATTTTATCTGGTTACTGATGCACTCAATAGATTATGGGCTCCAATACTGTCTTATACGATGGAAGAAGTTTATACAATTTTCAGTAATAGAAAACAAAGTGTCTTTTTGGAAGGCTTTCCGACAAGTGTAAATCATAAAGATGATGAAAAAATCAAAGCTCAATGGGAAAAATATATGGAAGTCAGAAGTGATATTCTTAAAGCTTTGGAGGAAGCAAAAGTCAGCGGATTAATTAGAAAAGCTTTGGAAACAAAAATATATTATTGTCCAAAAGATGAATATAGAGACGCTTTAAATGGGTTGACCAATCATGATTTGGCCCAATTAGTCATTGCTTCTCAATTTGAAGTAACTGAAGAAAAATATCAAGAATATCCAACAGGGTACATCAAAGTGGAAAAATTAGCTACTGGTCATGTCTGTCCGAGATGTTGGAATGTGGTTTTTGATACAGATGAAGATGGTTTATGTTTAAGATGTCAAAAAGTATTACAGTAAGTTTTAACAGTCGGGTAGTTTTACTACCTGGCTTTTTTTGTTAGAATGTAGTTATGGAAATTATCAGATCGTTAGAAAACAGCAAAATTAAAAATTGGAGCAAGCTGAAACAAAAAAAGTATCGTGACAAATATAAACTTTTTATTGTTCAGGAAAGACATTTAATTGAAGAAGCTATAAAGGCAGGCTGCATTGACACTCTGATTGTCAAAGAAAAAGTAGAAAATATTTTTGAAATGGATTGTGTTTATGTCAGTGATGCAGTAATGAGAAAATTGTCTGTAAATGTTTCTTTAAATGATTATATTGCTGTTTGCAGAATGCTGGATTACAAAGTTAATGATTATAAAAAAGCTATAATACTTGAGAAAGTTCAAGATCCAGGCAATGTAGGAACAATAATTAGAACGGCCTACAGTTTTGGCTATGATGTTGTGTTTTTAACTGTGGATAGCTGTGATTTATACAATGAGAAGACAATTCAAGCCTCTCAGGGCGCTTTTTTCCATCTTCCAGTAATAAGAGACAGCTTTGATAATATCCTTTCTAACGTCAGAAAAAAAGGTTGCAGAGTAATAGCTACTGATTTAGATAATTCTAATTATCTAAGTAAAAGTAAAAAAACAGATAGATTAGCTATTATGCTTGGAAATGAAGGGCAGGGGTTATCTGAAAAAGCATTACTGGCAGCTGATGAAAGAGTAAAGATTGAAATGGAAAATTTTGAATCTTTAAATGTGGCGATAGCTGCAGCAATCGTTATGTATTATTATAAATGCTGAAATACATTGTAATACAGTCAATGATAAAGAAAATTGATAAAAACAAAATAAACAGCTATTAAATTTTCTATTTGCAAAAAAAGGATAAAACATATAAAATGGTTACAGCACGAAGAAAAGGAACATAGTACCGAATACTTTGTATAAAAGAGAAGAAAACAATTGGTGAAAGTTTTCTAATACAATGGGTATGAATTCACCTTGGAGTGGGGCTAATCACCTCCGTATAACTGCGTTAAAGTTTTTTAAGAAGTAACTAAGGTGGTACCACGTGAAATTTCAACGTCCTTATACAGGACGTTTTTTATTTGAAGGGAGATTTGCATGACACATAATTGGAAACAGTTAGAAAAAGAATTTATTGAAAAAATAGAATCAGCAAAAGATTTAAATTCGATTGAAAATATCAGAATTGAACTTTTGGGTAAAAAAGGGCAGATTAACAGTTTAATGGCTCAAATGAGAACTGTAGCAAAAGAAAAAAAGAAAGAATATGGTATGGCAGTCAACAGTTTAAAACAGCTGACTGAATCTTTAATTGCCGAAAAGACTGCCGGTTTGAAAGAGGCAGAGATCTTACAACAGATTCAAGAAGATAAAATTGATATAACTTTACCTGCCAACAGAGGGAAATATGGAACTTTACATCCGTTAACTGTAGTGCAGCAGGAAATTGAAGATATCTTTATCGGTATGGGTTATGCTGTTGTTGAAGGGCCGGAAGTAGAACTTGATTTATATAATTTTGAAAGAGCAAATATACCAGCTGATCATCCATCAAGAGATATGCAGGATACTTTCTATGTTGATGTAAATCGACTGCTGAGAACTCAAACTACAGCCATTCAGATGCGTGTTTTAGAGGAAGAACATGATATTTTACCTATTAAAGTTGTCTGTCCTGGCAAGGTTTATCGAAAAGATGATGATGATGCCACCCATTCACACCAATTTGTTCAGGTTGAAGGTTTAGTTGTTGGCGAAAATATAACTGTTGGGGATTTAAAAGGCTCGTTAGAATTACTGGCTAGAAGTATGTTTGGAAGTGCTCGTGAGATTAGATTGAGACAGTCTTATTTTCCGTTTACTGAACCATCAATTGAAATTGATGTAACCTGTCATATTTGCGGTGGTGTCGGTTGTCCGACCTGTAAAAATACTGGCTGGATTGAAATACTGGGTGCCGGGATGGTACATCCTAGAGTTTTAGATATGGCCGGTATTGATTCTAAAAAATATACTGGCTTTGCCTTTGGAGTTGGAATAGAAAGAGTCGCAATGCTTAAGTATGGAGTAGATGATATAAGACATTTCTATACTAATAATATTAAATTTTTAGATACCTTTAAACGATTTGAATAGGAGGACTTAAAAAATGTTAATTACATATAATTGGTTAAAACAATACATTGACTTAAGTGATATTTCTAAGCAGCAGCTTGCTGATATCCTGACTAAGGCAGGACATGAAGTTGAAAACTTTGAAGATCAGGCATATGGAACAAATTTAGTAATTGGTCAGGTTTTAAGTTGTATAAAACATCCTAATGCTGATAGTTTGCATATCTGTCAGGTTGATGTAGGAACAGATATTAGACAAATTGTCTGTGGTGCACCTAATATAGCAGCTGATCAGAAAGTCATAGTTGCTTTACCTGGATGCAAATTAGCGGGTGGTGAAATAAAAGAAACGGTAGTTAGAGGAGAATCTTCCAAAGGGATGATTTGTTCTTTAAGTGAGTTGAATGTTGATAAAAAATCATTGACGGATGAACAATTAGCTGGAATTGAAGTATTGGATGAAGATGCAATAGTTGGAAACACAAACGTTTTGGAATATTTAGGTTTGGATGATACTGTCTATGAAGTCTCATTAACTCCAAATAGAGCAGATTGCTTAAGCTTTTGGGCTCTAGCAAAAGATTTAGGTGCGATATTAAACAGAGAAGTAAAATTACCTGATTATCGTTATTCGGCTGATAAATCTAAAACAGATTTAATTATTGATTCCCAAACTGAAAAGGCTCCTTATTTTGTTGGGACAATCATTAATAATTTAACAATTAAAGAATCGCCTGCCTGGTTAAAGAAAGCATTAAATGGAGTTGGAGTTAAAGCCATCAATAATGTTGTTGATATTTCCAATTATGTCATGCTGGAAACTGGTCAGCCACTTCATTTCTATGATTTAGCGAAAATTCCAGCTAAAGAAATTACGGTAAAAAATGGTTTAAATGAAATATACACAGCCTTGGATGGTCAAAAATATCATGTGTTAGAAGATGATTTAATGATAACTACCGAAAACAGAGCAATTGGCTATGCCGGAATTATGGGTGGTGAAGATAGTAAAATTGATGAAAATACCAGGGGCATTATTATTGAGGCCGCACATTTTAATCTGGTCAATGTTAGAAACACTTCCAGAAGACTTGGTTTATTCACAGAAGCAGCGACCAGGTTTTCTAAAGGGATAGATCCTAAAGCAGCATTAACAGCTACCGAAAGAAGTATTCAGCTGCTTATTGAGTTGGCTGATGCTGAAAATATTGAAGAAACTGTAATATTTGGCGATATGGGTTATAAACCGACAGTAATTGAAGCATCAGTTACTAAAATTAACAGTCTGTTGGGTACTCATTTTAAATATGATGAGATTTACCAGGTATTTAAGGCTTTAGATTTCAAACCGGAAAAGAAAGATAAAGATATAATTATTACCCATATCCCTTCATATCGCACAGATATTGAAATATGGCAAGATTTATCAGAAGAAGTAATTCGCATTGCCGGTTATGAAAATATCGTTTCAACATTACCGAAAATGCCTACCACTCAAGCCAGGTTTGCAAAAAACGGTAAAAACAGAAGAATGATTAATGCGATGTTAAATGGTTTTGGTTTTAATGAAGTAGTAACTTATTCACTGGTATCACAAGCTAATATTGATGAAGGTATTCTTTCTGTCGGAACACCGGTTAGAATAGCAAATGCCATGGGTGAAGATCGAAGATATTATCGTACATCACTATTACCTTCATTACTTGATTGTGTCAGCTATAATGTCGCAAGAAACAATCATGAGTATCTGTTATTTGAGACTGCTCAGGTTTACAGTGATGAAGGTAAAGAGAGAATGCATCTTTCAATGGCAATGTCAGAAAAAACAACTTATTCTAAATGGCAGAATGTTATCGGTAAAAACGATTTCTATTCGCTGAAAGGTATTGTCATAAATATCTTGGAAAAATTAGGTTATGATGAAAAAAGAGTATTCTTTAAGCCGGTATCCAACCCGAAAGAATTATTACATCCTAATAAATCAGCAGATGTTTATTTGGGTAAAAAACTGATTGGTTATATTGGACATATTCATCCGTTAGCTAAAAAGAAATATGAAATTGATGAAACAGTTCTTGCGGAAATTAATTTAGATGCTGTATTTTCAGAAAAGCCTTCAAGGATAAAATTTGAAAAAATTGCCAGATATCCGGCCGTTAATTATGACTTGGCACTGGTTGTTGAAGAAAAAATAACTGCTGAGCAGATTATTTCAACTATTAGAAAAGCTGGTGGAAGTCTATTAGAGGTAGTGGAAATCTTTGATGTTTATAGAGGAAAAGGTATCAGTGAAGGATATAAAAGTGTGGCAGTAAGTATCTCTTATCGCAGTAATGAAAAAACATTATCCGAAAATGATATAATGCCAAATCACAGGCAGGTTTTAGATCAGCTCTCTAACAGGCTTAATGCTGTATTAAGAGATTAATAGTAAATAATATATTGATGGCTATAAATAGTTATTATATTAAAGTAGTGTTATAATATTAAACGGTTATAAAAAAGTAAGGAGATGAAAGATTATGGGACGCGCTTTTCAGGTTAGAGCTGCCAGCATGGCTGCTACAGCTGCAAAGAAGACAAAAATTTATTCAAGATTTGGCAAAGAAATTTATATGGCTGCTAAAGGTGGTGTTCCCGATCCAGAGATGAACCTTAACTTAAAAAGGGTAATCGATAGAGCAAAAGCTGCTCAGGTTCCGGCTGATATTATTAAAAGAAATATCGAAAGGGCTAAAGGAGGCAATACTGAAGCCTACATGGAAAATAGATATGAAGGTTTTGGCCCTGCAGGTTCAACGATTATTATTGATACCCTGACTGATAATTCAAACAGGACTTTGGCCGAAATAAGAGGATGTTTTAATAAAGCAAAGATGAATTTAGGCCAGGCTGGATGTGTATCATATATGTATGATCATGTAGGAATTTTATCATTTGAAGCAGACGTAGATGAAGTGTTAGATATTCTAATGCTAGCCGAAGTAAATGTGATTGATGTTGAAATTGAAGATGATGGATATATTACAGTATATGTAGATCCGGCAGACTTATTTAAGAGCAAGGATGCTATTGAACAACAAAAAACAGAAACAGAATTCTTAATTTTGGAACATAGAATGTTACCAAAAGAAATGGTCATTTTAACAGAAAAAGAAGATATCGATCATTTTAAAAGAGTATTGAATTTATTAGACGAAGTCGACGATGTTCAAAATATCTACCACAATGTTGAAAATATTGAAGAGCATTGATGAGTACAACATTAGGAAAAGAGATCAACTCTTTTTCTTTTTTTTATAATAGCTATCTTGCTTTGAAATCATGATAATAAAAAAATCAAATTTTTATCAATAAAATAGTAATTATTAATATAAATCTGATTAGAATAATTGAGATCATAAACTGAATAACTTAAAATATTGAAAAAATAAGGAAAATTTTCGCCATCAGTGAAGCAACTAAAGATACAACGGTAATTTGAGTATTGATTGAAGGACCAGCAGTATCTTTAAAAGGATCACCCACAGTATCACCGATGACGGCAGCTTTGTGTTCCTCAGATCCAATACCGCCTTCATTACCGGCTTCAATATATTTCTTGGCATTATCCCATAAACCTCCTGCATTAGACATAAACAAAGCTAACAGCAATCCTGTGACAATGTTTCCTAAAAGAAAGCCTCCAACAGCATGAACTCCTCCTATCAGTCCTACTAATACTGTAGCAACAATAGTCATCAATCCGGCTGGAATCAATTCTTTTAAAGCACCAGTAGTAGCTATGTCAATGCATTTGTTGTAATCAGGCTCTACCCCAGCTAATCCATCACGCAGACCTTCAATTTCATTAAACTGGCGATGAATTTCGTCAATCATGCGTTCCGCATTTTTTTCAACACCTAGAATCAGCATAGCTGAAAATACAGCAGGAATAGCTCCTCCCACCAAGATACCAAAGAACACTTTAGGATCCATGATATTAAAGCCAGTCAATATCTCTTCTGTATTTCCCATAAGAATCAATGCTTCGTTAACTTCACTTTTGAAAGCCCCCAACAAGGAAATAACTGTCAATCCAGCAGCGCCAATGGCAAACCCTTTTGTAATAGCTTTAACGGTATTGCCTGCACTGTCCAATTCATCAGCATTGCGAATGGTTTCTATACCTAAAGCTCCCATTTCAGCCAGACCACGTGCATTGTCAACAATAGGACCGTAAGCATCATTTGATATAATCATTCCGACAATTGATAGCATCCCAACTGCAGCCATTGAAATACCGTACATACCATAACCAGAACCTAATGGCTCGCAAAGAGTGTATGCGATAAGGGAAGATACAGCAATACCGGCCATAGAAGGTAACACAGATATAAAACTGTATGATATACCTGAGAGAATAGTAAATGCAGGGCCTGCCTTAGAAGCATGGGCTACTTTTTTTATTATTGGATAATCGCCATCGGTGAAGTAATTGGTTACCAGACCGATAATTACACCGACTAAAAGCCCGGCAGTAGAAGCACCCCAGATTCGCCATTGAAAACCAGGGAAAATGTATGTGGCCAGTGCTGTTAGAATCAGAAAAATTCCTGTGGTTACATATGTAGAAGAATTTAATGCTTTTGTGGGATTGTCGTCTTCACCTACCTTAGCGGTAGAAATGCCCACTATAGATGCCAGAAGGCCAAAAGCGGCATAGCAAAATACCATCATTACGTTGGCGCCTGTACCACCATCTAACATCGTAGCCATAACCAGAGCAGCAGACATTGAGGCAACATTAGAATCAAATAAGTCAGCTCCCATACCAGCTACATCGCCCACATTATCACCGACATTGTCTGCAATAACTGCTGGATTACGAGGATCATCTTCTGGAATATTCAACTCAACTTTTCCTACCAGATCAGCACTGATATCTGCAGTTTTTGTAAATATTCCGCCACCGGCCTTGGCAAACAGGGCTAAAGAACTGGCTCCAAATGAAAAACTGAGTAACACTGTGGCATCACCTATCAATATCATGACACCCATAACTCCAAGCAGACAGGATCCTACTACCAGAAGTCCCATAACAGCACCACCGCGGAAAGCAATTCTGAAAGCAGGTCTGATTCCCGAAGTAGCAGCTTCAGCAGTACGTGCATTGGCTAAAGAGGCGACATAAATACCGATTTTTCCAGCTATAGCTGAAAACAATGTGCCCAACAGATAAACGATTGCCATAATTATATTTTCACTGATGTTATCAGAAATCCATATCGGGTTAGGTAAAAAAATTAATATTAATATCGCAAATATTGATGAAAATGATGCGAGAATACGATATTCTTTTTTCATAAAAGCATCTGCACCACTGCGTATAAGAGTGGCAATATGTTTGATAGTTGGGTTTTTATTCGGCTGTGCTTTGACCCAACTGGTCAAATAAAGTGCATATAGGAATGCCGCCAGAATTGTTAAACCGCTCAAAACATAAATAGTAAAAATTGTTTGTTGAGATGTATAAACTGATGTCTTGATTCCAACAGTTTGGTTTACTATTGCCATTGTTATAAATTTCATATCTCTTACTTCCTTTTCATTATTTTAAAATTTGCTCTACAATAATTATTATATTAATTTATTTAACGAATTTCCAGTTTGTTAAGCTGAAAGAGTTTTTATTTTTGAGTATTGAATACTTTTGTTTGCCGATAAAAAAATTGCAATGAATAAAAAGATATTAAAAAGCCAGATTAAAGGAAACAGTTTATATGATGTTTAACTTGAAATATCATCCTTATTCTTATAAAATTAGTTTGAGGATGTGTGCATATGGAAAAGAATATTGTTTTAGATATCGATACTATTTTAAACAAGGAATTTAACATTGATTTTAAAGGGTATTCTCCTATTGAAGTTGATACTTTTTTAGATATGGTTGTTAAAGATTATGATGGCTTTCAACAATTAATCTTAGAACTAAAGAATCAGATAGCTTTTCTACAGAATGCCAATGACGGTTTAAAAGAAAGAGTAGTTGACCTGGAAATGAAACTTGCTCAATCAGAGGAGAACAACGCTAATCAATCACCTGTTGTCAGCAATTTATCTCAAGTTGATATATTAAGAAGAATTGCCAGATTAGAACAGGAAGTATTTAATCGTAAATAACTAACGAAGCAATCGCTGCCTTTCAGGTAGAGGAAAGTCCATGCTCACACTTTCTGCGATGAAAGTAGTGTTTATGCTGGCCTAAAAAATAAGGCCAGGCGAAGACGGCGGTCACTAATCCTAAGTTTTTAAAATATGGATGAGGACTCTAAGGTGCAACAGTGACGAAGTTTTATGGAAACATAAAAGTGGAACGATGTAAACCCCATAAGTGAGAAACCCAAATTTGGTAGGGGAGCCCAAAGTTTGACGAAATGAAGTCAAAAGGGAGGCGTTTGCCTAGATAAATGATTGCTGCCTGTATTCAGGAACAGAACATGGCTTACAGTTAGTTGAAATAAATAGCGTTAAGGCGCTATTTTATTTATCTTGAAATAAATTCAAGTATGTTATAAAATGTAAATATGATATAATTTAAAGCGAGGAGAACAACGTTTTATGAATTTACCAAATAGAATTTCAGTCTTTAGATTAGTATTGATTCCAATTATAGTTTTGGTATGGTATTTTCCATATGCTCAATTAGGAATTGAATTACCTGTATATTATTTTGGTACAGTGTCAATATCTTTAAAAAATATTATCGCTTTGGTTGTTTTTATAATAGGAGCTATTTCAGATTTTGTTGATGGAATAATAGCCAGAAGCACTAATCAGATTACCACCTTTGGAAAGTTTATTGATCCAATTGCGGATAAATGTCTGACAACAACTTTATTTATTATTTTTGCTTCCAGCAATATTATCAATGCGATTCCTGTCATGATCATGGTTTGGAGAGATACAATTGTAGATGGAATTCGATTGATTGCAGCTTCAAAAAACTTTATTATGGCGGCCGGACCACTTGGAAAAATAAAAACTGTATCACAGATGCTTTGTATTATTTTAATTCTATTAAACAACTTACCATTTGAATTAATTGGCTTACCTGTAGCGGATGTACTATTATGGTTTTCGACAATTATTTCTGTTTTAGGTGGTATTGATTATTTCAATCAGGCAAAAGGAATTATATTTGAAAGTAAGTAATTAGGATTATGGTAATAAATTGATGATTATTGTTTAGGAGGATTGTTTATGTCTGTCAAAAAAGAAAACGAAGCTTTAGCTCAAACTATTAAGGAAATTGAAAAAACCTATGGAAAAGGCTCAATCATGAGACTTGGTGATAGTGTAAAAGTTGAAGAAGATGCGATTAGCTCAGGTTCACTTTTGATTGACCAGGCTTTAGGAATTGGTGGTTATCCAAGAGGAAGAATTGTTGAAATATTTGGTCCTGAATCAAGTGGTAAAACTACTTTGGCTCTTCATGCAATTGCAGAAGTTCAAAAAACGGGTGGGAAAGCGGCATTTATCGATGCCGAAAATGCGATTGATCCAATGTATGCTAAAAATTTAGGAGTTCAAATAGATGATTTAATTTTGTCTCAGCCCGATTCAGGTGAACAGGCTTTGGAGATTGCTGAATTATTAATTAAATCCGGTGCTATTGATCTGCTTGTAGTTGACTCTGTAGCTGCTTTAGTACCACAGGCAGAGCTTGATGGTATTATGTCTGATACCAATATGGGATTACAGGCCAGACTGATGTCTAAAGCGATGAGAAAATTATCCGGTGTGATGAATAAAAGTAAATGTACAGTAATTTTTATTAACCAGTTAAGAGAAAAAATAGGTATTATTTATGGAAATCCAGAAGTAACTACTGGTGGAAGAGCTTTAAAATTCTATTCTTCTATCAGAGTTGATGTCAGAAAAGGTGAAGCAATTAAACAAGGTTCTGAAATTATTGGTAACAAGGTAAATGTTAAGATAGTGAAAAATAAAGTTGCCCCACCATTTAAAACAGCGCAGGTTGAAATCAGATATGGTGAAGGAATATCACGTGTTGCCGAAGTAATTGACCTAGGTGTTGAACATGGACTGATTGACAAGTCAGGTTCCTGGTTTTCATATCAGGGAGAGAAGATTGGCCAAGGTAGAGAAAATGTCAGATTATTTTTAAATGCCAATCCTGAAATCTATGAAGATATTAATAGGAAGCTGAATGAAATAATTCGTTCAAGTAAAGATTAAGCAATTTCTTTATTGGATATAAATTTATAGTGATAGAGAGAAGTTTTTTAAATTTTTCTCTTTTTTTATTGAATCATATTAAAAATAAAGTTTTAACCCTGATATTGAAAAGTTGATAAAAATAAACTACATTTGGAATGTTTGTCGGTACTGTAACTGAAGCACGTGTTATTTCTCAAAAAGAGACAATGTCTTATACATACTATCTGGAAATGTTAAACCAAAACCAAAAATTGATGGTAAAAAAGGATTTGTGTGTCTGATATGTGGATATATTCATCAGGCAGACATTCTTTTTGATGATATTATCTGTCCTTTATGTAAACATGGTGTAGCTGATTTTGAAAAAATAAAGTAGAAGTATAAAGAGATTCTATAATTATGAAATCTTGTTTATATATATTTAGAAAGGAAATAAAAAAATGAAATGTGTTTGTGATGTTTGTGGTTGGGAATATGATGAGACAATTGGTTATGAAGATGGTGGAATAACTTTCGGCACAAAGTTTGATGAACAACCAGAAGACTTTGTCTGTCCTCTTTGTGGTGTCGGCAAAGATATGTTTTCTTTTTCAGAGTAAGAAAAACAAAAAGTTTGTGACTAAAAAAGAAAACGAGCTTTTTGTTTAGTCGATTTCAGATAATAAAGCCAGAAATAATCTTTATTGAATTAAAAATTGAAAGTGAAAAATCATTCGAATTTAACAATTTCAAGATACAATTTTGCTGGAAAGTATGGAAATATGACAAAAATGTGGTAGAATGATAGTGTTAATTTAAAAAAATAGATGGAGGGTTTAATATATGAATACAACTACAGCCTTCATCTTGGGAATTAGTGCAGGTTTAATAGTAGGCATAATAGTTATGAATGTTATGTCTAAAATCGGTTTAAACAAAAATCAACAAAAAGCTGAATTAGTTATAAAAGAAGCGAATATCGAAGCTGATGCTGTTAAAAGACAAGCAGTATTAGATGGTAGAAGTGCGGCTTATGAATTAAAACTTAATGCTGAAAAAGAAATAAAGAAACAGCGTCAGGAAGTTACAGATTTAGAGAACAGATTAGTAAGAAGAGATGACAATCTTAATTTCCGTGAGGAAAAATTACACAATAAAGAAAAACAAGTTGATGATAAACTAAACGATTTAAATAGAAGAACTGCTGATTTAGACAAGATGCAAGCAGAATTACAAAATAAAATTGACATACAAACAGGCGTATTAGAAAAAGTTGCCAATCTGACAGCTGCTGAAGCCAAAGAGGAACTATTCGAAGTCGTCAAAAATCAAACTGCCAATGAAATGGCATTATATATTAAAGAACAGGAAGAAGAAGCTAAAGCCATTGCTGGTGATAAAGCTAAAAATATAATTGGCCAGGCGATTCAAAGATATTCACAAGAAGAAACAATTAATCGAACTGTTGCTGTTGTAGGTTTACCTTCAGAAGAGATGAAGGGAAGAATAATTGGAAGAGAAGGAAGAAACATCCGAGCTATCGAACAAGCTACAGGTGTTGATTTAATCATTGATGATACACCAGAAACAATTACTATTTCCTGTTTTGATCCAATCAGAAGAGAAGTTGCCCGCTTAACGATGGAGCATTTAATCAAAGATGGTCGAATCCAACCGGGCAGAATTGAAGAAGTGGTGCAAAAGAAAACAGCCGAAATTAATGATGTAATCCAAAAAGCTGGAGAAGAAGCTGTTTTCCAGTTAGGCTTGGGAAGAATTGATCGAGAAATGATCAGATTAATCGGACGCTTAAGATATCGTTATTCCTATGGTCAAAATGTATTACAACATTCTATTGAAGTTGCTCATTTAGCTGGAATGATGGCAGCTGAGTTAGGCTTGAAACAATCATTGGCTAAACGTGCAGGTTTATTACATGACATCGGCAAGGCAATTGATTTTGAACAGGAAGGAAGCCATGTTGAGTTAGGTGTCAAAGTCTGTAAAAAGTACGGTGAAAATGAAGTAGTTATTAATGCAATTGCATCTCATCACGGTGATGTAGAACCTGATACTGTTATTGCTAATCTGGTAGCAGCTGCTGATACTTTATCAGCTGCCAGACCAGGAGCAAGATATGAATCTCTGGAAAACTATGTCAACAGACTTGAAGAACTGGAAAAGATTGCCAATAGTTTTGAAGGAGTAGATAAATCATATGCTATTCAAGCTGGCAGAGAAATCAGAGTTATGGTGCAGCCAGAAAGAATTGATGATGCTAATTGCTACAGAATTGCCAGAGAAATTAAAAATAGAATTGAAAATGAATTAACTTATCCTGGTCAGGTTATAGTTAATGTAATAAGAGAAACTAGAGTAAGCGAGACTGCAAAATAATGGTCAGGATTTTATTTGTCGGTGATATTGTTGGAAAACAGGGAAGGAAAGCGTTAAGCAAATATCTTCCCTTTTTGAAAGATAAATATAATTATGATTTATTGATTGTCAATGGTGAAAATTCTGCTCATGGTAAGGGAATAACTAAAAAGATATACGATTTTTTTATCAATCTTGGAGCTGACTGCATAACTATGGGTAATCATACATTCAGCAAAGATAATATTTACAGTTTTATTGATGAAGCTGAAAAATTAATCAGACCAGCTAATCTTGAACCTGAAAATTTTGGTAAATCGGCCCATATAATTAATTTCAATAATAGAAAAATTGGAATTTTCAACGTATGTGGAACAATATTTATGAGCAATGTTACTAAAACTCCCTTTGAGGCATTTGAACAATTGCTGAAAGATAATCCTTGCGATATCAAAATAGTTGATCTTCATGCTGAAGCTACCAGTGAGAAATATGCCTTTATGCAATATTTTAAACAGGAAGTTCAAATGATAGTTGGAACTCATACTCATATTCAAACAGCTGATGAAGCTATTTTTGATAACTGTGCTTTTATTTGTGATGTTGGAATGACTGGTCCTTATAATTCAGTTTTAGGAAGAGATACAGATGAAGTATTGTCTTCAATGATTGATAAAATTAAAACCAGGTACACCATATCAACTGAAGAGGCAATCTTATCAGCAGTAGTGGTTGATATTGATTTGACTGATTTAAAAGCAATCAATATTGAAAGAATACAAATCAGGCCATAGATATTGTAAAAAAACACAAATGTGATATAATACAAAAAGGAAAAGGAGACTTGATGAATATGCCAGTTACTGTTAACAAAGACTTATGTATAGGTTGTGGCGCGTGTTTAGACGGTTGCCCAGTTGGAGCATTAGAGTTAGACGAAAATGGATTAGCTGAGGTCAACGAAGATGCATGCATTGATTGTGGTGCATGTGTTGCTGACTGCCCAGTACAAGCTATTAGTCAAGAATAACCAAGCAAAACCTGCTTGGTTTTTTGTGGAATAAGATTATGAATGAATATAAATTACCAAGTGCCAAAGAGGCACGTTTTAGACGTAAAACATATAAAGCACCGATTATTTATGATTCGGTTTTGTTAACTGAATCGCAAAAACAGTTAGGTGTTAATTTAAAATACCATGTTTTAACTTATGGCTGTCAGGCAAATGTTAGAGATGGGGAAGTTATCAGTGGTATCTTAGAAAATATGAGTTATACTTTTGCTGAAAAATTATCAGATGCTGATATCATAATATTAAATACTTGTGCTATTAGAGAAAATGCTGAAAAAAGAGTTTTAGGTGTGATTGGCTCTTTAAAGGCTTATAAACGTTTGAAGCCTGATATGATTATCGGATTGTGTGGTTGTATTCCTCAACAGGAAGAAATGGTTAAAATGATTATTGAAAAGTATCCGATAGTGGAATTAATATTTGGCACACACAATATTACATCATTACCAAAATTACTGGAAAATGTTATAAACACCAAAAAGAGAAATGTTGAAGTTTTATCTGTTTTAGGATGTATATATGAAGATTTACCTTCTGTAAGACAATTTGAACATAAAGCTTTTGTCAATATTATGGATGGTTGTGATAAATTTTGTACTTACTGCATTGTTCCATATACCCGCGGTCAACAAAGGTCAAGAAAACTGGAAGATATCTTAAAAGAAGTAAATGAATTAAAAAGTAAGGGATATAAGGAAATTACTTTGCTGGGACAAAATGTAAACGCTTATGGCAAGGATTTAGATCAAGGCTATACATTTGGAGACTTACTGGAAAAAGTAAGTGATACAGGCATTAAAAGAGTCAGATTTACAACTTCTCATCCTTGGGAATTTGATGATAAAATGATTGATATTATTGCCGAAAGAGAAAATCTGATGCCCTTTATTCATTTGCCTTTACAATCTGGCAATGATGAAATCTTAAAGTTAATGGGCAGAAGATATACTTCAAAACAATACAAAGAACTCCATGACAAGATTAAGTCCAAAATTAAAAATGTATCTATTTCTACCGATATAATTGTCGGTTTTCCAAATGAAACAGAAGAACAGTTTTTAGATACAATGAAGATGGTTGAACATTGTCAATATGATAATGCTTATTCATTTGTATTTTCAGCTAGAGCAGAAACTCCAGCTGCAAGGATGAAAGATACAGTTTCAATTACAGAAAAAAAAGAGCGCCTGCAAAGATTAAATAAAAGATTGGGATATTATTCAAAGTTGAATAACCAGAAATGGGTGGGCCAAATTGTTGAAGTACTGGTCGATGGAGTTTCAAAAAAGAATCCAGCGTTTATGTCAGGTTATACTCCACAACAGAAGTTGGTCAATTTTAGTTATGATAATGCTGAAATAGGTGATATAATTTATGTGGAAATTACTCAAGGTATGAAAAACTCGCTGAATGGTGTTCAAGTCCATTTAGGAAAGGAGAATCATGAATAATATAAGAATTTTTGCCCTTGGCGGACTGGATGAATACGGGAAAAACATGTATTGTATCGAAATAGGCAAAAAACTGTTTGTTGTTAACTGTGGAATTAAAAGACCCGAGGACAATCAGTTTGGGGTAGAGTACATTGTTAATGATTTTAGTTATGTAATAGAAAATAAAGATAGATTAAGTGGTATTATTATTACTCATTTTCATGATGACATGATGGATGGTTTACCATACCTGCTCAAAGAATTAGAAGCTGATATTTATGCTCCTAATCTTTGTACCATATTTATTAAAGAAGAGCTTAAAAAGATGAGAAAATCTCATTTAAGAGTAAAAATATTACCAAGATATGGAAAAACAATGATTGATGGTATTGAGTTAACCAGTTTTGGTTTAACTCACTCTACTCCAGATGCCATTGGTATTTCATTAAAAACTGATCAGGGACATATTGTTATTGCTGAACAGTTTGTTGTTGATTTTGATATGCGGGATAATGCTTATGAATGTGATATCGCTGCTATTACTGATATCGGAAAAGAAGGTGTTTTATGTTGTCTGATAGAATCTTCATATGCTGATAAGGAAGGATTTACTTCACCAAGACATAAAATTTCCAATATAATTCGTCCTATCATCGAAGATGCTTCTGGAAGAGTGTTTTTTACTCTTTATGAACAGAATTTCTTTAGAATGAGAGAAATTATTGCAGTGGCAGCAGAGTATAAAAAGAAAATATTCTTTTTTGATGAACAGATGAGAGCATTAATCAACTTGTTTGCTGCAAACGATTATTATAAGATGCCAGAGAAGATGATGATAACCGAAAAACAGTTTTCTAATGAGATTGATGATTGTATAATCGTGGTTTCTGGTGATGGAGCAAATGTTTTCAATGTGATGAACAAAATTGCCATCAATGAAGAAAGAACAATAGAACTTAGAACTACTGATACTGTAGTCATTGCTTCTCCAATGGTACCCGGAACTGAAAAAGAAGCTAATTTGATGGAAAATGAACTTTATAAAGATAATGTAAATATCTTTAAATTAGACCCAAAACAGGTTCTGGCACTGCATCCGGCAAGTGAAGATATAAAAATGATTTTATCTTTACTGAAACCCAAATATGTTTTGCCTGTAATGGGCGACTATCGTAATTTTGTTGCTGCTGCCAATTTAGCCTTATCAATAGGATTTACTCCTGACAAGATTATAATTTTAGATAATGGTCAAATTGCTACTTTTGCTGATGAAAGATTGATATCAACATCAAACTATGTTGAAAAAATAGGCGAAATAATGATTGGAACCCAAGATAATAGAGATATTACTTCTCAGGTATTAAGAGATCGAACAACTCTTTCTACAGATGGTGTTATTATTGTAGGAGTAGCGATCAATTATAATACTAAAGAAATAATTGGTGGACCAGATGTTCAATCAAGAGGTGTCATCTATGTCAAAGATAGCGAATACCTGATTAAGAACATAGGAAAAATAGTGGTTGATGTTATCAGTGAAAAAGTAGATAATGGAACATACGAAAATTTAGAAGCTAAAGTTGAATTAAGAAATAGAATAGAAAGATATGTATTAAGAGAAACTGGTAAACGTCCAATGATTATACCAGCGATAATTGAAATAAATGTTTAGGTGATTTGATGACAAAGAAAAGAAAAACAAAAAGAAATAAAAGTACAAGAAGATATACTAAAGAAGAACTGAAAGTTTTACGTATAACATACGGAGTAATACTTGTTTCTCTTGGTTTTATTGGTCTGTTATATCAGCAGACAGCTTTTTTAGGTGAATTCTTATTTAAGGTTTCACGCTACCTGTTTGGTAAATGCTGGTTTGTTTCTTTTGTGGTAATGATAGTTGCTGGATTGTGTACTGTTTTTAAATTTACTTTTGGTTATAAATATCTTGTTTCTGGAGTAGCTGTTTTTCTCTCTGTATTAATTTTTCTGTCAATTCCGAAAGATAAGTCAGTTGGATTTGATTTAATAAATAACTTTTTTGCTAATTCTAAAGCAATATTTACTGGAACAGTTACTAATGATGGTGGTTTAACTGGAACCTTTTTATATAGTTTGTTTTCATCAGTATTAGGATATATGGGTATCTATATTGTTGAAACAGCTTTAATTATTTTATCAGTAGTGATACATTTTGATTTTGCGGATAAGGATTTTGATCAAATTAAAGATGATGTAGCTACTTACAAAAAACAGAGAAGAGAAGAAAAAGCAAAAAGAAAAGAAGAACTGCTTAAAGAGAAAGAAAAAAAGAAACAACTTGAAAAAGAAAAGAAATTGTTCATCGATAACGATTCTAAAAATAAAGAACCGGATAGACAGCAGATTGTATCTGTAGCTAAAGAAATCGTCTCTAAACCTGATACACTTGATGGTAAAGGCAGACAGATAGAAGTTCTATCATTGGATTTATCAAGTCCAACTCAAAAGATTGTCTATAATGAGAAAAATTATAAACTTCCTGGAATTGATAAATTAGATACTTATTCAATCAGCAAGAAAAGTTCTATCAACAATGAAAATGCTAAAGTGAAATGGGAAGAATTATCTGAGGTGCTGGAAAGTTTCGGTTATGAAAGTAAACTGGAAGGAGTAAATATCGGTCCTTCAGTAACTCAATTTGAAGTGTCTCCTATTGGAAATTTTAATATTCGAAGATATGCTTCGATCGAAGAGAATATCAAGATGTCTTTAGCAGTGACAGATTTAAGAATAGTTGCTCCTATTCCAGGCAAATCAGCAGTTGGTTTTGAAATTCCGAATGTGGAAAGAACAGCAGTAAGATTATCAGAATTATTAAAAAATATTAAAGCTGAACACAAAAAGAATCCTCTTACAATTGCTTTAGGAAAAGATATTACCGGCAATAACGTTTATGCTTCAATAGATAAACTTCCTCACTTGCTGATAGCTGGAGCCACTGGTATGGGTAAGTCTGTGTGTATTAACAGTATTATTTTAACTATCTTAATGAATGCCAGACCAAGTGATGTAAAGTTAGTTTTGGTAGATCCCAAGAAGGTAGAATTTACAAAATACAAGGAAATTCCTCATCTGGCTTGTCCAATAATTACGGATAATGCTGATGCAAGCGAAGTCTTAAAGAAACTATGTATCCTGATGGATGAAAGATATGAGATGTTTTCGAAAATGCATGTTAATAGTATAAAGGACTATAATGCTAGTGAAAAAACTACTCATAAGATGTGTAATATTATTTGTATTATTGATGAGTTATCCGATTTAATGGCAACTCATCGTAAGGAGATTGAAATTCATATTCAAAGATTGTCAGCTAAAGCTAGAGCAGCAGGTATTTATTTGATTCTAGCTACTCAAAGACCATCAGCTGATGTAATTACCGGTGTTATTAAAGCCAACATTCCTTCTCGAATTGCCTTTAAAGTCGCTTCATCAATTGATTCAAGAGTAATTTTAGACTGTGTTGGTGCTGAATCATTATTAAATAATGGTGATATGTTATTTATGCAATCAGGTTCAACGTCTTTAGAAAGAATTCAGGGCGTTTATGCTTCAAATCAGGAGATTGCCAGAGTTGTATCCTATCTATCGGATAGTGGCTATATTCCACAATATGAAGATATTTTTATGATTGATGATGATGACAGTGAAGATTTACAATCTAATGTAATTTCATGTAACAACGATCCATTATATGGTAATATCAAATCGTGGGTTGTGACTCAAAAGACAGTTTCAGCTAGTGGACTTCAGAGGCGTTATTCGTTAGGTTTTCCTAGAGCAGCGAAATTTATAGATTGTTTAGAGCAGGAAGGTATTATTTCAGGCCCTAAAGGATCAAGACCAAGAGATGTTTTAGCTAGAATTGAATTAGAGTAGACAATATTTAAGGTTTTTGATAAATTGATTTAAGGAGTCTTATATGTATAAAAGAGTTTTATTAAAATTATCAGGAGAAGCATTAAGTAGTAAGGAAGCAACGTTCAGTTGCGATATGCTTAAAAGATTGGCTTTAGAATTGAAAAAAATTACAGAAATGGGTGTTCAGGTAGCAATTGTTGTTGGTGGGGGAAACATCATGCGCGGTAAATTTGCCTCTGATATTGGCTTACCTAGAGTAGAAGCGGATAAAATGGGTATGTTAGGAACGATGATTAATGCTTTGGCTGTTTGTGGTGCTTGCGAAAATAATGGTCTACATGCTCATATGCAAAGTGCAGTTGAATGTACCAGAGTATGTGAGATCATTGATTATCGTAAAGCTATCAAAGTATTAGAAAACGGTGGAATTGTTGTTTATGGTGGAGGTACAGGTAATCCTTACTTTTCTACTGATACAGCAAGCGCATTAAGAGCTGCTGAAATTAATTGTCAGGCAATATTAATGGCTAAAAATGGAGTTGATGGGGTTTATAGTGCAGATCCTAGAAAAGATCCTACAGCTACCAGATATGATGAGTTAACATATGATGAAATGATTGAAAAAGAATTGAATGTTATGGATCTGACTGCTGCAAGCATGTGTAAGGAAAATAATATTGAAACAATCATATTCAATATGAATGAGATAGAAAATATTTCTAAGGTTGTTTCAGGTCAAAAAATTGGTACAGTTGTAAGAAGATAAATTATTAGGAGGTTGTTGTTTATGCCACAGGTAGATCATGTAAAAGAAAAAATGAGTAGTTCTATTGATGTGTTTGAAGATAGCTTAACTCAGATTAGAACTTCAGGTGCTAATCCAGGCTTAGTGTCTCATGTTATGATTGATTATTATGGAATGGAAACTCCAATAAATCAGGTAGCTTCAATTTCAGTTATTGAAGGTAAACAATTATTGATTAAGCCTTATGAAATGCGTATCGTAAAGGATATTGAGAAAGCTATATTTGGCGCTAATTTAGGTTTGACTCCTCAAAATGAAGGAACTCAGATTAGAATTAATGTTCCAGCTTTAACTGAAGAAAAGAGAAGAGAATATACCAATCAGGTCCTTAGAATGGCTGAAGATGCAAAAGTTGCTATCAGAAACATTAGAAGAGAAGGAAATGATATGGTTAAAAAAGATAAAACTCTTCCTGAGGATTATTCAAAGAGCTTAATAGAAGATATTCAAAAAGCTACAGATGATGCAATTAAACAGATTGATGAAATTGCCGCTACTAAAAATAAGGAAATCATGACGGTTTAATTATGAATATTCCGCAACATGTAGCCATTATCATGGACGGAAATGGTCGCTGGGCTAAAAAACAGAATAAGCCCAGAGCTTATGGCCATCTGACAGGAACAGATAATGTTAGAAATATCGCCATAAAAGCTGATGAGTTGGGTATAAAGGTTTTAACTTTGTATGCTTTTTCTACTGAAAACTGGAAAAGACCAAAGGAAGAAATTGATTATCTGATGTCTTTACCAGAAGTTTTCATTGATAAATTTTTAAAAGAACTAATGGAAAGAAATATCAAAATCGAAACAATTGGTGATTTATCGGCTTTGCCTGTGAAAACAGTAAAAGTTCTCAATACGGCAATAAATAAAACTAAAAAAAATAAGGGAATGATTTTGGTTTTCGCATTAAATTATGGTGGAAGAAGTGATATTGTTAATGCCGTAAACAGCATTATTAAAAATGGAAATGTTAACAGTATTACTGAGCAGGATATTAACAATCATATTTCAACTAAAGATTATCCTGAAGTTGATTTAATGATTAGAACAAGTCTTGATTATCGTATTTCTAATTTCCTGTTATGGCAGTTATCTTATGCAGAATTTATTTTTGTAGATTGCTATTGGCCAGATTTTAATGGTGAAAGGTTTGCTGAAGCAATTGCAGAGTATACCAATAGACAAAGAAGATTTGGAGGCTTACTATGAAACAAAGGTGGATTACAGCAATAGGAATACTATTGATAATAGTTCCATCATTACTGGCTGGTGGTATCTATTTTAAAATCATAGCCGGCATTTTTACTTTAGGTGGATGTTATGAGATTTTAAGACTGTTTGCAGATAAATGGCCAAAATGGACAATATACTCTATTTATATTATTTTTATTTCCGGTTTTGTCATAGCTTTCAATATGAATTATTTTATTCAGCTTGTTTGTTTAGTTATATTATTTCTGTTTTTTATTTTAGTCTCATACAAGGAAGTCAGTTTTGAATATATTGGATTGATTTTTTTGATATTAAATATTGTTATTTTAACGATTGCTTCTATTAATATGATGTATTCAATTAATAAACTTCTGATATTCTATGCTGGTTTTGCAACATATATAACTGATACATTTGCTTTATTTATAGGAAAAGCATTTGGTAAACATAAATTAAATCCTAGAATTTCACCAAATAAAACAATTGAAGGAACATTAGGCGGATATGTATTTGGTGCAATTACTTCATTTTTGTTCGGATATTTTTTTATCCAAGAGGTTCCACTGATATTTTTAATTATTGGTTCACTGAGTATGCCGATTGTAGGACAAACAGGTGATCTGGCTTTCAGTGCAATAAAAAGACACTTTAATATTAAAGATTTTGGACATCTTTTTCCCGGACATGGTGGAATGCTGGACAGAGTTGATTCATTTACCTTCAACTGTCTGGTGATGTATTGCCTAATGAGTATTTTATTATGAGAAAACGTATTGTAGTATTAGGAGCTTCAGGCTCAGTTGGTTCGCAAACAGTTGATGTTTTAACTCAACATCAGGATATTTTTGAAGTAGTAGCTTTAGCTGTAGGAACCAGAGTATATTTTTTAGAAGAATATTTGGATAAATATCCATTAGAATATGGTTGTGTTCAATATTATGAAGATTATTTAAGAATCAGGGATAAATATCCTGATACTAAGTTTTTCTATGGTGATGAAGGCTTAATTTCTTTGACTTCTTTAGAAAATATTGATATGGTATGCAACTGTCTTCAGGGTTTTGTCGGCTTACTTCCTACTTTGAATGCTATAGAACATAAATGTGATATTGCAATTTCTAATAAAGAATCACTTGTAGCTGCCGGTAAAATTGTGATGGAAAAAGCTAAACTAAATAAGGTTAACTTAATTCCAGTTGATTCTGAACATTCAGCTATTTTCCAGACCATTAGAGGAAATTATAAAAAAGATATCAATAAGTTGATTATTACCGCATCTGGAGGCGCTTTTAGAGATTTAAATCGAAAACAGTTAGAAGATGTTACTAAAGAAGATGCTTTAAAACATCCTAGATGGAATATGGGAGCTAAAATAACTGTAGATTCAGCAACAATGATGAATAAGGGCTTTGAGGTTATTGAAGCGCATGTTTTATTTAACATTCCTTATCATCAGATCGATGTTATTTTACATCCAGAAAGTATTGTGCATTCCATGACTGAATTTACAGATAAGTCAGTAATCGCTCAATTGGGAGTTACCGATATGCGACTTCCGATTCAATATGCCTTAACATATCCAAGAAGAATCAATAACAACTCAGAAGCATTATCTTTAACTGAACTGGAAACCTTAACATTTAAAAATATGGACTATGAAAGATTCCCACTATTGGATTTGGCCTATATTGTGGGACACTTGGGAGGAAATATGCCGGCAATTTTAAATGGAGCTAATGAAACAGCAGTTGATTTGTTTTTAGAAGATAAAATCTCATTTTTAGATATTGAAAGAATTAATTTTGAAGTTGTAAGATCAGCTAAAGAAGTTGCATATATAGAAAACCCAACATTGGAACAAATTATTGAATCAAATGATTGGGCAGTTGAAAAAGTAAAGGAAATTTTAAGTAAATGACATTTGTTTTGTTTATTTTAATGATAGGTGTATTAATTGCTTTTCATGAACTTGGCCATATGTTGGCAGCCAAGGTTTTTAACATTTATGTTAGTGAATTTGCTGTTGGTTTTGGGCCGAAATTACTTGCTTATCAGGGGAAAGAAACCTTATATACCTTAAGAGCAATTCCTTTTGGTGGATTTACAGCTATGGTTGAAGAGGCTCAATCTGTTGCTGATTGTGAAATTGAAAGTGCTAATGATCTTAATGTTGAAGTTGAAAAACCTGATATTGAAATAGAAAGAACATTTTATGGAGCACCGGCAGTTAAAAGGATAATTGTTCTTTTAGCGGGACCGATTTTTAACTTTCTATTAGCCATGATAATATTTATTTCCATCTTTAATGCTGTTGGTGTAAAAAACATTTATCCAAAACCTGTTATTGAAAAAGTAGTTAAAAATTCACCGGCAGAGGAAGCTGGAGTAATGGTCGATGATGAAATAATAGCTCTTACATATTCTGATGGAACAAAAGTAGAAGTAGAAACAACTTATGATGTGGCAGTGAATAACTCATTACACAAAGGTGCCTATACTATAACTGTATTAAGGGGAACTGAAGTCTTAGATATAACTGTCAATCCTGTTTATGATGAAAAAAGTAAATCTTTTATAATTGGTGTTGTGTTTGCCGGAGAAACGACTTTTCAGAAGCTGACAACTTCAGAAGCAATTTTAGAAGGTATAAAACATACATTTGAAAGTGTTTCTCTAACTGTAAAATCCGTTATTGCAATGTTTACAGGCAATATTGGCTTGGAAAATGTCTCAGGAATTGTGGGAATGTATTCAATAACAGAAGAAGCATTATCATATAGTTTAATGTCTTATTTTTCACTGGCGGGATCAATTTCTATTTCTTTATGTGTGATGAATCTGATTCCAATTCCAATTTTTGATGGAGGTAGAATCTTAATGACTGTTCTGGAAGTAATTACCGGCAGAAGAGATGAAAAACTTGAGTCTATTGTATTAACAATTTCTATGATATTAGTTTTAGGTTTGTTTATTCTGATTACGATTTCAGATATTGGAAAGCTGTTCAATTAAAATGAAAAACAAAAAAGATTATCAAAAATTATTTTTATCAGAAAAGAACAGGATGTCAAAACTATCTTTTTTGTTTGGTTCTACGGGTTTTGTCTTTTTAATATTACTTTTAGAACTGATATTCATATTTGTTGTTTATCTAAAACTTCTTGACTATATTATTCCTATTATCAGTGCCGTAATAGTTTTAGATTTTATAGTTTTGCTGTATATGCTGAATGTTGACGAAGACTACGAATCATATAAGATAACCTGGGCTGTTATTATATTACTTGTGCCTATATTGGGAAGTTTGGCTTATTTATTTGTCAAATTTGATGTATTTAATAATCGTTATAAAAAACACTTTATAGATAGAAACAAGAAGTTTTCACAATTTATTAAAAACGATGAAAAATTAATTGAAAAAATTAAAAATGAAGATATTGAATTATATCATTTACATAATTTTTTAAAGAATAGTTGTAATAATGGTGTTTTTACTAATTGTGAAGTTAAATATTTTCCCTCTGGAGAAGAAATGTTTTCAACTTATTTAGAAGAACTTAAGAAAGCAGAGAAGTTTATATTTTTAGAATATTTCATTATTGATAGAGGAAAAATGTGGAATCAGATATTAGAAATATTACTTGAAAAAGTTGAGGCTGGTGTTGATGTCAGAGTGATTTATGATGGAACGTGTGATTTTACTAAATTGCCAGCTAATTATCATAAAAGATTAAATAATGCAGGCATCAAATGTGTTAAATTTGCTCCATTGTATCCTTTTATTTCAACTTATTTTAATTTCAGAGATCATAGAAAAATGACTGTGATCGATGGCAAAGTTGCTTTTACCGGTGGAGTTAATATTGCAGATGAATATATTAATCAAAAAGAAGTTTTTGGTTATTGGAAAGATACAGCAATCATGATTAAAGGACAAGCAGTTAAATCTTTTACTGCCATGTTTCTTCAGTTGTCTGTTCAAGAAATCACTGATCAGGAAATCGATTATATCAATTGTTCCGATGGCTTAACATTTGATTATGAGGGTTATATAATTCCTTATGGTGATATTCCAATGGATAACTATTTAGTAGGAAAAGGTGTTTATTTAGATATTTTAAATCAGGCGAAAGAATATGTTTATATTATGAATCCATACTTTATTTTAGATGGTGAGTTTCTAAATGCGATTAAGTTTGCTGCTCAAAAGGGCATAGATGTTAGAATATTACTTCCTGGAATACCTGATAAGGTTTATATTAATAAGATAGCTAAATCCTACTATAAAACTATGATTGATTATGGAGTAAAAATTTATGAATATACTGAAGGATTTGTCCATGGCAAGATGATGGTTTCTGATGATAAAAAAGCGATAGTTGGAACAATTAATTTAGATTATCGAAGTTTATATCATCATTTTGAAAATGCTGTTTATATTTATGGTATGGAAGTAGTACTTGATGTAAAAAATGATATGCTTGACTGTTTTTCTAAAAGCAAACTTATTACATATAAAGAAGTAGCGGAACAAAAATTATCAACAAAAATCGTTGCTTATTTGTTTAAAATATTTGAACCTTTATTATAAGAAGTCGAAATATTTGACTTCTTTTATAATGTAAAAAAATTATGTGAATAAATATTATAATTTGCAAAAAGAATCTTTATTTTATATTATTAAATTTAAGGATGTTAAATAATATTTGAATATTAATACCGAATCGTTTTAAATGCATATTTAATTAATTCTAAAGCAGCATAAAATCATTAGTAAAGGAAAGGTGAAAAAATGAATAGACATATTGCTATTTATCCTTCAGTCATGTGTTCTAAACCATGGGATTTGAAAGATTATGTTAATGTATTTGATAAAACAGGTGTCGATGGTATTCATTTTGATGTCATGGATGGTCATTTTGTTCCAAATATTACTTTAGGAACAATTGATTTTAATATGATCAGATCAATAACTGATATGCCGATGAATGTCCATTTCATGGTTGAAAGACCGGAAGTAATAATTCCATATTTCGAATTAAAAGAAAATGATATGTGTGCCTTTCATCCTGAAGCAACCAGACAGCCACATAGCTTACTTTTATCTTTAAAAAGTAGAAATATCAAAGCAGGATTAGCTATTTCTCCAGCAACAAGTATTGATTATATTGAAAACTGTCTGGATGTATTAGATTTCATTTTAGTTATGGCAGTCAATCCAGGTTTTGGTGGTCAGAAAATGGTTGCTAATCATTTATCTAAACTGGAAAAAATTAAGGCACTTGCTGATAAAGCAGCCCATAAAATAGAAATTATTGTTGATGGTAATACAACGCTTGAAAATGCGAAGTTGATGTTGAAAGCCGGTGCTGATAGTTTTGTTGTTGGAAATAGCTCGATTATGAAGGATGGACCTGAAAAATTTCAGGAAAATTATAAGCTTTATCTTGAAAGATTACAAAAATAAAAAATAGTATTGAAGCAATCTGAAAAATAGAATAATTTAATAAAATTGGGGAGGAAAAAAATGCAAGATAATATCGTATTTGTTAGAGTTGATGATCGTTTAATACATGGTCAAATTGTTAATTCATGGTTGAATGTTTATAGAAATATAAGACATATTATTTGTATTGATGATTTTTCAAGTAAAGATCCTTTTATGCAAAAGATGTTTCAATTACTGATTCCAGAAGATATTTCAGTTGAAATAAAATCGGTTAATGATTCTATAGATTCTTTAAAATCAGGACTGGATAAACCGACAATGATTATCGTTAAATCACCTATGACAATAAAAACATTGATTGATGCTGACATTGATATTGATAAATTTAATATTGGTGGTATGGGTATGAGTGGAAAGAGAAGAAGATTTCATCAAAACATTTCAGTTGATGATGAAGAAAAAGCAATAATGCTTGATCTGATAAATAAAGGTGTCAAGATAGAAATTCAGGTTATTCCCGATCAACAATGTTATGATTGTGAAGAAATATTAAAAAATGATTAATAGATAATCAGATTATAAAGATTTTAATTATTTTAATTATCTCTATAAAAAAGAGAAGTGTTCTTAAATTGATAAGATTTGTCACTTCTTTTTTTCAAGTATTAATAATATAAAATCCATCTCATTTTAAAAGTGTAATAATGATTTTAAGGTCTTTAGAAGCGTTTAATCCAGTATGGATACTCTTATTATATTAAAACATTTAAAGCCGTTATAATAACCTTATTTAAAGAATAGAAAGATTTAGGATCTGGTTTAAAAAAAATAAACATTGATAATAAAAAAATATATTTATAAAACGATAAGAGAAAATGTAAAAAAGAAGATATTTTTACATACCTTTCTTTTTTGTCTTTTTAGCAGATTTTTTTGTTTCAGTTTTTAATTCTGATCTCATTGCTACATATTCGGCATTCTTTTCTTCTTCTTCCTGTTCCAAAATACGATAGGCAACTTTTCCAACTAATGTTTTTGGAAGTTCATCTCTAAATTCAAACTCTCTAGGACAGGCATATTTTGCAATATGTTTAGCACAATATTCTTTAATTTCATTTTTGATAGAATCATCAGGAATGATGCCAGGTTTTAAAACACAGAAAGCTTTAACTCTTTGAATTTTATATGGATCTTTAACTCCTATAACGCAACTATATTGAACTTTTGGATGTCCATCGATAATATTTTCAATTTGAGAAGGATAAACATTATATCCAGAAGTAATAATCATTCTCTTAATTCTTTGCTTAAAATATATAAATCCTTCTTCATCGATAAAACCCAAGTCACCAGTATGTAAATAAAGTTTACCATCTTCATGAATTTTTAAAACTTTGGCTGTTTCTTCTTCATCATTGAGATATCCCAGCATGACTGTTGGTCCAGATAAACATATTTCTCCTTCCTGATTCGGTGGTAGATGATTTATTTCACCAATTGGACAAATTACAAAGGTGGTATCAGAAAACGGTAAGCCAATAGAACCTTCTTTGTATCTGTTTTTGGGAGTTAAACAAGAAGCAGTTACACATTCTGTTGTGCCATAACCTTCACAAATTTGTATGGTTGCTTTATGTTCTTTTAAGAATTTATCAACTTTTGCCTTTAATTCAATTGATAAACTATCTCCTCCAGAATACATCCCTTTTAAAAATGACAAATCAGCTTTATCCATTCCTGGAGTTCTAAGCATTGCTTCAAAAAGAGTAGGTACACCAGCAATAAAATTAGGCTTTTTGTCTAATAATGTCTTACCATATGTTTTTACAGTAAATGAAGGAATCAAACTGCAATAAGCCCCATTGGTCAGACAGGTATGTATTCCGATACCTAAACCAAATCCATGAAATAAAGGCATGGCAGCTAAAATTGAATCTCCTGGCGCTACCTTTACATCCATTGCTTTGACAGCCTGCATTGATAAAGCATTAAAATTTAAATCTGTCAGCATGATGCCTTTAGTGGATCCAGTAGTGCCGCCAGAATATAAAATTACTGAGCATTTATCAATCTTAAATACGTTTTTTGGTAGTGGAAGAGGATAATTTTCTCCCATTGATATAAATTTATTCCAATCTAGAGAATAGGAACGATTTGGTAGATGCGAATATTTGCTTTCCGCTTTTATTTTATAAAGAGGTTTCAAATAAAATGGTAATTCATCAGAAATATGAGCCATTAGGATGATTACCTGATGGCTGCAGTCTCTTCTTGCTTCTACAACTTTTTCATAAAACTGATCCAAGGTTAAAATAACTCTAGATTTTGAAAGATTAAGATAAAATGTAATTTCTGACTGGGCACTTAAAGGGTGAATCATATTAGCAACAGCTCCAATTCTGTTGATCGCATAAAATGTATCTACTGCCTGTGGACAGTTTGGCATGCAAATTGTTACAACATCATTTTCTCTGATTCCAATGGCCGTTAATCCTTTAGCAACAACTTCAATTCTATCTAAAAATTCTAAATATTTAGTCTTTTTTCCCTGAAATTCATAAGCTATACTGTTTTCATTTCTAATGGCAAAATTTTTCAACATCTGATACATTGTCTCAGGTCTGTAATTAATTTCATGTTGTTTTTCGAAGAAGTTTTCAAATCTTTCTTTAAACATAAGTTTTCCTCCGTCTGAAAAATATTATAGCATAATAAATATAATCATTTAATTAAAATATTATTCATAATGTATAATAAAATAAGGTGATAAAAATGAAAGAAAAGCATATTCCAATAGAAATTGATACTTCAAAAGAAGAAAGACCAAAAATTTTGTTTATAGGAAATGGCTGTTACTATAATCCGAATTTTGATTGGAGCGAAGTTATTTTTAATTATGTTGACAATCCAATTGTAAAAGGTTTATCAAAACATGTTCCCAATACCATAAAAGTACTACCTGCAGACATGAATAAAGAATCACATAAAAAAAGACTTAGCAGGGCTTTTAAAAATTACGAATATCTGAATAACAGTAAACTTATGAAATTAATCGATTCAGGTGGTTTTGATACAATTCTGACAACTAACTATACCTATGATATTGAGTGTGATATTGATAACAACTTTGACAAAATTGTCAATAAGACTAAAAAGTATGCCAGAACTTCCGCTAATAGATTGGATCAGAAATACTTGATTAAAACTCATAATGCTATTAAAAATTGTTTCCAGGATAAAAGAACTATAAATATCTGGCATGTTCATGGGGAGT
This sequence comes from Erysipelotrichia bacterium, assembly GCA_012520255.1. Lineage (GTDB taxonomy): Bacteria > Bacillota_I > Bacilli_A > Erysipelotrichales > Erysipelotrichaceae > UBA1783. The sequence continues at coordinate 24,700 of JAAYOQ010000002.1, read as the reverse complement.
TAAGAAACAGTAATTCTATAATCTTGTCTCATGATGCCTATGGAGGACTAGTTGGAAAAATAACACAATATATCAATGAGTCTCAAAATAATTATGTTGACAACAAGATTAAATTTAATTCCTGGATAGATTATTTTATATTTGCCGATGTTTATATTGTTGGCTTCAGCTATGATTACAGTGAATTTGATTTATGGTGGTTATTAAATAAAAGATTTAGAACCAAAAATAGAGGTAAAATGGTATTTTATCAGCTTCCAACTGATGAAATCAAAATTGAGAGAATGAATTTAATTGCTCAATTTGATGTAATAACAAAAAGTATGGGATATGGTGATGGTTCTAAAGATTACAGCAGTTTCTATCTTGACGTTTATAAAGACATATTAAATGAAATATCAATTTAAAAAATTTATATAGGTGTTAATTTTAAAAAATTATATAGGTTTATTTGTCAGTCAAAATTTAGTATAATGAATAAGTGAAATGAGGTTGTTATGTTTTTAAAGCAAATTATTTTACAAGGGTTTAAATCTTTTGGAAATAGAACGGTTATTGAATTTGATAGTGAATATACTGGTATCGTCGGTCCAAATGGCTGTGGGAAAAGTAATATTATTGATGCTATTAAATGGGTACTAGGTGAACAATCAGCGAAAAGCATGCGTGGCTCAAGTATGAGTGATGTCGTTTTTGCTGGTGCTGAAGGAAAAAGAGCAGTTTCAATGGCAGAAGTATCATTGGTTTTCAATAACAGCAAAAGACAGCTTAACAGTGATTTTGCCGAAATTGAAATTACCAGAAGATTATATAAAAATACTAATGAAAGTGAATACTTAATTAATAATACTACTTGTAGATTAAGAGATATTGTTGATCTGGTATTAGATACCGGTTTAGGAAAAGATTCATTAAGTATTATTTCTCAGGGAACTGTACAAGCTTTTGCTGAAGCCAAACCGATTGAAAGAAGAGCACTGTTTGAAGAAGCAGCAGGAGTTGCCAAATATAAGAAAAGAAAAATTGAATCATTAAAAAAATTATCTAAAACTCAGGATAATATCGACCGATTAAATGATATTCTGCAAGAGTTGGAAAAACAGGTTTCTCCTTTAAAACGTCAGGCAATAAAAGCGGAAGAATTTACTGTAAAAAAAGAACAATTAACAAAAATTGAGGTTGCGGTAATTGTTCATGAAATTGAAAATCAGATTAACGATTTAGAAACAATTGAACAGCAATTATTTGATTTAAACTATCAGGAAACAAGTACTAGAGCTACAATACAGATTTTAGAAAATGCTAGTAATGATTTAAAAGATGAAATCAATACTATTGATTTAGATGTTCATAAATTACAGACTGATTTATTAAACAGTTTAAATGAAATTCAATTATTGGAAAAACGTAAATTTGAGGTTGACGAAAAAAGAAGATATATTCGTGAGACCGGAACAACTAAAGCCAAAGTTGAAGAAACATTAAAAGCTTTAAATGATGCAACTGTTGAATTGAAAGATAGAATTCAAAGAACCACGACAATAGAAGCTGCAATAGAATTATTGGAAAAAGAAGTTGTTGATCTAGATAATCAGCTTTCTGAAACAAGAAATAAATTAAATCAAACCAATAATACCTTTAACTATTTGAACAATAGAAAAAGCGTTTTAGAAAGTTTAATAAAAACACCTTTTGAAAAGGAAACTGGTGTTAAGCTGATTATCAATAATAAAAATGTTTTAGAAGGAATTCATGATGTAATCAGCAATTTATTTGTTGCTGATGAAGGATATCAGCAGATGGTTTCAGTTGCTTTAGCTTCATCTCTGTATCATATTATTACCAAAGATGAAAAATCGGCTAGAAATGCGATTGATTTCCTAAAGAAAAACAAGGCTGGTTCTGCAACTTTTTTACCGCTGAATGTTTTAAAACCACGCTATGTTAATAGAGAACATTTATTTGTTGCTGAAAATACTGCAGGATTTGTTGGATTGGCAAGTGATTTTGTAAATTGTGATGAGATTTATGATGTTGTCATTTTATCATTACTGGGAAATGTTTTAGTAACAGAAGATTTAAAAACAGCCACATCACTAGCTAAAAGATTGAATTATCAATATAAAATCATCACCATTGATGGCGATGTTGTTTATCGTGGGGGAACAATGAGAGGTGGCTATAATAAAAAAGTAGAATCACCACTGACTTATCAGAATCAATTGGCTGAAATCATCACAAAAGAAGCTGAAAGCAAGTTGGAAATTGAAAAATATAATTCCGACTTAAATAAATTTAACAAATTGAAAGAAGAAGCACAACAGAAGATCATTTCTCAAAAGGTATCTCTGGCTTCTTTAAAAGGTGTCGTAGAAATTAAAAAAGAAAAATACGAAAAGTTGAAAGAAGAATATGACAGAATCAAACCTGATTCTGATATTGATGAGACTACATATCAGGATGAATTGGTTACATCTTTAAATAGTGCCTATGTTAAAAAGGACGAAATAACCAATACAATTCAAAATAAACGTGAAAGAAGACTTTCTGCTAATAGTGAGCTGCAAAGAAAGTATTCACAATTAAGGCAGGTTAGAAATGAATTACTCGATGTTTCTAGACATGCCAATGACTTAAATATTGAAAAAGCAAAATTGTTAGTTACCAGAGATAATCATTTTGAAAGATTAGCTAGAGATTATCAAATGACTTATGAATATGCTTCAGCTCAGAAATATGATGTGGATATTGAAAGTGCTAAAGAAGAAGTTTTGGTATTGAGAAGAGAAATTTCTGAACTTGGTAATATCAATCTGGATGCACCTAAAGATTATGAAGAAGTAAATAAAAGATATACTTTTATGAACAGTCAGTTAAATGATTTAACAGAAGCTAAAAATCAACTGTTAACAGCGATCAATGAGATGGATGAAGTTATGACCTTTCAATTTAAGGATATGTTTGATAGAATCAACGGTTCTTTAAATGAGGTGTTTACGGTTTTATTTGGTGGAGGTAGAGCAAGACTGATACTTGAAGATCCAGATGATATCTTAAATACTGGAATTGATATTGATGTACAGCCACCGGGAAAAAGTGTTCAGAATATCAGACTATTCTCTGGAGGAGAAAAGTCTCTGATTGCTATTTGTGTTCTTTTTGCGATCTTAAAGGCTAGACCGGTTCCACTTTGTATCTTTGATGAAGTAGAAGCGAGCTTGGATCAGGGTAATGTTGACAGATTTGCCAGATATATTCATAAATTTACTAATCAGACCCAGTTTATTGTTATTACTCATCGACCAGGAACAATGACAGAATGTGATGTCTTGTATGGCATAACAATGCAGAAACAAGGGGTTTCAAATGTTATTAAAGTTAAATTAAAAGAAGCATTATCATATGCAGAAGAGGAGAAAAATGACGTTATTCAGTAAAAAGAAAAAATCAAATATATCTAAATACCTGGATGGTTATAGAACTAAATCTTTAGCTGTGAAAATTACTGAATTATTAGGTGGCTACACTGATTATCATGATGATATTTATGAAGATTTACTGATTCTTTTAATTGAAGCAGATGTCGGGGTAGAAGCTTCTGAAAAAATGATTGATCAATTAAAAGTAAAAGTAAATGAATTGTTTATCAGAAAACCAATTGAAGTTATTGATCAATTAATTGAAATTATGATTGATAACTATAAAAATAAAAATATTCTGGAAATTGATCAGCATCAGAATAAGTTTATTATGATGGTTGGTGTCAATGGTTCTGGGAAAACGACTTCAATCAGTAAAATTAGTAAATATTATATGAATCAGGGTTTAAAAGTGGGATTGATTGCTGCTGATACTTTTAGAGCAGGAGCAGTTGAACAATTGGAAAAGTGGGCAGAAAGGCTTGGAATACATTGTATTACAGGAAAAGAAAATGCTGATCCGGCATCTGTATTAGTGGATGGCTGTAGATACTATTTAGAAAATCCGGTAGATATAATCATTGCTGATACAGCAGGTAGACTGCAGAATAAAACCAATTTAATGAAAGAACTGGAGAAGATGGTTAGAGTTACCAAAAGAACATTAAAAACCAAAGATTTAGATATCTGGCTAACCATTGATGCAACAACTGGTCAAAATGGCTTATCTCAAGCTGAAGTATTTATTGAAACCAGTAAAGTAAATGCAGTGGTGTTGACTAAAATGGATGGTACCAGTAAGGGTGGAATTGTCTTAAGTATTAATGATAAATATAATTTACCTGTTAAATTCATTACTTTTGGAGAAAGTATGGATGCTATTAAAGAATTTGAAATTGAAGATTATGTTAATACTTTAATCAAAGGTGAATTTTAATGGAGAAGTTTGAATATATTAATGAACTGATACCGTTTTATCAGAATTTACTGACGGAAAGACAAAATGAAATATTACAGTATTATTATTTTGATGATTTATCAATTACTGAAATTGCTGAATTATTAGCCATAAGCAGAAATGCTGTCCATGATACTTTAAAAAAGAGTATAAATTTGATTAAAAAGTATGAGAATAAACTAGGTTTATGCTATTCTTATAAAAAGAGAATGAAATTATTCGAACAATTGAAATCACTTGAAAATAATCAGGTTGATAATATAGTAAATGAATTAATAAACATGGAGGATCAATAATTATGAGTAAAATTTTTGCGGTTAATGCCGGTAGTTCATCATTAAAGTTTAAACTTTTCCAAATGCCCGAAGAAAAAGTGTTAACTGATGGTGTAGTTGAAAGAATTGGTATGGATGATGGTATTTTCACTATAAGAGTAAAAGGAGAAAAGGTGACTACTCATTTACCAGTTAAGGACCATCAACAGGCTGTTGATTTATTATTAGAAGCGTTAGTTCAACATAATATTGTTGAAGATCTGGAAGAAATTAATGCTTGCGGGCATAGAGTTCTACATGGTGGAGAAAAATATGCCGATAGTGCAATTGTTACTCCGGAAGTTTTACAGGATATTTTAGATATGAAAGATTTAGGCCCTTTACATATGCCTGCGAATTATACCGGAATTGAAGCCTTCTCTAAAGCTCTACCTAAAATTAAACACGTCGCTGTTTACGATACTTCATTCCATTTAACAATGGATAAAGCAACGTTTCTGTATGCATTACCATTAGAATATTATGAAAAGTATCATGTTAGAAGATATGGTTTCCACGGCACTTCTCATAAATATATCGCTCAGACATATGCCGAAATAACTGGTAATGAAAACCAAAATATTATTTCATTACACTTAGGAAATGGAGCATCCCTATGTGCAATAAAAAATGGTAAATGTATTAATACTTCAATGGGATTTACACCACTTGCTGGAATCATGATGGGTGGTAGAAGTGGTGACATCGATCCTTCAATTATTCCATATTTAAAGGAAAAAACAGGATTGACTGGTGAAGAAATAATAGAAGTTGCTAATAAAAAATCAGGTTTCTTGGGAATTTCTGGTGTCTCTAGTGATGCCAGAGACATCCAAAAAGCTGTTGAAGAAGGAAATCCAAGAGCTATACTGGCAAGAGAAATGTATGCTTTGAGAGTCATTGATTACATTGGATCCTACTTTGTTCAGTTAGGCAGTCTTGATGCTATGGTATTTACTGCCGGCTTAGGAGAAAATGATGTCAGGGTTAGAAAAGAAATCTGTGAATTGTTGGAAGAAAGCTTAGGCGTCAAACTTGATCAAGAGCTAAATGCCAAAACTCAGGGAAAACTGGCTAAAATATCAGCGCCGGATTCAAAAGTTGATGTTTGGGTAATCCCGACTGATGAAGAAGTAATGATTGCCAGAGATACAAGAAGACTACTTAATCTATAATTTATCTAAAAGCCCTAAATAATAGGGTTTTTATTTAAAGTTTATATTATTTGAATAATATCTTATAATTAATCTGAAAGAGTTTATATTGTAAGCATTTAAAATGGCTGTAATTAAGTGCTTTAAATTTGACAGCCTGGAAAGGAAAATCAATATGACCATATTGATAGTAGATAAAATATGAATTATTTTGATATTAAAGAAATTATTGAGGAATATGATTCGATTGTTTTATATCGCCATATCAGACCAGATTATGATGCTTTAGGATCTCAGTTAGGATTAAAATACCTGTTATTAGAGAATTATCCGACAAAGAAAATTTATACCTATGGTCTTGAAAATATGAACAATCCAGATTTTCTGGAAGATATGGATAATCCATCTGTGGATATTATTAAAAAAAGTCTTACTATAATATTGGATACTTCAACCCATGATAGAGCAGATGATACATCATATCTGAAAGGCTTAAAATCCTTAAAAATAGATCATCATCTGGAAAGTGAAAATAATACTGACTATTTTTTCGTAATTGAATCAGCATCAAGCACAGCAGAGATGATAGCTCTTTTAGCTATTGAAAACAATTGGAAGATAAATAAAAAAGCTGCAGAATACTTATATGCTGGAATGAACTCTGATACCCGAGGGTTTACTATTAACAGTGTCAGTTCTACTACTTTTGATATATTATCTATCCTTATTGATAAAGGCATTAATCTGGTAGAAATAAATCGTTATTTAGATGATGTGTCAAAAGAAAAGTTTGCTGCAAAGCATTATCTGGCTTCAAAAACAATTTTTAAAGGTGATGTTGCCTATATTGTTTTAACAAAGGAAATTAAAAAGAAATTAGGATTGTCCACCCATGAAGCGAAGGATTTTGTCTATATTTTAGATAGTATAAAAGGTGTTAACAAGTATGCTTTCTTCTTCTATGAAGATGATCGAGAAGCTTTTTCAGTTTCCCTTAGAAGTCATAAGGCATCTATAGTTGAAATAGCTAAAAAATTCGGTGGAGGAGGGCATAGACTGGCTTGTGGAATTCCTAAAATTTCTTATAAACAGATAGATGAAGTAATAAATTTATTGATCAAAGCAAAGGTTTAAGATGGCAATTTTATTATACAATCGCAGTTGTTATTCATTATTACAAAGTACTATCAGAGTAAATGATTTGATAGATTTTTCTATTGGTAATGGTTTAAAAGCGATTGGTATATGTGAAAAAGAAAATCTTTTTTCTGCTAAAGAGTTTTTCAATCAATGTAAAAAAGCCAATATTAAACCAATAATAGGCTGTGAAATAGCAATTGATATTGATGATAAAAAGTTTGATGTTTTGATTTATCCGAAAAACTCTAAAGGTTATATAGAATTAATTGATATTGTTTCTTACCAAAGAAAACTTAATTTTAATCAATTATTAGAAATTACCGATAATAATAATGTTGTAATAAAAAGTGACAGTTATTTTTCTTATTTATTAAATGAAAATGATTTAGCTCAATTGAATTATGTCATTGAACGTCTTTCTCAATATGAAAACATCTATATTTCTTCATTAGCAAATAATAAGGCCATCAATAATAAAATAAATGATATCGTTTTACCACTTTGTAGAAATTATAATGTTAAAACTATCGCCATAGATTTAGCCTTATATAGTAAAGAGCAGGACTATGAAGCATATAAATGCTTAAGGGCGATTGATAAGGCAACTAATATTAATGATACCAACTTATCGCTAGTTACTGATGCCAGCTTAAAATCTTCTGAAGCAATGTATCTGCTTTTTGATAAACAGTCATTGGATAATATTGATTATTTTATAAACTCTATTGATTTTGATTTAGATAGTTTAAAAACAAAATTACCCATTTTTGAAACATCTTATTCAATAGATAATAAAGAGTACCTTAAACAATTATGTCTTGTGGGACTTCAAAAGAGATTTAATAATAAAGTTTTACAGAAATATTTAAATCGTCTTCTCAATGAGCTGGATGTTATCTGTTCGATGAACTTTGAAGATTATTTTTTAATAGTTTATGACATTATTCTATACTGCAAAAGAAACGATATCTTAGTAGGACCAGGCAGAGGCAGTGCTGTCGGCAGCTTGGTTTGTTATTGTTTGGGTATTACACATATTGATCCGATTAAATATGATTTATTATTTGAAAGATTTTTGAATCACGAAAGAATATCAATGCCAGATATTGACATAGACTTTCCAGATAATAAAAGATTTAAAGTTATTGAATATGTCAAAAGCAAATATGGAAATTCAAATGTAGCTAACATTATCACTTTTGGCAGTTTAACAACTAGAGCTTTAATAAGAGATTTAGGAAAAGTTTTAGTCATTAATCAAAACAATCTGGATATTGTTTTACAAACTATTAGAAATGACAGACTTACCTTGACTCAACAATATGAAAAGAATATCAGATTTAAAACAGCAATTGATTCATCAGCAGAGTTACAAAAGCTTTACAATATTGGTTGTACCTTATATAATCTGCCAAAGAATATTTCAACTCATGCATCAGGAATATTGATCAGTGCTGATAAGCTTACGGATGTAATTCCTTTGGTAGTTTCAAATGAAAACTACATTGCTGGTTATACAATGGAATATTTAGAAAGTATGGGATTAATCAAATTTGATTTTTTAGGGTTGAAAAACTTATCAATAATTGAAGAAATACTGAGTTCTATAAATACAGAAATTGATATTTTTAAGATTTCATTAGATGATTATAGAGTATTTAGAATGCTGTCTGCCGGTGATAGTAGTGGTATTTTCCAGTTGGAATCAAAAGGAATGAGAAATACTTTAAGAAAAGTTCAGCCTGCAAATTTTGAGGAATTAGCTACTGTGATTGCCTTATACAGACCTGGACCAATGGATTATATCGATCAGTATATAATCAATAAAAATAATCCTGATGAGATTAAATACCTGCATCCCGATTTAAAACCTATTTTGTCTGATACTTTTGGCATAATGATCTATCAGGAACAAATAATGAGAATTGCAGTTGATTTTGCTGGCTTTACGATGACAAAAGCAGATATTTTGAGAAGTGCAGTTAGCAAAAAGAGTAGTGAAATGTTAATTAATCTGAAAAATGATTTTATTCAAGGTTGTATTGATAATAATTATACTCAGCAAATTGCACAATCAATTTATGAAGATATTAATCGCTTTGCAAACTATGGCTTTAATAAGTCCCATGCAGTGGGTTATGGATTTTTGGCTTATATAATGTCTTATCTAAAAGTTAGATATCCTTTAGAATTCTATTGTGCTTTATTAAACTCAAAATTAGGGTCTAATGAGAATGTAAAATATTTAATTGAATGTAAGATTAAAGATATCAAAGTTTCTGCACCAGATATCAATGAATCAAAAGAAACATTTTATATTAAAGACAATAGTATTATCTACCCATTTAATCAGATAAAAAATATTTCCAGTTTAACAAGTAAAGAAATAATCAAGGATCGAAATAACAATGGTAAATATCACAGTTTTATTGATTTTGTCAGTAGGATGTATCTGATTAACGTCAGCGATAAAAATATTGAAATTTTAATTAAAAGTGGCTGTTTAGATAGTTTTAAATTAACTCACACGACAATGTTATCTGAATTAAGTTCAGTAATCAGATATACAAAATTATGTACTTTTGAAGAAAACGGGAAGATAATTGTAGATTTATCATTAGTTTCACCACCACGAATTAAAATTAAAAGTGAAAATATTGCTCAATTATTAGAAGAAAAAGAAACTTATTTAGGTTTATTTTTAGGACCACATCCAGTTGAGAAATATCGTATGGATTATCAAAATACCATTCCTTCAATCGTTGCTAAAAATAGCAGTGGTGAGATGTCTTTAATAGTGGCAATTATGAGTTACCGTCCACAAACAACAAGATCAAATGAATTGATGTGTTTTGCGACATGTTATGATGAATTTGGTACAATTGATTTAGTTTTTATGCCTGATAAATATTTGTTATATAAAGAATTTATAAAAAAAGGTATAATAGTACTTGTTAAGGGAAAAAAGAATCCTGGAAGAGATTCTGTTCTAGTGAGAGAATTATTAGTATTGAAAGGATGATTAGATGGCTACATTATTAATAGTTGATGATGAAATAATGATCAGAGAAGTAATCAAAGAATATGGAAATTCATATGGATATGATGTTTTAGAAGCTTCAGATGGATTGGAAGCCATTGAAATTATAAAAGAAAATATTGTTGATTGTGTTATTTTAGATGTCATGATGCCACATTTAGATGGTTTTTCTACATGCAAACATATCAAGGAACATAGTAATATTCCTATCATTATGTTATCTGCCAGGGTAGCTGAAGACGATAAGCTATATGGTTTTGAATTAGGGATTGATGATTATGTATCTAAACCTTTTTCCCCGAAGGAACTGATGGCAAGAATAAAAGTAGTTATTGAAAGAAGTACAAATAAAGTACAGGATGTAATCAATGTAGAGGGTATTAGTATCGATAAAAAAGCCCATGTAGTTAAAATTGATGATGCAGTAGTTCATTTAACTAATAAAGAATTTGATTTACTGGTATATTTAATTGAAAATGCAAATACTGCAATTACAAGAGAAAAACTTTTAGAAAATATTTGGGGTTATGATTATTACAGTATGGATAGAACGGTAGATACTCATATAAAAATGTTAAGAAAAAATCTTGGTAAATATGGAAAAATGATTGTCACTGTAAGAGGAGTAGGTTACAAGTTTGAAAAAGAATAAGATTACAAGTTCTTTAGGTTTTAAATCATGGACATACTTTGTGCTGTTTGCCTTAAGTATTCTTTTGCTGCTGCAATTTTTCCAATTGATTTTATTAGAACCATTTTATTTAAGAACCCTTAAAAGAGAAATTAAAACATTTACTAATAATGTTTCCGATATATTCTTTAGTGATGCTGAAATAAAAGACAAAAACTATCAGCTATATTCATTAACGATGAACAATAATGCCTGTGTCATTGTTTTTGACAGCAATAACTCAACAACTGTCAGTGGTTTTGATGCCTTGGGTAATTCAGGTTGTGCTATTTATAACAATTCAGTAGTAAATGAACGTTTTATTGATATTTTGGAAAATACAGAAGAAGATGAAATATTTCTTCAAGGTGATTTTATTGAATTATCTGATCAGGAAGTTATGGTTTATGGAAAAAAAGTTTACATAGACGATCAAATATACTATGTAATTAGCAATGTAACTTTGCAGTCAATCAATATTATTACTAAAACAATTCAAAATCAATTTGTATTGATTTCTTTAATTGTTTTATCTCTTTCTTTATTAATTTCAGTTTTGTTTTCCAATATTGTTTCTCGACCGATTGTTAAAATTAAAGAAGAGGCCAATAAACTTACTCATGGTAATTATGATCTGAAATTTGAAAATACTGATATAAATGAAGTTCAGGAATTAGCTGATACTATCGATTTGGCGGCTAAAGAAATTTCAAAAGTAGAAGAGTATAGAAATGAATTGATGGCTAATGTCTCTCATGATTTAAAGACACCTTTAACCATGATTAAAGCATATGCTGAAATGATTAAAGATATTTCTGGAGATAAAAAAGAAAAAAGAGAAGAGCATTTAGATATTATTATCAATGAAACTGATAGTTTAAATAATTTAGTCAGTGATATGCTAAGTTTATCTAAACTGCAGGCTAAGGCTGTTCCTGCTGAATCTGTGCCATTTGATCTGACGGAACAACTTTACAACTGTTATTACAGATTTGAACCATTAGCGGCAGCTGAAGGTGTTACAATTGACTTTTATTGCGAACCAGAGCTCATAGCGATGGGTGATGCTAATAAAATTGAAGAAGTTTTAAATAATTTTGTTTCAAATGCCTTAAAACACTACGGTGAAGATAAAATTATAATCTTGAAAGGTTTCTATAAAAACAAAGAATATATTAGAGTAGAAGTAAGCGATAATGGTACCGGTATTGATGAAGATTCATTACCATACATTTGGGATCGATATTATAAAACAGATAAACATTATCAAAGGTCAAAAAGTGGCTCAGGTTTAGGTTTAGCTATATCTAGAGCAATATTAGAAACATACAACTGCAAATATGGAGTTATTTCTAAAATTAATGAGGGTTCTACTTTCTATTTTGAAATACCGACAATTGATTTGGATAAAGTAGAAACTTTACCAATGGAAAAGGGTAGTAATGATGATGAATAAATTTAATAAATTTTATGAGTTGAAATTCAAAAATAAATGTCCTGACTGTGGTGGAAATTTAGAAAAAAAGAAAGCCAAAAAGACAATCAGGTGTACTGAATGTAAAATTAATTATAAAGGCTATGAAGATTATAATTTTTTAATTGTGCTATATATTCTGGTAGCAATATTGTTATTTATATTCAATAAAGGTTATTTAAATATCTTGGGTTTAATAATTAGTTTTATTACGATGGAAGTAATGATTATTTTAATTAATTTTTATACTTTCATTAAATACGAAGAGTATAAAAAGAAAAGAAAAGGTCGTAAATAATGACTTTTCTTTTTATTACATTACTTCGCATAATGTATATTATGTTATTTTAAAAGAAGTCTTTCTTACTGTTATTTCGATTTATATTAACAATTGGAGGAAAAACTAACCCATTTTCAACAAATTCGTTAAACAGTTTTTCTCCTCCATGCTGTTTGGCAAACGATATTTCTTCATTATAAACAGGAATCAAAGAATAAAATGTAATATTTTTTTGTGCTATAAGAACTTCATCATCAACTCCTGAAATTAAAATAAATCCATTATAGCTGCTATTATCAGAAACTTTCTGATCTAGAGAAATTATTGAAGAAAATGCAACCCAGCCATAGTTGTTAACTATCTTATATGCTGATTGAAATAAAGATTTAATCGGCCAATAGAAATTGATATTAGGATTTAAAACTTTCCAGTATTCTGGCAAATATATTACCAACTCGCAAAATAAATTAGTTTCTAAATTTCCAGGTGGTTTTAATTGATAATTTGATAATCCATCTGTAATTAAAGTAAAATAGGGTTTATTTTTGGTAGGTTCTATTATTAATACTTCGATATCTAAATCATCTAAACTTTGTGAAGGAATTGACAAGTGAATATTTCCTACTTTTTCTCTAATATATTCCTTTATGCTGGAATATTTTTTCTTTCTAAATAGTTTTAGTATATTCATTACTTTACCTCTACTCTTCTTTATTTATTAAATTACTTATTTGATTTTTAATCGCAAATTCATTAACTTTTTTAAAGTTTTCATCAAAATCAATTAAATTTAAATCATTTTTAATCCACATTTGTGACCAACTGTTGTTTTCATCTAATAAATGTTTAATATTCTCATTTTCAATAATCTGATTATATTTTTGATCGCTTAAATCTACACAATTTTCCTCATCATATAATTTACATTGCAAGTCACATTCTAATTTATCACAATTATATGCAAATACTGCTTCTTTTGTCTTTCTAGCGTCAAATTCTATAATCAAATCTATCCAATATTTCTTGTCAGCAAGTGGCTCTAAAGCCTTTAAAATGGCTTTGTGACCCATTTCTTGCTTCTTTTTAACATCTTTATGAAAAGGAGTTAAATCACCAATAATAGTTTCTTCTAATTCGTGTATAGCTAGCATTTTTAAAACTTTTGACAGGTCTAAATCGTAATTAAACTCTGAATACATAGCTATTGCCAGCATTTGAGTTCCATAGATGTGTTCAGCTACTGATTCTATTCTATCTCTTTGTACATTCCAATCAATCCAGCCACTACGGATAAGATTTTTCAATCGATTGCAAAGGACATAAAATTGTAAAACATTTTTTTCTTTCATTTTCATATCAATTTATCTAAATAAGATTTTCCATGTCCAGTTGATCGGACATTAAAATTATCTGCAATTGTAGTTCCAACATTTGCGAATGTTTTTCCATCTTCCAATCTACCGGATTTTTTAAATGACTTGCTATAAGCAATCATCGGTACAGATTCTCTGGTATGGTCGGTGCCAATCCAGGTTGGATCATTGCCATGGTCTGCAGTTAAAATAATCAAATCATCTTCATTAACTTTTTCCATTAATTCTCCAAGATATTGATCAAATATTTCAATTTCTTTGGCATAACCTTCAACATTTCTTCTATGACCCCATAAAGCATCAAAATCGACCAGATTTGTAAAACAAACACCTGTAAAATCTTTCTCCGTCTGCTTTATTGTTACTTCCATTCCCTCAGCATTACTTTTCGATTTTAATGCTTCTGTAATACCACATCCAGAAAAGATATCATTAATTTTTCCAACAGAAATAACATCATAGTTTTCCTGTTTTAAAAAATCTAAAACTGTCTCATCATACGGCGCAATAGCATAATCGTGTCTATTGGCTGTACGTTTGAATGTTTCAGCTGTCTCACCAATAAACGGTCTGGCTATGATTCTCCCTACCCTCCACTGTGGTTTCATCGTAATTTCTCGAGCTATTTCACAACAGCGGTATAATTCTTCTAAACCGAAGAAATGTTCATGACAGGCAATTTGTAAAACAGAATCAGCTGAAGTATATACAATCATTTTTTTTGTACTGATATGTTCTTCTCCTAATTCTTTAATAATTTCAGTTCCACTTGCTGAATAATTGCCCAACCATCCATGACCTGTTTTTGTCTTTAACTCTTCCATCAGCTCTTTAGGAAAACCAGTATCGGTAAAGACAACAAAAGGTGTATCAACATGTAAACCCATCAACTCCCAATGACCGGTTAATGTGTCTTTGCCTACACTCGATTCGTGTAATACACTGTAATACCCTAAAGGATTGCCAACTTTTTGGACACCTTTTAATGGATGTAAGTTGCTGATACCTAATTTTTGTAAATTTGGAATATGTAAATGATAATTTTTCGCAATATTTCCAAACGTATCAGCTCCTTCATCGCCATATAGATGGGCATCAGCAGCCTGTCCTATCGCTAATGAATCCATAACAATCACAAAAATTCTTTTAAATCTATTCATCTTCTATCTCCTTGCTTGCTCTTTTCAACTTTGAATAAGCCTGTTTTAATTGTTTTTTCTGAATATGAGTATATATTTGAGTTGTTGAGATATCACTGTGTCCTAAAAGCTCCTGAACACTTCTTAAATCAACATCACTATCTAATAAATGGGTAGCAAATGAATGCCTGAATGTATGTGGTGAAATATCCTTTTTAATGTCCAATTCCTGCTGTTTTCGTTTTATAATCTTATAAATATATTGTCTGTTTACCTTATTTCCCAATTTATTGATAAAATAATAGTTGCTATCTTTTCCCTTTAACCAGTTGACACGAATATTATTATAATAATACTCTAATCTTTCAGCAGTATCATTATCGATCAGTACTATCCTTTCTCTATTTCCTTTTCCAATTATTCTTAATATTTTATGAACAGTATTTACCTGTTTAATATTTAAATCACAGATTTCCGATACTCTGGCTCCACTTACAAATATCAACTGAATCAATAACCTTTCAAACAGATCTTTTTCATCTGTTTCATCAAAACTGTTTAAAATACGTTTAACCTCATCTATCGATAGAAATGATGGTAAATTGGTTTTGCTTCTTTTTATTGAAAAATTGCAAATTTCATTACTGATATTATAATTTATCAAAAGATAGTTGTGTAAATTTTTAACTGCTGTCAGTAAGTGGGCTTGAGAACTTTTAGCCAAATGATTGTTTGAAGTAATAAAGTCCATTAGAATCAAACTATCTACCTCTTGGATATTACTGATATTTAATTCTTTGAGGTAGTTCTGATATTTTTTTAAATCATTGGCATAAGATTTGACTGTCGAAACAGGTTTTTGTTCAATTACCCGAATATGATAAAGGTAATTTTCAATTGCTTGTTCTACCTGCATAATTTCTGAGCCTTCTCTAATAGTTCTTTTGCTGCACTGATACTTGTTTTAGAAACAGTTGAACTTGACAGGATTGCTAATTGTTCAATACGTTTTTCATCATTAATTTGTTTTACTATTGAACTTGTACTATCTTCAGTTTCTAATTTACATATTAAATAATGGTATTTTCCACAGGCAGCTACACCAGGTAAATGGGTAACACTGAACACTTGAATCTCTTTAGCCAATTTTGCCATTTTGACTCCAATATTTAAAGCTGTATAGCCACTGACACCAGCATCGATTTCATCAAAAATAATTAATTTTGAACCTTGAAGTTTAGAAAAAATTACCTTTAAACCTAACATCAAACGTGATAACTCTCCACCTGAAGCAACTTTATTTAATGGTTGAAGTGGCATACCTCTGTTCATTGAAATCATAAATTTTGCTGAATCAATACCTTTAGAAGTGGGGTTTGTTTGTTCAAACAATACTTCAAATTGAGCATTTTCTAAAGATAAATCTTTTAATTCCTGTAAGATTTCTTTAGTCAGTTGTAATGCCTTATTTTTTCTGATATTGCTAATTTCAACAGCATATTCATAATATTTTTTATAGGCTTGTTTCTGTTCCTTCAATAATTCAGCAAGAACAGCTTCTTTGTTATTGTAAGCCTTGATTTGATTATCTAAATCTTCTTTTATTTCAAGTAATTGCTTTAAAGAAGCATTATATTTTCGCTTTGCTCTTTGTAAATCAAATAGACGACTATTTAAAAAATCTATTTCATCAGCAGAAGAAGTATCAAAATCAAGTTTATTTACAATTGTCTGATAATCATCTTCAATAGAATAATAAGTATTAATTATATTTTCAATATTTTCCTGCAGATCATCAAAATTGGACAAATTATGAGCTAATTTTGTGAATGTGTATAATTTATCTAAAATACCATCTTCAGTAAATAAATGTTTCATTTCATCAATGGTTTTTTGCTGTTTTTCTAATTCTGAAATAGCTTTTAATTTATTTTGAATTTTTACATCTTCTTCAATATCTGTAATATCTAAATTTTCCAGTTCTCTAAGCTGATATTCAATAAACTCTAATTGAGCTTCATTAAAAGTGGTCGAAGTTAACTTCTCATATTCTTTTTTTAAATTATTATATTTGTTATACAAATTATTTAAATTTTCCAGTTTTTCATCAAACTGGCAATATTGATCCAATAAAGTCAAATGATATTTGTCATTCAACAGGTATTGATTATCATGCTGGCAATGAATATCAACATAATCAGTTAAACACTCTTTAATAAACGATAAAGTAGTAGCTCTTTGATTTAATCTTGTTATACTTCTACCATCAGTGTTTATTTCTCTGGTTACAATAAATTGTTCATCATCATATCCAGCTTCTTTTAATTTAATTTTCAGATTATTATCGACTTCAAAACTACCTTCAATTATTGTTTTTTCACAATTCTTTCTAATCATTGATACATTTAACTGATTACCGATTAAACAACCGATACAATCAATAAAAATACTTTTACCAGCTCCTGTTTCACCAGTAAAAACACTGAAATCATCTTTGAAATCAATGTTTAATTCATCTATTAAGATAAAGTCTTTAATGTATAAGCTGTTTAACATGAAATCTCCTTTAATTGATTTTTTTGAAATATAACAAGTATTCGTTATTTCCATCACCGCCTTTAATTGGCGAAATAACTTTGTCAATTAAATGAAGGTCGAATTTACTGGCATAATCAATAGTTTCATTTAATCTGATTGCTATTATTTTATCATCTATTACAATACCTTGTCTATTTAGATGTTTGCTGCCTACTTCAAATTGAGGTTTAAATAAAATAACAGCTTCTTTACCAACATCTAAAATATCTGAAATAGCCTTAAACATTTTAGTACAACTGATAAATGAAACATCCATACAGATAAAATCAATTGTATCGCAAAAATCTTCTTTTGTAAGGTAACGACAGTTAATCTTTTCTTTGGCTACTACTCTGCTATCCTCAATTAAAGATTGATCTAATTGAGAATGACCGACATCATAAGCATAAATTTTTTTAGCTTTATTTTTTAAACAGCAGTCAGTAAATCCTCCTGTTGAGGCACCAATGTCTAAAACTGTCTTATTATTCAGATCGATATTAAAGTATTGAAGAGCTTTTTGTAGTTTTAATCCTCCTCTGCTGACAAACAGGTTTACATCCTCTTTGATTTTTATAACATCACCTTCCGAGACATTAAAACCAGCTTTAGTTATTATTTTGTCATTAACTTTGACATTTTGTTCTTTAATAGCTAAAGCAGCTTTGCTTCTGGTAGTGAAATATTTATTTTCAACAAGGTATAAATCCAATCTCATAAATTACCAGTTTCTATTTTCCATTGAGGCAATTAGTTTTTTTGTTTCTTTAAAATTAAATTCCAGATGATCAAATATTTCATAAATTTCATTATAAATAATCTCAAATGTTTTTTGTGCTTTTTGTAAACCCAGCAGAGTGACAAAAGTACTCTTTTTATTATATTCATCTGATTGGGTTTGTTTTCCTAACTGTTTGAAATCAGAAGTAATATCTAGGATATCATCTTGAATCTGAAAGGCTAGACCTAATTTTAAACCAATTTTATTAAACGTTTCAATATACTCTTCCTTTTCGCCGATAATCAGTCCGCAAATTAATGGTAAGGCAATCAATTTACCAGTTTTTAATATTTCCATTTCAGATAACTGGTCAATATCAACTTCCTGATTTTCATAATCCATATCAAACTGCTGACCTTTAATCATACCTTCCTTACCAGCATAATTAGAAATATATTTAATCAGTTTAACTTTAATTTCATCACTGTAATCAGCTTTGGCAATTGTTTCAAAAGCAAAAGTTAAAAGAGCATCTCCGGCTAATATGGCAATCTGTTCATTGTACATCTTATGATTTGTTAATTTTCCTCTGCGATAGTCATCATTGTCAAAAGCTGGTAAATCATCATGAATTAAAGAATAGGTATGAATCATCTCAATAGCACCAGCGCATGAAAAACCTTCACTATAATCAAGGCCCAAATCTTTTAAAACTGTCAGTAGTAAGTGCGGCCTTAATCGCTTGCTTCGAGCTAAAAGTGAATAATTCATAGCTTCTTCAACAATGTAGTTTTCAGCAATCAACGATTGAAGATAATTCTCAAAATGGTATCTCATTTTCATTTTCCTTCATTAAGGCAGAAAATTTTTCTTCAAAATTAGATAGTTTTTCACTACAAAATTGAGAAAGTTTTAATCCTTCTTCAAATAAGGCAAAACCTTCATCAAGTGTACAATCATTTTTTTGAATTATTTCAGTAATTTCATTTAATCTTTTAAATGCTTGTTCAAATGTTAATTCCTTATTCATATGCTACTCCTTTACTGGTTTTGATGTAATAATTCCATCAATAAATCTTGTTTCTATATTTTTAGAATAATCAATATCTTTAATTGATTTTAATATAATATTGTCTTGACTGCTGATAACATATCCTCTTTGTAAAGTTTTCAATGGCGAATATGAATCAAGCAAATCAATGCTTTTTGATAAATTAATTTTACATTTATGTAATTTATCATCAATTGATTTAATAAGCATAGCAGCTATATTTTCTAAATAATCACTATTATATTTTATTAATGATTTTAATGATAACTCTATTATCATTTTTCGATTAGAGATATTCTGTTTGAATAATTCACTTTTCTTTTTTAAATTTAATAAAGCAATATTTAGTAAATTATCAATTTCAACCTTATACTTAATTATGGAATTTCGATAATTTTCCAGTCTATTTTTGTGAAAGTCCAATAACTGATTATATTTATTTAAATCATTGCTTATTGTTTGAACAATAATATTCTCACATTTATTGATAATATTGAGTATTTCTCGATAATCTGGTGTTGCTTTTGCAGCTGCTGCAGTAGGTGTTGCAGCTCTGAAATCAGCAACTAAATCAGCAATTGTAAAATCTGTTTCATGACCAATACCAGTAATGACAGGTTTTTGACTTTCGAATATAGCTTTAGCAATACTTTCATCATTGAAACACCACAAATCATCAATTGAGCCACCACCTCTGGCCAAAATTATTATATCAGCAGAAGTATTATTGGCCTTCTTTATTGCTGAGACAATTGATTCAATTGCTTTCTGTCCTTGCACTAAAGCGTGTATTTCAGTAGTTTTGGCTAATGGCCATCGATTATATATAGTTGTTAAAATGTCTTGCAAAGCGGCTGTATTTGCTCCAGTAATAATGGCTATTTCATTTGGAAACTGAGGTATTGTTTTTTTATGTTTGACATCAAAATATCCTAAAGGTTCCAGTTTTCGCTTTATTTTCTCAAATTGAATATAAAAATTTCCTATGCCATCTTCTTTCATAGCTGTAACAATCAGCTGCAGTTGGCCTTGTTTTTCAAAAACGTTGATGCTGCCTGTAACTATTAATTTATCTCCATTTTTTGGAATAAATAAACAATGTTGATTGTATCCTTTAAACATCGCACAGTTAATAAGAGCATCTTTATCTTTTAAAGTAAAATACCAGTGCCCTGAGTAATGATTAGTAAAATTTCCAATCTCACCTTGGATACTGATATTCTTTAAAGCAATATTATTAGAAAGCTCATTTTTGATGTAACCAACCAATTGACTAATAGTCCAAATATTTTTTCTCATCATATTTTGTCTAACACTCCATTGATGAATCTTGGTGCCTCATCATCACAATACAGTTTAGCTATTTCAATAGCTTCATTAATAATAATTGGTTTATCAATTTCTTTTAAGTTCAGCTGATAGGTTGATAATAATAGAAGCGCTTGTTCAACAAATCCCAGTCTTTTAAATCGATAGTCAATTAACAATGGTTCAATCTGTTTAATCAGTGAATCAAGTTCACCAATTACACCAATAGTATTGTTAACAATAAATTCAATTGATTCCTTATCATTGATATCTATGTTGTCTTCTAAAATATCATCAATTTCTTTAGCAGTTAAAAGATATTGATAAATACAATTCATAATACGAATTCTTTGTTCTCTTCTGGTCATAAAAATTAAATATAGAAACCTTTGACATCAATATTAATTATTACATCATTAAAATCAGTCATATTATAAATACAATTAATAATATGATTTTGTACTTTTCTACAAATTTCATTGACATTATTTCCAGTTTTAACTTTTACGTTCATACTGATGTTAATTTTTCCATCTTCAACTTTACATGTTACATTTCTTTTGAATCTGGTAGCAGGTATTACTTTTATTCCTTTGATATCATCTAATGAATACTCAGCAATTGCTTCAAAAACAGTTGTTGATAATCCAATAATACCAATATTTTGTTCACGATTTTTTGCTACGATATAATCAGCCATAAAAATTCACCTCACATAGTATTTTACCACATTTGCATTGATAATAAAACTTTATATAAATATAATACTGACATCTTTTTTATTTGGATGGTCAATTAAATTTTCTTTTAATATGCTCTTTTCATGATTAATAGAAACATTAAATTCTCCTTGTAATGGAATTACATTTTCTGTTATAACTTCTTTATTTAAAATAGTTGCTTCAATTATATAATCATGATTTAACAATCGTTCAGCTAATTTAATATTTCCTTCTTTAATAAGATTACTGATTAAAGTTGAACTTATCTTTTCATGATTATATAAAACATGTTCCAATACTTCTACTTTGAAATTTTTGGTATTAGTTTTTATCAGATAATCCGAACTTCCTTCACCTCTATGACCGAATCTGAAATCTTCTCCACAAACAAGGGTGTCTAAATTGAAATTATTTAAAAATAATTCAATAAATTTATTTTTACTTATATAACTGACTTCCTTAGTAAAAGGTATTACAATTATTTCTTTAATTCCGTAATTATACAGGTATTCTTTCTTTTGCTTTAATGTTGTTAAATATTTTCTGTTTTTTCCGGTAAAAATAGTTTCCGGATCAGGATCAAAAGTAATGACAGTTGGAATAAATTTATCATCTGCTAATTCAACTACTCTACTGATCAACAGTTGATGTCCCAGGTGAACTCCATCGAAGTTTCCTATACAAGCTATTTTTTTCATTACCATAAACCTCTTTTACAATAGTATAAACCATCTTCATCATTTCTCTGATATGCGGCTATAACCTTCTTATTATGAGTAATCATAACAATTTCATCTTCACAGAAATCAAACTTCATTTTTTGACCTTGATAAATTCTGGTTAAATCTTTTAGTTCAATGTATCTATAATCTGATAATACTTCATAAGTTGAAATAAGCTGATATTTTCCATCATCAATCTGCTCTAAAGTATAGGCATTATCCAAATTAAATTTGTCAATTTTAGTTCTGGTTAACTTTGTCATAACAGCAATATTACCTGTCTTTTCGGCAATATCTTGGGTTAATACCCTGACATAAGTACCCGTTGAACATAACACTCTAAATAGAATACTATCATCTGTATATTTTAACAATTCTATTTCTTTTATTTCAATTTCACAACTTTTTCTTTCAATTTCAATATTTTTTCTAGCTAATTTATATAATGGCTGACCATCAACTTTTTTAGCCGAATACATTGGTGGTACCTGTAAAGTTTTTCCTAAAAAGCTATTTAATACATTAATTAATTCTTCCTTTGTTTGATGATTTATTTCTTTTTCTTCTAAAATTATCCCGGTTATATCTAATGTATCAGTTCTTTGACCAAGTTTCATCTCACAAATATATTCTTTAAAGTGTTCTGACAGGTAAGGTAGTATTTTAGTGGCTTTGCCAACAGTTAAAATCATTAAACCATCGGCTATTGGATCTAAAGTCCCGGTATGACCAATTTTCTTTTGGTTTAATGCCTTTCTTACTTTAACAACAACATCATGTGATGTTATCCCTATCGGTTTGTTTACTAAAATTATTCCATTCATAAAATTACCCTTTAAATAATAGCATATTTTCATTAAAAATGAGATATAATATTGATGGTGAAACTATGAGTAACATTAAAAAAGTTTTAGGATGTCTTAGAAAAGCTGACAATGATTATAATTTAATAAGTGATGGAGATAAAATATGTGTAGGTATTTCAGGAGGTAAAGATTCATCAGTGCTTTTGTACTGTCTTTTTTTGTATCAAAAATTTTCACAAAAAAGATATCAGCTTATTCCCATCTATTGTGATATGGGATTTGGCGAAAACAATATTGATGAACTGATAGAATATTTTAGAAAACTTAATATAGAAATAATAAAATATCCTACAGAAATTAAGGATATTTTACAGCTACATTTAACAAAAGATGGTAAATATGAGTGTTCATTATGTTCAAAACTTCGAAAAGGAGCGATAGTTGAAGCAGCAAAAAATTATGGCTGTAACAAGCTGGCCTTTGGACATCATTCCGATGATGCAGTGGAAACATTATTTATGAATATGATTCATGGAGGCAGACTTGCTACTTTTCTACCGGATATGTATCTATCAAGAATGGATATTAATTTGATCAGACCTCTGATTTATGCTTATGAAAGTGATATTTCTAAAACTGTAAATGATTTAAAAATACCAATTGTAAATTCCGGGTGTAGTAACGATGGTAATACTGAGCGAGATAATATTAAAAATTTACTGGAAAACATCTATGATATCTATAAATGTAAAGAAAACTTTCAATTAATGTTAAGAAATTATAAAAAAGTTCAAATATTCAAACCGGAAGAAAAAGAATCTATCGATTAAATAGATTCTTTTTTAAATTACTCTGCTACTTTGACAAATACATCTCCTGATTTAGAAGATAATATATCAGTATCCAATCTTAATTCATTAATAGATAATATGGTAACTGCAAAAACATCAGGTTCCTTACCATCTGTCCAAACAGACTTGAATGCGTATTTTCTATTTTGCCATTTCATACTGGTGTTAGAAATACGATAGTATTCTTTAAGCAATGCTTCTTTGATTGTACCACCTGCAAGATAAAATTCATGTAATTCAAATTTCCAGTTTTCATGCATTATTATGTAACTTCCATTTGCTTTATTGACATATACACCTTCAAAATTAGAATTTCTGCTACTGTCAACCATTTCGTTATTAAATATATTATAACTACTTCCATCCCAGTACAACTCATAATATTGAACATAAACATCTTTAACATATTTATAGCGTTCTTCATAAGTTACTTTGTATTGTTCATATAAACCGGTACCTAAATATTCAACTTTGGTAACAATTTTTCCTGGCTTGATATCTTCAATGAAATAGGCTACATTTTGTTCAGTACTGTTAAATTTCTGTTTAGCAGGAGCTGTATAACCGTAATCAGCGGCTTTTTTATTTGGATCATAGTTTTTACTCAGAGTTGTTTCCCCTTCCGATGATTCTCCATTAGAACTTTCGCCTGATTCTCCATTAGAACTTTCACCTGATTCTCCATTAGAATTTTCACCTGATTCTCCACTGGAATCGCCATCAGAAATAACATTGATAACTACCTTCTGCAATTCAAGATTTCCATTTGTGACGACAGCTTCTCCATCATATTGGGCAGTGTATTTTCCATCACTTGAAACGAATTTAACAATAAATTTGACTAAGTTATCTTCTACTTCCTTTGAAACTAGTGAATATGTGCCACTCATTGAAGAAGTAACATTTTTATCAACACCATCAAGTAACTCTTTTAACATGCTTGGAGTAATTTCCTTCATTACATGACTGCTATCGACAATT
>JAAYOQ010000031.1 GCA_012520255.1 Erysipelotrichia bacterium | reverse complement strand
TCCAGTGACGATAGCGAAGTGGACACACCTGTTCCCATCCCGAACACAGAAGTTAAGCACTTCAGCGGCGACGATAGTTGGGCCTGCCCCTGTGAAAATAGCACGTTGCTGGTTCTTTTTTTATTTTTTGAAAGAACAATGGAAAAGGAATAATGATATTAATAAAAAAATGTGTAATAATAAAGTCAAAGAAGGTGAATAATCATGCCATTAGAGATTATTGTTGGAAATATTGCTGATCAGAAAACAGATATTATTGTTAGTTCCAGCAACAATAAATTGCTTGCCACTAGTGACAATAGCTTAGCTATTTTAGAAAAAATAGGAAAACACAGGATTGAAAAAGAACTTAAAAATTATCAAAAACTTGAGATAACAGAGATGGCTGTTACTTCCGGTTTTAATTTGTGTAAATATATAATTCATGTTGTTGGTCCCATTTATGATGAAAACATCAATAACAAATCTTTGTTAACTGATGCATATAACAACGTTTTAAATAAAGCAATAGAGTTAGAAGCTGAAAGCATTTCTTTTCCTATAATCTCTGCGGGAGCAAATAATTTTCCTGGACCATTGGCTTTAGATGTTGCTGTAAAAACGATTGGAAATTTTGTCGAAAAGCACGATTTGGATGTTAAGTTAGTCCTGT
The DNA here is from genome assembly GCA_012520255.1 of Erysipelotrichia bacterium. GTDB lineage: Bacteria > Bacillota_I > Bacilli_A > Erysipelotrichales > Erysipelotrichaceae > UBA1783. Next base: position 1,440 of record JAAYOQ010000031.1, on the reverse strand, counting down.
TACCCGAAGAAAAAAGCAAAAAGATAAAGTATCCAGAATTGCATCGTTTAATTAAACGTTCAAAATTAGAAGCATTTCTTCATAAACCAAAAATAGTTCGCTTAGAGCAGATGACCGGCAAACAGTTGCCGGAAGATGCTGAAGTTGAAAAGAAGACCGGCTATGAGTATTCCTATTATGCTCCTTGTTCTGCTGATGGGTATGATCTGGATGATATTTTGGATAATATGGATATCTCCTTTTCTAAAACAGTTTTAAATCTCATTGATGAAAAAGGCTATAAGGATTCGGAAGTATATAAAAGAGCTAATTTAGATAGGAGACTGTTTTCTAAATTGAGGTCTTCAGATAATTATCAGCCATCAAAATCTACTGCTATAGCCTTAGCTTTTGCTTTAAGGTTAAGTGTTCCACAAACCGATGATTTACTGCTTAAGGCTGGTTATTCACTATCAAAATCAAATGTTACAGATATGATTGTCGAGTATTGTTTAAATAATGAAATATATAATATTTATGAAGTAAATGAGCTGTTGTTTCGATACGATCAGAAACAACTGGGTTCAATATAAAAATGTCCCTTCTTAAGAGACCGATTAGATAAATATAAATGTTATGATTCTATTGTAAAAGATAGGAGGATTTTTACATGAAAGAAAAAATAACAGAAGTTGTCTTTGTGATAGACAGAAGCGGTTCGATGTCTGGTCTGGAATCAGATACTATTGGTGGCTTTAACGGAATGCTGAAAAAACAAAAAGCAGAAAAAGGAGCAGTCTATGTAACAACTGTTTTATTTGATGATCGCTACGAATTGCTACATGATCATTTAAGTATTGATAAAATTGATGAGATGGATGAAACTCAGTACTTTACCAGAGGATGTACCGCTTTGCTAGATGCGGTAGGATTGACTATTAAAAAAATGGAAAACATTGTTAAACACCAAAAAGATTGTAATGTAATTATGATAATTATTACTGATGGTTATGAGAATGCTTCTAGAGAGTACTCAAGTAAAAAGGTTAAACAAATGGTAAATGAAAAAAAAGAAGCGGGTTGGGAGTTTATCTTCTTGGGCGCTAACATTGATGCTGTTGAAACAGCTGATGCTATTGGCGTTGATAGTGCCCGTGCTGCCAATTATCATAGTGACAGTGAAGGGCTGGGAATAGTTTATGGTGTTTTAAGTGATGCAATCAGCGATGTAAGAGGTGCTGGAACAGTAAAAGCGAAACGTTTAAAAACAATCAGAGAAGATTTTGAAAAGAGAAAATAAAGTTTGATATGATCTCTTTATACAGTTGTCAAAAGGGGCTGTAACGAATAAACAGCCAAAGTAATAAAAAAATGTATCGAGTTTGAAACCAAACAGGATACATTTTTTGTTATAATTTAACCATGGAAAATCTAAATAAATGTAGGTTAAATTATTCCTCT
>JAAYOQ010000030.1 GCA_012520255.1 Erysipelotrichia bacterium | reverse complement strand
CCAGGTGATCCTTTGGAACTACTTCTTCTATACTTCTAAGCATCATACTGTTATCTTTGATGCTGCTTCTTCTCATTGTCATAGCTTTTACCTCGTTTCTAACTACTGTTATTTTATCATTTTTCAATCAAAATAAAAAGCAGACAATCCTTAAGTTAGTTAGAAATGAGGATTTTTTTGTCTGCATGTTTATTCTATCATATTTCCATTTTCTTTTATATATTAAAAAACGACAATTCTTTTTTAAATTGTCGTTTGTCAACAGTCTGTGCGCATCAGACGATGCGCTTTTAATTTATATAAAAACAATTATCAAGTCAGAACAAATCAGATAACAGATAAAATAAAATGATTTTCTTTTAAAGAAAGCGGTCAAATGAATGATTTACTTAATAAATTGAATTTTTAACAACATCATATGTGAAAGAAAAGTCAATTACTTTTAGAGTACTCAGTCATTCTTTTTTTATTCTATGGTATAATTAAAATGGTTTATTAATGAGGTAAACCGATTAATGAAAAGGAATTATTTTATGATCGAAATAGCGACAGACTGGAAGGATTATCAATTAATCGACGCCGGAAATAAAGATAAATTAGAAATCTGGAAAGATGTCGTTTTAGTACGTCCTGAACCTCAAGCTATTTGGGAAAAAGGATATGACAACAGATGGAATCAGCCTGATGCTAAATATAAAAGAGCTGCTAAAGGAAGTGGAAGTTGGGTTTTTAATAAAAAACTTCCTGAATACTGGACAGTTAACTATAAAGATTTAGTATTCAAAGTTTCTCCAACAAATTTTAAACATACCGGACTTTTTCCTGAACAGGCTGCCAATTGGGACTGGCTAAGTGATTTGATAAAAAAATCTGATCAAAAAATCAAAGTATTAAACTTATTTGCCTATACCGGTGGAGCTACTATGGCTTGCTCTAAAGCTGGAGCCAGAGAGGTAGTACATGTTGATGCTGTCAGAAAAATGATAAATTGGGCTAAAGAAAATATGATATTAAACCATCTGGAAAATAACACTATTCGCTTTATTGTTGAAGATGCATTAAAGTTTGTTAAAAGAGAACAGAAAAGGAATCGCAAATATCACATCATTATTATGGATCCACCATCATATGGCCGAGGACCGAATAATGAATTATGGAAACTGGAAGATAAAATTGAAGAGTTAATTAAAGAAACAGTCGTATTATTAGAAGAAAAACCCGTTGCCTTTTTAGTAAATGCCTATACTACAGGTTTTGGATTGCTATCTTTAGATAATATTATGAAGAAATATTTGCTAAAAGGTTTCCCTGATGGAGTAGTAAACACTGTTCAGCTGGGACTGCCAATTTTAAACTCTAATATGGTCCTGCCATGTGGCATTTCAGGAAGGTTTGAGTTAAAATGAAATTAATTTTCGAAGATAACCATCTTCTGGTTGTAGAAAAACCAGTTAATATGCCTGTCTGTCCAGATTCTTCAAAAGATTTAGACTTATTAACCGCTTTAAAAGGATGGCTAAAGGAAAAATACCATAAACCCGGCAATGTTTATCTGGGTTTAGTTCATCGTTTGGATAGACCAGTTGGAGGGGTGATGGTTTTTGCTAAAACCAGTAAAGCTGCTTCCAGACTGGCGGACAGTTTGAGAAGAGGTCTCTTTAAAAGAACCTATTTAGCAGTTGTCTGTGGCAAAGCTGAAATAGAATGTCATCTCGAAAATTATCTGATAAAAAATTCAAAAACCAATACAGTCTCCGTTACCACCAAAGACAAAGGCAAACTTGCCATATTAGATTATTCTCTATTAAAAACTAAAGATGATTTATCTTTAGTAGAAATTAATTTGCAAACTGGAAGAAGCCATCAGATCAGAGTTCAAATGGCTAATGCCAATTTACCTTTATGGGGGGATCAGAAATATAATCCCGATAGCCACAAAGGCCAACAGATTGCCCTTTATGCTTATCAGTTATCTTTCCCTCACCCTATAACTAAAGATATTGTTTCCTTCACCTGTTATCCAAAAGGTGATAATATATGGTCATTTTTCGACTAGAAAGGATAATCCAAGATGAAAAATAAAACTAAAATCAAAATTTTATCAGTTATAGTCGCTTTGCTGACTGTTTCATTAGCTGGTTTAATTTACCTGTCTTTTTTTAAAGACAGTAAGCTTAAAGCTATGGGCTATACTTACGAACAAATTAAATTGTTACATCAGTACGATTTATCTGATAGAGTCGACCACTATCATCAAAGTTTATTATATGCCTTAACTTCAAAAGACTTTGATGAAAAAAACATTGAATACTACCTGCTTTTAGAAAGCGAAATGGACTACACCAGTATAATAAACCAATTGGCTGTTAAATACGATTTACAGGAATGTCAGACTTTATTTCAGTTTTTAGATATTCATGATTTAATTTCGTTAAATGATTACCCGAAAATTGAAAATCTAAACAATTTCGAAACTTTAGTTTTATGTGGTTATACACCATTTTCAGCTTTAACTTTAACTAATCAGGTTGATGATGAAACTTTACAGCTTTTCACAATTGAGCTGAATCAACAGAAAGCCGATAATTATATCAGTTATCTTCAAACTGGCTATAGTCCTGAAACAATTAACAAGTTGCATACCTTATCAGTTGATATTTTCAACGACATTGCTGAAATTAATTATTTTGAACAATTAGATGCTTTAATATCTAATTCAAAATTCAAAATCAATAATTTAGCCAGATATATCTGGTATATGGATCAACATGATTGTGATGCTGATAGAGCTGTCAATGATGTCAATAAAAACTTAGACTTTATTGAAGACCCGGACTTTGAAAGTTTCTATCAAAGAGAAATAACTATCATTAATGAATTTTCACTTACTATGCTGGTCAATAAAAACCATCAACTTAAATCTGACTTTGTTCCAGAAGATTTGATTGATGTAGATGCTACCTATCGTCAGCATAGCCAACCTCTATATCAAGAAGCAGCTGAGGCTTTCGTCGCCATGAGTGATGCCTGCCTTATTGATGTTGATCGAAGAATGATGATTTACAGTGGCTATCGTTCTTATGAAACGGAAGAATCTTTATATCAGACTATCATAGCTGCGAACACGCCAGAAGAAACAGAAAGTGAACAGGACGAAACTGAAACAGTCATCGTTGACAGCTTTGCTTCTCGAGCAGGAGCTAGCGAACATCAGACAGGTCTGGCAATTGATGTTCTTCAAAAAGGTTATAGCCATCAAGAGTTTCACGAATGTCGTTCTTCTAGCTGGATGGAAAAGCATGCTCATGAATACGGATATATCCTAAGATATCCAAAATCAAGGGCTTTCATTACAGGCTATTACTATATCAGCTATCATTATCGATATGTAGGAGTAAAGCCAGCTACTATTATGAAAACTTACAATTGGACCTTGGAAGAGTACAATTTATTATTTAATTAAACAATATGCCCCAAATAGGGGCTTTTTTTGTGTTAATTATGTTATAATTTTACAAGGTCGGAGGTATCAGGTATGAAACTAAAAAACAGTTACTTTTATTCATTAAGAGAAGCACCAAAAGATGAAGAATCTATCAGCGCCATCTTATTGAGCAGAGCTGGATATATTAAGAAATCTTCAGCTGGTATTTATATGTTTCTTCCCTTAGGTTTAAAAGTTAAAAAGAATATCGAAAAAATTATCAGAGAAGAAATGGATAAAACTGGAAGCCAGGAGTTAATCATGCCTTGTATGATGCCTGAAGATCTTTATGTTGCCAGTGGTAGAAGAGAAAACTTTGGCAGTTCAATGTTTTCATTAGAAGATAGGTCTGGTAAAAAGATGGTTTTAGGACCAACACATGAAGAGTTGTTTGCTATTGCGGCATCAATGAAAGTCAACTCTTATAAAGACTTGCCATTTTCTTTATACCAGATTCAAACAAAATTTAGAGATGAAGCCAGACCTAGATACGGCTTAATCAGAGTCAAAGAGTTTTTGATGAAAGATGCTTACACTTTCGATCTTGATTATGAAGGATTAGATGTCTCTTATGGCAAAATATTTAATGCCTACCATAATGTTTTTACTCGTTTAGGTTTAAACTATAAGGTTGTAGTAGCTGATACTGGAGTAATGGGTGGTTTATTATCAGAAGAGTTTCAGGCTATCAGTGAAATTGGTGAAGATACGGTAGTCTTATGTGACAGCTGTGACTATGCCAGCAATCTTGAAGTCAGCCAAAAAGTTGATCCAGATAAAGAAACAGAAGAAGACAAACCTCTTCAAATGGTAGAGACTCCCAATCAAGAAAGTATTGAAGAAGTCGCAAAATACTTAAATTTGCCTATTGAAAAAACCGTTAAAGCCTTGCTGATGAGTGTTGATGGCAAACTGGTAATCTGTCTGGTTAGAGGTAACAGAGAATTAAACCAGGCCAAAATCCTAAAGCTTTTAAAAGGACAGGAACTAAACTTTGCTAATGATGAATTAATCGCAACAAGTAATGCAGTACCAGGATATACCGGCCCAATTGGATTAAATGCTACCATTGTTGTAGACTCAGAAGTCTTGACAATGAAAAACTTTGTAACTGGCGCTAATAAAGAAGGCTATCACTATATCAACACTAATATCAAAGACTTCATTTATGATTTTGCCGGCGATATTGTTAATGTTCAAAAGGGTGATAAATGTCCAAATTGTGGTGGAAACATCTATTTTAAAAAAGGAATTGAAGTTGGCAATACCTTTAAGTTGGGCGTTAAATATTCTGAAGCTATGAATCTATACTATCAGGATAAAGATATGTCAATAAAGCCTGTCGTAATGGGTAGTTATGGTATCGGTGTTGGTAGAACAATGGCAGCTATTGTTGAGCAAAATCATGATGAAAATGGTTTAATCTGGCCCGTAAACATTGCTCCTTATAAAGTAGGGATTGTCATTATCAATGTCAAGGATGAAAAACAGTCCAGCTTAGCTGCTGAAATCTATGATAAATTGATGAACTCAGGTATTGAACCTATAATGGATGACAGAGATGAAAGAGCTGGTGTTAAATTTAAAGATATGGAATTAATAGGTATTCCAATGCGTATAACTGTTGGAAGAGATGCAGTTAATGGCAATGTTGAATTTATCTTAAGAACAGAAAAGAAAAAAGAAATACTAACAGTCGATCAGGCAATAGAAAAAGTTATAGAACTATGTAAATAAAAAATGCCCTCCAGCAATAATATGGAGGGTATTTTTTTAGCTATATAATTCTTCTTTTCTTTTTTTTAGATATGAACCAATCAGCATTGTAATTAAACTGATAATTAAATAGACAAATCCATAAAAAACAAAACCTACTTCTAAAGATTTGAAAATAACTGTGTAGGCAATGATAAAGACAATTGCTGGTAAAAAGATATAAACAAAGTTTTTCTTAACATTTTTGCTGGCAACTATGCCAACCATAATACAATAAATCGGATTGATAAAATACATCAAAACAAACAAACTGGCAGTAACTGTATTGTCAGATAACAACATTACTACTACATAAGGACAAAATCCAATTAAAGCTACTGTATAAGCAAGTATATCTATAAATTTAACTTCCATCTTTAGACCTTCCTGACATTTACATTATAACAAACTCTACTCAATTATTTTTAATAACAAGCATAGCCGTTATAAATAATGTATAATATCTGTAGAAATAAAGGAGAAAAACAGATGAATAAATATCCCTTCCCAAAAGTTGATTTACATTTCCATTTAGATGGTTCAATGGTTCCAGAAGTAACCTGGAAACTGGCAAAAGAAAGAAATATTAAACTGCCGGCAGAAACATTAGAAGGATTCAAACAGTTTTTAGCTGATACTGCTGATTGTGGTGATGTTGGAGAATATTTAGCCAGATTTGATCTTCCTACTGCTATCCTGCAGGATGAAGCAGCGCTTTTTGAAACAATCTATACGACAATTGAAAATGTTAAAGATTACCTGTGTTATGCCGAAATAAGATTTGCCCCTCAACTGCATACCAAAAAAGGGTTAACTCAAAAAGAAGTAATCGAGGCAATTATCAAAGGAAAACAAAAGGCTGAAGCAGACTTTCCTTCAATTAAAGTTGGTATCATTTTATGCTGTATGATTGATGACTATGATAATAGTGAAGAAAACTTCGAAACCGTCAGACTGTTTGAAGAATACTGTGATAAAACAAATATTGTAGCTTTGGATTTAGCCGGTTTTGAAGATTTTGTACCAATGGCTCATTATGCTCCACTGTTTGTTTCACCAAAAGAAAAAGGACTTCCAATGACAATTCATGCCGGTGATAATGGCGGACCGGAAAACTGTTCAATGGTTATTGATTTTGGAGCTTCAAGAATTGGTCATGGTCATAAATGCTATAACGACAAAGCAGTCCTGCAGAAAGTAATTGACAACAATATCGCTTTAGAAATCTGTTTAACCAGTAACATTCAGTGTAAAACACAGCCATCATATCAAAAGCATCCGGCTAAAAAATTATTAGATGCTGGAGCTAAAGTAACTTTAAATACTGATAATATGATTTTAGGTAATCTTACAATCATTGATGAATATGATAGGGCCTTAGAGAAAGCCGGTTTTACCTATAATGATCTTATTACATGCAACATCAATGCTATTGAAGCTTCATTTATGCCCCAGGAAAATAAACAGGCTTATATTGATGAACTAAAAAAACATTACAAATAGAAATCAACAAAAACAAACCCTCCTGATTTTAAAAACAGAAGGGTTTTATTGTCTGTTATTATCAAGCAATTATTCCTTTACAAAATTCTTTAATCTGAATCCATCACCAATAACATAACCTACACACTTATCAAAATAGAAAAATTCAATATCACCATCACCACACATCTCATAATGGGTAATCCTAAAATTATCATTATCTGAAATTTCAGTTACGTTCTCAGCATAGAAGGTAAATTCATCAGTTAAAATACAACCATGAAAATCAAAGAATGGAAATAAAATTTTTTCTGGTTCTTCTCTTTTGCCCTTAGCTACACGCTTAAAAGTCATCTTAACTTTATTGTTTTTTAAATGTCTTAATTTAACGTCAACATGATAATCACCAGCCAATAAATCTATCACTACAAAAGGTTCAGGTACAAAAATACTCTTTCTTAAAGGTATCTCTAATTTTTCTTTACATTTTTCAATTGCTTCTTCAATATTTTTCTTAACTGTACTATCACCATAATAATCAAAATACAGCATTCTTTTATCAATAGCGAACTTTGCCATCAGAAAATAATAATAAGCTGGGATATATTGACTGTTTTCACCATCTAAATATGTTGAGCCTACCCGATAGGCAATATCTGCGAACTTACAATTAAAATGTTCATCCTCAAATATTGCTTTGTTTTCATTAAATAGATCGTAATAAATTCCTTCACCGATTTCTTTATTTTTTACTACTCCTCTGCCAGCAATAAACATATCTGCCAGTTTGTATAATGATTCATAATTTCCAGCAGCGGCACCAATAGAGAAGTACTTAAAAGCCAAATCATCTTGAGCCACACCATTGTTTGCCCTACCAAAATAGTAGATGTAACCCAGAGTATTGGCATAACCGGGATCCCCGGTTCTTGAATAGAGCTTTTCAAAAATCTCTTGAGCTTTTTTCCAGTCACATTCAAAAAGTTCATTCCCACCATAAACAGAATATCCTAAAACATCCAGACCCAGATTATCATCTTTTTTAACTAGAATTTCAACAAATCTTTTAAACAGTTCATCATACGGATAAGTCAGTTGAGAAATCATATCATTTTCTGTCACATATGACAAAACATTTTTCATTGTCTGTTCACTATATTCTCTATCAAGCAAACTTTTTTCATAATTTTCTTTTACTATCTGAATCTCTTTTATTAAACTATCAAGATCAAATAAATCATCCAATAATTCATCAATAAATACATCATCTGCTTCAGCACTGTGCAAACAACCAAAAACAAATTCGACTACATCACCATTATTTCTAAATAGCCACCTATCAAAATCTTCCTTTGATCTTATAAAATTACTCAAGTAACAATCCTTTAATATTATATTTATTACAAATCCCCAGCGATTAAAATCATCAACTGTAGCATTTTTCACTTTTAGATTCATCACAAAAGCAATCATATCATCCAAAGTAGGAGTATATTTTTCTTCACATTCAAAATCGAGTAACATCTTGTCCGTTTCATCATCTTCAAAATCTTGACCAGCAAAAACCAAAACAAAGTAATCAAGACTGTAACGGAAGATATTTCTTAAATCATCGACAGAAAGCTTAAGAGGTCCATCTCTTTTTAAATCAAAAGACAGATGCTTTTCAATTTTATCTTCAATTTTGACTTCAACTTCATAAACTTCCTCTTCAACTTCGTCATAGGAAATAACTATTCCCTTTTTATTTGTACCAATAACTTTTACTTTGTCATTAACTCTAAACATTGTCGATATATCCTCCTGTTTAATATATTTTATCATAGATTATCTTTGATATCTTATATAAAAAAGAATGATACAATTATCATTCTCTGGCTGTTTAATGGTGCCGAATAGCAGAATCGAACTGCTGACCTCTTCATTACCATTGAAGCGCTCTGCCAACTGAGCTAAGACGGCGACTGTTATCATTATACTTTAATCAAACATGTTTCTCAACATTTTCAAGAGAAGTTAAGAAATAAAATAGTAAATTTCTCTTTTAAAGCGAAACTTACTATTTTTCATAACCATTTAAACAATATTAAATCTTATTTTCATATTCTTGGATTATTTCTTTGACTTTTGAAATAGTTTCTTCCATTTTTTCCCTGTCAAACGGATTGTTCAAATTGGCGCTTTTTAACAAGTCAAAGTAACCCATACTTCCACCCTTTTGACATAAAGCTACATAATCATCCCAGGCTGCCTGCCTGTTTTCTAAACTCTTAATATAAAATTCAAAAGAACTGATTTGAGCCAAAGCATAATCTACATAATAAAACGGAAACAAGAAGATATGTTGTTTCTGCATCCAGAATCCACCTTCTTTTAAGAACTTATTACCATCATAACTACGCCAAGGAAGATATATTTTTTCAATTTCATGCCATACTTTTCTTCTTTCTTTCGCGGTCATTTTTGGATTTTCAAAAACTCGATGTTGAAATTCATCAACTGACACCATATACGGAATAACTGTTAAAGATTTTACTAAATGAGAATAAATATACTTATTGGCATTTTCCCCAAAGAATAACTCCATCCAATCATAAGTAAAATGTTCCATTGCCATCGAATGTATTTCATTAATCTCGCTTGATGACATCATATTTAACATAGTTTTTTGATGTCTGCTTGATAAATAAATCTGGAATGCATGTCCAGCTTCATGAGTTAAAACATCTACATCAGCACTGGTTCCATTGAAATTAGAGAAAATAAACGGTGCTTTTTGCGCTGGCAAAAAGGTACAATAGCCCCCTAAATGTTTACCAGGTCTGGTCTCTAGGTCAAATAGCTCATAATCGCACATAAAGTTGAAAAACTCACTGGTTTCCTTACTCATTTCATCATACATCTTTTTAGCCTTGGCAACTAACTGATCCTTGTCTCCAATTGGAACAGCATTTCCTTCCGGAAATACTAATCCTTCATCATAGAAATGAAGAGTTTCAATACCTAAGCGTTGTTTCTGCTTCTTGTATAATTCAACACATATAGGAACAATTATATCTCTTACATTATTCCTAAAGATTTCTATGTCCTTGGCAGTATAATCATATCTGTTTCTTGCTAGATATGAATACTCAATATAGTTTTTAAAACCTAACTTTTTAGCCATCTTGACTCTAAGTTTAACCAGCTTATCATAAGTATCATCCAGCTTATCAGATACTGATTCATAAAGATCAGCCCAAACAATAAAGGCTTCTTTCCTTTCCTGACGATCTGTTGATTCCATATGTTTTAGTAAACCATAAAAGTTTTTCTTTTCACTTCTAAATTCAGTCTCACATAAAGCTACATCCTTTGAATAATTTTGAGTTAATTTCGATTCTTTTATTGAATCAATAATTGTTAAAGGACTGATAAGTTTTAAAGATTTTTCAATTTTTTCAGTTAAAAAACTACCATATTCTTCATCAAACTGTTTTCTAAATGAACTTTTTAGTAGAGTTTTAGATAAAGACAAGCTGGACAATTGAATAACAGCTCCTTTTTCATTGATATATTTCATTTCTTCTTCATAAAAAGAATTTGTTTTATCCATGGTATTTCTAATTGAGGCAATAGAAATAGCACTTGCCAGTTCAGAAGTGTTTTTTTCAAATTCCATATATAAATCTTTAAATTCAGAATAAGTTTTAACCTTTTTAAATTTTTTCAAATAATCTTTAAGTTGCTTTTTTACTACCTTAAAATCAGGTCTGACGTACTTTAAATCCTTAAATTTCTTCATTAATATCACCTTTTCTATTTTTAAAGACGCAATGTACATTATACACCTTTAACCAAAAAAAACAAAACCTGGATTACTCCAGACTTGTTTTTGTTTAGAAATTATTCTTAATATACTTAACAGCGCTATTGGCAGCAATCGCTCCATCACCAGTCGCTGTTACCACCTGTCTTAACTCTTTATCAATAACATCTCCAGCTCCAAAAATTCCTTCAATATCAGTTGACATATCAGCTTTAACAACAATATATCCTCTTTCATTTAAGATAGCTTTATCTAAAAATGAAGTAGCTGGATCAGCACCAATATAAGGGAAAATACCTGAACACATCAGTGGTGTAATTTCACCAGTATCAACATGTTTAATATTTAAACCTACAATGTTATCGTCTTCAATAATTAAACTTTCTGGAAGATGTTTATATATAACATTTATTTTTTCATGATTTAATACTTCTTCAACAATTTTAGGCTCTGCTCTAAACTCATCTCTTCTGATGACGATATTAACCTTTTCAACTAATGAGGTGATAAATAAGGCTTCCTCTAAGGCGCTATTTCCACCACCGATTACTGTAACTACCTTATCACGATAGAAAGCACCATCACAAACAGCACAATAAGAAATCCCTCGACCTGTAAATCTTTCAGCCATTTCCACATCTAATGGTCTTTCTTTGGTGCCACTAGCAACAATAACTGCTTTACCGGTAAACTCTTTACCATTATCTAAAGTGACTTTTTTTAGTTTTCCTTTATTTTCAACTTTTATTACTGAACCAAAATCAATTTTAGCACCAAAAGCTAAACCATGATTCATAAAAGACATTGCTAAATCTACTCCAGAGCTACTTTCAACTCCCGTATAATTTTCAATTTTATAAGTTTTAACCAGCTTTCCTCCCGGACTTTCCTGCTCCAAAAGTAAAACTTTCATATTTGCACGTGAAGCATAAATCCCAGCTGTTAAGCCAGCAGGTCCAGCTCCAACAATAATTACATCATATTGTGTGTCCATGAATGCTCCTCCTTCAAAATATCAATAATCTCAATCATATCGTCAATCAAAGCATTTGGTTTGGCATCAATCAAGTTTTGAAGCATCAACTTGTTAGATGTCAATCCTATAGAATAGACTCCAGCATTTTTAGCACAGATAATATCCGATGCACTATCACCAACATAGATAGCGTTGGTAAAATAACCATTCAATGCTTTTATTGCTTTAATAATTGTTTCTTTGTCAGGCTTAGGATTTTTAACTTGATCAAGTCCTATTACGACTTCAAAATAATCCTTTAATCCTGTGACCTCCAATCCTAATAAACAAGTATCAGTCATCTTGCTGGAAGCTATAGCCATATTATAATCATTCTCTTTGAGATAATTCAGTAACTTTGTCACATTAGGCATTGGTTTTACCAGGTCTTTGTGGACTTCCTTATTGTGCTTTTTATAGGCCTCAATCATTTCCTCAATTCTATTTTCATCAGCTTCAGGACAATATTTTTCAAAAGTTTCTTTTAAAGTAGGTCCTAAAAATGAGGCAAAGTCTTCATCAGTCAATTCTAATTCTGGATAATATTTTTCAAAAGTATATTTGAATGAAGCAAAAATAGCTGGAGCTGTATCTAAAATAGTGCCATCTAAATCAAATATAATAACTGGTTTTTTACTATAGATTTTCTTTCTGAAAACTCCCAGCAGTCCAGCTACACCAATAACTATAAATACTACTGAAACCAGCATTGCAGTTTTAAAATTGCCAATCATTAGTGAATCTGATCTTTGTGTTTCAATCCAAAATCTAATTACTCCATACCAGGCTAGATAACAGAACATTCCATCTCCGCGATGGGTTTTTGAATATTTACGATATAAATGAATCAGAATAAATCCAATTAAACAAAGCATCGATTCATAGAAAAACATCGGCTGACGATAGTAACCATTAATATACATACCACTTTTTAGAAAAGATAAGATACCATTAAAATAACTTTCATCGACGATATTACCAAAAGCCTCCTGATTGAAGAAATTGCCCCATCTACCTATTGCCTGGGCAATAAGAACCTTGGGCAGTACGATATCAACTAAATGTAGAAACTGTACTCCTTTACTTCTGGTATAAAACAGGATAAAAAGCAATGCTCCAAATAAGCCACCCTGTATCGCCAAACCTCCATCCCAAATTCTGATAATTGAAACAGGGTCCGAAAAATAACCGTTAAAATCGTAGAACCCACAATACCATAATCTGGCACCTATAATACCAAAAAACATTATCCCAATAAAAACATCATCTAAAAAATCCGCTGAATAACCAGCTTTTGTAGCTTCCTTAACTGAAAGGTAATAGGCTGAAAGCGCTCCAATTAAAATGCAGACCGCATACCATCTAATTTCTAACGAACCTATTTTTAAAAATATTGACATTGTTGGAAAAAACTCCATTATTAGTCCTCCTTGTTTTGGCTGATTAATTGAACAACTCTTTCATCCAGTATTTTCGAAAAATCATAACCTTTTGATTTTAAAATAAAATCATTAACTGCAGCTTCAATAATAACCGCAATTGAACGCCCTTCTGAAACCGGGATGGTTATCTTAGGAATATTTACCCCAAATATGTTAAATACTTCATCTTTTAAGTTTAGGCGATCATACTCTTTATCTTTATCCCATTTATCTAAATGGATAACAAAATCTATTCTTGTTTTTTCGGTTGTCGAAGCTGCTCCAAACATCATTGCGATATCAATAACTCCAACTCCTCTTAACTCCAGCATATTTTTTAAAATAGCTGGAGCTTCCCCACTGATATGGTTATGAATTCTATAAACATCAACGCGGTCATCAGCTACAAGGACATGGCCTTTTTTAACTAATTCCAGAGCAATTTCACTTTTGCCTATGCCACTTTGTCCAGTAATTAAAATTCCTCTACCATAAACCTGCAGTAACACTCCGTGAACTGAATCTACCTGAGCAAAAAATTCTTCTAAATAGGCAACAATTTCCATTATCAGAGAAGAGGTCGGAGCAAAAGAAGTGAATATCGGAAAATTTTTAGTTGCTGCAATCTCCATCAATATTTCAGGACAAGGTAAGTCTCTAGAAATAAGAATCATTGGAGTTTCCTCACTGGTCAAATGATCAAAAACATTTCTTTGCCTTTCTTCACTCATCTGTTCAATATATGACATTTCTGTTTCTCCGAGCATAATAATTCTGCAGTGCTCACGCTCCGGAAAGAAACCAGCTAACTCTAGACCTGGTCTATTAACGTTAGCCCCATAAATTCTTCTATCAAGCGAAGAATCATCGCCATTGATTTGACGATAACCAAAATAATTCCATAAATCTCTAACTGTTACTTTTCTCATCTTTTCTCCTCCAAAATTCTTTTTAAATATTGCCCAGTATAACTTTCTTCTACTTCAGAAACTTCCCTGACTGTTCCACAAGCCACTACATTTCCTCCGTAATCTCCCCCATCGGGACCTAAATCTATAATATAATCAGCATTTTTTATTACATCTAAATTATGCTCTATTACTATAACTGTATCACCATTATCAACTATTCTTTGCAAAACCTTCAACAACTTGTCAACATCATAACTATGTAAACCGGTTGTTGGCTCATCAAGAATAAATAATGTCTTTCCTGTTGCCCTTTTCTGTAATTCACTGGCTAACTTGACTCTTTGAGCTTCACCACCGGAAATAGTAGTGGCTGATTGGCCAAGTTTAATATATCCTAATCCTACATCATAAAGAGCCTGTAATTTATTTTTTATTTTATAAATCGAACCAAAGAACTCTAGAGCATCTTCAACTGTCATCTCTAATACATCATAAATATTTTTGCCTTTATAGTACACCTGTAATGTTTCTTCATTATATCTTTTCCCATCACAAACATCACAGACAACATAAACATCAGGCAAAAAGTTCATACTGATTCTTTTCACCCCATCTCCCAAGCAGGCATCACATCTTCCTCCAGGAACATTAAATGAGAACCTGGATTTAGTATAACCTCTAAGTTTTGCTTCTGGAGTAAGAGCAAATAAATCTCTGATATCATCAAAAACACTGGTGTAAGTAGCCGGGTTACTTCTTGGCGTTCGACCAATTGGATTTTGATCTATTTCAATAATCTTGTCAATATTTTCCAAACCAAGTATTTTGCCTGATTTTCCTGGCTTAACTCTGGGATTACCTAAATATTGCCTGACACTTTTACCGATTATCTCATTCACTAAGGTACTTTTACCTGAACCTGAAACACCTGTAACACAAACAAAAGTACCCAAAGGTATTTTGACATCAATGTCTTTTAAATTATTCTCAGCTGCTTTTTGAACTATTAAGAAAGAGCCATTACCTGATCTGGTTTTTTCTGGAATTTCAATTCTTCTCTTTTTAGCCAGATATTGACCAGTAATGCTTTCTTTACAGTTTACTATCTCACTTGCTGGACCATTATAAACAATTTCACCACCATGAACACCAGCTAGAGGACCCACATCGACAATCCAGTCAGCTTCTCTCATTGTCTCTTCATCGTGTTCAACTACAATTAAAGTATTTCCTAAATCACGCATATTCTTTAAAGTCTGAATCAGTTTGGCGTTATCCTTTTGATGTAAACCGATAGAAGGTTCATCCAAAACATATAATACACCTGTTAATCTGGACCCGATTTGAGTGGCTAGACGAATTCTTTGAGCTTCTCCGCCAGAAAGAGTCCCAGCCATCCTATCTAAAGTCAAATACTCTAAACCTACATCCCTTAAAAAACACAAACGATTATTAATTTCTTTTAATACATTTTCAGCTATTATCCTCTGGTTGTCAGTTAATTGTATATTTTTGATAAATTCAATTAATCGCTTGATACTCATTTCAGTCCACTCGATAATATTTTTATCACCTATCCTGACTGATAAAGCAAGTTCATTTAGCCTTTTTCCTTTACAGGTAGAACATTGCAGCTCCGACATATAAGAGCCATACCAATCTTTGGCCAAAGCACTTGTAGTTTCCAAAAATCTTCTTTCAATTAATGTGATAACACCTTCAATATACTCTGTTGCTGTTTTTGTTATTCCACCACGAGAGGTAATCGAATAGCTGATAGGTTCTTTGGAACCATATAAAACGACGTCCATTTCTTCACTGGTGAAATCTTTCAGCGATTTATCCTGATCAATATTATAGTGGTCTAATAATACTTTAAAGCTTTTCCACTCCAGATTTTCTGAGTTGACTATTCTGCGATAATATCTGATTCCTCCCTGATTGATGCTCAAATCATAATCTGGAATCAAAATATCAATGTCAACTTTCTGTTTAAAACCTAAACCATTACAATCGTGACAGGCACCTAATGGAGAGTTGAAAGAGAAAAGTCTTGGCTCTAATTTAGGAACACTGAATCCACAATACTTACAGGCATAATGATTAGAAAATAAAAACTCCTGATCACCACTTTTAATCAACACCAGACCATCAGAAATAGATAAGGCTGTCTCAATTGAATCAAAGACCCTCGATCTATTTTCTTCTCTTTTAATCATTCTATCAATTACTACATTGATATCATGTTTAAAGTTTTTATCTAAAGTAATTTCCTCTTCCAAAAGTTTAATTTCACCATTAATTTCTGCTCTGATAAAACCATCTTTCAATAATCTGGCTAACAAATCTTTATGAGTTCCTTTTTTCTGTTTGACAACCGGAGCCATAATGGTAATTCTTGCACCATCTTCTAAAGTCATTACCGATTTTAACATCTCGTTAATTGTTTGTGATTTAATAGGTTCATTATGTACAGGGCAATAAGGAACACCAATTCTAGCAAACAACAGACGAAGAAAATCATAAATCTCGGTTATGGTGCCCACGGTACTTCTTGGATTGTTACTGGTTGATTTCTGATCAATGGCAATTGCTGGTGATAAACCTTCAATTGATTCAACATTTGGTTTATCTACTCCACCTAAAAACTGTCTAGCATAAGTAGACAGAGATTCGATATATCTTCTTTGCCCTTCGGCATAAATTGTATCGAAGGCTAAAGAAGTTTTTCCTGACCCTGATAAACCTGTCATAACGATAAACTTATCTCTAGGAATATCTAGAGTCACTGCTTTAAGATTGTTTTCTTTAGCTGAAACAATGGAAATTTTATTTTTCATAATGACCTCTTTTACACTTACCTATTTTATCATAAAAGGAAAATAATATATAATGTATACAGTAAAAATGTTATAATATTCTAAATGGGAGGTGTACCATGGCTAGAAATAGAAGACGTGATAGTAACCCTGGTTCAATACTTACTATCATTATATTAATAAGCATCTTTTCAGGTCTTGCTGAACTTGTTTTAGGTGGGATTGCTGGTTTGTTAGGATTTTTTCTTGAATTCATTATTCCTTTACTAATGATTCTTGGCTTTTTTGTTGCACCTTTTATCTTTATCGCAATAGGTATCAAACTGATTGTCGATGCCTTTAAGAAAAAAAGAGGCCATAGCACTTCACAAACTGTATCTGGCACAGCTACCCCTACTGTTTCACATAAAAAACTATTAAAGAAGATTGATAAATTCTTCCAAAAGAATCAACAACTCAATATCGATGATGAAACTTATCTAGTCTTAACAGATCCGGAAAATGTCGCTTTAGATACTATTGATATTTATATGCGTGAAGAATATATTGGATCACTAAAAGATTACTTTAATGCCTATCCGAATTCTTTCAATGCTTTATCAAACCTTATAAATAGATATCTCAATACCAAGAATCTAAACGAAACTCAGGTTGTTGAAGAAATTAAGCAAGAGGTAAAAAGAACCTTTGAAAAGGATTGCGCTTACTATATTAAAGAATTATCACAACTTAAAGATGGAATTGAAAATCAACAGGTTACCAAGGGATTGGAAGAAACAATACATCATCTACAAGCAATTAAAAGAATTGAAGATGAATTTACCGATAGCAAAAATAAGACTGTTAAACTGTATCAGTACTATTTACCAATGTTAACGGATATTGTTAATAATTATAAACGTCTTTCGCTCAATGTAGAAAATAATGCTGATTTTAAAAACAGTGAAGACCGTTTGCTGAAAACTACCGTTTTAATCAACGGTGCTTTAAATACTATTTCAGGTTCTTTAGTTGAAGATTATTACACTGAATTAAATGTTGATATGCGTACATTAGAATCTATCTTGAAGAAAGATGGACTAATAGATGAATTACAGAATCAGGAGGGATAAACTATGAGTGAAAAACCTTGGAGTGAATCATTGGATGAAATGTTAGCTAAGTTAAATAATGGTGATTTTGTCGATCAGAGTCTCTATGAGTTTGAAAAAACAATCAATGATAGTGTCTTAGGTACTAGAAACAAAACCACTAGAAAAGGAAATGTTTATTCAACAACTAATTATAAAACAATCGTTCCACATATCGACAGAGCTGTTGAAAATGCGAAATACAGTTCCAGATACTTACATATCGTCAATTGTTTAGAAAATATTGTCTATCATCGATATCCTGAAAGTAAAAAAGAGGGCTACCAACAAGCCATTAACTACTATCTGGAAGAAATTAAAAAGCATCAGACTTCCCTGAAGGCTTTTGACCAACAGGTTTCTGCAGATATGGTTACTTATAAAAATAAAGTCAGAACATCAAACACTGATGACTATTTAAGGGGCTACTACGATGCCTTATTGATGGTAAAAAAGATTCTAAACAATTCAAGACTGGCTAAACTGGCTGAGCTGGCAAACAAGGTTGGTAAATAATTATGTCAAAGAAAAAAACGGAAAGAGAATTACTATATGAGAAAGTATTAGGAAAAGATGCTCCTAAAAGGACATTGACCGAATCTGATATAGCGATATTAAAAAATAATCCTTTCACTAATGAGCCTTTAAGCGAAGAGTTACAAAGATTAAAAGAGAACAGCGAGAAAATTAAACAGCAAACTGAAACATTAATGGATCAGATCTATAGTGTTGATTTTGACATGGACATTGATTCTTTGAAACAATCTATCAAAGATGATTTTGGCACGGAATTTCCTATTGAACAGGTCAGTACTATCAACATTGTTGAAAATCAGGCTGAATTAAATGCTAAATTCGAATATATTGAAAACAAATTAAACACTACAGTAAGAAAACAGGAAGACTACATTTCTTCGCTTTGTCGCGCTTTTAAAAGGCCATTTATCATGGGTCAGCAATTAAGCGGTTTAAATGCCGGCATTTTAATTACTGGTGAAAGCCATACCGGTCGACATAGCTCCGTTGAGCAAATGGGTAGACTATTACTGGAAACGGAAATTTTATCTAACAGTAAAGTCTATACTATTGATCTATTAAAATATTCCAGTAAAGAAGATGAAAACAACTTTATCATCGACTTATATGGAGCCATCAACAATAGTCAAATTATTGTTTTTGATGGTATTGATTCCATCAGCCCTTCATATTTAGGATTTATTGAAGAAATACTTGTTTATGGTAAGTTATCACTAAATAAACGTTATATTTTAAGTAATAAACAATTAGTTGAAGCTACTACTTCACTAGTTAAAAATACTGTTTCAGAATTAAACTTTAAAGGTAAATATTTAATCTTTATCACTTCGCTTAGAACAAGCAAACTTTTAAATGTTGTAGGTTCCAGATTTATCAATACTATTTCAGATTCTCTATATACTAATAAATTATCTAAAGACGATATTATTGATATCCACCCTCATAAACTGGATAGTTTCAAATTAAAATGTTTAACTAATTTAAACATTGATATCATTTGTGATGATAGCTTAATTGACTATATTAAAGATCATTATCGTTTTGAAAATGTTAAGTTTTTAATCAGTATGTTTGATACCATCTATGGTGGTTTATCTGAATATAAACTATCTGAAAAATTTACTGAAAATGTTGATATCAACTTACACTATAAAGAGAAAGAACTGTTTATTAATGACGAACCACTGCAAAAATACTTACCAACAATGGTAGATAATGCTATTGAAGAAGTCCAAAAAGAACTTGATAACATTGTTGGCCTGAAAACAATTAAAGATTATATCCTATCATTACAAGACTTCTATGCTGCTCAAAAATTGAGACAAAAAGAAGGTTTATCAACTACAGAAGTCAGTAAACATATGATTTTTACTGGTAATCCTGGAACTGGCAAAACAACTATCGCCAGACTATTGGCTAAATATCTCAAAGCGATTGGAGTATTAAGTAATGGACAGCTGATTGAAGTCAGCCGAAACGATTTGGTTGGCAAATATGTCGGACACACTGCTCCACTGACAATGCAAGTTATCAGATCAGCAATGGGTGGCATCTTATTTATTGATGAAGCTTACTCATTATATCGTGGCACAAATGATTCCTTTGGCTTAGAATGTATCGACACCTTAGTAAAAGCGATGGAAGACAATAGAGAAGATTTGATTGTTATCTTAGCTGGTTACACTAGAGAAATGCAAGATTTCTTAGAATCTAACTCAGGATTGAAATCAAGATTCCCTAATCAGATTGAATTTCCTGACTACACCGGACAGGAATTATACGATATCGCCATGATTAATGCTAAAAACAAGGGTTATAAAGTCGCTGATGAAGTGACTATACCATTAACTGATTACTTCACCAGAGTTCAAGAAAATGACTCAGTAAGAAGTGGTAATGGCCGATTATCTAGAAACGTTATTGAAGAAGCCATTAGATATCAATCAACCAGGATTTTAAATGATAAAACTGCTCAAATCGATTTATTAACATTGGAAGATTTTAAACCAATTATTGAAAAGGAAGTCTGAACTTCCTTTTTTTGTTAGTCAATTTAGTTTTACATTTTACTTAAAATATAAATATTTTTTACCTGTGAGATGCTCAATAAACATTTAATTGATTAAACTATTTCAACAGTTATGATATAATTATAACGGTAATAAATTATAAATGGAGGATTAAAATATGGATCAAGAAAAAATTGTCTTAACTTTAGACCCAAAAGCTGAAGAAACTCAAGCTGAAGCAGTAGTAGAAACTATCGAAAAAGAAGATGTTGTTCCTGCTAAACTAGATTTATCAACACTAACTGAAGAAGAAATTCAAATGGTAAATGAATTTGCAGAAAAAATCGATATCACTGATACCGACGTTATTATGAGTTATGGTGCCAATTCACAAAAGAAAATTTCAAACTTTTCAACAACTACATTAGAAAATGTTAAAACCAAAGATTTAGGTCAAATCGGAAATATGATTTCTGATTTAGTCGTCGAGTTAAAAGACTTTGATGCTGAAGAAGAATCAAAAGGATTAAAAGGACTTTTTCGAAAAGGTAAAAATAAAATAGCAGCCTTAAAAGCTAACTATGACAAAGTTGACGTTAATGTCAGTAAAATTTGTAAATTATTAGAAGAGCATCAAATTACATTATTAAAAGATATTGCTATTTTGGATGAACTACATGATAAAAACGAATTAAACAAAAAAGAATTAACAATGTACATTATTGCCGGTCAAAAGAAATTAGAACAGGCAGTTAATGTTGAACTTCCTAAATTGAAAGCTATGGCGGAAGAAACAGGTTTAGTTGAAGACGCACAGAAGGCTAATGACTATGCTCAACTTATTAATCGTTTTGAAAAGAAAATCCACGATTTGGAAATGACTAGAATGATTGCTGTCCAAATGTCACCTCAAATCAGATTAATTCAAAACAATGACACCTTGATGGCAGAAAAAATTCAATCTACCCTGGTTAATACTATTCCTTTATGGAGATCACAGATGGTTATTGCTCTTGGTTTATCTCATGCTAAAGAAGCAATCGATGCTGAAGCTGCTGTCGATAAGATGACTAATGAATTATTAAAGAAAAATGCCGAAGCTCTAAAACAAGGCACCATTGAAACTGCTGAAGCAAGCGAAAGAAGTATTGTTGAAATTGAAACATTACAATATACTAATAAATCTCTAATTGAAACATTAGATGAAGTATTAAGAATTCAAGCTACTGGCAGAGAAAAAAGAAATGCTGCTGAGATTGAATTAAGAAAATTAGAAAACGAATTGAAAAACAAATTGTTAGAAATCAGAAAGGAAAACTAATAGATGATTCCTGCTCTAGTTGCATTTGGCTCAGTGACTACTATTTATTTGTATGTTAAATATCGAAAGATGAAATCAATCAATCGTGTAAATCACAATTACGATGGTGATGTTTATAAAAAGCATCACAAACGCAAACCTTTTGGTCGCAACAGAAGACATCTGGTCAGGCCAAATGATGACTTCATTAAAAGAAAACCATATAGTGTCACATTGGAAAATCCAAAAAACCGTAAAAAAAGGGCTTTAGCTGATGATTCAAATGTTAATGAGTAAAACAATCTGATAACTTTTTAAAAAAATTTCATTTAAAAACTCAAGTTATAAAACTTGAGCTTTTTTTCTATTGGTCTTTATCTTTTATTTTTTAACAACTGCTAAATTGCCGACAATAACCGCTCCTGATTCAATACTTATTGAACCAGTGGTAATATTACCTTCAATTACACTACCACCAGCAATCTTAAGATCATTTGTTGATTCAATATTGCCTTTGATATTGGCGTTAACATAAGCATTTTTTGCTTTGATGTTGCCAACAACATCCGATCCATTGATTGATAAATTTGCTCGACAGTTGATATCTCCATTGATTTTCGAACCTTTTTCAGCAGTTAACTGTTCAGCATTAACTAAACCGTCAACAGTGCCATAGATATCAGCACTTCCTGCAACATCAACCAATCCCTTAATATAACCCATAATTTCAATATTGCCACCACAAATAACCTTACTGTTTTCCTGACCTTCAATTACGGTAGAAGAACCGATAATAGTTAATTCATCATCGTTATTTAAAACTCTTCTATTATCGCTTTGAAATGGAGATTCAAAGTTCACTGATTGAAATAAATCTTTTTCTTTCATAATTTTAACTCCTTATTAATTAACGTTTAATTGAAATAGTCGCATTAAGTACTGCACCACTTGCTACAGAAATACTTCCAGTAACGATATTACCGGTTATTGAAGCTGTTGAAGTAATTTTCAACTCATTTAAAATTTGAAGATCTCCTTCAACATGTGAATTGATATAAGCGTTTTTAGCCACAACATTTCCAGTAATTTTACTATCATTAACGGCATTAATATCAGCTTTACAGATAACATTGCCTAATACTTTAGCACCATTTTCCAATGTTACATCGTTAGCCTGAATATCTCCTTCAATTGTTCCATAGATATCAGCACTGCCATTTACCGTAACATTACCCTTAATCTGTCCTTTAACCTTAATATTTCCACCACAAGAAATATTTGAATCAATCACTGTTGAAGATCCAATAACTGTATATTCTCCATCATTGTCTTCAAGTTTAGCTGGATTAGGAAATTGAGAAACATTCTTATCGTCGTCTTTAAAAGGACTTTCAAATTTGATACTTTCAAATAAAGGTACTTCGACTTCTTTTACTTCATCAATGGTTTCAATGTTTTCTAAGATTTCATCTAAATCTTGGGGATTTCTATTATTTTCACTCATATAACAACTCTCCTATTTTCTGTATTAATTATAGATTAATTATGTTAATTAATCAATTTGACTCTTTAAATAAGAGTAAATAAAATTATCTATTTGACCATCCATTACTCGTTCAACATTTGTTTCTTCATAGTCAGTTCGATGGTCTTTAACTAAAGTGTAGGGACAAAAGATATAACTTCTGATTTGCGAGCCCCACTCAATAAGTTTTTGTTCCCCTTTGATAGCAGCCAACTTCGATTGTTGTTCTTCAATATATCTTTGATATAGTTTACTTTTCAACATGTTAATAGCTCTTTCTCTGTTTTGAAGCTGACTTCTTTCTGATTGGCAAGTAGTTACAATACCGGTAGGCTTGTGAGTTACTCTTACTGCCGAATCTGTTTTATTGACATGCTGTCCACCTGCTCCTGAAGCACGATGAGTATCGATTTCCAAATCTTCAGGTTTAATATCGATAACTATATCATCATCAAACTCTGGCATAACATCAACACTGGCAAAAGAAGTATGTCTTCTGCCACCTGAATCGAAAGGAGAAATTCTAACTAGACGATGTACTCCCTTTTCTCCTTTTAAATAACCATAAGCTAAAGGACCTTCAATCAGCATACTGCATGATTTAAGCCCTGCTTCATCACCGTCCAGATAATCTAATACTGTTACCTTAAAGCCTTTTAAGTCACAATATCTGGTATACATACGATATAGCATTTGTGCCCAATCCTGTGATTCTGTTCCGCCAGCTCCTGGATGTAATTCAATAATCGCATTGTGGCGATCATATGGTTCTGATAATAATACTGTTATTTCAAACTGCTGATACTTTTTTATAATTTCTTCAAATTCCTGTTGGACTAAAAACTGCATTTCTTCATCTTCATCATCTTTTAAAGAATTCAGTAGCTCATCAATTTCTTTTATCGCCGAAGATAAAGTCTCCATACTTTCTAACATATCTTTTAAAGAATTTACTTCATCAATCAAACTTTGAGCTTTTTTTCTATCAGACCAAAAGTTTTCATCAAGCATCAGTTTATCTATTTCATCAATTCTTTTTTGTTTAGTTTCCTGGTCAAAGAGACTCCTTTAAAGCTTCTATATTGGTAGAAACATTAGTTAATTGTTGTCTTATTTCATATAATTCCATAATTATCTCTTTCGCCTTCCATATTCAATACGACAACTTACACAGAAGTTTACAACTTCTCTAGAAATATTATCCATCATTGTCTCAAACATTTCGTAACCTTCCTGAGTGTAAGCTTTCAAAGGATTATCCTGGGCATAAGAGCGTAAATGGATGCCATCTCTAAGCTTACTCATTAAGTCAATATGATCAATCCATTTAGCATCAATAATTTTTAAAACAATTACTTTTTCAAGTTTAATCATTTCATCCCTAATCTCTTCAATTTTATTTTCATAACTTTCCCATAGAGCATCAAATGAAGCTTTTTTGATATCTTCAACATCCTTCAGTGAAGACAAAACATCAAAAACCTTAGTCTTTGTTCCACTCATTTTGTCAATTGCAGCAGCTAAGGCTTCATTATTTACAATCGGATTTCTCTGTGAGAAGTCAGTGTATTTATCAGTCAAATCATCAGCAAATCTTTCAAACATCGCTTCAATAATTGCATGAACATCATCGTTTTCCAGTATTTCATCTCTTTGAGAATACATGGTCTCTCTTTGCTGTCTTAAAACATCATCATATTCAAGTAAAGTTTTACGGATATCAAAGTTCATACCCTCAACTCTCTTTTGAGCAGATTCAATAGCTCTGGTGACAACTTTTGATTCAATAGGAATATCACCTAACTGATCAAACATTCCACTAATCCTTTCACTACCAAAACGAACCATCAATTCATCTTCTAGTGAGACAAAAAATTTAGAACATCCAGGATCTCCCTGTCTACCGCTTCGACCACGCAACTGATTATCAATACGTCTTGATTCATGTCTTTCAGAACCTAAAACTGCAAGACCACCTAATTCTCTGACCCCAGGGCCTAACTTGATGTCAGTCCCACGTCCTGCCATGTTGGTCGCAATCGTTACTGAACCTCTTAAACCTGCCTTAGCAATAATATCAGCTTCTCTTTTATGGTTTTTAGCATTCAACACTTCATGTTTAATTCTTCTCTGCTTAAACATTTTACTTAAAAACTCTGAAACATCAACTGAAATAGTACCAACCAGTATTGGCTGACCATTAGCATTTCTTTCCATAACCTCCTGGGTTAAGGCTTCATATTTGGCTTTCTTAGTTCCGTAAACAGCATCAGGATAATCCTCTCTGATAATATCTCTATTAGTTGGAATTTCAAAAACTCTCATATTATAAATTGAAAGGAACTCTTCTTCTTCCGTCTTGGCAGTACCGGTCATACCACATAATTTATTGTACAATCTGAAGAAGTTCTGATATGTAATAGTGGCCAATGTTGAAGTTTCCCTTTTGATTGGGACATTTTCTTTCGCTTCAATAGCCTGATGTAAACCATCAGAGAAAACTCTACCTTCCATAATACGACCAGTAAATTCATCTACAATGTGTACCTGTCTGTCTCTAACTAGGTATTCTACTTCATTGCTCATTGTATAGTTAGCTTTTAATGCCTGGTTAATATGATGAACCAGTGCAGTATGTTCAGGTTGATATAAGTTTTCAATTTTAAAATAACTTTCAGCTCTTTCAACACCTTCTTCAGTTAACATGATACTTTTTGATTGAATATCAATAGTATAATCTTCATCTTCAGTCAATCTTTTAACAAATCTATCAGCTTGAATATACAGATTTGCAGTATCCTTTTTACCACCAGAAATGATTAATGGTGTTCTTGATTCATCTATTAAAATTGAGTCAACTTCGTCTACCAGAGCCATATTTAAACCTCTTAAAACTCGATCTTCAACTTTAGTAACCATATTATCTCTCAGGTAATCGAAACCCAGCTCACTGTTAGTTGTATAAGTTATATCACAAGCATATGCCGCCTTCTTTTGTGATTGGTTTAATCCGTGTCTGTTCAAACCTACTGTTAAACCTAAAAAGCGATGGATCTGTCCCATCCACTGTGAGTCTCTTTCTGCCAGATATTCATTAACTGTAACAACATGAACACCTTCTCCTGTTAATGCATTTAAGTATACCGGAAAAATACTCGTCAGGGTTTTCCCTTCACCAGTTTTCATTTCTGCAATGTCACCTTGATGTAAAACAACACCACCCATTAACTGAACCTTATAAGCAAATTCTCCAATTACTCTTTTTGCCGCTTCTCTAACTGTTGCATAAGCTTCTGGCAGAATATCATCTAATGTTTCACCATTAGCTAATCTTTCTTTAAATTTTATTGTATTTTCTTTCAGCTGCTCATCAGATAAAGAAGCCATATAATCTGCCAACTCTTCAATTGGCTCTACCTTCTTTTCCAATGCTGCTGTAGCTCTATTGCTTAGATTAAATAGTCTGCTGATAAAATTTGACATTCAACATACCTCCTACCTTACTAATTGTAACATATATATTTATCTGCAAAGTACGAAAATATTATACAATCTCTTATTTTTTTACTTGCCTAATAATTTTTCTATCTTTATTCTTGCATCACTAATAAAGGAACTGCTATAACAAATACATAAAACCTTTAAATCTTTACAATGAGGTTTTAACAGTCTGTAAGCAGCTTTAATACTTGAACCGGTCGTGATGACATCATCTATTAATAGTATTTTTTTGTCCTTTAGCAATTCTTGGTTTTTTAAATGAATATATTTTCCAATTTTTTCTCTATCTTTAAAATCCAGATGCTTTTGACTGATATCCTTACTTTTATATAGAACATCAATGACTTCCATCCTTAAAACATCAACCATATTTTCCATATGATTAAATCCTCTTTTCAAAATACTTTCCTGACTGCTGCACATTACTACCAGACTGTAATCTTTGTATTTTTTTCTAATATATTTTATATACGGATATAAAAACAAAGGAAATAAAGCTTCATCATTATATTCCTTATATTGAATTAACAATTCACGAATTTTTCCAGTATAAAGATATAATCCTTCAACAGTGATTTCATCCAGTTTGAAAAAATATTTACAATCCAAAAGATTGCTTCGACAATAGCTGCATAAAACATCATTAACATAAAAAAGTTGTCTAAGACTTCCATTTTGTCTGATCCCTTTAAGACAGGACAAACAATAACAATCAATCATTGTTGGCCCTTTCTAATCTGCCAATACATTGATCAATTTCTTCTGTTTTTTTAGTTGACAAAAAATAACAGCAACCAAAAGGATCATTGACATCTCTACCTACCCTTCCTGATATCTGGACTAATGAAGCCTCATCAAAAACAATGTGCTGAGCAAACATTACAATTACATTAACACCTTTGATTGTTATACCTCTTTCCAATACTGTTGTACAGATACAAAGCTGATATTTTCCACTTTTAAATTCCTCAATTATTTCTTCTTTATTAGTTGATTTTGAATTCATATAACAACACTGATAATATTTTCTTAACAAGAAATATAAACCTCTGCTCATCCTGATTGTCGGCACAAAAACCAGCAGTTTCTTATTTAATTTGATTAAATCATTGATTTTTTTAATCAGAACCAGATATAACATCCATCTGAAACCATAAATAACTTTAGGGATTATCAGTTTATTTCCCAAGGGCCTTTTAGACAAATAGAGATAACTGAGTTCTTTTCTCATTACCTGCTGCATTAAAGATTCATCAGGAGTTGCGGTCAGATAAACAACTGACTTTTTATAACTGTTTTTAGCTATTCCCTGCAAAACTTCATTACCTTTATATGGAAAACCATCAGGTTCATCAATTATCAGCAAATCAAAATAATTACGATAACGATAAAGTTGATGAGTAGTACAAACAATCAAATCTCCGCTGGTTTTACTGGTATAGCCTTGACAGACAGCAGTAACTTCTATATTTTTGAATACCTCCTGAAGTCTTTCAGCTATTTCCAGTACCACTTGTCTTCGGCTGATCGCAAATCCGATTTTTTTGTTTTGTTTTAAATTCAGAGAGATTGTTTCATAAACAATTTCCGTTTTGCCTGCACCACAAACTGCTTCTAATAAAACTGATTTTCCCTGTGCAACTAATTCTGATAGTTTTTGGGAGATTTCTTTTTGTTCAGCGCTTAAATTGAAAGAAAGAAAATACTCACTATCAACTTCCTTCAGTTTGTTTTCTAACTTTTGTTCACTGACAAACTTTATACATTTGCGACAATATAATCCTCTACTTCCATAATAAAAATATTGAGGCAAATTATTATTACATCTACTGCACTGTTTATCACCTCAAATAATTATTGTCTCATTACATGTTTTTCCCTAAAAAAGGATGAACTGTTATAAGCCATCCTACTCTATTTCTAAAACCTGATTGTCTAATATTTGAACAATATATTGTTTCACCTGCGATAGTTTATCATCATTTAATACAACCATACTTAATGGAGTACCCATAACATAACTTTCTAAAAAAGTTCCCTGTCCTGTTACAGCATAAGTAACAACTGACCAGTCAGCCATCTCATCCAACTGCATTTGGGCCAAAGCATAAATGTCTTTAGTTTCGATATTACTGGTAAATTTACCATCCAAAGATTCTAATAAGGTACCAATTTTGGTGATAATAGAAACAGAACTCATCTTATTGATAGTAGCTTTTAAAACTATCGCCTGATGTTGATTTCTTCCCAAATCACCAATCATACAGCCATCTTTTTTAACATAATATCTTTCTCGGCAGTAAGCCAGAGCTTTTTCTCCATCCAAATGAATTAATCCTTCTTCGAAGACTCCATGATGTTGAGTTTTACTGACAAAGTCATCGTCACTGTAATAAAGACTATAAGTTTCAAAATAATAAGGGTTATCGATATCAATTCCACCAATAGCATTGATAATATCAATCATTGAAGTAAAGTTAACTCGTAGGTAGTAATTCACATCAATATCTAACACTTCATTTAAAGTATTAATCCAACAATTAATTCCGTCTGAAAGAGTTGTTGCATGAGTTAATTTATCCATTTTAGAATAATTACCACCTAAAGGAACATAACTGTCTCTAGGTAAGGTAACCATCAGAACCTGTTTATTAACTGGATTAACTACTAAAACTATGTTTACATCACTCCTTACTCTGGCTGAAGGTAAAATAGAAGTGTAATTCCAGTTGTCTACTCCTGTTAAAGCCACAATAAATGGTTCTTTGGTAATATTACTGATTGCTGCAGTGTCAGTAACAATAGTAATTTTCTGTGTACATTGATAAAGTTTCTTCACCCTACTATCAAAATCAGAAAAATCATCATTGTCTTTAATAATATCAATATAATCTTGATTTAACATGATTGCATCAACTTCTTTAGCATACAGTTTTTCTACTGCTGAATAAATATTTTTTAATTCAACAACTTCAATATCTTCGCCTGTAATCTCTTTATTGACAACCTTTATGGCATAATCCTGATATTCCAAATCCAAGTTCTGTTGAATGCCCACCAGCCTTCCAGCTAAATCTTCTATTTCATTAAAACCACTATCATTCAAGACATAAACATTAATATTTAAACTTCCTTCACCAGGAACGGAAACGAAAATTCTTTCCAGCTTACCAAGATAAACGGGCATAAGAATACTTCCAGCAATGAAAATAACTGCTAAAATTGAACATAAAACACTTTGAATAATTTTCAATCTATATTTAACATTAGGAATCAAAGCTAAGATTGCAAAAATCAATATCGTTATCGTAAAAAAAACTCCTAGTAAAATTAAATACTTTATTGGCAAAAATTTGTAACTGGCTATCATTACAAATAAAACCACTACACTGATCAGGTTAATCAAAAATGTGAACAATGATACTTTTTTTATCAGTCTTCTTTTTTTTCTTTTTTTGATAATCTGAGTTCTCTGTTTTGGAGTAAGCTTTCTTTTTTTTGTCATATAATTTCCTCTTATGGTCTATTATATCATATCGCCATTAATTTAATGTATAATTATGTTGAAGGTGAATGCAAGATGTTTAATGTAAAGGAAAAAGTTGTCAGTTTAATTGAAGTAAAAAAATCTAAATTTTATTGTATTCTTTTACCCATTAAAGATGATGAAAATATTAAAAATGAATTAGCTGAGATAAAAAAAGAGTATCCTGGTGCCAGACATTACTGTTATGGAGCAGTAATTGGCGATATTACAAGAAGTAATGATGATGGTGAGCCGGCTTCTACTGCTGGCAGGCCTATACTGGAAACACTGTTAAACCATCAACTTGATAATGTTCTAGCTGTAGTTGTCAGATATTTTGGCGGCACTTTATTAGGCACAGCCGGGCTTATCAGAGCCTATAGTCAGGCAACTTCTGAAGCAATCAAAATGGCTACTCTTACAGTCCCGACAACTGTTTATAATTATAAAATTACTGCAGACTATAATTTAATCAGCAGCTTGGAATATCTTTTAAGTACTAAAGCGGTAATCAAAGATCGAATCTATGATGAAATGGTTACCTACTTTTTCCAGAGTGAAGAAGATATTTCCCAAGAAATAAAAGAAGTTACCAGCGGTCAATACAGTCCAGAATTTATAAGTGAAGAGATTATTCAAAAATAATCTTTTTTCTAAATCAAAGATGGCTTTTTATTTAGCCATCTTTTTTGGTAATTAAATTTTTTAAAATTGGATTATAGTTATTTTTAAGATTAAAATTATAAAATAATCACTATACATTCTTAAAACGTCTTATGATTTTCTGTTTTTAACACTATTTAATAATCCGCCTTGTCTCATTATTTCTTTTTGTTCTTCACTTAAATTATGAGTAACATATAATTTAATGTTTTTTGTTTTATTAAAAACTTCAATTTTATCATTTAGTTCAGTTAAATTTTTAATAACTAATTCATCCAGTAAATCGATTGATTCATAATCTTTTTCGTCAATAAATACTAAAGGTAATATGGCATTATTAACTAAATTCTGCTCATGAATACGAGCAAATGATTTTGCGATAACTGCTTTAATATTTAAATAAAGTGGCGCCAAAGCTGCAACTTCTCTTGAAGAGCCTTGACCATAGTTTTCTCCAGCAACAATTATTCCGCCATTATATTCTTTACATCTATTATAAAAATCTTTATCTAATTGAGAAAATGTAAACTCTGATATTTTTTCAATGTTGCTTCTATAAGGCAACACTTTACCTCCCGCAGGACTTATATGATCAGTAGTAATATTATCCTTAACTTTAATCATTACTTTTTTATCGATATCACTTAATGGTTTTCCTATCGGAACATCTTTAATATTAGGCCCTTTTATAATTGGTTTTTGTTTATCACAATCAGGAACTAAAATCATTGAATCATCAATAGTAAACTTTTCAGGAAGGGTAGCTTTTTTATAATTTACTTCTGTAGCATCACTGATATAACCGTTAATCGCAGAAATCGCTGCAGTTTCAGGAGAAACTAAATAAACTTCTGCATCCATTGTTCCACTTCGCCCATAAAAATTTCTATTAAACGTTCTTAAAGATACTCCTTTACTTCTTGGAGATTGTCCCATTCCGATACAAGGACCACATGTCGCTTCTAATAATCTTGCTCCAGAAGCAATCAAATCAGTCAATGCACCACTTTCACTAAGCATGGTTAAAACCTGTTTAGAACCAAACGAAATTGTTAAAGATACATCTGGATGTATTTTTTTTCCTTTTAATATGCTGGCAACATTACACAAATCCATATAACTGCTATTGGTACACGAACCTATACATACCTGGTCTACCTTTACGTGACTTAAATCTTTAACAACCTTAACATTATCTGGCGAATGAGGGGCTGCACACAAAGGAACAAGTGTATCTAAATCAATCTCGATAACTTCATCATAAATAGCATTTTCATCTGCACTAAGAGGAATATAATCATGACCCCTTCCCTGTTTTTCTAAAAACTCTCTAGTATTTTCATCAGAAGGAAAAATAGAAGTAGTTGCTCCTAGTTCTGCGCCCATATTGGTAATGGTACTTCTTTCAGGAACACTTAAAGTCTTTATACCCTCTCCACTATATTCAAATATTTTTCCTACTCCACCTTTAACAGTTTTTATTTCCAAAAGTTTCAATATTATATCTTTAGCACTGACACCATTTTTTAATTTACCGGTTAACTTTACATTAACAACTTCTGGTAATTTTATCGAATAAGGGATACCTGCCATAGCACAAGCCACATCTAATCCTCCAGCACCAAAAGAAAGAGTTCCCATTCCTCCAGCGGTTGGAGTATGTGAATCAGCACCAATCAGTGTCTCGCCTGGAACATCAAATCTTTCAAGTTGAACCTGGTGGCATATTCCATTTCCAGCCCTGGAAAAATAAACACCATATCTATTGGCGACAGTCTGTAAGTATTTATGGTCATCCGCATTCATAAAACCATCCTGCAAGGTGTTATGATCAACATAACTTAATGATTTGGTAAAAACTTTATCAATACCCATCGCTTCAAGTTGCAAGTATGTCATTGTCCCTGTAGCATCTTGAGTAAGTGTATTGTCCATCTTGATTTTTACAATGTTTCCCGGTTTTAATTCCACTGGTTCACTAAGATGACTTTCAATAATTTTATAAGCTAAGCTTTTCATGGTAATCTCCTTATTAATTTAAAAAATTATATCATATTATCGTGGTATTTTAAACTTTAAGTGTTGCGTAAAAAAATAACTTAGGTTAAACTTTCAATGAGGTATTTACTATGAACAAGATAATATTAGACATTTTTAAAAAGTATATTAATGAAAACAAAATCCCCAATGAATTGTATAAAAAATACAATGTAAAAAAAGGGTTAAGGAATGAAGATGGCACTGGTGTTTTAATTGGTCTGACAAGAATAGCAGATGTTGTTGGATACATTAGAGATGAAGAAGGTAATAAAATAGATATCCCAGGAGAGTTATACTATAGAGGTATACCATTAAAAACACTTTATGAAAAGGTTTCATCAAGTAATCAGACCGGATATGAAGAAATTTGTTTTTTATTACTTTTTGGATATCTGCCAAGCAAAAAAGAGCTGACAATCTTCAAAAAAGAACTGCGAAGTAAATATGACCTTCCTGAAGGCTATTTAGCTGCCAATATCCTGAAGGCGCCTTCTATCAATATCATGAACAAGATTCAGGGTGCTTTATTGTTGTTGTATTCATATGATGATGATCCTGACAATTGCAGTCTTGACAATATCCTTAAACAGGGGTTGTCAATAATCGCAAAGTTGCCAGCCATTATGGTCTATTCTTATGCAGCTAAAAAACATCTAATTCATAACCAGAGTTTATTAATTCACCCAATAAGACATGATTTATGTATCGCTGAAAGTATTTTATATTTGCTTAGAGGAGAAAATAATTATACTGCAGAAGAAGTTAATATTTTGGATTTGCTGATGATTGTACAAGCGGATCATGGAGCAGGTAATAACTCAACCTTTACAAGTCTGGTAGTATCTTCTACTGATACAGATATATACTCTTCTTTTACGGCTGCTGTAGGTTCTTTAAAGGGACCAAAACATGGAGGAGCTAATGTTACATGTAAACATATGATGGATGCAGTAATAAAAGAAATTGGATTGGAAGCATCTGATGAAGAGATATTAAATATTGTCAAAAGAATACTTAACAAAGATTTCTTTGATAAAAAAGGTCTGATATATGGATTAGGACATGCAGTGTATACAATATCAGATCCTAGATGTGTTCTACTTAAAAAACAGGCAACTGAAGTTGCTGAAATAGCTGATAAAATTAACTATTTAAAATTTTATGACAGATTTGAAAACATTGCCTGTAATCATATAAAAGAAGTAAAAGGAAAAAATATCAGTGCTAATGTTGATTTCTACAGTGGACTTATATACGATATGTTAAAAATTCCAGAAGATTTATTTACTCCAATATTTGTCGCCAGCAGATCGGTTGGCTGGTTAGCTCACAATATAGAAGAAAAAATAAACAGTGGAAGAATTATCAGACCAGCAGGTCAATATGTTGGAGGTATAATTGAATGAAATATGTAACATTATTTGAAGGAGATGGGATAGGTCCAGAAATAACTGATAGTGTCATTCAAATATTTAATCATTTGAATATACCAATAACATTCGAAAAATACGATATTGGTCAAACCCTATATGAAAAAGAAGGAATATTAATTTCACAAGAATCAATAGATTCAATCAAAAAAAACAAAGTAGCTTTAAAAGCTCCTATCTCTACCCCTATAGGTAAAGGCTTCAGGAGCATGAATGTTCATTTGAGAATGATGTTTGATTTATATGCCAATATCAGGCCGGCAAAATCATATAAACAGATTAAATCAAGATACAGTGATATAGATTTGGTAGTCTTTAGAGAAAATACTGAAGATTTATATATTGGCGAAGAAAAAAAGATTAATGATGATGAATTTATCGCTATCAAAAAAATCACCAGGAAAGCTTCAAGAAGGATTATTAAATTGGCTTTTGAATATGCGATAAAAAATAACAGAAAAAAAGTAACCTGCGTGCATAAAGCCAATATCTTAAAACTGACTGATGGATTATTTCTAGAAGAATTTAACAAAATAAAAGCCGATTACCCTTCTATTATTGCCAATGATTTGATTGTAGATAATACATGTATGCAATTGGTTTTAAAACCTGAAAACTTCGATGTGCTAGTTATGCCTAATTTGTACGGAGATATTATCTCAGATCTTACGAGTGGTTTAATTGGTGGTCTTGGACTATTACCTAGTGTAAATATGAACGATGAATATGCCATTTTTGAAGCTGTACATGGATCAGCTTTAGATATTGCCAATAAGAATATCGCTAATCCTACTGCATTTATACTAAGTGCTTGTATGATGTTAGAACACTTGGGCTTTGAAAAAGAGGCAACAACAATTAAAGAGGCTATTGAATGCACCTTTAATGATTTGGATAATTGTACAGCAGACTTAGGTGGTAAAGCATCAACATTACAATATACTCAAAACATTATCAACAATATGGCAAAAAAATCAATCATGTAAATATAAATAAAAAACTGAAAACATATAAAAAAGAAGCATTATTAAATTTTTGCTTCTTTTTTTTAAATCTAAGGGTCTGCTTTAATCCTACCTCATAGACTTTAAAACATTAAAACAAACCTCATAATTTTAGATCACTCTTTTTTAAAAATAATCTGAATTATTTTACAGCATCGATAATTGCTTTAAATGAATCAACTTTTAATGAAGCACCACCAATTAAAGCACCATCAATATCTTTTTCGGCCATGTAAGTAGCAATATTGTCTGGTTTAACACTTCCACCGTACTGAATCCTTACACTTTCAGCCACTTCTTCACCATACATTTTTTTAACTTGATCTCTGACGATTGCACAAGTATCCTGAGCGATTTCTTTTGTAGCACTCTTACCGGTTCCAATAGCCCAGATTGGCTCATAAGCAATTACCATCTTAGCTACATCTTTACCACTAACACCATCTAATCCAGCAGCAATTTGTCCTCTGACCCATTCTTCTGTTTTACCAGCATCAAATGTTTCCAGTGATTCACCACAACACATAATTGGAGTCATGCCTGCTTCAATTAATTTTTTTACTTTTTTGTTGACAGTTTCGTCAGTATCGCCAAACATTTCTCTTCTTTCTGAGTGTCCCACAATACACCATTTCAAGCCGATTTCTTCTAACATTGGAACAGATACTTCACCAGTATAAGCTCCATTGTCTGCAAAGTGACAGTTTTCAGCTGCAATAATTAAATTTTTAGCATTTTTAATAGAATTTTCTAAAGCTAGATATGAAGTTGCTACACCAAAATCTGCTGTATCAACACCATCTAAATAAGGATCGACTGCTGAAATGAAATCAACTGCTTCAGCAATAGTTTTGTTCATCTTCCAGTTTCCAACGATAATAGGTTTTCTCATTTTATCCCCCTCTTTTTAAATTTCATTAATAACATCAACGCCTGGTAAACCATTACCTTCTAAAAATTCTAGTGATGCTCCTCCACCAGTAGAAACATGGCTAACCTGATCAGCGTAACCTAACTGTTTAATAGCAGCAGCACTATCGCCACCACCAATAATTGTTGTTCCATCTGTTTCAGCCAGTGCTGCAGCAATAGCATTGGTGCCTTTAGCTAACAGTGGATTTTCGAATACTCCCATCGGTCCGTTCCAAACAACAGTTTTTGCTTTTTTAACTTCTTCCGCAAATAGTTCAGCAGTTTTTTCACCAATATCTAAGCCCATCATATCAGCCGGGATTGCCTCTGATGAAACTGTTTTAACTTCTATTTCCCCATCAATTGGATTAGGGAAGCTGTCAGCCACAACAGTATCAACTGGAAGAAGTAGTTTCTTGCCTAATTCCTCAGCCTTTCTAATCATTTCGCCACAGTATTCAACCTGTTCTAAATCGACTAGTGATGTACCAACTTCTAGACCCTTGGCTTTTAAGAACGTGTAAGCCATTCCACCACCAATAATCAAGGTGTCACATTTTTCCAGCAGGTTATCAATAACTTTTAATTTATCAGCAACTTTTGCACCACCTAAAATTGCGACGAATGGTCTAACTGGATGCTCAACTGCATTACCTAAGAATTCTAATTCTTTTTCAATTAAGAACCCCACCGCATTTGGCAATTGTCCAGCTACACCTACTGTTGAAGCATGAGCTCTATGTACTGAACCAAATGCATCTGAAACATATACATCAGCAAGTGATGCCCAATAAGCAGCCAGTTCAGGATCGTTTTTACTTTCACCTTTTTCATAGCGCGTATTTTGCATTAACACAACATTGCCATCAGTTAATTCATTAACAGCAGCTTCAAGTTTTTCACCTCTAGTTGCATCTACGAATGTAACTTTAGCATCTGGTAAATACTCTTGTAATTTAGCTGCCACTGGAGCCATATTGTTTTTAACTTTATCACTAGCTGTTTTTTCAGGATTTTTATGGTCAATTTTTCCTAAATGTGAAAATAAAATAACCTTAGCTCCATTTTCTAACAAATAATTAATTGTCGGTAAAGCAGCCACAATTCGGTTGTCGTCAGTAATGACATCTCCAGCACGGGGTACATTAAAGTCAACTCTTACCAGGACCTTTTTACCTTTAACATCTAAATCTCTAACTGTACGTTTAGACATAACAAAACCTCCTTTTAGATACAATCAAATTATAACACCTTTTAGAACTATTTAAAAATTTTTTCACAAAGTATTTACATAATTTCCAACAGTTTATCGACATCTTCTTTTTTTGTGGCCCAACAAGTCGCCAAACGAATTACTGTATGAGTTTCATCATACTTTTCCCAAAAGGAAACTACTACTTTTTCCTGTAGTTTCCTTAATTTTTCATTATTCAGAATAATAAAAATCTGATTGGTTTTATTTTCAATAAAAAACTTATATCCTTTTTTTATTAAACCTTCCCTTAAACAGGAAGCTGTTTCCACAGCTTTTTTACTTATCTTCAAATACAGATCATCGGTAAATAAAGCATCAAACTGCACTCCTAAAAGTCGGCCTTTTGAAAGCAAGGCTCCGTGTTTTTTTATTAAAGTGGTAAAGCAGAGCGGCACATTATTTTTAGTAAAAACTACTGCTT
The DNA here is from genome assembly GCA_012520255.1 of Erysipelotrichia bacterium. Lineage (GTDB taxonomy): Bacteria > Bacillota_I > Bacilli_A > Erysipelotrichales > Erysipelotrichaceae > UBA1783. Next base: position 77,914 of record JAAYOQ010000030.1, on the reverse strand, counting down.
CACCACATAAAGCTCCAATCTTGGTTCCTCCAATATAAAAGACATCACAATTTTCAGCTATATCCTTCAAATTCAGATCGCTATCTTCAGCACTAATTCCATAGCCTAGTCTGGCACCATCAATATACAAAGGTATCTGGTACTCTTTACAAACATTATGCAAAGAGACTAATTCATCTTTATAGTAAATCGTTCCATATTCGCTGGAAAATGAAATGTATACCATTCCTGGATAGACCATATGTGAGTGATTTTCGTCATTATAAAATGTATTTAAAAAATCTCTTAAATCATCACTGCAGATTTTTCCATCGATATGTTTAATGGGCAACACTTTATTGCCGGTAAATTCAATGGCTCCAGCTTCATGGGTGGCAATATGGCCAGTATTAGCTGCAATAACACCCTGATGTTTTTGTAACATACTATTAATTACTACCTGATTTGTTTGAGTGCCGCCAGCCAGAAAGAAAATTTCAGCCTCTGGATTTTCAATAGCTTTTTTTATTTTCTCTTTTGCCCGAAGACAAAAGATATCCTCACCATAACCTTCAGTAGCTACCATATTGGTTTCAACTAGGCGCTTTAAAACTTCCGGATGAGCCCCATAACTATAGTCATTAGAAAAATACAACATATAACGTACCTCTTTTATTTAACTATATCTTACTATTTTTCTTTGTGTTTTCAAACCATCGAAAAAACATTATAATAGATGCAAGACCAAACTAAATGAGGGAGGAATTAATAATGTTAACCGACATTCAAATAGCTCAAAGCTGTCAAAAAAAACATATTCTGGAAATTGCCAAAAAGATAAAGGTGGATGAAAAATATATCGAACAATACGGTAATTATAAAGCTAAAATCGATTATCGATTGTTTGAAGACTTAATAGATAAAAAAGATGGCAAACTTATCCTGGTAACTGCCATTAATCCAACAGCCGCTGGAGAAGGTAAAACTACAACTACTATTGGTTTAGCTGATGCGCTAACGAAATTAGGAAAAAAGGCAATGTTAACTTTAAGAGAACCATCTCTAGGTCCTGTTTTTGGAGTAAAAGGTGGAGCTGCTGGAGGAGGATATGCTCAAGTAGTTCCAATGGAAGATATCAATCTGCACTTTACTGGTGATTTCCATGCCGTCTCTGCAGCTAATAATCTTTTGGCTGCCATGATTGACAATCATATTCAACAGGGCAATTCTTTAAATATCGATCCTAGAAGAATCAGTTGGAAACGAGCTGTCGATATGAATGATAGACAATTAAGAAACATTGTCTGTGGTCTGGGAAATAGAAGTGACGGTATTCCAAGAGAAGATGGATTTGATATCACGGTAGCTAGTGAAGTTATGGCAATATTGTGTTTAAGTAAAGATATTTCTGACTTAAAAAAGAGACTGAGTAATATTACTATCGGTTACACTTATGACAATACTCCAATTAAAGCTGAACAGCTAAATGCTCATGGAGCAATGGCTGTACTATTAAAAGATGCTTTAAAACCCAATCTGGTACAAACATTAGAAGCCACTCCGGCCTTTATTCATGGCGGTCCTTTTGCCAATATTGCTCACGGATGCAATAGTATAATTGCTACAAAGATGGCCTTAAAACTTGTTGATTATACCGTTACTGAAGCTGGTTTTGGAGCAGACCTGGGTGCGGAAAAATTTTTAGACATCAAGTGCCGGGTTGCCAATTTGAAACCTGATGCCGTAGTTATCGTAGCAACTTGTAGAGCTTTAAAAAATCATGGCGGGATTTTAAAAAACGACTTAAATAAAGAAAACTTAGAAGCTTTAAAAAAAGGTTTACCTAATCTTTTACAACATATCGATAACATTAAAAATGTCTTTAAGCTTCCGGTAGTTGTCGCCATCAACAGATTCCCCAATGATAGTGAAAATGAATTAAAAATGATTGTTGATAAATGTAAAGAGCTGAATGTCAATGTTGCTTTAAGCGATGTCTTTGCTAAAGGTTCTGCTGGTGGAATACAACTGGCAAAAGAAGTCATCAGACTTACCGAAATGGAAAATCAGTTTGAGTTTGCCTATAACCTGGATGATTCAATTTATGACAAGTTGACCAAAATAGCTACTAAAATTTATCACGCTGATAAAGTGGAACTGACTTCTTCTGCTTTAAAACAATTGCAGCAACTTGAAACACTGGGCTTTTCAAAGTTGCCTATCTGCATGGCTAAAACCCAGTATTCATTCTCAGATGATCCTAAAAAACTGGCAGCTCCAAAAGACTTTGTTATAACTGTCAGAGAATTAAAAGTCTCTTCAGGAGCAGGATTTATTGTTGCCTTAACTGGAGATATTATGACCATGCCAGGACTGCCAAAAGTTCCAGCAGCGGAAAGTATTGATATTGATGATTATGGTATTATTACCGGATTATTTTAAAAGGACAAAAGATATTTATGTATAAACAGACTATTGAACAATTTACTATTGATTTATCCAGCAAAGCTCCTGTGCCAGGTGGTGGTGGAGTCTGTGCTTTAGTTGGTGCTCTGGCTTCATCTTTAGGTAGCATGGTTGCTTCTTTAACTATTGGTAAAAAAAGATATCAAGATGTTGAAAAAGAAATAATTGAATTAAACAACCAGTCCGAAGCTTTAAGAATAAAACTTTTAGAAGACATTAATCTCGATGCTGAAAGCTTTTTACCACTTTCAAAAGCTTATTCTTTAGATAAAAACAATCCAGAAAGAGATGCAATAATGGAAAGATGTTTAGTTGCTGCTTGCGATGGACCATTAACGATTTTAAAAGATATCTGTCAAGTAATTGAACTATTAGAAAGATATGGACAAATTGGTTCAAAACTGGCTATTTCTGATATTGCGACTGCCTCAATGCTAGCTTATGGTGCTTTATATGGTTGCAGTATTAATATTAAAGTTAATACTAAAATGATGAAAAACAAAAAATTTGCAAAGAAAAGAAACAGACAGGTTGATCAGCTGGTAGATCAATATTCTCAAATGGCTCAAAGAGTTTTTGAAAATATTAACAGGGAGATGATTTAATGGCTAACATTTTATATGGTAAAGCAGTAAGCGATAGTATCAGCAAGAAAACCAAAAAAATAGTTGAAAACCTGAAACAACAGGGAAAAAATGTTACTTTGGCTATTGTCAGAGTCGGTAAAAATGCTGATGATATTTCTTATGAAAAGGCAGCTATAAAAAGATGTCAGAAACTTAACATCAATGTCAAAACCATACACTTAGATAAAGATGTAAAGTATAATGATTTTTATCAGGTCCTGGACACAATAAATAATGATACTTCTATCGATGGTATCCTGATGATGCGACCTTTACCAAAACATTTAGATAACAAGAAAGCTAGAAATTACTTACATCCTGCTAAGGATATTGATGGAAGCAGTGATATTGCCCTATCTTCTTTGTTTAATAATAGTGGCAAGTATTTTGCTCCTTGTACAGCTCAAGCAGTCATTGAAATGTTAAAATTCTACAATATTCCTCTAGTTGGTAAAAAGGCTGTCGTTATTGGTAGAAGTTTAGTCGTCGGTAAACCGGTTAGCATGTTACTGCTAAATGAAAACTGTACAGTTACTATTTGTCATTCTAAAAGCACAAGCATTAATGAATTAACCAAACAGGCTGATATAATTATCGCTTGTAGTGGGCAAATGGAATCCTTAAATAAAGACTATTTCACCAACGGTCAGACTGTCATTGATGTTGGAATAAATTATAACCAGGAAAAAGAGAAACTATGTGGCGATGTTGTATTTGAAGAAGTGGTAAAAATCGTTGAAAATATCTCTCCAGTACCAAGAGGAGTAGGTTCAGTTACTATCGCTGTATTATTGAATAATCTAGCTATTTCCGCCAAGAAAAAGTTGTGATATGATAGTAACTTGTAAAGGAGAATTATGACAACTAAACGATTAACTACTATATCAATGTTAATAGCGATGAAGGTTATTTTATCAATCTTAACTCCCGTAAAACTACTAAACTTCAAGTTCACTTTTGAAGCTTTTCCTATCTTGGCTGCAGGTTTGCTTTTTGGCAAACTTGAAGGTTTTTTGGTTGGCTTTATCGGCAGCTTTTTATATCAACTGCTATTTTCAGGTTATGGCTTTACTGCTACCACAATATTATGGATCTTACCTCATGCCCTTAGTGGTTTAGCTGTTGGCTATCTAGCTGGAAAGAAAAAAGATAATTTAAACTTCAATACTATTTCTTTAATTGCAATTTTTTCAGCACTTTTAGTTACCACACTAAATACTTTAGCTTTATTTATTGATGCTAAAGTATATGGTTATTACTCTAAAGCTTTGGTCTTTGGATCTATTCCATTGAAAATAATTTCCGGAATAATGTTGGCTGTTATCTATGCTACATTACTGCCAAAAACGATTGAGTTAATAAAGAAAATTGCAAAATAAATATCGAATTGAAAAAAAACAATAAATCATAACTCTTTTTTAATTATCTTTTATTTGATAAAATATATATAGACAATTCAATCAAAATTAAATGAATCTATTTAAATCATGAAAGGATAAAATATGGATAGAAATCGTATCAGAGCTATGTTAATAATGTACTTCTCATTTTTTATCTTGCTAACCCTATTAATTATAATAGGTATTTTTCATGTGTTTAAATTTTGGATATTGTAACAATAAAACTAAACAAAAAAGATGTATCAAGTTTAAAAACAAACAAGATACATCTTTTTACATCTTCATCCAATGAATTTTTATAGATATAATTTAAAATTAACTCTTATTTAAATTACGATATTTTTTTATCACTTGTTCATCATAGTTGATAGCCAGGTAAGCTTCTTTCATTTTATAACTATCAACCTCTTTATGAACAAAGATATTTGTGTCTCCATGTTCTTGACTCATTTTTCCACGTTTTTCTCCTTCGTAGTTGATTGATATTTTTACTGGCTTAACTTCATCATATAATTCTGAATTAAACATATACATCGCTGCAACTAAATCATGTAAGACACAAAATGTCTTTCCTATTGCCTGATAGGTTTTAACCAGATAATGATTTTCAAAAATATCAGCCACCAGATTGCCCCATTTACCACCTTCATATCTTAAGAAAGTAAACTCATTGACATCAAAGTATACCTTCATCGTTACATCCAGTGGAAACATGTGAAATACTACTTTATTTTTATTTAAGGCATTCATCACGATATCCAAAGCCTTTAAATCGAAATAATAGTTAAATTCACAATATGGAGTAATATTTCCCATCGAAAATGTACCACCCATCGAATAAATAGCTTTAACATTTTCAAAAGCTTTTGAATTTTTCAAAATTAAAGCTGCTAGATTTGATAACGGTCCTAAAGCCAGTATTTCAACTTCATTAGGATACTTCAGTAACATTTCCTCTAGAAAATCAATCGCATTGATATCACTTAGATTTTTGGTTGTATAAGGTATTTCAACATCTCCAAAACCATTCTCTCCATGAAAAAAACTGGTCTTAATATTCGGATCAATTGATAAGGGTTCTACTCCCTTATAAACCTTGACGTCACTGTTAAAGAAATCAACTAAACGCAAAGCATTCTTATAGGTATACTCTAAGGGTCTATTGCCGCCAACACAAGTAATGCCCAATACTTCGATATCTTTTTTCAATAATAAGGCATTAATAGCTAAGGCATCATCGACACCAGGATCACAATCAATAATTACTTTTCTTTTATTATTCATCTTGGTTCTCCTTATATTGCTTCAAATAGATTTGAATCGTTATTATATCTGCTGGATTTACTCCAGAAATTCTTGAAGCCTGCCCAATAGTTAAAGGTCTCACCGCTATAAGCTTTTCTTTGGCTTCAATTGATAAATTGATAATTTTATTATAATCAAGGTCATATGGAAGAGGCTGCTTTTCTAATCTGATTAAATTAGCTGCTTCTCTTCTGGTCTTAGAAATATAACCTTCAAATTTAATTTCAATATCCAACTGTTTCGCTATTTTTTCATCTATTTCAATATTATGTAACTGACAGATAACTTTCGTTTCGACATTTGGTCTTTTAATTAAATCGTGACAGTTCCCTAAATTTTTATTTTCTCCATATCCCTTCTCTGTTAAATAATCCAATAATTCTTGACTATAATTAACTTTTGTCTCTGCTAACAGCTGTTTAAAATGTTTCAATTCTTTTACTTTTGAAGTAAATTTATGATACCTTTCTTTGCTGATTAAGCCAATATTATAACCATATTCTGTCAATCTCTGGTCAGCGTTATCATGTCTTAATAACAGGCGATATTCTGCTCTGCTGGTTAACAGGCGATAGGGTTCTTTAGTACCTTTAGTAACCAGATCATCAATCATTACCCCAATATAAGCTTCATCTCTCCTTAGTACCAGAGGCTCTTTTCCTTTTAGTTTGTTGATGGCATTAATACCAGCGATTAAACCTTGGCCAGCTGCTTCTTCGTAACCAGAAGTGCCATTGATTTGACCAGCAGTAAATAGGTTTTCCACCAGTTTTGTTTCTAAGGACGGTTTTAAATGCAGTGGATCAATAGCGTCATATTCAATAGCGTAAGCATATTTAACAACAACATGATTTTTAAAGCCTGGCAGAGAATACAGCATTCTATCCTGTACATCATATGGCATACTGGTTGAAAAACCTTGAACATAAGTTGTGTCCAGTGATAAAGATTCCGGTTCTAAAAAAATCTGATGTCTTTCCTTATCTGCAAAGCGAACAATTTTATCTTCCACTGATGGGCAGTATCTAGTTCCTGTCCCCTCAACAACACCCGAATACATACTTGATCTATGCAAATTTTCCTGAATTATCCGATGAGTTTCAGGCTGAGTATAGATTAAATAACAAGGGATCTGATCTTTTAAAGGTAATATTTTTTCTGTTTCAAAAGAGAATGCTTCAGTTTCAGTATTTCCCGGCTCCCTTACAGCATATGAAAAATCAATAGAATCAGTTTTAATTCTAGCTGGTGTTCCTGTTTTCAATCTTAATATTTTAAAGCCCAGATCTCTTAAATTATTAGAAAGATTTTTCGTTGTCTTTTTATTGTCCGGACCTGTTGATGTAACATGGTCTGATACCATAATCTTAGAGTCCATAAAAGTACCTGTAGTCAATATAACTATTTTAGCCTGCAGAAATTCTTCTGTTTCAGTCAACACTCCTTTGACTTTACCATTTTCAACAACTATTTCTTCAACCAAACATTCTTTAACAGTCAAATTTTCCTGACTGCATAAAACTTCCTGCATCTTCTTTGAATATAAAATCTTATCAGCTTGAATTCTTAAACTTCTCACTCCAGGGCCTTTGGTAGTATTTAACATCTTAAATTGTAAAGCTGTAGAATCAGCTACTTTAGCCATTTGACCGCCTAAAGCATCAACTTCTCTGACAACTACTCCTTTTGCTGGTCCACCAATAGAAGGATTGCATGGTAAAGAAGCGATATAATTTTTATCAATTGTGCATAAAACAGTATTAAAACCCAGCCTGCTAGTGGCTAGCGCTGCTTCACATCCAGCATGTCCTGCTCCAACTACAATTACATCAATCATACATTTTTCTCCTACTTTATAAGTATATCACAATAAAAAATCAAGGAATAAAAAAGGTGAATCTATTCAGATCCACCCTCATAAATCTCAAATTGCCCGGCTGCTGTAATTTTAATATTCTGATAATCAATTCCCTTTTTTTCAAGAATGTCAGTTACAGTATTGTAAGCTAACTCTCTGGTATTGGCTTCCTCAGATAAATGAGCTAAGACAATTTCTTTAGTATCTTCATTGATGCATTCTACTAAGGCATAACCACAATCCTCATTTGACAGATGACCGTAGTCGGATAAAATACGATTTTTTATACCCTTTGGTCTTGTTGTATTTAGTAACATCTCTGGGTCGTGATTGCTCTCTATGATGTAATAATTGGCATTTCTGATAATTTTAATATTTCTGTCAGATAAATATCCCGTGTCTGTTACCAGCACCAATGTTTCCTGGCCATCATAAATAACATAGCCAACCGTAATATCAGTATCATGGGAAAGAGGTATGGCTAGAATTTCTAAATCCTTAATGGTAAACAGTTCAATTGGTCTGATTAAATGGTTTTTGTTTAATCCCACGATTTCAAAAGGAGAATAGACATTAAGATCTTTAATAATCTTACTATTGTTTAAATGATCTCCATGACTATGAGTGATTAATACTCCATCTAAATCTTCATATTGTAAACCAATTCTCTCAAATGATTGTTTCAAATATTTTTGGGTAATTCCACAATCGATCATAATCGAAGTATTTTTACTTTTGACAACTGTACAATTTCCTTTTGAGCCACTCGCTAAAACATAATATTTCATTACTGTCTACCAGCCTGTTCGCAAGGTAAAATCCAACATGGGTCAATAAGTTCCCCGTCAACATAAAAGCCGATATCCAGATGCGGTCCACTGCTGCGACCGGTATTACCAATCTGACCAATTACCTGTCCTCTTAAAACTATATCGCCAACATTAAAATAACCAGGTGTATGCATATGTAAATATCTGGCAACAATACCATTGCTATGGTCAATATAATAATAGTACCCCATCGTAAAATTGTAGCCTTTCCTTATGATAACTCCATCAGCAGCAGCTAAGACATCACCATATTTGTTGTAACGGTCAATAAAATCACAGCCATGATGATTAGCATAACAGTAGAAATCACAAGTAATTACCGGATTTCTTACAGGGAGTGAAAAGAATACTCCTCTGTCACTATATTCCTGCTTATTGTAGCGATATTGTCCAATTGTCGGTTCAACTTTTACAACAACACTATCCTGACGATAACTGGTCAAAATGCCGTTTACATAGATATCGGTATAAGTAGCATCATTATATCCTGTTGCTGGAGCAACATCTTCAATAATTTCTCCTCTTTGAACTTTAATATCAAAAGTGTAAATGCTTTCAGTTGGATAAGTTACTTCCTGAGCCAAACGCTGTTGTTCAACTACTACTGTAATCGGTGAGTTAAAGTATGTAATAATTAACTGCTGACCCGGTACAATAGCCTGATTAATATTTTCAAGGCTATCATTGATAGATAAAAGTTGCTTTGCCAGTAATCCTGCTTTAGAAGCCACACCACTTATCGTGTCATATTCTACAACTGTATAATATTCTAATTCATAATCTCTTCCATAACACAAATACATAAATATTGCTTCTTCATCTGCAAACAATTCTTTAGTACTAGCCCCCGTTGGAGTAGCTCTTATTGTCTCTTCAATGTAAATGTTTTTATCCTGAATGCCATAAGTAGTCAAATCAGGAATTGTTTCATGATTTTCTAACGCAATATAAACTTTTTCATCAATAAAACACAAGGCAAACCTTCTCAAAGCATTAGAAAAATCCTCAATTGATTTAACATATATCGTATCAATTACTATATCGTCTTTAACAATTTCTATTTTAACTGCCTGAACAACTAAAAGATTATTATCAAGAATATAGGATAAGATTTCTTTATCTTTATTTTCATATTTCCAGAAAGATTTCTCTTTTAAAATATAGATTTCATCACTAATATCGATTTCATAGCCTTCAAATTTTGTTCCTGCTAATTTTGCTTCTTCCATATCAATGGCATTTTGAATTAAGTCACCATCATATACAATTCCAATCAGTTTACCTAGATGGTAAACTTTTGTCACATCAATGGGCTCTAATGAGATATATTCAATTTTCTGAGCAATATATGATTTTTCTTCATTTAAATTGACATTTGATATCTGAGTCTGTTTTCCAATATTTGAAGGGAAAAACATCACAATTAAAATAGAAAAAACAAGACTGATAAATATTGAAATTAATTCTTTTTTCTTTTTCATACTAATCCTCGGCTTTTCTATTAAAAGTTCTATCCTTTAGATAAAACATATTTATTGAAGGTTTAAAAGCAAAAAACAGATTGCCAGTTGCACCATTACGATGCTTGGCAATTATTAACTCTATTTCTTTCAAAGCATCTTTTGATGGATTTTCTTCATATGCCTTATTACTTTCACTATCCTTATCATAATGTAAAAACATAACAATGTCAGCATCCTGCTCAATTGCACCAGATTCTCTCAAATCTGATAAGATTGGTTTTCTTTCTCTATTTTTTTCCACATTTCTTGATAATTGAGACAAAGCGACTACTGGTATATTTAATTCTCTAGCCATCTGTTTCAGTGAACGTGAAATTTCGCTTACTTCCAATTGACGGTTATCGCCTTTTGAAACTGTTGGAGCAATCAATTGCAAATAATCAATAACAACCATATCTAAGCCCTTATCAGCCTTAAGTTTTCTACATTTAGCGAAAATTTCGTTTACTTTAATAGTCGGAGAATCATCGATATAAATTTTTGCGGTTTCTATTTGACTTTTAGCTTGGTCTATTCCTGTCCAGTCTTTATTAGTCAAAAACCTGCCCGTTCTAATTCTATTTATCTCTACTCCACTTTTTGCAGCCAGCATTCTTGTTGCCAGCTGAATCGATGGCATTTCCAAAGAGAATAAAGCTACCGATTTTTCAAATCTGATAGCTGCATTACTGGCAATGTTTAACGCAAAAGCTGTTTTCCCTACTGAAGGTCTGGCAGCAACAATAATCAGATCACTATCTTGAAAACCGTTAGTGATATCATCCAAATACTGAAAACCTGAAGGGACACCGGTCAAACCACTTTTTTCTTTTAACTGGTTAATTCTATCAATTAATTCATCTAGAACTTCTTTACTGTTTTTAAATTCTGAAACCTTTCTGTCTCTGCTTACTTTTAAAATTAAACTTTCAGCCTCATTTAAAACATCTATCGGGTCGTGTTGCCCCTGGTAGCTTCTTTGTTTTATTTTCTCTGAAACTTCAATAAGTCTTCTTAATAAAGCCTTTTCTTTCAATATTGTAATGTAGTGGACAGAGTTAGCACTACTGATTGCTAAATCAGTCAGGTGCATAATATAATCTACTCCTCCAACACTATTTAATTCTTGAATATCCTGAAGTCTGGTAATTACTGTTGCTACATCTATTGGTTTTTCTTCCTGATTCAAATCTAACATAACCTGATAGATTTTTTTATTTGCTGCCACAAAGAAATCTTCTGGCAGTAAATTTTCTTCAAAGGTAAATCTGAATGTATCAGGGTATAAAAATAGCGAACCTAACAAAGCCTGTTCGGCATCAATACTAGCTGGTACCTGTAAAGTCATAAATAGCCTCCTATAAACTAATTACTTCAATATTGAATTTCGCAATTACATCTTTAAATAATTCGACTTTCGCTACATAATTGCCTAATCTGGTAATATTTTCGCTATCAACAAATTTACGTTTATCTACTGTAATATTGTATTGTTTTGCCAATTCATCTGCTATTTTACCAGTATTAATACTACCGAACAGTTTTCCTTCTTTTCCACTTTTTACCTCTAAAGTTAAAGTCAGTTTTTCAAGTTTTTCTTTCAATTCCAACGCCTGTTGCTTTTTCTCTTTGCGGTTGGCTGCAACTTCGTCTTTTTGATTTTGTAATATTTCTAAAGCTCTTTTAGTAGCTTCTACAGCTAAACCGTTTTTAATTAAATAGTTACGAGCATAACCAGCTGCAACTTCTTTAATTTCATCTTTTTTTCCAACGTTTTTAACATCAGTCAATAGGATTACTTTCATCACTACTACCTCCTTGTTGATATTGTTCAATTATCAGAATCAGTTCCTCTTTCAAAGCCTTTAAACTGGTATTTGTTCTTTGAAGTCCAGCAGCATTAAAGTGACCTCCACCACCCATTTTTTCCATAATAATCTGGACATTAATTTGACCATTGCTTCTAGCAGAGATAGCGAAAGTGTTGCTATCGATTTGAGCAATGACAAATGCTGCCTGGATACCTTTAATTGAACAAATATGATTAGCTCCCTTGGCTAAGGCTGTTCTTGATAAATATTTTTCTTCTTTTTTTACCGCACTTACAGCAATACCTTCTCTAACAATTTCCACATGTTTAGAAATTGTTGTTTTATCAATAAAATCCTGGATACCTTCTTTTAGCCAGTAATAAGCTAAAGCAGTATTGCTTCCACTTTTTTTAAGCGTTGCACAAGCTTCAAATGTTCTGGCATTAGTTCTTGTTTTCAGTTCATCTGTATCTACCAAAATTCCAGCATACATAATAGTGGCTTCTAATTCACTTAATTCAATAACATTTTGTGAATATTGCATTAACTCAGTAACTAATTCAACTGTAGAAGAAGCTGATGGTTCATTGTAAATCAACATCGCACTAATATTAGTTTCACTTTTTCTACGATGATGATCGATAATGACAATCTTTTCAGCCTTTTCCACCAGTCTCGGTGTGCTTGTTAAATCTAAACTATGATGATCGACTGCGACAACCAGTGATTCTTCATCCATAAATGACAAGGCTTCTTCTTCACTGATAAAAATGTGATTTTCAATTAAACTCATAATGTTCTCTTCATAAATTGCTTCCGTTACTGGTTCAATATTAATTCCATTAAACACGATATAAGCTTTCTTTCCTAAAGAGAAAACTATTCTACTGATACCTAAACAAGCTCCAAAACTATCTAAGTCAGCTTCATTGTGAGGGATGATAAAAACATCTGAACTTTCATTGAAGATTTTTTCCAAACTTTGAGACATAACCCTGGCTCTAACTTTGGAAGTTTTTTCACTGGCTTCTGAAGAATGACCAAAAAACTCAACTTCCTTACCATGCTGTTTCACAGCCACTTGGTCCCCACCTCTAGAAAGCACCAACTCTAACATACTATTCAGGGTACTATCTAATTCATCAAAACTGGCATCTCCATAACTATAGGCCATTGAAGAAGTTATTGAAACATTTAAATTTCTAGCTTTATCTTTTATTTCATTTAAAATCTCAAATCTGCTATTGAGCATATTTTTAAAATTTTCATAATTTATTACTACAAAGAATCTATCACTTCTTATTCTTCGAATGATTGCTCCATTATTTATTGCCCAGGAAACTATTCTTTGACGAATATTAGTGTTGATTTGAGCAATTTTCTGCTCGTCTTCATTACGAATTGTTTCTTCATAATTGTCTAAACTGATTAACCCTAAAACTATTTTTTCATTCTGATAAGCCTTTTTAAGGTCATATATTTCAGTAATATCTTTAACAAACACTACCTGTGAACCTTCTTCTTTAATACATTCAAATTTTGTGCCATCCTCATCGGTAATAACTGCACGATGATTATTTCCTGAAAATATAGTAGCCATCTCAGGAAAAACTTTGGTAATTTTTTCACCGATAATATTTATCTTACGATTTTCAAAAAAATCAGAAGCCCAGGTAACAATATATTTTTCATCATAAATAATTATTCCAACCATACCATACTCTAAAGCTTCTTTTGCTTCAGTTCCTAAAACTCTGTTAATATCAACAGTTCGTTTTCTTTTGTCTAACTCCATTATCAAAAAAATATAAATCAGGAAAACAAAATTAGCCGCAATGAAAACGTAGGCTAAAAAACTGTAATTAATTTTTAAAATAAATTCAAACAGTAATGCTAAAGCTATTTCAATTAATAAAATAATTAAGGCAATTATTTTAATTCTGTCCATTTTGTTTAACATATTTTTTAAGCTCCTCTATTAATGTTTTTCTAAACGGAGTAAAGATATCAAAAATACCAATTCCAATAACAATCACTGAAAAAAACAGTGCTAACAATAAAACTAAAACTGCAATGCTGGCTCTGGTTCTCGCATTTGGCACTCTAATCGCAATAAGAGTTGAAATTAGAATATAACCAAACAGAAAGCAGACAATATAAGCTGTAACCGTGATAGGAAATATATAGTTCTTATATTGAGCTATTGTTGGAAATCGAGCCATTAAGATATTACCAACCAATCCGACAAGTACAATTAATTTTAACCACAACGGTGCATAAAGCTCACTTACCGGTTTCATCGGAGGTATAGTCATCTTTAATCTTTTTAAAACAATAAAGGCAATACTGTGAACTAAAAAACCCTCTAAAATCGCACTTAACACCGAAGAAATAATGATAATGGAAAACAAAGCGTTATTATCAAACATTGCCATTAATGTTGAAGAAATAGCAGCATCACCTCTGGCCATCTTATCAGCCATAATCGTCATGGCTTCTCTCATAAAATCCATTTCTGCCATTAAATCATAACCGAAAAACTTAGCAAAAACAAAATAGGAGATAAACATCATGATAAGAGAAACCAGAACCACTGAAGTAATCAGATAAGTTGCACTTTTTCCTTTTATTAAACCGGCTCCGTAAACAGTTCCGGCAATAACTGATCCTAAAACATAAAAAGTGCTTGTTGAAACAGGACCGGCAATAATCATAGTCATTAGTAACATCGCCACATTCATAACAATAGCCTGTTTTACATCAAATTTAACAATATAGATAATTACTACTATCGGAATAATCCAAAAGAAATATAATTCTAAACCATTGGCCAAAAGACGATTTATATATACCAGTACACCTACTAAAGCACAAAATAATGCTCCATAAGTGATACTATTTACTCTTGATCTGCGCATTCTCAATTTCTCCTACAACAAAAACATCTTTCCACATAAAGATACAAAGTAATTATAAAACATTATTTAATGGTTGTAAAACTTTAAGGACAAACAAAAATCCCCTGATAAGGGGATTATGTTCACTAATTAGTCAACAACGTATGGTAATAAAGCCATTTGACGAGCACGTTTGATAGCTACAGCTAACATACGTTGATACTTAGCGCTTGTCCCAGCTACTCTTCTTGGAATAATTTTCCCATTAGGTGAGACAAATTTCTTTAATAATTCAGTATCTTTATAGTCGATATAAGTAATGTTATTTTTAGTGAAATAACAAACCTTTCTACGACCGGGTCTATTTCTTCTAAATGCCATTTATAAACTTTCCTTTCTAGAATGGCAAATCATCACTAGAAATGTCTAATTTAGGACTATCTGCCAAATCTGTATAACTTTCATCTGGATAGTAATCAGTTGTATATGATGTTGCACTATCTACAGATGCACTCTTAGAATCTAAGAACATGATGCTGTCGACAAGTACTTCGACAACATAAACTCTTCTTCCTGGAACGTTAGGATCTTCATAATTTCTTGTTTGAATTTTTCCTTCAAGTCCAAGCTGAGAACCTTTACGTAAATACGTTGTCACCAACTCTGCAGTTTGATTCCATGCTACACATGGTACAAAATCAGCATCTGGCGTATTTGATGTATCATTTTTGCTTTTTCTTCTATTTACTGCTAAAAAGAAGTTGCAAACTGATGCATTATTTGGTGTTTTACGTAAAACTGGATCTTTGGTCAAACGACCAATTAAAACAACTCGATTAATCATTTTCTTTCACCTATTCTTCAATTTTGACAATCATATGGCGAACAACGTTTGCGTTGATACGACTGATACGATTAAATTCATTAATAGCATCATTATTAGCTTTAATAGTGATTACCATATAATATCCTTTAGTCATGTCTTCAATTGGATAAGCAAATTCCCTCATACCCCATTCATCTACTTTTTCAATTACACCATCAGCATCGGTGATGATTTTGTGTAGAGTTTCAATGGTCTCTGTACGAACTGCTTCTTCAGTTGAAGCGTTTAGGATATACATAATTTCATATTTTCTCATTTTTTCCTCCTTTTGGTCTAGCGGCCTGTTTCCAGGCAAGAAGTAAATATAAATTTACCCGAACGCTGTTATATTCTAACAAATTTCACCTTTATTGTAAAGTCAAAATTTCCTTTCTATATATATTATTTTTACTTTTTTATAACTCCTAATTCTTATTCATAAAGTTTTCAATGTCTTCAATTTCTTTAATGATATTGCCACTTAAATTAATACACCCATCTTCAGTAATTAATAAATCATCTTCAATTCTGATCCCGATGTCTTCATCTTCCAAATATAATCCTGGTTCATTTGTGATTACACAACCTGGTTTTAATGGTTCATCAACTAAAAAAACATCATGAACTTCTAAACCTAGCATATGAGAAACATTATGATAGTAATAGTCTCTTACTGTTTTACCTTCTTCTAATAGCCCAATAGCAGCTAATTCAACTTCATAAAACTTAACTACCTCTTCATTTAACTCTCTAGTAGTAATTCCTGGTCTGGCTAAAGTTTCGACAAGCTTATTAGCTCTTAAAACAATGTCATAAATTTGTTTTTGACGATTGGTAAACTTGCCATTGACTGGAAATGTTCTGGTAATATCAGCATTATAATATTGATATGCCGCTCCTAGATCACACAATACCAAATCATCTGTTTTAGCATAATCATTATTATCACTGTAATGTAAAATGGTCGCATTTTTGCCAGTAGCACAAATTGTCGTAAAAGCATGATCACATTGCTGGCATTTCAAAACAAAATCAAAATAGGCTTCTAATTCATTTTCCCATACATTAGCATGCGAATATCTCATCATCGTTTCAATTCCTTCCTGAGTTATATCGATTGCCTTTTGAATCAGTTCAATTTCATGCTCATCTTTAATCATTCTCATCAAACAAATCTTGTCATAGATGTTAGTAAAAGTAACTTGAGGCTGATACTTTCTAATCTCATTAAACAAATCTACTGTTGCATCAGGCTGATTTAACTCCTGTTTGCTTAAGTCACCGCATAAAATAAAATCAGCCACCCTGCCATAAGAATTTAAATAGGTTCCTATTGAATGTAAAAGTGTGTCCAGATACCTGATATCTTCAATGCCGCTTATTTCTTTTGCCTGTTTTGGTCTGATTCTACCACCAACCCATTTAGCCAGCAGTTCATCATATGGTTCAATAAATAATATTTCTTTTGTGGTATTTTCATCCAATTTTACTAATACTAAAACTAAATTTTCCTTATCCAGCCCAGTGTAATAATAAAAAGATCTATCTACCTGAAATGGATATTTGGCATCTCCAATACTGTATGGAGCTTTTCCAGCCATTAAAACAGTTACTGAATACTGCTCTAACATTTCTAATAGTTTCTTTCTTCTTTTTACATACATATTTAACTCTCTCCTACTTTATATCATCTATGGTCGTTATTTTTTCATTATGATGTCTGGAAACCACACACCTTATCTTAGTATCACTATATTTTTCAACAACTGATGCTTCATCAGTCGGTATAAAACCTTCTTTTCTAGCTTTTTTATAACAGGACATCAATTCATCAACATAAAAAGCTTGTGGTGTCTGAGCTCCATTTAGTGTATCTCGATCAATTGTTTTTACAATATAACCCTCGTTTACTATTTTGATGGTATCAGCAATTGTTCTGCTCAGAATAGCTGCTCTTTCAGTTTCCATTGTCTTTTTCAGTCTGTTTAAATCTTCACTTTGCAGATAGCATCTGGCTCCATCATGAACTAAAACTATCTTTTCTTTTACTGCCATTAATCCGTTAAAAACTGAATCACTTCTAGTTTCACCACCAAGACAATACATCTCTTTTCCAGTTGCCCTGTTTTTAGCTAAATAATCAATTGTTTCTGGATTTGTAACTAAAACTATCTGACTACAATCTTTATCTTCTCTAAATGGTTGTAAAGCCTTATCAATGACAAGCGAACCATCAGATAACTGATATAATAATTTGTTTGTTGCTGAGGCAAACCTTTCTGATTTTCCAGCTGCAACAATTACTGCTGTATATTTCATAACAACTCCTACCATTCATTGCTTAATTGTTTAATTAATTCTAACATAATAAAAAAGTTATATCACATATTGTTTCATTTTTTGTTTATACTATAATAAAGAGGTGGCTGGTATGAAAATTTCGACAAAAAAAGGCGATTTTTTGTTTACTGATCTAAAAAACAGAAGAGTAAGGAAAGATGATAAAATTATTGTTGCTTTAGGACTGATTGATGAAACTATTGTCAGTGTCCTTGAAGCTGATTGTTTTATTGATATTCCTTATATTAAAGAGATAGTTAAAACCTTAAGTGGCATAGCTGGTTATATTTCTGGCTATCAGGAAGTTTTTGATATTTCTTTTTTATTAACCAAATTAGAAAAGGAAATTGAAGATTGTCCTGAGACTTTCAAATTCAACTATCCTTACAAACAGCAAGACAGGATTGCTATAAGTAAGGCCAGAGCTAAAGTAAGATCCTTAGAAAGAGCACTTGTCGCCATAAATGAAGATGAAGTTTTCTATTTATCTTTCATTAATCGTCTTTCGGATTTTATGTATTGTTTACAAGTAAAATGTAAATAATTTTCATACCCCTTAATTGATTTATATATGTTAGAATATAAATACACTGTCGGAGGAACCTGTTTATGTATAGTCAAGACTTAATCAAAAAACTTAATTCAGACATCAAGAATAATTTTCCATTAATCTATCCTATTGAGGATGATTTTAAAATTACTCACACTGGTGTTTCTAGACTGGTAATGTTAGATAGATACTCACAAAAAGATATTGATTTAAAAACATTAGCAGTTGGAGATTTAGTTTTGACAATAGTTAAAGAAGACCCTGTTTACCCGGCAAGAGGTGTTGGTTACATCAAGGAAATGTTCGACAACTACTGTATTATTGAACTTGAAGAAGACTCTAGAGGTGCACTAACTGATCCTGAAGAAATTGAAACAGGTTTAATTAAAAGAGAAAAAAATATAATTGATAAACCAGTTGAAATTTATTGGGAACAAATAGCTTTAAGAGTCGGTAATGCCCTGGCGGAAGTTGAAAAAGAAGAAAAAAGAGCTGAATATGGCAGTATCTTTGCTGAAGAACTAGCTAAACTAAATATTATTCCTGCCGGTAGAGTCTTATATGGAGCAGGAAGTGGTACTGAAGTAACTTATTTTAACTGTTTTGTTATGCCTTTTATTGATGATTCTAGAGGTGGTATTGCTACCCATCGTCAAGAAGTTATGGAAATTATGTCTAGAGGTGGCGGTGTTGGAACAAACGGTTCTACCCTTAGACCTAAAAATGCCTTGGCTAAAGGGGTTGGCGGTAAAAGTTCAGGTGCTGTCAGCTGGTTAAATGACATCGCTAATTTAACTCATCTGGTTGAACAGGGTGGCTCTAGAAGAGGGGCTCAGATGATTATGTTAGCTGACTGGCATCCAGATATTATCGAATTCATTGTTTCTAAAATGCAAAATCCAAGAGTATTGAAATGGTTGGCAGATAATTCAAATGATGAACAGATTAGATATCATGCCAGCAACAAACTGAAATTTGTTCCCTTGACAAACTTACAAATCGATATTTTTGAAACTATTACCAAAGATGCCAATGCTGATATTAAACTCATTAACTATGCTCATGAACAGTTGATGAATGGTGGTCATTTTGAAGTAATAAATTCTGATTTCCTTTCAGGCGCAAATATTTCAGTTACCATTACTGATGAATTTATGGAAGCAGTAAAAAATGATTTAACCTTTGATTTGCGTTTCCCGGATTTAGACAACTATACACCTGAAGAAAAACAATTTTATGATGATAATTGGAAAGACTATGGTGACATTCATACTTGGCCACTTCCAATTAAAACATATCGAACTGTTAAAGCCAGAGATATTTGGGATTTAATCTGTTTCTGCGCTACTTACTCAGCAGAGCCTGGCATCTTCTTTATTGATAATGCCAATAAAATGACAAATGCGGTTGCCTATGGACAAAAGGTTGTAGCGACAAATCCTTGTGGCGAACAACCATTGGCTCCATATTCAGTCTGTAATCTGGCGGCTATCAACCTGGCTAACTTTGTCAACAAAAAAACAGGAGAAATTCTATTTGATAAGTTAGCTCAAACTGTTAAAAATGCGATCAGATTACAAGATAATGTCATTGATTCTACTCCTTATTTCTTAAAACAAAATGAAATTCAGGCTTTAGGAGAAAGAAGAATTGGCTTAGGTGTAATGGGTCTTCATGACCTGTTAATCTGGGCAGGCAAGCGCTATGGTTCACCAGAAGCACTTGATACTATCGATGAGGTATTCCACTGCATTGCTACAAATGCATATCGACAATCAATTGAATTAGCTAAAGAAAAAGGAAGCTTTCCATTCTTAAAAGAAAATCATGAAGCTTTCATCAATTCTGGCTACATGAAACAGATGGATGAAGACATTCGCCAAGATATCTTAAAATATGGTATTAGAAACTCTCATCTGTTAACTATTGCTCCAACAGGATCTACAGGAACAATGGTTGGTGTAGCTACCGGTTTAGAACCTTACTTCTCATTCTCATATTTCAGAAGCGGCAGACTTGGTAAATTTATCGAAGTAAATGCTCAGATAGTGGATGATTTCTTAAAGTTAAACCCTGAATATACCAGAGAAACACTTCCAGATTACTTTGTCAGTGCGATGGAACTTACTCCTGAAGAGCATGCTGATTCGCAATGTCGAATCCAGCGTTGGATTGATTCATCCATCTCTAAAACTGTAAATGCTCCTAAAGGTTATAGTGTCAGACAGGTTCAAAAACTTTACACTAGATTATACTATGGTGGAGCTAAAGGTGGCACCGTTTATGTTGATGGCTCAAGAGATAGCCAGGTACTAACTCTATCAAATGAACAAGAAGGCGAAACATTCGCCCAAATGGATATTGTCAAAGACTTCGGTATTCTAGTTAGTGAAGTTCAAGAAGAAGAAAAGAAAACTAACCTAAGAAGCGATAGACAAGATAGAGAAATTGGTGTTGAAGTAGGTAACATCTGTCCAATCTGTTTAGAGGGTGTAGTTGAAGAGATAGGTGGTTGTAATACCTGCACCAACTGTAGTGCACAATTAAAATGCGGATTATAAGATAAAACAAAAAAACAAGAACTTCAAACAAAAGTTTCTTGTTTTTTCTTCAAAGAAAAGGATTAATCCTTTTTTTTATTCCTTAAATCTATAGTCTCTTAAACCAGCACGATGTAAAGAAACTACTCCAATCAGGAAAGCACCCTGACTAATAATATTGATGCCTTGAGCTAGCCAGTTCATAAAACTTTGAGTAAAGTCTCTACTTGATAGATAACCCATCATTAAACTACAGACAAACGAAACGATAAAGAAGATAACTGTTTTCTTTCTGTTTAATCTTTTTGCCAAAATACTCAAACAGACATTCATTGCTCCAAGACCTGAAACCATCATTGAAACAAATAGGAATGTCCCGCTGAATACCACTGGAGCAGTTGCTACCATTACATCCTTTCTTTGGATCAACGCTAGTACCAGTCCAAATCCTGCAAACATAAATCCTATTGCCTGAGTAGCGAAAAACATATCTGTTAAAGTTTTAAAATCACAAATATTGGCAGCATATAAAAGTTTATGAGTAGCTTTCAGCAAGCCTGCCAATGCTACATTGGTTGTACCGGTGGCAAATAAACTAAATGCTGTTCTGCCCATTTTATTGTGCAAATCTCTATTTAGTATTGCTACTCCAATAATAAAGAATATTACTGGAATATAATCGACAATTGCCATTGAAATAGAAAATTCATTCATACTTACTCCCTTTCAATTTTACTTAAATGATAAATTGGTATAAATGGAAACAGGATTGGTGTACTTTCAGCATACTTGCGATATTCAGGATCATGCCCATAATTTTTTTCATGGCGTTTTTCCAGTCTATATGCTCCATGAATCATCACAAAAACAATCAGAACATATCCGATAGAAGCCATGATCCATTGTCCTTTAACAAGTGTCCCAAAACCGCTTATATATAACCCTGTCCAGAATATAATTTCTGAAAAATAGTTTGGGCAACGAACGATTTTATATAAGCCTATGTCACAGAATCTTTTTGGATTAACCGCTTTAGCGGCTGATTTTTGTTTATCAGCAATTGTTTCTCCAATAATTCCTGTTGCCATAAGTATTACTCCAACATAGCCCCAAATATCTCCACTTGTACCATTGGCATAACGATATATTGCTGGAGAGCTCTGAGACATATACATCCACATTGAATATGCCCACATAATCAGGTTAACAAAAACTGGCATTTTTTTCGTTGAACCTGTTGATTCCAACGTCTTCCTGTATTGAGCATTTTTCAATTCACGAGCTAATAAGAAATAACCTAATCTGAAGCCATAAACCATTAATAATATACTCATCAAAATGACCGTTGTTGTAGCTGAACCGTTAATTAAAGTATAAATTAATAATCCTGCTCCTATCCCCATTACCGCAAAGCCATATCCTACAGACATAAACCAGACAAATCGATAAAAACCACAGAGTGTCAAAAGAGCGCTAATGGCCAATAAAATCCACCACAATGGTGAAGGGAATACTTTTCCTACCATGATTTACCTCCAAAATACTCTTCAATATATTCTTTAAAACTCGATTCTCCAGTAACATCCCTGCCTACTAAGCTATTAGTTAAAGTCCATTTGGAAAATAGGATAATATCTTTTTTGCCTTCTTTTTTGATTTTAGGAAGTTTAGCTAAAATATCAAACATCCAAGGCGGAGCATATTTAATTTTAGTTTCTTTACCAGCAGCATCAAAACATAACTTAGCCATTTCTTCATAGGTATAGGTTTCTTTTCCTCCAACTTCATAGATTGGATTTCCTTTATCATTCATATGCTCAATGATAAAAGCTGCAAAATCTTCACATGCTACAACGTTGGCCTTAATAGTGCCATATCCCTTTAACAGCTGCATTTCACCTTTTTCGATATAAGGTCTGAATACCTTAGCAATATCATAGAAGTAACCTGTCGGACGATAAATAACATGATCCATACCAGACTTTCTTAACTCTTCTTCAAATAACCACTTAGCATGTAGCATTGGAACTTTTTCTGCTCCATCTCTTTCACAGGCAATAACTGAAATGTAATTAAATTTCTTTACACCTGCTCTTTTAGCTTCATTAAGCAAATTTAAATTTCCCTGGTAATCAATATCGTATGCCGTAAATTTAGTGCTTGATGAAGTTAAACCCACAGTTGTTATAACCAAATCAGCTCCTTCACATAAGTCTTCTAATGTTTCAGGCTTTGTGGCATCAATTGCTTTAAAAGTATATTTACCCTCATAACCATTGTTAGCTTTTTCCTTCAGGTCAGCAGCAACAACTTCATAACCTTTTTCAACTAACTGTTTTAAAACTTCAAAACCTAAGTTCCCAAAGGCTCCTGCCAATACAATTTTCATATGTTTTATCCCTCCTTAAAATATATATTTAATTGATTTTCGAAACAATTTTTTCCAAAAGCAACAATAATAATATTATCTATATTATACTTTTTATTTCAAACCATTGTCAAAACATTAACAAATATGTAGCGGTGAAAGACTAACGGTTCAGAAAAATACAAATGCATGCAAAATTATATAATTTGTTGCAAACATTTAAAATATATCATATAATTTAATTGAAGGGAGTGATACTGATGTTTCAATGGTTAAAAGGAAACGCTTATTCGATGATTGTTACTTTAAGTGATAACTATATCACTCTGAATAATTGTGCAGCTAATCGCTTTTCTGATGTCAGATGGTGTTTGATTGGACTAGATCAAAAAAACAAGAGACTCGCTATCAAACCTGTCACTAAAAAAGATATTGATTTAGGCTTATATCCTTCTGAAAAACTACACAGGGTTAATTTAGGCAAGGGATACGCCCGAATCGCCAATCGTAATTTATTGAAATTGTTAGAAGAATTAACTGAATATCCTTTAAGTGATAACGTAAAGTATAGCGCAACATTCGATGAAAATGATATGATGTTAATAGTCGATTTGACAAGTAAGGAGGATTAACAAATGTTAACTATGTGGATTATTGTAGCAATCGCAGCATTTATAATAGAAATCTTTACTGTAGGAAATCTAATCTGTGTCTGGTTCATATTTGGAGCTCTTGCCAGTGCACTGTTGGCATGGTTAAAAATACAGGCAATCTGGCAATATATCGCTTTCTTTGTTGTTTCGATTGCATCGATGCTAATTATTAGACCGATGGCACATAATTATTTAAGAGGAAATATTGTTCCAACAAACTATGATCGTTTAATTGGTCAAAATGCTACACTAAGTAAAGAAATTACTTCTAATAGTTGGGGTGAAATTGATACTGGTGGAACAAAGTGGAGTTGTGCCAGTTTAGACAATCATCCAATTCCTGAAGGCACCAATGTTAGAATTGTTGCTATCGAAGGTGCAAAATTAATTGTAAAAAGAATAGATTAAAGAAAGGACATATATTTATGGGAATCATTGAAAAATTAATTATCTTTTTGGTACTATTCGCAATTGTTGCTGCTGTATTGATATATACAGTTAGAATCGTACCTCAATCTGAAGCTTATGTCATAGAAAGACTTGGAGCTTATCATGCAACCTGGACTACTGGAGTACACTTTTTGTTACCGTTTGTAGACCGTATCAGTAATAAAGTTACTTTAAAAGAGGTCGTTAAAGATTTCGAACCTCAACCAGTTATCACTAAAGATAATGTAACAATGCAAATTGATACAGTTGTATACTTTCAAATTACTGACCCTAAACTATATACTTATGGTGTAGTCGGGCCAATTAATGCAATCGAAAATTTAACTTCTACTACCTTAAGAAATATCATTGGTGACTTAGAATTAGATGACACTTTAACCAGTAGAGACATTATAAATGACGAAATGAGGGTAATCCTTGATGATGCAACTGACTCGTGGGGAATCAAAGTAAGACGTGTTGAAGTAAAAAATATCCTGCCACCAAAAGATATTCAGGAAGCTATGGAAAAACAGATGCGTGCAGAACGTGAAAGACGTGAAGCTATCTTAAAGGCGGAAGGCGACAAACGTAGTGCTATCTTGGTAGCTGAAGGTGAAAAAGAATCCGCATTACTAAGAGCAGAAGCTAAAAAACAATTCTTAATTGCGGAAGCAGAAGGTCAAGCTGAAGCTCTATATAGAGTTTATGAAGCCCAAGCCAAGAGTATCGATCTAATCAATCAATCTAACCCTTCAAAAGAATACTTAGCTCTTAAATCTTTAGAAGCCTATCAAAAATTAGCTGATGGTCAGGCAACTAAGATTGTCATACCAAATGAATTACAAGCTGTTGCTTCGCTACTAACCAGTGCTAAAGAAATTGTTGAAAAATAGCTTATTATAATATTAAAAGGCAAATCAAAAACGATAGAGTAAAATAAACTTTATCGTTTTTTTCATCTCATTTATCCCTAAAAATATATTTTAAAAATCAAAGCATTTCAAAACAAAGATAATAAGTGCATAGCATCGATAAACAAACACAAAAATGTATAAAACTGACAAAACAGAAAGCATTACAAAATTTTATTCATGTTTTATTGCTATTTTAACTGCTGGCTATATAATTTGGCATAAGCTCCATTATTTTTAATTAAAGTATCATGACTTCCCTGCTCAATAATTTGTCCCTTATCAACAACAGCTATTTCATCAGCATTTTGAATGGTTGACAAACGATGAGCTACAACCAATGTTGTTCTACCTTCACACAGCTCATCTAATGACTTTTGAATCATCAGCTCAGTGACATTATCTAATGCACTTGTCGCTTCATCAAGTATTAAGATTGCTGGATTTTTTAAAAATACTCTGGCAATACTTAACCTTTGCTTTTGTCCACCAGATAATTTAACTCCTCTTTCACCAATTTGAGTATCATAACCCTCTGGCAGTGTTTCAATATATTCGTGAATATTAGCTCTTTTTGCGGCCTCGACAACTTCCTGATCAGTAGCATCTAATTTGCCGTATAGGATATTGTTTTTAATAGTGTCATTAAATAAGAAAACATCCTGTTGGACAATACCAATATTTCTTCTTAAGGATTCTCTAGTTACTTCCCTGACTTCATTATCATCAATAAATATTTTGCCTTCCATAATTTCATAGAAACGAGGAATTAAATGGCAGATAGTAGTTTTTCCACCACCTGATGGCCCAACCAAAGCAAACTTTTGTCCTGGATTTATTGTCAAAGAAATTCCTTTTAAAACTTCAGTATCTTCACTATATCCATAACTGACATTTTCAAGAGTAATCTTTCCTTTAACTTCCTTTAATTCAATCGCATTTTCACTATCTTTTTCCACTTCAATATCCATAATCTCACAAAATCTTTCAAATCCTGTAACGCCATTCTGGAATTGTTCCATAAATCCTATAAGTCTGTTGATCGGAGTTATAAACAAACTGATTGAAACCACAAAGGCGCTGTAATCAGCAAAGTTGATCTGACCGCCATATAAAAATATGCCACCAGCAACCAGCACTACAACATTAAAGATATCAATAACAAAAGCTGTTGAACTATGATACTTTGCCATTGCTTTATAAGAATCTCTTGAAGCTCTTTGAAACTCTTCATTTCCTTCTTCAAACTTCTCTATTTCTTTTTCATCATTAGTAAAGGCTTTTGTAACCCTTACTCCTGAAATGCTTGTCTGAAGTTGACCACTGATTATACTGGTAGCTACTCTGGTTCTTCTTCTAGCAGATGTATAAGCCCCTCTGATTCTTGTCGCAATAAATACCAATATCGGAATAATTGTAAAGATAATTAATGAAAGCGGTACGTTAATAGATAACAAATAACTGAATGATAATCCTAGCGTAAAAAATGAAATGATAATGTTTTCTGGACCATGATGAGCCAATTCACAGATATCAAATAAATCGCTAGTCATCCTAGTCATAATCTTTCCGGTTTCATGGTCATCGAAAAACGAAAATGGTAATAATTGAATATGCCTAAACAAATCAGAACGCATATCTGCCTGCATTGCCACTCCCATCAAATGCCCATAGTATTGAATAAAAAAATTTAAACCCATCTTTAAAAGGTATACCAATAACAAAATAATCCCAAAGATGATAATCATGTCAAACTTTTTATTAGGAATCAGATTATTGAGCATTTCCCTGGTAATAATCGGATACACAATAGCGATAATCGCAACCGAAAGTGAAGCTAACATATCTAAAATAAAAATCTTCTTATAAGGCTTATAATAGTGAATAAATCTTTTGAACATAACTTATACCCTTCCTTTGGTAAACTGATAAAGTGCAATACTTACGGCATTACATAAATTTAGTGAATCGATTGTATTTAAATGTTTAATTAAAATGCTTTGACCATAATTTTGAAATTCAGATGGTAAACCACTGGCTTCATTGCCAAAAACCAGTGAGTACTTTTCCGGTATTTTAATTTTATCCAGCTGTTCAGCTCCATCTAACATAAATGTAAAAATATCTCTTTCTTCAATTGACTGCAGATATTGTTCAAAACTATCAAAATATTGAAAGTTTACTCTAAACAATGCTCCCATACTGGCTCTGATGGTTTTAGGATCAAAAATATCAACAGCTGGCTTAATAATAGCGATATCATTAATACCAAAGCCGATGGAAGTTCTGATAATCGTTCCTAAATTACCCCTATTTGAAGGATTAACTAAAACCAGATGATTGTTTTCAAAAACTATTTTACTTTCATATTTTTTAAAAGCACCAATAATATAACAGTTTTCTTTATCTGAAACAATCTTAAAAATCTTATCTGAATAAATTATTTTTATTTTATGTTTTAAACATAAATTTTTAATCCGATAATAAATTTCATTTGCATTCTGTTTTGAATGAATATATACATTAATTACTTTTTCCGGATGTCGTAAAAGCAATTCCAGTGTTAATTCAGTTCCTAAAGCATAAGAGTAATCAAAGTTCTTTTTATATTTTTTCATAATAACCCCCAATGTTTTAAAAAGCCCCTAAGGGCTGTTTAATTTATCAATATTGAGTAATTTATTTACTAACGACGTCTATTGGTAACGAAACTAGGAATGTCTAAATCATCTTTTGATTCAATTTCTTCCTGAATTGAATCGTAGCCAGGTTTTTCATAAACAGGACTGTCAACCTGGTCAAAACCTGTTGCAATTACTGTAACAATAATTCTGTCATCTAACGCTTCGTTATAAGCGACACCAAACACTGTATCAATTTCATTTCCAGCAACTTCATTAATATATCCTACAGCTGCTTCAGCATTATCGATAGTAAGTGAAGTAGCTCCACTTACATTAATAATCGCATTTTTTGCACCTTGAATATTAGCTTCCAATAATGGACAATTTACTGCTCTTTCAGCCGCAAGTCTTGCCATTTCTTCTTTATTTTCAACTTCACTGGCATCTACTTCACCGACACCAATCAAAGCTGTTCCCTGACCTGACAGCACTGATTTTACATCCGCAAAATCCAAGTTTATTAATGCATTATAAGAAATCAAATCAGTAATCGTCTGAACTGCTTGTCTTAAAACATTATCAGCTTCCAAAAAAGCCTGATTAATTGGATATGAGCCTAAATTTAATCCAACTTTTTCATTTGGAATAATGATTAGTGAATCAACATGCTTTCTTAGTTCATCCAAACCATTAATCGCTTGCATGGTTCTCTTTTTGCCTTCAAATCTGAATGGTTTTGTGACAATACCAACTGTTAAAGCTCCAGTTTCCTGAGCACATTCAGCTAAAATTGGCCCGGCACCTGTTCCGGTTCCACCACCCAAACCAGCGGTAATAAAAATTAAATCAGCCTCTTGAACAGCTTCTTTAATTTCATCTATCGATTCTAAAGCTGCAGCTTTTCCTACTTCTGGTTTGCCACCAGCACCCAAGCCTCCAGTTGTATTAGAGCCAATTAAGATTTTATTATCTACTGGAGATGAAGAAAGCACTTGCCTGTCAGTATTTACAACGTAAAAATCGACACCTACTAAATTTGCTTCTACCATACGGTTAACAGCGTTACATCCTGCTCCCCCGATACCAAATACTTTAATTCTTGTTACTGGATTAAAACTATTCATTTTTTCACACCTCATTCAACTTTATCTACAAATAACTTGTCTGTAATATTTTTAAACTTATCAGCCAGATTACCATCTTGTTTTTCTTCAACAGCTGGAATCAGGTTTTGCCTATATGTATTCATATCAACACAATTTATCATTTCTGAAGTAATATTACACATGTCTTTGTACTGATAGAACATTCCTAATGTTGATGCCCACTTAGGATCTCTGGCACCTAATATATCCGGACAATAACATTTAACTGCTTTTTTAAATTTTTCACTCATTGCTTCCTCTAGACCTTGAAGTTGAGCTCCTTGTCCTGAAACAACAATAGAAACATTATCCTGCTCAATAATTTCACTACAATATAAATAGTAGTTTTCAATCATTTCCTGACTTTCCTCAAATATTATCTCTTGGATGCTCTTATATGTCAAACTATGCTCAATGTTATGTTTATCAAGCCAGCGGATTATAATTCTATCTTCTCCCTTTTCTTGACCGATAACTGCATATCTGAATAAAATCCTTGATGCATTTGTGTAATTAAAACCATATCTTTCTCTTATCTTTGTAATCAGCCTGTTATAGCCAGTATTTTCAGTAAATCCTGTAATTAGTCGACCATTATAAATCAATAAAAATACTGTATGATCCGCTTCCAAATAGATATTAACTACATAATTGTTATAGCTTTGTTCAAATAATGCTACCTCCCCGCAACTGCTGTAACCATCTTGGTAAACTTCCAAAACTTTAAGTCCAGCCTTTTCAACAATTGACAGGTATTCATACATCAATAATTTATCGCCGCAAATGAAATCAATATCACAAGTCAATAATTCACTTCTCTCATTAATAGGAGCCTTAGGGTAAACTATTGAATTTATTTTATAACTGGCACAACTTAAATTAAATATTTCATAATCTGATCCTACATTTATTCTATGCGCTTCATTGAATATCTCTTCAATGTCTTCTTTAGTTACTCTAGATTGAGATAGCAGTCTGTCAAACTGCCTTTTCTCTTTTTTAAAACGATAACCAGGGATAGACAATAAAACAGCTCTTAATGGTGTTTTTAGTTTAGCCGAGATATTGGCAGCAGCTTCTCTGATAGCTTCAATAACTAAATTCTTCTCAACAATTCTATACCCATCAACGCCTCTACATGGGATTTCCTCTTTAGCTATTATATACAAAAAGTCACTAGAAAATTCTCCCACAATTAAACGGACTTCTCTATTGACTATTTGTAAAGCTGCTAAAATATTTGTTTTATTTCTCAAAAAAACTGCTCCTATCTTGAATATAATTTTATCACATTTATTGGATAATTGAAGTAATATTTTGAATATTAAATAAACCTGGATTTCTTATTTGTTGCTTTTTCATTCCATCAGTTGAAATAAGTAGTTTAATACTCGTTGACCCACTTAAAAGTGTGCCTTTAAGTAGCAAGACTATCTTTCTCGCTATATAATAAAATTCAAAAACAACATGATATGCTTTTTGTCTGATTTTTTGAAAAATATCATTAATAAAAGTCTTTAAATCTATTCACTAAATAACATATCTCAGGTAAAATTCTTACCTCTTTTATTCTACCATACTTTCATAAATATACCATTTTAATAAGATTTTTTTCTTGCATTTTATTGTAGTTAATGTTATTATAATCAAGCGTATGATTGAAAGGAGGTCACGGAATGTCAAGAGTATGTGCCGTTACAGGCAAAAGACCTTTATCAGGTAACAAACGTTCGAATTCAATGAGAGCTACACGCAGAAAATGGAACGTTAACTTGCAAAAAGTTAAAGTTGTTATTGATGGTAAGCCGCAGACCGTCAAGATGTCAGCGAGAGCATTAAAAACATTGAAGGCTCAACAAAGTAAATAAGAAGTTAGCAGAACTAACTTTTTTATTTTATAAGCATTTAAAAAGTACCTGCACCATAAATTTGCAAGTACTTTTTATTCTTCATCAACATTAATCGTGGTGGCAGATATTGCCAGCAGACCTTAAAGAACCCTGCAGGTAATCTTCAACCGCATTTTCACTGTCGCCTACAATTCCTACTACAACTTCAATATTTCTTTCATTGAATATATTGATAGCTCCCATTCCCATACCACCACTGATAATAACATTTACACCCTTATCTGCCAAAAAAATTGGCAGAAAACCTGGTTTATGTCCAGGATTAGCAACAATTTCACTTCTTTTTATTTCATTGTTTTCGATATCACAAATCAAAAACTCTCCACAATGTCCAAAATGATCTGCTACCTTTCCTTTTTTACTTGCTACTGCTATTTTCATCATTTCTTTTCACTTCCTTATTTATTTTATATTTACTAAAATTATTATTCAAAAAGTATATTAATCGTCTTTCGATAAACTTCTTTAACTGCTGATCTTGAGATACAGTCTACATCTATAATTGTTCGGCCGCTATTTAAAATCTTGGCCACTTGAGAATCGAATGGTATCTTTCCAACAAAATCTAAACTCTGTTTTTTACATAATTCTTCAATCTTGTTTGAATTTTCAACATTGATATCATATTTATTGATACAAACAGCAATTCTGGTATTAAATCCTGAAGCTGTTTTTATAATGCGCTCCATATCGCTAATCCCAGATACTGTTGGTTCTGCCACTATTAAAACCATATCAACCCCAGATAGTGAGGCAATAACTGGACATCCTATGCCAGGAGAACCATCGATAATCGCAACTTCTCCACCTTTGGTTTCTGATTTCATTTGTTTTTTGACTTCGGTAACCAACAAACCTGAATTTCCACTTCCCATTTTAAGCTGAGCAGTTGAAAATACTTTTTCTTTATCAGAATACAGCATCAACTCTCCTGCTATATCTGGCATCATTGTAATTGCCTTGGTTGGACAAACAAATTCACAAACACTACAACCTTCACAGGCATAAGGATTAATTTCATATTTATCATTATATGTAATAGCCTCAAAACGACAATTTTCCTGACATTGACCACAATAAATACAAAGTCTTTCATCTATTTTTGCCTTTTGTAGACCATAATAATCTTTTCTTATCGGGTGTTCATTCCAACCACTAATCAGATGAAGATTAGGGGCATCAACATCACAATCAGCATAAGCTTTGGCTTCAGCCAACTTAATAAAAGCGCTAGCTATTGTTGTTTTACCTGTACCACCCTTACCGCTAAGGATTAGCAACTGTTTCATAGCGCACCTCCTTTATTACAGTATCAAGCAGAGAAGAAAATATCTCTTTATATTTTTCATCTATATTAACTATTATTTCACCATTTGAATTAAGTGTTCCCAACTTACTGTCAAACGGAATTTTACCTAATATCTTTATATTGTTTTCATAACAGAATTTCTCTGCAGGATTATCATCTTCAGTACATTTGTTTAAAACTACTCCAAAAGGTTTTTCAAATAATTTAACCAATTGATAAACCATATTGAGATTATGTACCCCAAACAGGGTTGGCTCAGCTACCAAAATACAATAGTCAGCATCTTTAATACTTTCCATTACCACACAAGCACTTCCCGGTGGACAGTCAATTATTGTCAATTTGTTTTCAAGAAGATGATTCTTTGAAAGTAGCCTGTTAATAATTGGCACTCCAGAAGGCTCACCAGTATTTAATAATCCGGAATAGATAGTTACATTATTAGAAATACCTTTTTTAATTATGCCAATAACCTTATCTTTTTCCGTTAATGCTTTTTGAGGGCAAACTAAAAGGCAACCACCACAGGAATGACATATTTCTTCAAAAATTTTTAACTTGTTTAAAATATAAGCCAAAGCATTAAATTTACAAAAATCAACACATTTACGACACCCGTCACACAGCCCTTCATCTACTTCAGGAATTTTTACCGCAATACTTTCTTCTTGAACCCACTGTGGCTTAAAAAACAGATGTCCATTTGCTTCTTCGACATCACAATCTATGTAAGTAGCCTTTTCTGATACTGCTGCCAAATTCACCGATACCAGTGTTTTCCCGGTACCACCCTTACCACTTAGTATGGCTATTTTCATTTTTTCCTATCTCCTACGTCCATGAAAACCAGCATGAATTTCATCTAAAAAAGAAAGCCTCTCATTAATAAAAGCTTCAATATTACCTTTGATAGAAACATCTGTTGTCTTATATATTTTAATATTAGCATCTTTTAACACAGCAGCTGCATTTTCTCCCAACTGTAGTGAAAGTACAGCATTTACTTTATTATCTACTATGATTTGAGCTGCTTTAATTCCTGCTCCACCTGTACTTGTTGCGGCAGTATTCTCAATAAAGGTACTTTCTTTAGTATTCACATCATAAATAAGAAAATATGGTGCACGTCCAAAAGATGGATTGACACTTGAATCTAAAGTTTTATTTTCTACTGGAATTGCTATTTTCATCTAATTCTCCTTTCATTTAATAATATTCATCAATTTATAATCTCACACTTTATTTTATTGGTCTTCAAAACGTCTGCCACGTCTACGTCTGTTACAGCCACGTCCACATCCGTTTTCCAACTCTTCACAAAGACGATATCTTCCACCTTCAATTATCAGCGGTCTTCCATTAACTAATGATTCCGCCAGTTTTTTCCTTGCTTCAATATAAATACCCTGCACCGTGCTACGGGCAATATTCATTTGTCTGGCACATTCTTCCTGATTATAATTTTCCAGGTCAATTAATCTGATTGTTTCATATTCATCTACTGTCATGGTTATTATTTTTTTTTCATCCACAGCTAAATCAAGTGGCCCAAATCTTTTGTTTCTAGGCAAAGTACATACTCTTCTGAATTTGACTGGCCTTGCCATATTTAATCACCTCCACATTCCAATCAGAAATAACCAGAGTTATTCTGGTTATCTCTAATTTTCATCATAGCTTTCTAATTGCTTGTTAATTGCGTCAAGATCTTCTTGTAACATCGCTCTTTTTTCTTCCAATAGTTCTTTTTCTGTTTTTAAATCTTCATTTTCAATTTCAACAGTTCTGGCTCTACGACCAAAACCACGTCTGCAAGCTAATCCTAAACCTAAACCAGCTCCAAAACCTACTCCCATACCAGCAACACGTCTAAATGTTCTAGATCCAACACAGCTTCCTAATTTTCTTCCCGTTCTTGGTCCTAAACCCATTGGTCCACTTCCGTCTCTTCTTGGCATCCTTTCACCTCCTTTTCATTTATGGCATATGCCATCTACTATTATTATACATTGTTTATGGCATATGTCAATAACTGTTTAATCAAAGTTTTTCTCCCCATATAAATAAAAATAAAATATTTATTGCCACTGCACAAAATAAAAAGCCACAAACTAATTTATGGCTTTTGATTTTTAACAACCTGAACAGCCTGATGAATCATCAATGACCATCTGTTGCAAAAAATAATCATATATTTCTTTTAATTCTTTAATTTGTTCCGCTGTCAGTTCTTCATAACTATCCAAATGTGATGATACTGTCCTTCTATGCGCACCAATGACATCTCCATTTTTTACAAATATCAACATTGAGGCAACGATTCTTAAAATTCCATTTTCGTCTACTTCACTAATTTCAGAAAAATCTACATCGCTCATTAACAAAATCTTAGAAATCTCCTTATACAACTCAGCAAGTTCACTATCAACTCCGTTATCATAGTCTTCTCGAGCTTGTTTAATACTAAAATAATAGATTCTCATTCCTGGATACTCATTAACAGCATCTATTAAAACCGGCAAAGCTCTACGACACCAGGAACATTCTGGCCAGCCAAAATAGACAACATGAGTGCCATTAATCAAAGCTTCAACAACTTCCTGCTGCTCAATATATCTGATTGAGTTATTTTCATCAATATTAATGGTAGTAATTGTTTTTCCTTTATCATTTAATTGCCCATTAATACTTTCATACTCTTCTTTGAATCTGATATTATCAGTTTTAACTTCATCAGTTTTACAACCAATCAAAGAAAACAACATTAAAAATATTACAAAAAGAATTTTTATTCGTTTCATTTGTTTTCCTTTTTCAAGCTCAAAAGAGAGTCTACAGCATAATCAAAACTTACAGGATTATTAAAACAATAAGAACCAGCTACCAGGGAATCACAGTGATGTTCTACTGCTTTCTTACCGTTTTCATAATTGATGCCACCATCAATCTGAATTAGATAGTTCAAATTGTTTTCTATACGCCAGTTATGTAACCAATCACATTTACTCAACATCTCAGTCATAAACTTCTGTCCACCAAAACCAGGTTCAACAGACATAACTAAAACCATATCTAGCTTGCATAAAACAGGCTCTAATACTTCTACAGGTGTATTCGGTTTTATAGAAACAGCAGCTTTTATTCCTTTAGCATGGATTTTATCAATAACAGCATTTAACTCCTCTAAATCCTTAACTGCTTCATAATGGAATGTCAACATATTCACTCTTGCCTTATCAAAATAGTCAACCACCTTTAATGGATTAGCTACCATAATATGAACATCAATGAATTTATCCGTAATCTTACATACTTGTTCTAAAATTTGGGGACCAAAAGAAATATTTGGAACAAAATTTCCATCCATGACATCATAATGCAGCCATTGTGCATTTGATTTGTTGAACATTTCAATATCTTTTTCAAGATTCAAAAAATTAGCCGACAACAATGAAGGCGATACAATAATCATAATTCCCATTCCTTTCTTTGGTTGCACAAAGGTACAACATCTAAATAATTTTTATATCTTAAAGACGAAACGGTGCCATCTTCCACACCTCTTTTAACAGCACAATCCGGTTCATTGATATGCTGACAATCATTGAATCTGCAACTATCATCAACTCTAAAATCTTTAAGTTTTTCAATTAATAACTTGGAATCAATTCTAGAAAAATCCAGTGAAGAAAAGCCAGGAGTATCTGCTAACCAGCCACCAGCAACCTGATACAATTCTGTATGTCTGGTTGTATGTTTTCCTCGTCCCAAAGCCTTAGAGATTTCTTGGGTCTGTAGCGAAAATCTTTTATCTAATCTGTTTAACAAACTACTCTTTCCTACTCCTGATTGACCTGCCAGAACAGTCACTTTGTCTTTCAAAGTTTCTTTTAACTCTGTTAAGTCATCACCAAAACCTGTACAAATAACTTTGTAACCAGACTTTTTATAATCTTCTATATATTGATTGATTTCATTTGTTTCATCTATTAAATCCATCTTGGTAATAACAATGACAGGTTCAATATCATTATAACTGATTAAAAATATTAATCTGTCAACTAAGATGTTAGAAAAATCAGGTTCCACAGCACTCATTACAATCATTGCTTGATCGACATTACTGATAGCCGGTCTATATAGTTGATTTCTTCTTTTCAGAATCTTTTGAATACAATATTGTTCTTCAATCAGTTCAAACTCAACTTCATCTCCAACAACAGGTCTATCTTGCAGACGAAGTTTGCCCATAGCTATAGCATCGTAAGATTGACCTTCACTATAAACAGTATAACGATTGGAAACAATTTTTATAATTTTACCCATTTTATCAATAATAACTCAAAGTTATAACCACTCCTTCTGTTTGAACATAATATGTTCCCCAGACCGGACTGCAACTTACTACG
Organism: Erysipelotrichia bacterium; assembly: GCA_012520255.1. GTDB lineage: Bacteria > Bacillota_I > Bacilli_A > Erysipelotrichales > Erysipelotrichaceae > UBA1783. Next base: position 41,184 of record JAAYOQ010000030.1, on the reverse strand, counting down.
ATACCTTGAGGAATAATATAATTGCCATCCTCATCTAAGTTATCTTCTATATTAAGTTGATTGAGCATAACTTTAGCTCCCATACTTTCTAACAATTCTTTTGCCTCATTTATATCCATCCCTTCGATACTTAAAGGAATCATAAATGAGATATCTGTTGCGACATCAAAATTGATAATTTTTTTGTCGGTTGGATCTAATATTAATCCTTCATATAAACTTTGGTTAATTATTTCATCCTTTTTATGATCTTTACTTTCCACTAATAAGACAATAACCTCAAAGCCTGCTGCCTCCAACAGCGGCTTGACAGTATTAATATCTTTACCAACATAATTTTCAACTTTAAACTTCTTACCTAAAGAAACCGAGAGCACAACCGTACTGTCTTTAAAAACCTCTACCCCAACAGCTGGAGAAATAGAGAAAACAATTCCTTTATCATAATCGAAAGTGGATTCATAATTAATATTTTCTACTCTTAAACCTTGAGATTCAAGTAATATAACTGCATCTTCAACTGAATACATTATAACATTTGGAACTTTAACTTTTTCCTTTTTAACAGATAAACCATTAGTTAAATTAATTAACAGAAATAGGATTATAAAAGCTAAAATACCAGCGCCACCAATAGCAAATATATTCATATAGTCGGTGTTATTCTTTTTCTTTTTTCGCACCAACTGAGGCTTGCTATGTTTTTTGTTTTCTTCCAACTTTTTCTTTTCTTCAATTTCTTTTAAATTAATTTTTGGTTCATAATATCTGGCTAAATCTAAACAGGTAACCAAATCATTATACATTTCCATTGCTGTTTTATATCTTAAATCAACTTTTCTAGATGTTGATCTAATAACAATATTTTCTACCGACTGTGGTATCTGAGAGTTGAAATTTTTAACCGGAGGTACATCGTTGTGCATATGTTTAAGAGCAACTTCTACCGCAGTTTCACTATGATAAGGTACATCTCCTGTTAACAATTCATAAAATACAATGCCTAAAGAATAAATATCCGATTGAACTTTAACCGGTTGTCCTTGAGCAAGTTCTGGAGCCATATAATGAACTGAGCCAATAACAGTATCAGTTTTTGTGATATCTGAAACACCAACTATCGAAGCAATTCCAAAGTCGGAAAGTTTAACTGTTCCATCATCCTTGACTAAGACATTTTGCGATTTTATATCACGATGTATAATTCCCATCTTATGAGCATGTTCAACTGCAGAAACTAACTGTTTCATAATATTTACCGCTTCATCGATAGGAATATTGCCCCTTGAACGAATTAGCTGTTTAAGGGTTTTACTGTGGACATATTCCATAACTATGTAGTGTTTGCCATCATGTTGTCCAACATCAAAAACTTCAACAATATTAGGATGAGAAGTAGAAGTAATAGCCAAAGCTTCTCTTTTGAATCTGGTTAAATTGACTGGATCACTGGCTAAATCTCCTCTTAATACCTTAACAGCAACTTCTCGCTTCAAAATAGAGTCAATAGCTAAATATACATCAGCCATGCCTCCTTCACCTATTTTTTTAACTACTATATATCTGTTTCCAATCATTTCAGCCATAAACAATTACCTCTGATATATTAAGGCAGTAATATTATCTAAACCACCTGCTTCATTAGCTTTTTTGATTAGCTTTTTAATTTTATTTTCTATTGTACTTCCAGATAACAGAACTTCTTTAATCTCTTCATCTTCTACAAATCCGTGTAATCCATCAGAACATAGCAAAATAGCTTTATATTCTTGTTTTATTTCAAATACATCAGCTTCAACTTTTTCAAAAACTCCTATTGCCTTGGAAATAACGTTTTTACCAACAACCTGTTTAGCCACACTTTCTGTAAGATTGTGTTTTTTAATTAAATCATTAAACAGGGTATGATCTTCGGTAATTTGAAGTAATTTATTATCTTCAGTAAGAATATAACCTCTTGAATCGCCGACATTGGCAATTAAAGTACATTCTTTATCAATATATGCTGCTACTAATGTAGTCCCCATACCACTATATTTTTGATCTTCATGTCCTTTTTGGAAAACAGCCAGATTTGTTACATCAATAGCATTATACATTTTTTCTATCTGATTTTCTGCTTTATAGTCACCATTAAAATATGAAGCCATTACCTTTACAGCTAAATCAGCCGCAATTTCTCCAGCATTGTTTCCGCCGATTCCATCACAAACAACTCCAAGAAAAAGCTTTTCATTATCGACAATAACGAAACTGTCTTGATTTATTTTTCTCAGCTTTCCAGTATCGGTCAAACCATAACTACTCATTAATCTTTTTCCTTTCGTATTTACTTCTTAACTGCCCACAGGCAGCATCTATATCATCGCCCATTTTCTGACGTAATGTACACCTTACATTTTTACGCATCAGCTTGTCATAAAAGATCATCGCACTTTTATAATCAGTTGAAACATATCCACTTTCATCAACATTGTTATAAGGAATTAAATTTACATAAACATCAAAATGTTTAGTTAATTCTGCAAGCTGGTTAACACATTTATCAGTATCATTAACTCCCTTTAACAGAATATATTCGAAAGATATTCTTCTATTATTTTTGCTTGTATAATATTTTAATGCTTCCATAAGTTTAGCTATTGGATAAGCTTTATTGACTGGCATAATTTGGTTTCTTATCTCATCATTTGGAGCATGTAAAGAAATGGCAAGATTGTATTTTGTTTTTTCATCAGCAAATCTTTTTATTCCATCTACTAAACCACATGTAGAAATGGTGATATGTCTGGCACCAATTCCTAAACCTAAATCATGATTAACGGTATTTAAAAAACTCATTACGCTGTCATAGTTATCAAACGGCTCTCCTGTCCCCATTACCACAATATGAGAAATTCTTTTTCCCAGTTCATCAATCTCTTTTTGAACTGTTAAGACCTGTAAAACCATCTCTCCGGCAGTTAAATCTCTTTGTTTCTTTAACAATCCACTAGCACAAAATGTACAACCCATATTACAGCCAACCTGACTTGTAACACAAATAGTGTTGCCATAATCATAGTGCATTAAAACAGCTTCAATACTGCTACCATCAGATAGTTTAAACAAATACTTTCTTGTTGAATCCTTACTTACCTGTAACTGTAAAATTTCCAATGTTCCGATTGAATAATTCTCTTTTAAAAATTGCCTTAACTTTTTACTGATATTAGTCATTTCTTCATAACTGGTAACTCTTTTACGATATAACCATGAAAAAATCTGGTTGGCATTATATTTTTTAAAACCATTATCTAAGCACATTTCTACCAGCTGATCATAAGTAAAGTCATAAATCGATTTCATTAAACTATCCTCTTAAATATTGTACCATACAATAATATTTTTTAAACCAAAAGAAAACTCCAGATAAAACTGGAGTTTCGTAATTATTTAAATTCTAATATTAGATTGAAGCTAAATACTTGATTGTTTTAACCATCTGGCAGACATAACTCATTTCATTATCATACCAGGCAACAACTTGAACATGATACGTTTCATCATCTACCTTAGCAACCATTGTCTGATTAGCATCAAATAATGAACCATATTCCATACCGATAGTGTCTGCAGATACTAATAGTTCTTCAGTATAACCATAAGAATCGTTAGCTGCAGCCTTATTAGCAGCATTTACAGATTCAACAGTAACATCTTTTCCTTTTACAACTGCATGTAAAACTGTGACAGAACCAGTAACTGTAGGAACACGTTGAGCTGAACCAATTAATTTTCCAGTTAATTCTGGAATAACATTAGCGATAGCTTTAGCAGCTCCAGTAGTAGCAGGAACAATATTAGCAGCTGCAGCTCTTGCTCTTTGTAAATTACCTTTTCTATGTGGTCCATCTAAAAGCATCTGGTCACCAGTGTAAGCATGAACAGTTGTCATGATACCTGATTGAATTGGAGCATAATCGTTTAATGCTTTAGCCATTGGAGCTAAGCAGTTTGTAGTACAACTTGCTGCAGAAATAATTGTATCTTCAGCTGTTAAAATATCGTGGTTAACATTATAAACAACTGTTGGTAAATCATTTCCTGCAGGAGCTGAGATAACAACCTTTTTAGCACCAGCGTCAATATGAGCTTGTGATTTTGCCTTTGATGTATAGAATCCAGTACATTCTAAAACTACATCAACATCTAATTCTTTCCAAGGTAAATCTCTTGCATTTGGCATAGAATAAATAGTAATTTCTTCACCATCTACAGTGATTGAACCGTGAACCTTAACTGTTTTTCCATCTTCTTCGTATACAGGCTCCTTAGAAGTTACTGTATGTTTGTTTTCACCGAAAACTCCACAATAACCACCTTGAGCAGTGTCATACTTTAATAAATGAGCTAACATAGCTGGACTTGTTAAGTCATTAATAGCTACGATATCATAACCCTCTGTTCCGAACATTTGTCTGAATGCTAAACGACCAATGCGCCCGAAACCATTAATAGCAACTTTAACTGACATTTTTTATCCTCCTATAGTCTATTTTGTTACATATAAATTATATGTTCTAACCATTTAAAAGTCAATTTTAACAGAGTATATTTAATATATTTTTCACAAATAATAAACATTTTCAACAGTTTAATTTTATAAAAAAAATAAAAATCACTAATAAAATAGCAGCTCCTTAATAATAATTATCTTCAATCATCTCTAAAACTTTTTTTATAATTTTATTCTTTTTTTTAATTGCCTGGTTTATTTATATTGCCCTTTTTTAAAAGAAACAGACTTTTTAAAGCCTGTTTCTGTCATTATAAACATATGTGGTATTCAATTTTAATAATTTTCTACATGAAGCATAAAATAACCCTGAGAGTGGTCACATACCGGACAAACTTCTGGAGCTGCTTTTCCAAAATATAAATGTCCACAGTTTCTACAAATCCAGGTGTTTTTATCAACTTTCTGAAATACCTCACCTTTTTTAATATTTTCTGCTAACTTGCGATATCTTTCTTCGTGATGTTTTTCAATCTCTGCTACACCTTCCATCTGTTCAGCAATTCTGATAAAGCCTTCTTCTCTGGCTGTAGCAGCCATTTCCTTATACATAGTAGTCCACTCGTAATTTTCTCCTTCAGCTGCATCTAACAAGTTCTCTAATGTTGAACCAATACCATTTAAATGTTTATACCATAATTCGGCATGCTCTTTTTCATTTCCGGCAGTTTCCAGGAAAATAGCAGCAATTTGTTCATAACCTTCTTTTTTAGCTTTTGAAGCATAGTAAGTATACTTGTTTCTTGCCTGTGATTCACCCGCAAATGCTTCCCATAAGTTTTTTTCTGTTTTTGATCCTTTTAATTTCATAATAACCTCCATATTAATAGTTCAAATCGTTAATATATAATGCTTTATTAAGTAAATTAAAGCCTTCAGATGAAGTTGTAACATTACTTTCATAAAGCTTGTTAAATAATTCAAAATCATTAATCCTGGCTACATATTTGCTAACTGATTTATAACTGACAGAAGGATAGGCTTTTGATAAATCTTCGTGTTCTGAAACATATACCTGGATACTCTTTTTTCTTCTTAAAGCATAACATAATAGTCTAGTCAATGCTAAACCATCTAAATAGATAATTTCTTCAATTACAATTCTACTGCTTTCAATATAGTAAATCATATAACCTCTGCATATTGACTCATCGTCATAAAAAGCTACCAGATTATACCTTTTAATCTGCAATAAATCTATCAGGTTCATATAATAGTTGTAATCCCTTATTAAATAACCATTAAAGTTCTCAATAAAAGCTTCATACACATCAACCAGATCCTTAACTTTAAAACTTCTGCTTACTCCTGCATAAGAACTGTTTTTTAAGTGGGAACGAGAAATTGTGTATAATCTTTGATTATAAATTGACTCAAAACCATATTTCTCATATTCAGCAGGGGTTTTAGTTGGAACAATTGTGACAAGTGTTTTATACTTCTGTTGCTCAAACACCTCATCTTTTAAGGCATCATAATATCTGATCCCTTTACTTCTGTCATAAAACTGGCCAAAAACAAATGAAGCTGAAAGTCTTTTTTTGTGTAATATTAGTGAATGATAATTTGTCTGCATTGAAGCTACTACTGAACCATTAACATCATTAACTAAAATGTTTTCCGGAATAAAAGCATTAATAAAATATTCGTCCTGACTTTCAAAATTTAAGACTCCACTTTTAGTATACAAATCAAAAATAGCTCTTTTATCTTCTTCTTTTCCTCTTCTAATCATATTTCACCCGTTAATTATTCATCAATTTCTTTTTCTGTATATTCAGCATTAATAACATCACCACTGACCTTATTATAATGTCTCTGTGGATCTTTTTGTATTTCTTCTTTTACTTTTTTTGATTCAATTGCTACTCTTATAAATAATATAATAGCCAAAACTAAAATAATTAAAACAAACCATTTAATCAAAGGCCAAAGTAAAACCATTAAAAATATAACAAATAGAGTAAATATAATTGAAAACAATGTCTCTTTATTCATTAGTTCCCTCCAATTCTCTTTCTCTTTCTTCATACTTTTCTTTTAAAGCCAAAACTTTATTGAAACGATGTCTTATCCCTGATTTACTTAACAAAACTCCTGTCCTGTTGTAATACTCTTTGGCCAACTCATTAAAAGAGGCATCCTGAAATTCCATCCTGAGCATCGCGACCTCTAAATCCTCTTTTCTTAACAAATGCTCCAGTTTTCTGTCCAGCAAATATTGAATAGCTTCAATCTGTTTTTGAGCAACAGCTAAAGTCTTTTGCTCATTGGCAATATTAATATTTTCTAATCTTTGAAAGTTGTTAAAATAATCGCGATTAATTCTTTCATTTTCAAATTCCATTAAAGCATCGTTAGCGCCAATTAAAATCAAAAAATCAGCTATGGCTTCTCCCGATTTAACATAGACAATTGTTTTTTTCCTTCTTTCCGTTCTTTTAGCAGGTATTCTAAATTTAGTCAATAATTTAATCAAAAAATCGGCATGACCTTCACTATTAGCTGTGACCTCCATGTGATAGTTTGAACTGGTAGGCCTGTTGATAGAGCCTGTAGCTAAAAACGTTCCTGCTACATAACCTCTAACCATTTCATCAGTTGACAAAAACATCATACGAGGATGATCTTGCAAACCTCTATCAGTCCACAAATCCAAATCATTCAATATTTCCTTAACCTTCTCATTTACTGTAATACGGTAAATATTTCTTTTGTGCAATTTTTGCTGTTTTATAACCGAAAACTGACTTCTTACATCATAAAGATCCCTTAAATCAAGTGCTGCCCTTTTAGCAATCTGACCATTAGAGATTTTAAGGGTCAAAGATATTCCAGTATTAGAAATTCCTATGCTCGCCAGTGATTGAAGCAAGCCCGAAAGAAGACCTCTTTTAGGGTCTTTTTCTAATTGCAGTCTAGTGATTTCATCTTTTACTCTTGATGCAAATGACATTTAAATATCCTTCATAATTTCTAAAAAACTATCTCTCACTTTTATTGGATCATGTCTTACCAGGTTTTTATCAAAATTTAATAAGCTGTGACGATAAACTTTATATTTATGATACTCTCTTTCTAACTTCACAATTTCAGCTTCTTCTAATGCATAGCTTTCAATAACCGCTTCTGGAAAAACATCACTGCTGATAACAACAGCATCAACAATCTCCTCGCCAATATGACTGTTAATAGCTTCGACATGTTGTTCTACTGAATAGTTATCCGTCTCACCTTTTTCAGTCATAATGTTACAATAATATATTATTTTACCTTTACAATTACATAAAGCTTTTCTGATATCATCAATAATAATATTTGGAAGTATTGAAGTAAAAAGTGAACCAATACCTACAATTATATAATCTGCTTGTTCAATAGCTTTTAACAATTGAGGATAGGTATTAACCTGTTCATCATAGAAAACATCTCTAACCTGTTTTTGGCTCTCTCTAATTTGAGTTTCTCCAGAGACGATACTTCCATCCATCATATGAGCTTTTAAAGTAACCGATTGAATTGTACTGGGATATATTCTACCCTTAACTTTTAGAATTTTGCATAATTCAACAACAGCTCGATAAAAATCATTTCCATCAATAGCTAAAGCTGAAATAATAATATTTCCCAAATTATGCCCTGATAATTGTCCTGAATGAGAATCAAAACGATAGTTCATTATCTTAGTCATTAAATCTTCACTATCAGCAAGAGCAACCATAACGTTTCTAACATCACCCATAGCAGGTAAATTAAAAAAGTGTCTTAGCTGTCCTGTTGAGCCACCATCATCTGCAGTTGCAACAACTGTAGAAAGTTCAATATCATCTACTTGTTTTAAACCCTTTAAAAGGGCTGACTGACCCGTTCCTCCACCAATACATAATACTTTTTTCATCTCAATTCACCTCTTAAATTATAACACAATTACACCATTTCAAAAATATAGTTACGCCCTAAAAAACCCATCACTTTATGATGGGTTGCTATTAATCTTTTTGAACTATTTCATTATTCAATATTTGTTGAATCATAGCTTTTGCTTTATTCAATGGTCCGTCATTCAAAATTACAACACTATAAGTTTTACCACTAGATTGACCCATAGCATAACTTGTTCTGGAAGCTCCTCTTCCAGTCAGGTTGTGTTGAACAACATCCCAAGTAGCCATATCATTTAATTGCATTTGAGCTAAAGCATAAATTGAATCAATTGTAATATCAGTGAAGAATGTTCCTTCAACCGCTTTTAATAATTCAGGAATATTTGTAATGGTTGAAACTGAAGTAACCTTTTTAATCAAAGCATCTACCACAATTGCCTGATGCTGATTTCTACCAAAATCACCTATTTGAGTTCCGTCTGGTTTATAACCTTTTCTTTCTCTGGTATAGCCTAACGTCTGACCTCCTGTTAAGGTAATCTTGCCTTCCGGGAAGTAATGATAAACAGTTTTTAAGGTATCTGGATCTAGACACGATTCTGTATCAAAAGCATAAGGATTATCAATTTCCAGTCCTCCTAAAGCATCAATAATCTTAATAATTGACAGGAAATTTACCCTGAAAAAGTAATTAATTTTAATATCAAATAAAGTATTGATAGTCTGTTGCCAAGCACTAATACTGTAAACAGTCGCATGGGTTAATTTATCCATACAATTAGTATTACCCCATAAAGGCACGTAAGCATCACGAGGAATAGTGATAATTAGCGCTTGTTTTGTAACCGGGTTAAATATCGCCAGCATATTAACATCAGTTCTACCAGCACTTCTAGTAGCAAAAAGGTTATTATAGTTTCTGCTATCAGAACCACCAATCAAAATGATAAATGGTTCAGTTGTAATATTTTCAATATTGGCACTATCATACTCTAAGCTGATTTTCTGTACACAGCTGTAAACTACTCTGGTATCTTCTTCATAAGTTAAAAAATCATTGTTTTCAGAAATTATTTCAACATAGGACTCATTTAATAATATTGCATCTACCTCTCCGGCATACAAAGCTTCTACAATTGAGTAAATATCATCATACGATTTACTTACAACTGGATCTCCTTCAAACTCTCTGTTGATAACCTTTAAAGCGTAATCTTGATATTCTACATCAAATTGTGATTGAATACCGATAAGTTTTCCCTGTAATCCGTAAATATCAGTAACTTCACTTTCTTTTAAGACATATACATTTATCATCAGATCTCCTTCAGTTGGAACTTCGATAAACATTCTCTTCATTTGGCCTTCATAATCGGGAATGATGACATTGGCCATAGCTAAAGCATATGCTAAAATGACGCACAATATTGATTGTAAAATCTTATTTAAATTATTTACATTAGGTAAAAAAGCAAAAATACAGAAAAATAAATTAACGCCAATTAATCCATAACCTAGATATTTAATATAATGCTCTGGCAAAAAGGTATAAGAACTGATTAAGCCATATAGCTTTATAGAATGAAATATAACACCTGTCATAACAAGCATCGAGACAGCATAAATGATCCACTTGATATTCTTGTTTCTTTTTATCTTTGATTTCTTCTTTTGCAATTCTTTTTCTTGATCTTCATTTAAATTTTGCATTTCAATTTTTTGTTCCTCTGATTTATTTTCAGCATATTCATCAACAGAAAATTGAATGTTGTTAGAACTATTTTCCTCATTTCTTTCCATCATAAAAAGCACCTCATTTATATTATACATTAATAAAAAAAAAAAGCATCTTTTTATATTTAGTGGTGGTCCGATAGGGATTCGAACCCTAGACCCACTGATTAAGAGTCAGTTGCTCTGCCACCTGAGCTATCGGACCAAATGCTTTATAATAATAGCACTAAACCATTCTCTTTTCAACAAAAAAAGAAAGAAATGCTTTAGAATATAAGTAGTATAAAAAGATATTTGGAGGTATGAAAAATGGCAATTTCAGATTTCTTTATTAAGTTATATATTAACATTTGTACTAAAGGAGATGCTATAAGAATCAGCGGTTTATCAACTCCTGAAAATATCACCCGGATTGACAACATCAAATATAACGAAGGTCAACTTTTAGATATCTATTATCCTAAAGGTACTAAAAGTCCTCTTCCAACAATAATTTCTATCCATGGAGGAGGTTGGGTATATGGCAGTAAAGATGATTACCAGTTTTTCTGCATGGATTTAGCTGCTAAAGGATTTACTGTCATAAATTTTAATTATCACTTGGCACCAGAATTCATTTATCCAACCCAGTTAACTGATTGCCTTGATTTATTTAAATTTATAGAAAAAAATTATCAGCAACATTATATTGATTTAGATAATTTATTTTTAATCGGCGACAGCGTTGGAGCTCAAATGGCTCATCAGCTAATGGTAATTCATACCAGCAAAGAATATCGCGATATTATGAATATTGGCTGTAGTAACCTCAAATTCAAAGCGTTAGGATTAAATTGTGGTATTTATAATATTGATTTGGTTAATAAAAATCCCATCCTCAGAGTATTTCTGTCCCCTTACTTTGGAAAAAATGCTAAACAATTGGGCAAACAACTTTATCCGTTACGATATCAAAATAAAAAATTCCCTCCTGCTTTTGTTTTTACCAGTAAAGATGACTTCTTTAAAAATTATCAGCAACCACTACTGGATAAACTAAGGGAAAATAATACCGAATATATTTTTACAGTTTACGGACAAGATAAAAAAGAAATGGTTGGTCATGTTTTCCACGTCGATATAAAAACTGCTATTGGACAAAAAGCCAATGAAGATCAAATCAATTTCTTCAAATCAAAAATAACGGCCAATGATAATTAATTGGCTTTTTTTATTAACTTTGCAATATAGAATCCATCTGAATCATAATCAAATGGGAAAATAGTCTTTTCACTTTCTAAAAAATAATTAGTGTTCTCTTTTAAAAACCATTCAATTTGTTTTTCATTTTCTTTTTTATTTAAAGTACAGGTAGAATACAATAAAACACCGTTATCTTTAATCATCAAGGCAGCTGTTTTTAGTAATTCTCTTTGTAAATCTACAAGATTATCCAAATCTTCAGGAGCAATAGTAATTTTTATTTCTGGCTTATGTTTTAAGGTTCCCAATCCACTGCAGGGGGCATCTAATAAAACAACATCAAAACTGTTTTCCTGATATTTTTCATTGATTTTTGTTCCATCACAACAAGAAGTAACTACATTGGTTAATTCATATCTTTTAACATTCTGTTTTATTAAATCAACTCTAAAATCGTAAATATCATTGCTCACCACTAAACCTGTTTTATTTAAATCAATTGCCAGTTGAACTGTTTTAGATCCAGGTGCTGCACATAAATCTAAAATTATCTGATCTTCCTGAACTCCAATTTCTTTAACCGCTAATTGACTTGATTCAGATTGAATGATTACCTGATTGTTTTTAAAATAATCAGTATCAATAATATTGCCTTGGAAATATAGACAACCCTCAACAAAACCACGATAAAATCTCTTATCTTTTAATAATTGTTTTTCATCAGTTAGTAGATTATTAACCCTTAGTGCTACCTTGCCATCTTTTAAATTGTCAAAACAGATTTTCTCACAAATATCTTTTCCATAATGGACAGTCCATAAATCTACCAGCCAATCAGGATGAGAGGTTCTAACTGCTAAAGAATGATTGTTAATATCATCTTTTGAAATCTTTCTTAATACAGCATTAACAAAACTGGCATAATTGCCACCCTTAATTTTCTTAGCAATATTTACTATCTCATTTACAGTGGCATATTCCGGTTTATCTAATAAAAGGAGTTCATAGGTTGCCATATCTAACAGTTGACAAATTTTAGCTGGAGGAAACTTTGAAACATATTTGCTCCAGACAGTTCTCACCAGACGATAATTTCTTAGGGTACCATAAACAAGCTGAGTAACAAGCGGCGAATTATCCTGACAGTTTTTAAGTACAATATTAGAGAACTTTTTATCAATAGTTATTTTACATAAACAGTTAAAAGCTACTTCTCTTTCACTCATCTTTTCATGCTCCTTAATCTAAAATATATGGGTCAACGTCAATCTGTACCGATACCTGACGTTTATTAATTGATTGGATTTCATACCAGGACCAAAGTTTTTCAATCAACTGCTGTTTGTCTTTAGACTTGATAATTATCCGATAGCGATATTCACCTTTAATTTTTAGAAGTCTTGAAGGACCCAAAACTCTGACGGTTTGATCTTTTCTAAAATAATCACTGCCATCAAAAGCTTTATCTTTAACAGTTTCATCATCCTTACCCGCAAATAAAATAGCAGCCATAAAAGTATATGGCGGATATTTAGCAGCGTGGCGATAACTCATCTCATTGTTAAAAAAAGTTATATAATCCTGTCTAACTGCTAATCTGATACCGTAATGGTTGATATCATAGGATTGAACATACACCTCACCAGGATTACTGCTTCGACCACTTCTTCCGCTCGCTTGAACTATCAAATCAAAGGTTGTTTCCACACTACGGTAATCAGTTCTATGTAACGGACCATCAGCATTGAAAATACCTACCAAAGTTACATTTGGAAAATCTAAACCTTTAGATATCATTTGAGTGCCGATAAGAATATCATACTTCTGTTTTTCAAAGCTACTTAAAATCTTACTGTGGGCATCTTTTTTTCTAGTTGAATCAGCATCCATGCGTACTAATCTGGCTTCTGGAAATTTTTTTTGAATTTCTTCAGTCAATCTTTGAGTTCCTACTCCATAGTTTCTCCACATTTTACTTTTACATTTTGGACAGGTAACATCATTGCTTTGACTATGACCACAAACATGACAGACAAGTCGATCATCATCTTTATGATAGCTTAATGCTACATCACAATGAGGACACATAACAACATAAGCACAATTAGAACACTTAACAATTGGAGTATAGCCTCTTCTATTCAGCAACAAAATTACCTGCTGTTTTTTATCCAATCTTTCAGCAATCGCCTTTAATAGTGGACCGGAAATAATATAATTTCCCTTTCTTACTTCTTTGCTCATATCAATTAAATAAGACCTCGGCAAATCCTGATTAATTCTTTTATCTAAAGTAACCAGTTGATATACATCCTTTATCGCTCTAGCATAACTTTCTAATGTTGGAGTGGCACTTCCTAAAATAAGCTTACAATTATGAGTTTCACTTCTTTTAATAGCGATATCTCTAGTATTGTATTTTGGCGTTGAATCCTGCTTATATGAACCATCATGTTCTTCATCAAGAACAATTAATCCGATATCTTTAAAGGGCATAAAAATGGCACTTCTTGTTCCAACTACAATTTTAACTTTCCCTTCTTTTACCAAGGTATATTGCTGATACTTTTCTTGAGCTGATAATCCTGAATGATAAATCGCAACACCGTTAAAACGAGACTTGAATCTATTTACCATCTGCGAAGTAAGAGAAATCTCAGGAACCAAAATTAAAACCTGCTTTTTTTTAAAACAAGCCTGTTTTGCCAGTTGTAGATATATTTCTGTTTTACCACTGCCAGTTAAGCCGTGTAAAAGAATAGTATTATTTGTACTGTTATTAATAATATCGATAGCTTTTTCTTGTTCTTCGGTCAAATTATAAGGAGCTTCATAAACTTTGAATTGCTCAATTTCTGCTTTTTTTTCTCTTTTAACTATTTCAATACAGCCACTATCTTTTAGCTTTCGATAACGATAATCGTTGACCTTCTTTTTGAAGTCCTTAAGCAGTAATTCTGTTTCTTCAAACCCATAGATTTCTTTAACCTCATCATTTTTAATAACAACCCAATTTTCCATTACTGCCTTTTTAGCACTGCTTACAGGTTTTAAAGTTGAAGGAAGCATAGCTTGAAAACAGGAAATAACTGGAGAAATTGTCTGTCTGCTCATCCACAATCCCAAGTTATAAAGTTCATCATTAATAATCGGCTCTTCATCAATTATTTCTTCAATTGGCTTTATATTATAACCTAGTTTAGTTTGATAAGTTTCTAAATCATCAACTTCAAAAGCCGAATCAACAAATCCGACTATTTTTTGTCCATTAAAATCAACTCTAACTCTTATTCCTCTTTCAATTCTCTTTTTACTTTGATGAAAATATGAAAAGGTATTGTTCAGTTGCATAATAGGATGTTCAATATAAACATTAACAATTGATACTTTCTTCATCCCTTTTATTTTACCATACTTGATTAAATATTTCCTTTTTCACCACACAAAAAAAGAGCAGAGAAATTTCTCTGCTCCGATCAATTAAAGATATTTTTTAATCTTTTTGCTTAAGCATATAATACTGATAAATGAAGTAATCATTGCTATAAAAAGTGGGTAAATAATAAAATCTCCCGTTTCCGGTACCAGGTGGTTGACTATTTCTTTTTCAATTACTTTCAAAAATTTTGAGGTATCTATCTGATGTTTCTGATGATCTAAAATATATCCTTCAGGTGCCTGAATTTCCTTCAGATAGTATTCTTCAAATAAAAATAGACAATTTTCAAATACTATTTCTCCTTTTTCATTGGTTGTTTTTTGAGCTAATAATTCATCATTTTGATTATACAGACCAAAAACCGCTCCTGTCAGGGGGTTGGAAATACTATCTACTTTGGTTACCTTTAAACTGATAGTCCTAGGTTGTTCAATACTTTTAATCACTACTGTTTCCTGCTCTTTAATTTCTACTTCATAAATATTTAAATCCAGATAAAAATTATCAGGAGCCTGAATTTCTTTAATGTAATATTGGCCAGGAGCTAAAGCTATAGTGGAGGTTTTACCATTTTCATCAGTAATTAAAACAGCTTCTTCATTACTGTTATTTCTATAAGCTGGTTTATTGCATGCTCTATCAATAAAAACCTGATAATATGCACCAGCTAATGAATAACTGCTTTCTACTGCACTTTCTTTCTCTAGGGTCAGATATCCTTCCATTAATTCTAATAAGTTATATCCTTCTTCCAAGGTGGTTTCGACTCTTCCTTTACCGTTTTTATCGGTAAATTCAATTGGCTTTGTGACATCAGAAGATACCCTGATCATAAAATCATCAGCTTTAACATAACCTGAAGGAACTTTGGTTTCTGAAACAATGTAAGTTCCAGCTACAAGTACTGAAATACCATCAACAACAAACAATTCATCTCCACTTATTAAATAATCTTGACTGAACCTGAAAATTCCTTTTTCATCAGTTTCAAAAACCCATTTTCTAATTGGATTTAAAGTACTGGCTTCTTCAACCGTCTGCAACAGCTGATTATAATATTCAACAGTAAATTGTGCTCCTTTTATTTTAAGATCATTTTTATCTTTTTTTGTTAACACTACCCTTATAGGATCAAATTCAACTTTTCCTTCAACATTCAAATTTACATAATCGTAATCTTCCGGCTGTAATAAAAAACCAAAAAACATATCTTGAGTTCCGTTTGTCTGATAATTTTCCCAGATATAAACGACAAAATCTTTTGGAGCATCAGGCTGTTTAATCACCCAGTTATAGTAATCACTTACTCCGTGTTGCTCCCAGCTGAGTTGCCATTTATTGTTTTGACCATATACTCTTCCTAAAACCACATGGGTAATATAAGCAGAAAGTGCTTCAACATTATTTGTTTTGTAGTAACTTGTTCCATCTCGGGAAGAAAAAGGAATATGATATTTTCCACTGGTAAATCCTGGCCACATATCTGGTCCTCTTCTGCCATAATATAAAACCTTATAAATTAAACGATTTGCTTCAGAATCTTTAGTTAGAACTTTACTGGTGGAAGTGGAAATTATATGCTGTCCATAATTTCTTATGGCAACAGGTGGAGCAATATGACAGACACCACATTCAAATACTCCTGTTCCATAATCAGTGGTCCACAATTTGTATTTATTGTTGTGAAAATACTGCCCTTTACTATTTCTTCCATATAGATCAGCAACTGTATTAACTGTTATCTCTTCTGGTAGATGAGTATTGGCATATAAAGCCACTTCATAAACTTCCTGATCTAAAACAAAACCTTTAGATGCTTTTATTTCCTTTATTCTATAGATACCATCTTCTAAACGGTCAACATATGGCTTTCCTGTTTTCTGGTTATAGCCGATACCATTTTCATCTATTTCAAAAATGGCAATAACTTCGTTGTTACTATTTCTGACTTCATACTCTGATCCTTGTAAACTGTATTCATTAGAATTCAAATTTATCAAATCTTCATATTCTTTTATCTTTTTTGTTAAGGTAAGATAATTCCCTTCCATTTTTTGATTTTCAGCCCATAAAAAAAGTGATGCATTACATAACATCACCATCGCTATTAAAAATATGACTATTGTTTTCTTCATTTTTTACCCCTTTCAGCATCCTGTTTTTTCATAATGCCCTTTCTCTTCTACTGCTGGTTGATACGGTTGATCTACCACCCAAACTTTTTCATCATAAGCTTCTCTATCTATCACAATCTCTTGGCCAATAACTTCTTTTGTTATTTTATAGTAATAACGATAAAACTCTTCTGGTAAGTTATTGAAGTATTCTTCTGGCAAGAAACCTTCATAATCATTTACGGTAACATATGTTTCATCCTCTCTGACAAAATAATAAGTTTTAAATTCCTGATAAATGTCTATCACACGTGTAACCGCTTCATGATGAACAATTTCGTAATGGCCCTGTTCTTGTACTGCGGGCTGATAGGCTACATCAATTACCCAAATGTAGGTACAACCATCTTCCTTGATTATTGTTTCTTCTTTTTCTATTAACTTTTGCTCTTCTTCTATTTGTGGCTTCTTATTATTTGGAATCTGAAGCTCAATAATTGGTCGATCATATTGCTCTTCTTTGTTTCCAGCAGTTAAAAATTTATCTTTTTTCTTCTTCAGATGACAATTTCTAATTCCTTTTATAAGAAACACTAAAATAACACAAAAAAAGAATATCGATAATATTCTTATAACTTTTTTCAATTTTTTCACTTCCTCCTAAAATTAAAAATAGATGTTTTGCATCTATTTCATATGCCATTTAATAATTACTGAAATCAGTTCTGCCGCCAAGTCAACTTCATCATTACAGATGACATATTTATATTGCGACAGCATATTCATCTCTCTTTCTGCTTTAGCTAAACGTTGCTGGACAATTTCCTCAGGCTCCGTTTTTCTACCTCTAATTCTTTTTTCTAATTCCGCCATTGATGGAGGTATTAAAAATATTGATAAGGCATCCGGACATTTTCTTTGAACTTCTTTTGCCCCTTCAACTTCAATTTCTAACAAAACGTTTTTCCCTTCATCTCTGAGCTTTTCAACATATTTTAAAGGTGTGCCGTAATAATTTCCAACAAATTCTGTCCATTCTAAAAGTTCTCCATTTTCAATCGCTTCTTTAAACTGCTGCTGACTGACAAAGAAATAATCTACTCCATCAGTTTCGCCTTCCCTTTTCTCTCTACTGGTCATTGAAACTGAATAAGCCAGATTTAGTGATTCGTCTTGAGAAAATTTAGCTCTTACTGTACCCTTTCCTACACCCGATGGTCCCGACAAAATAATCAGTAAGCCTCTTTTTTTCATTATTACTCACCTTTCTTTCTATTTAATTTTATTATACAAATTATAGTCTTTTTTTTCAATGTGGTATAATATTCAGTGATAATCAAAGGAGAGAAATATGGCTTTTGATGGAGTGTTTTTACATCAGGTTGTCAAACAGTTACAGCCTCTTATAGGAAAAAGAATCAATAAGATTTATCTGATTTCTGATACAGAAATCCTTTTCATCATCAAAGGATATCAATCATTTCAATTGATAATCAGTGCCCACTCTGTCTATAATCGTATCCACTTAACTGATAGAAGTTATCCTACTCGCCTATCACCAAGTAACTTCATCATCCTTTTAAGAAAATATGCTGAAGGCGGAATAATTAGAAGTATCACTCAAGCAGGATTAGATCGTTATCTGACAATTGAAGTTGATAGTAAAGATAAAATCGGTGATAAAATGAATGTTGAGATTTATGTAGAACTGATGGGCAAATATGCCAATGTTATCTTAGTAAAAGATAACAAAATTATTGATGCTTTAAAACATATTCCTCCTTTTGAAAATACTATTAGAACCATTCAGCCTGGCGCCCGGTTTATTGTGACCGCGCCACAGAAAAACAAATTAAATCCTTTTGAGATTGATGATGTTGACATTGAAGATAACTTAACTAAAAAACTGGTTGGTTTTTCACCACTTTTATCTAATGAAGTAAGTTATCGAATGCAAAGTCAAAGTTATCATCAAATCATGCAGGAAATTAAAGAGTCAACAAGTCTGTATTTGACAACTATCAATGAAGAAGAATACTTTCATTGTATTGCCTTGACTCATTTATCTGATGAACATCAACGATTTGATATTTGTGAAGGTTTAGATTATCTTTACTTCAAAAAAGAAGAAAGAGAAAGAATCAGACAGATAACCGGCGACGTATTTAAATTCACCAGAAGAGAAATTAACAAACTGACTAAGAAAATCGACAATCTGCTTATTTCCTTAGAGGAAGCTTTAGATTGTGATAAATATCGTCATTACGGAGATTTAATATTTGCCAATTTAGATAAAATAAAAAAAGGAATGAAATCGGTTACTTTGGCTGATTTTGAAGATAATCTGATTACCATTCCTCTTGATGAAAAACTGGACGGCAAAGGAAATGGAAAGAAACATTTCAATAAATATCGCAAACTTTCTACCGGTCAGAAATACATCAATGAGCAAATTGAGCTTACTAGAGAAAATTTAGAATATTTCCAACTTATCCAGCAACAATTAGAACGAGCTGATTTTAATACCGCTGCTGAAATTCGTCAGGAACTGGAAAATAATAATTATCTGAAACCGAAAACCAGAAGACAGAGAACTAAAAAACCAGTTGAACCAAATTACACCAGATTACAATACAAGGATAAAATTATTTTAATAGGAAAAAATAATATTCAAAATGAATTTATTACTTTTAAAAAATCTAATCGTTTTGATTACTGGTTCCATGTCAGAGATGGCTCAGGAGCACATGTAATAATTAACACTGCTAATCCAAATGAAGACGAAATCAGATTTTGTGCAATGCTAGCTGCTTACTTTTCTAAGAATAGACATTCCAGCAGTATTCCGGTCAATTATACCTTGATAAAAAATCTAAAGAAAATCCCCAACAGTAAAATTGGAAAGCTAATACTCAAAGAATATAAAACCATCTACATCAATGTCGATGAAGAAAAAATAAATGCGTATCTCTAAGATGCGCATTTTCATCAGAATTTTTATCTTTCAAACAACCTTAACAATTTCATTTTAATCTTCCCTGCTTTACCTGAATAAGGATGTTCTCTTAAAGGAAGATTTAATTTATTGCAGCCCTGTAAAACGGTTTGAGGATGAGTAAATTCGTCAAATCCCCATTTGCCATGATAAGCTCCCATACCTGAATGACCCACTCCATTAAATGGTGCTCCTTTAACCATCAATTGCAGACATACTTCATTGATACATCCCCCACCATATTGTAAAGTCGACATAACTTTATTAGCCCAAGATATATCCTTAGTAAAGATATACAAAGCTAAGCCATGCTCCCTATCAGCAATAATATCTAGCAATTCAGCTACTTTTTCATCTTCAAAAACTACAACCGGAAGTAATGGATTAAATAATTCATGTTTAACAATATCTTCATTAATATCTACCGGGTAAATAATGGTTGGAGCATACTTTAAGATTTCTTTATTTCCAAAACCGCCATAAACTATTCTTTCCTGATACTGGAAAGCTTGATTAGCACAACTCTCATAAGCTTTCCTGTTAACTAGTTTCGGATAATTTTCATTGTTAACAGCATCACCGATTTGTCTTTCAAATTCCTTTTTCAAAGTTTCTATAAACTCATCTGCTATTTCATCAGCTACAGCTACCTGATTAATGTTAATACAAACCTGGCCACTATTTAACAGTTTAAAGAATGCTATTTTTCTAGCCGCATCTTTAAGATCTGCATCTTTTCTAACAATACACCAATTACCATTTTCTCCACCCAATTCTAAAGCTACAGGTGTCAAATTTTCTGCTGCACTTCTCATTACATGTTTTCCCACTCTAGCTGAACCGGTATAAAATATTTTATCAAACCTTTGAGCTAAACACATATCTGCTACATCATGGCCACCATCAACTACCACAACGTATTCTGAATCATAAATGTCAGCGATAATTTTTTTTATTACTCTAGTACTGTTGATGCTTTTACTGCTGGTTTTGATAACAGCTGTATTCCCGCCAGCAATTGCGGCAATCAAAACTCCAAAAGTTAAAAGGAAGGGAAAGTTGTAAGGAGAAATTATCAGCGATACTCCATAAGGCATCTTATAAACCCTGGTAATTATACTTGGAAAACAGACTAAACCTGAATATAGTTTTTTAGGCTTGGCCCATTTTTTCAGTCCTCTTAAGGTTTCATTAATTTCTAAGATTACTGTCCCAATATCACAAAAAAATGCTTCAACATCACTTCTTCCCAAGTCTAATTTTAAAGCTTCAATAATATCGCTTTCATAATCAACCATCGCCTTTTTTAATTTTCTCAGTTGTTTTTTTCTAAAATTTACATCTAAAGTTGCTCCGGTTTTAAAATATCTTCTTTGTTTTTCGACTATTTCCTTAACAGCAATTTCATCGTACATATAAAGACCCCCCCATTATCTCTGGCGATTTAATTTTATTATTAATCTTTTTTTAACGTCTTTATTATACAATAAAAAACCTCCTCTAAGGGAAGTTTGTTTGTTATGGTAGCCCGTACGGGATTCGAACCCGTGCATGCATGCGTGAAAGGCATGTGAGTTAAACCACTTCTCCAACGGACCATTTTCGTCAATGCTTGTTAATAATATCAAGAAAAATGACGATAGTCAACTATTTTTTGAAAATTATCATTTTTCCTGATCAAAAGAAGTGCAGAAAAAGATCCTGGCACTTCATTGAATTTATTTTAACACTGATTTTCAGCTTTTTTTATTCTTTTTTTGACAATATTTAACCAACATTTGACAAAGATGATTATTTTTCGATATCCATAATCATTTTAACTCTTCTTTTATGTCTTTCTCCACCATCAAACGGTGTATCTAGCCAGGCATCAACAATTGCCTTAGCTACTTCTTCACCAACAATTCTAGCACCAAAACAAATGATATTAGCATCATTGTGAGATTTGGTCAACATTGCACTTACCGGTTCTGAAACGCAAGCTGCTCTGACACCTTTAACTTTATTGGCCGCTAAAGAAATCCCAATTCCAGTGCCACATATTGCAATACCACCATCAACCTCTTTATCTCTTACAGCTTCTCCAATTATCTTGCCAGCAATTGGATAATCATAACTTTCAGTACTATTTGTACCATAATTTACAACTTCATGCCCTTTAGCTTCTAAATGCTTAATTAATGCATATTTAAGTTCAACTGCAGCATGATCATTACTAATTCCTATTTTCATTTCTTCTACCTACTTTCTCAATATATAACAGCTGAAATAAACACCTGTTATCTCTTTTTCATCCCTTAATGTAAAATTAATATGATTAAAGATTATTTTTGTACCATCTTTTGTTTGGTAAGCTAAATCTATTCTGTCTGATTCACCATATTCATTGTATAGGCTCCACAAATAATCTTCAATATTATAACCATCAATTTCAAGGCTGTCACGATACTCTACATATTCCATTGATTTGTAACCTTCAACATCAACAATAGTATTAGGATTGCTATAACTGCAATATTTGTAATCTTTATTAACGTCATTAGAATCATATTGGCTGAAACCAAATACTTTTTCAAATTCATCGTCAGTAATTTCAGTGATATAGTTTTCTTTATTACTGGCAGGATATTTCAGATAATAATATATTGCTTTGATTTCCTGTTTATCTTCATCCGAAATATCTGGATTAGCAATAATTGTCTGGTCTTCCAGCATATTATTTTTAAGAAGTATCTTTTCCATTCTTCTAGTCTGAGAATAAAATGGTACATCAAGCATATTTAACGGACCAATACTTAATATGGCCACAATTAGCGCCATAAACAAAAACACATATTTTGGTCCTTTTTTGAAAAATGAAGAAACCACAAAAGCCAGACCAATAAGGTTAAACATAATTGACAGATATCTTGGAGTCGTCAAGCCATAAACACTGATTCTTAAAAATAAAGCATATCCCTGCATCAGAAAAATTGGTATCATCACCAGCCCACCATACTTTACATGGAACAGGGCTAAACCTTTTTCATTATCCTGACAACTCAGATAGAAAAGACAATAAAACAACATGGCAAATGAGGCAAACCAGTTAATTTTATTTATCGGCATTTCAAAGGTAATAAGTACTTTAGCTAAATAGATATATAAAATTACAATTAACAGATAATATACTGCTAAAGATGCCTTATGCAGAATGTTTTCATAAGTTTTTGTGATTGATAGTTTTTCTTCTCTGGTTGGAATATATGATAAAAACAATGAGTTAACCACAAATATTTCAAAAATTGCTGCAGTAATCAGGTATAGCTTTTCAAAATTTTCGAATCTATAAATCAGATATTCAAAAGCCAGCAGACAGATTGAAAGCCCAGCGACAATGGTTGTGACCATCACATAACAGTAAAGCAGGCTGCTGACCATTACCGCAAATAATTTCCTGTTATCTTCAATAAAATATAATAGATAGAAGCTGACACACAACTCAACCACTATTAAACCAGAGTAAGCTAAAATTACATAATTATTATCACTATAAAAATGTAATATTATGTAGCTGATAACAGCAACCATCAGTGAAATAGTTATGTTAATAATATTCCCCTTATTTATATTATGCTTTTCAGTTGCCAAAGTTAAAACAAAGGAAGTTAGCCCTCCTAAAGTACTGGCCATTACTAAATAAGCATATGGGTTATCAAAACTTTCAGTGATAATACAATATATTGTTGCTGAAGCAATAACAGCTAGAAAGATATTAGATAATAGAAATCTTTTAATACTTTCTAAAAATCTGTTTATCAGCTGAGTAAAAAATTCTTTAATCTTCTTCATTTTTTTCTCCTACCTGTTTTTTTCATAAATCAGTTTCAGACCATAGTAGGCTAAATCTGGATCATAATCATCAAATACATCCGTTTCAGGATAGATATATCTTCCTAAGCCTCCTGTGGCTATAACCGGGAAATCATGTCCTATTTCTTTTTTTATCTGTTTAATAATACCTTCTGTCAAGCCGATATAACCATAAACTATACCAGCCTGCATACTGTGAACGGTATTCTTGGCCAGGATTGTTTCAGGTTTTTTCAGTTGAACCTGAGGCAGTTGAGCTGTCATCTGCCATAAACTGTTGGCATAGATTTCTAAACCTGGCGAAATTATTCCATATAGAAATCTGCCCTTATTATCAACATATAGAAATTTGGTTGCCGTACCAAAATCAACAACCATACATTCACCATTATATCGATCATATCCAGCTACCGATACCGCAATTAAATCAGCCCCACAGCTTCTTGGATCATCTATACAGATCTGTAATCCTGTTTTAATTCCAGCAGCAACTATCAGTGGTTCGACATCAAACAGCTGCTTTATAGCACTAATCATATCATTGTTGATATTAGGAACTACCGAAGCCAACACTACATCTGTTATCTGACTTTCATATATTCCTTTTACTTCTAAAATTGAATGAATCTGTAATGCCAGTTCATCGCTTGTTCTTAGCTGTTTGGTGATAAAGCGAAAAGTTGTAATTAACTTTTCCTTATCAAATATCCCACAGGAAATATTGGTGTTTCCAACATCAATTGTAAGCAGCATTCTTATCTTTCCTCCCTCATTACTTTTTGAAGAGTTCTAACTATTGGCCAATTTAAAAACCCGGCAAATAGGGCTTCATAAACTCCATTTGTGGCTAAAGTCAACCACACAAACATCATTAGACCGCTTAATTGGACATTAAAAAGTTCACTATATTGTTTTCCAAAAAAGATATAAATCATTGACATAACCATCACCGTATGCGCAGTTGTCGCTATAACAGAAGAAACAACGATCGATAATCCCTTCGGCAATTTAGTTTTAATTAACAAATCATATAAAACACCAGCGATTACTCCCAATAGCACTCTTGGAACAATAGCAATCACTAAACTAAAGAAATTGCCGCTAAATTCTCCAATTGAATAAAAGGGAGTAAAAAACAATGATGCTGGCGAAGGAACTACTACCGCATAAATAGTACTGGTTAGTCCGAAAACTAATCCTAGAACAGCTCCCTGTTTTGTCCCTAATAAAATTGCAGCCAAAATCACGGGTATATGCATTGTTGTAATTTGAATCGGACCAATCGGAACAAATCCTAAAGGTGTCGATACCAATACAATTTCAATGGCAATAAACAATGCCAGTATTGCCATTTTGTAAGTTTTATTTCTTTTTTCCATTTCGTATACTCCTATCACTCTTTAAAAGATGCAATGTTTCACAAAATCATTATCCTACTTTTTAGCTATTTCTTCAATATATTTAATCAATTTACTACAGCTGGTAGTTTTATAACTATTAGGTAAATAAACCATATTTACCGAAGTAGAGATTGTACTGTCAACTACATTTCTAATATCTAAATCAGTATTTTTTTCCACACTACTCAACGGAACAAGACCAACACCCAAACCATTTCTCACCATTGAAATCGTCGTTCTGGCATCATCATTGAGACAAATATAGTCAAATGGTATATCGATGCTATCGAACTGCTGCCTGATTACTTCAATCCAGCGACGATATAAAACTAATGGTTTTTCTGATAAATACGTCAGATCTAAATTTTCAGGCAAATCTTTTCCTACTGCTACCAATTTATCTTCAAATAATTTAATCTGTTTAAAGCCACCATTGGGATATGGTTCTCTAACAAAAGCCACACTAATCGTTCCATTCTTTAAAAGTTCTAAAAGACGATAGGTATTAGCTTCGGTAATCTCGTATATTACCTTATCATTTGTCAAATGAAAATCAGATAAAATCTTAGATACTTTCTCTACTATTGAAGATATTATCCCCACTCTGACAACTTCAAAACGGCTGGCTTCTTTTATTTCCAACATTGTTGATTTGATTTGATTTAAAATGCTTTCAGCTCTTTGATATAAAATCTTACCTTCCTCGGTTAAGGTAATGTTTTTAGAGCCACGAATAAATAAACTGCAGCCTAATTCCTCTTCCAATAACTTCATCTGGGCACTAAGAGGTGGCTGAGACATATACAGTTTTCTAGCAGCAGAAGAAATTGAACCTTCCTGAGCAATGGTCAGAAAATAATTTAACTGTTTAACATCCATATTATCTACCTTTATTTTTGGACACCATAATGCTCATAACCATCTTCGACATAATATCTGTATAAATTGACTACATATAATGAGTCATTATAGAAAACCATGTGCATAACTGATAGAAGATTGTCTTCGGTTAAATTATAATATTGTAAAACTTTCATTTCATTTCGCTGAGCCTTGAATTTATCTTCAACATCACCATAGGCAGCAATTACTTCCGCTTCTGTTGCACCCCAGCCTATACCTTTGGCCAGTTTAAAATCATAGGCAATATCTTTTAAATCAACACCATCATATAGTTCAGGTGGCAAATTTCTAAAAACCAACCAGCAAATGTCACAATCTTTCATCTTTTTTATTTCATCAGAATTGTTTTCAAACTTAATATCAATTGATGCATAATAATTATTCTTTTCATAATAGTGATTATCATTAATCATCAAATAGAAATTATCACTAATACTTCCAGGATTGACATTTTCATTTAAATCAGGCGTTATTCTCCAACCATTAGCAGCAAAATCATCAAAAGACCAAGGAGTTTTATAAACTACTCCATTTAATTCGAACTCTAAATCTTTCCAATCTTGGCTGATGTGACCAGTTGTTGTTTTTTTATTACAACCAATTACACTTGAGGCAAGAAATAAACTTAAAATGATTATTAATAATTTTTTCATCATCATTTAACCTCCTATTCAACAGGATAACGGAATAATTCAATCATATATAATCCACCATCATAATAAATATGCATATTCATTTGTACCATCATATCACTAATCAGACTATAGTAAACTAATATACAAACATCTTCTCCATTATCAATTCTATAATTTTCTTCCACAGGACCATAGGCAGCAACTATCTCTTCTTCTGTACTTCCCCATTTAATTCCTTTTGATAACTCTATTTCATAACCTTTATCACTAACTTCGTCATCAATTTTAAAAAGAGCTATACTCCAGATGTTGCAATCTTTGATTTTTTTTGTTTCATTTTCATCATTTTGAAAATTTACATAAATATATGCATATAAATCTTGGTTTTCATCATAAAAACTGCTATTCCACATTTTATAAAAATTGAATGTAAATTCTTGAGCTGCTAAATCATCATTTTCTTCTAACTGCCAGCCCTTTTTGTTGAGATCTTGATAAAAAAGTGGAAAACTAAATTTTTCATTTCCAAAAACAAACTCCAGATCTGTCCAATCATCACTGAGACTAAATTCTTTGAGAATATTATTCTCTTCTGTTGTATTATTTTCTTCATCCGCTATTGTCTTATCACACCCCGCTAGAACTGTCATTAACAAAGCTAACAAAACTGCCAATATTTTTCTCACTTTCTGATTTCCTTTCCATCTAAATAATAATTATCCAAAAATTTATCGAATTTAAATTAATGATATATTACTCTCACTGAAAAAACAAATGTGAAGATTATCGCTTTATTTAATTATTTTAATCTAAGTTTTCAAAATTAATTGGACTGCGATGAAATGATATTGAACATAATCCAACATCTTCTCTAATAGTGAGCAACAACCAGCCATCTGTTGTCCCATCATTAAAACTATATCTCAGCATAACTGAATCATAATCGTTTTCAGCATCAAATTCATCTCCCAGTATCTCACTTGTTACTGATCTGTTACCATCTTCAACAGGACCGAAAGCAGCAATAATTTCTGCTTCGGAAGCAAACCAGCTGACTCCATTAGCCAACTCAAGATTATAAGGGTTATACATTACTTTGTTGTTTTCCCAATCAGATAGAATATGGAAATTCATAAAGACAATCTGACTATCTCTTATTGTTTTATCTTCTCCCGATCTGTTTTGGACACGTATCCAAAGAAAATCATCATCAACATATGAATAATCTTGATGTTTAGCATTTGTCATCTCTATATAATAAGTAAGATTCAGCTCATGGGCTTCAATAACTTTATTTGGATCTGTATCTGGAAGCCAGCCTTGTTTTTCCAATTGAGCAAAAGACCATGGATAAGTATAGATTACACCATCTAATTTAAATGAGAATTCTTGCCAATCTGTACTAAAATAATTTTTATTCTCGGCTTTATCAGTATCCTGATTATCGATGATATATTCATCTGTAGGTAAATAGTTCAAAGGCAGATCGTCACCAGCAAACCCTACTTGGCAATCCCACAATTTTAATCCTTCATCTGTTGGATAGACAACAACTAAATCTTTTAATTCTGTAGTATAAACTTTTCCATTATATTCAGTGTCATAAGCCGATAATTTTTCAATGACTATATACTTATCAGTCGCTTTGTAAACTGAATATTCTGCTGAATGGACTTCAGGAAAATCAAATGCTTCTGAATTTGGTTCAAACATTACATAACCATCTATTATATATTCTCCAAATAATTCTGTTATTTTAAATCTTCCTGTCCCAAAAACTTCATCTACTCTTTTTTGTAGTGCTGCAACACTGAAACCGGATTTTCCGTTTTCATTTTTTTCAAAATCATCTTTCTCCATAAATGTCTTGAATATATCAACATCATATTTAAACATTGCAATTAAATGTTTTAGGTTTTCCACCGGCCCCATCCATTGAATTACATCTGGATTTTCATAAATAGATTGTACATATTCTAAGGCCCTTTCTTCTGTTAATTGTACTATTACCGGATCATCTGAAATATTATTATCATTTTTTCCTTTGCATCCTACAAAACTTACCATTAACAATAAAACTAACAAGATTAACAAAAACTTTTTCATAATAATGTCTTCCTTTCTACACCTTATTTTATAACAAAACACTTAAAATAATATAAATACAATTTTAAATCATTGATAGAAAATCTCCTATATTTTTTTTATATGCCTGAAATAAATATTATATATTAAATATATATCTTTTTATGTTATAAGTAAATAAGAGGCCTATTTATGAAGACATTACAATTTTTTAAAAAGTATACCCTTCAATCATTGATTGCTCCTTTATTTAAGATGTTAGAAGCAATGTTTGAACTTTTAGTTCCTTTAGTCATTGCCCAGATTATTGATATTGGAATTGCCAATCAAGATAGCAGCTTTATTTTTTCTCAGGCAGGTTTACTATTTTTATTTGCGATATTAGGGTTTAGCTGTACTTTTGTCGCTCAATACTTCTCGGCTAAAGTCGCTGTTAACTATTCTGGCGATTTAAGAGAATACAGTTTTAAACACATACAATCATTGTCTTTTGAGCAATTTGATAAAAAATCATCTTCAACACTAATAACTAATTTAACCCATGATATTACCCAAATTCAAAATGGACTGAACTTAACCTTAAGACTGCTGTTAAGATCGCCAATCATTGTCTTTGGTGCTTTTGTTATGGCTTTTGGTATCGATAAAAAGATTTCATTGACTTTCCTATTTATCATTATAATCTTATTAATAATTGTTTTTTCAATCATGCTTTTCTCTATTCCTCTATATCAGAAAGTTCAGGACAAGCTTGATAAAATACTAAATTTAACTAGAGAAAACTTAACTGGAGCAAGAGTAATCAGAGCTTTTAATCAGCAGAAAAAAGAAAAAATAACTTTTGAAAAGAATAATAGTGAACTTGCCGCTTCACAACTTTTCGCAGGTAAAATTATAGCTCTATTTAATCCTGTTACCTATTTAATAATCAACTTTGGTATCATTTTAGTTCTTCAACAAGGTGCGGTAAGTGTAAATACCGGCACTCTAACTTCAGGGCAGGTTTTGGCACTATATAATTATATGTCACAAATCTTAATTGAGTTGATTAAAATGGCAAATTTAACAATTCAGATTACCAAAGCTTTGGCTTCCTTAAGAAGAATAGAAAATATCCTGGCTGTTAAAACTACTGAAGATTCTGGAACAATAAACCAATTAACTGATAGCGATATCATCATTTCCTTCGAAGATGTTTCCTTTAGATTTTTTGACAGTCATCATGATTCTCTATCTAATTTATCTTTTGACATCAGAAAAGGAAGTAAAGTTGGCATAATTGGACCTACCGGCTCAGGAAAAAGCACTCTGATAAACTTATTATGCAATTTCTATCAACCAACAAACGGCATTATTAAATTAGCTGAAAACAATATAACCGATTATTTCAACAAAACTCTCAGTCAACTTATTTCCTTAGTCCCTCAAAAAGCCAGTCTTTTTAAAGGTACTGTCAGAAGTAATTTATTATGGGGAGATAATAAAGCTGATGATGAAAATATGCAAGAAGCTTTAAAATTGGCTCAATGTGATTTTATTTATCAAAAAGAAGGTTTGGATACTGCCGTCTTACAAAATGGTTCAAACTTTTCTGGGGGACAAAAACAAAGATTGACTATCGCCAGAGCTTTAATATCTAAAAGCAAAATACTTATTTTAGATGACAGCTTCAGTGCCTTAGATTATGCTACTGAAAAAAAATTAAGGCAGGCAATCAACTCTTTAGATTACAACCCAACAATTATTATTATTTCTCAAAGGATTTCTTCCATCGCTCACTGCGATCAGATTCTTTTATTAGATGATGGAAAGCTTGTCGGAAATGACAACCATCAAAACCTGTTGAAAAACAATGTTCTTTACCAGGAGATTTATAAATCTCAGATTAAGGAGGCAAGTTATGAATAGATTAATCAAATATATCAAACCTTATCGATTTTTATTACTTGCATCACTTTTATTATCAATTCTAATTGTGCTATCAACCCTTTATGTTCCAGTAATTGTGGGAAAATGTATTGATCTTCTTATTTATCAAGAGGTAGATTTTATCAGCTTAAAAATACTTCTGATTACACTAGCCATCACTATCTGCATAACTGCCGGAAGTCAGTGGCTGCAAAATCTGATTAATAATCACACCAGTTATAACATCTGTCGTGACATTAGAAATGATGCTTTTAATAAAATTCATCATCTTTCTCTGGCTTATTTAGATAACCACACAGTAGGTGAAATAACTAACAGCATCATCAATGATGTAGATACTTTTAATGATGGACTGCTGATGGGCTTCAATACTCTGTTTACCAGTTTATTAACTATCATCGGCACCATTATTTATATGTTAAATATCAATATTTCAATCACTATTGTTGTTTGTTTTTTGACACCTCTTTCACTTTTGGTTTCCAGATATATCAGCAGCAAAACCCATTTACTATTTGTAAATCAGTCTTCTTTACGCTCTGATATTAACAGCTATGTCGATGAAATGATTTCTAATCAAAGGGTTGTACATGCCTTTAATCAACAAAAAAATACTCAAAATAATCTTTCTAAAATTAATGATTCATATAAAAATACAGCTGTAAAAGCTACCTTCTTTTCATCTCTTACTAATCCGGCAACTAGAGTTGTCAATGCAATTGTTTATGCATTTATTGCTACCTTTGGTGGATTAATAGTTATAAAAAATACCCTGTCTGTCGGTGCTTTATCTTCATTTTTATCTTATGCCTCACAATATACCAAGCCTTTTAATGAAATAAGCGGGGTTATTGTGGAACTTCAAAATGCGCTTGTCTGTGGTAACAGAATCTTCGATTTAATAAATCAGGAAAATGAATATGATGTGACTGCAGCCTTAAATAAAGAGGTAAAGGGTAATATTTCTTTAGATAGTGTCTTTTTCTCATATACCAAGGATAAACCATTTATAAAAAATTTATCTTTAGATATTAAAACAGGAGAAAAAGTAGCAATTGTAGGCCCTACAGGATGTGGAAAGACAACATTAATCAATCTGATAATGAATTTTTATCCAATTGATTCAGGCTCTATTACCATTGAATCTGTCGATTACTCAATGATTTCCAAAGCTTCATTAAGAGAAAACTTTGGAATGGTTTTACAGGACAGCTGGATAAAAAATGTCTCTATTAAAGAGAATCTGTTAATGGCCAAAGAAAATGCGACTGATAAAGAAATTATTGAAGTATGCAAAAAGTGTCACATTCATAATTTTATCAAAAGGCTTCCTAACGGCTATGACACTATCATAAGAGAAAATGACAGCACTATATCAACTGGTCAAAAACAGTTATTGTGTATTGCCAGAATCATGTTGAAGGACCCAAAAATATTAATTTTAGATGAAGCGACCAGCAACATAGATACCCGAACTGAAATCAGAATTCAGCAGGCTTTTGACGATTTAATGCAAAATAAAACTTCTCTAATAGTGGCTCATCGTTTATCAACTATTCAAAATGCAGATATCATCTTAGTAATGAAAAATGGCCAAATTATTGAAAAAGGGAAACATCAGCAGCTGTTAAATCAAAAAGGTTTCTACTACAATCTTTACAATGCCCAATTTGAACAATAGAAATCTATTTTTACTTCTGGTTTTTGCTTTATTCTCTTTAAATTAATTTTCATCATCGTCTTCCTTCAGCAAATCAAACATTTTTTGTTTTAGCTGTGGATCTTTTTTTATTCTTTCAACTACTCTTCGCGCTCCATCCATCAGTACTGTCTGCTCACATTCTGATAACTGCTCGATTTCATCCCATAAAAGAAACTCAGATGGATATTCTTTCTCTTTTGTACCACCTACACTATCGGTCCATTTATCACGTACAAGAATACTTTTTTCATCCAGTTCATCAGGTAAACGATAAACAAACACTTGAGTAATCTCAGTATTTAATCCTACTGGATCAAGTGGCGATTTATAGACCTTATCGGTATAAAGATAGCACAATTTAGACATATCTTCACTTTGCTGTTTTAATCCAAGAGCAGTTTCAGGGTTATTGGATTTTAAACCCGAAGCTTTAATTCTTATTTCTTCCTTATATTCTCTTTTAGCAGCTGAGATAAAGATATCCTCATTAAGAGGCTCACCAATTTTTATATTATCACTATCCTGTTTTTCACAATGACCGCCTTGAAAATCAAGCCATCTTTTCTTTATTTTTGGTGATTTTGCTAATTTCTTATTTTCCGAAGGTAATAAATCATCTATATTTTCATTTTTTACTGCCATAGTTAAAAGTTGACTGGATTTAGTACTAATCAGAAAACGTATTTGTTCTTCTATATTTTCATGCGAGCTTTCAGTATCTTTTTTTGTCACCAGTAAAATCACAGAAGCATGCAGAATTGGATCTGTAGGGTCATGCAGTCTATCCTTGTTATAAAAACCTTTAACATTGCCATCACTATCAAGTCCTGGTATTTCGTCTTGAATTATTTCTAATTCTGGATTGAATTGATTTTCTATGTTCAACAACTCGTAAAGTTGTAAAATAACTTTACATTCTGTTGCTCTTTTCAAAAACCTGAACAAAATAGTACCTACAGTATTGGCATTCACACCTAAAGTTCTAGCAATCTCAACATTGGTCATTCCATAATAAGCATAAAGCAAGGTCATTTTTTCTGTATAAGAAAGAACATTTACAAAAGCAGAATCAGCTGTAAGCAACTGAATAAATAGTGACTTTTCATCTGAAAGATGCACTTCTTTTTGATGAGCCTGCATCTGTTTTATGTCACTGCAGCTATAGTCACAATGAAGACAGATATAATTCCCAGTCAAGCGATAGAAATAAAAGCGATTTTCTATTTCATTTAAATGGTCAAATTTAAAATGATTTTCCATATCCTGTTTCTTTTCAGCAGTAAAATCACACAGTGGACAGATATAACCCATAGTTGAAATTTTACCATAACGAAAAGTTCTGACACTTCGATTATTATGGATTTCTTTTAAATGTTGTTTCATCTGATAAGCCTCGTTACATCTAAAAGAGTCACAAAGTGGACAAATATATTCTTTTTCGGAATAGTATCCTTGACTTAATTCATTATATGTTCGAGTTTTAATATCATAAATATTCATTGTAATATCCCTTTCTTTCAAAGCTTTTTTTTATCTTTTCAATCTTCTTTGGTATATCTTCCCTCATCATAAGACGACCAAGTCCATCTTCAAAACGCATATGTGCCGTCATTTCATGTCGTCTTTGCCATTTATTTAATAGTTTTTCGTAGCTGACAGCTTTATTAGGTAATGGAATGATTGTTTCTTTTACATTATCCTGAGTTTTTAAATTGCCAGAAGCAAATGGTATGGCAATAATAAAAAGTGCTGCTAATTCTCTGTTATTCGCACTATCACATGGATAAAAACCGGCAAACTTTAAGTCATGCTCACAGAAAGGATTACTTTCTTTTTCATTAAAACAGACTTCTTCTGACCATTCTCTAAAGGCTTGTTTTCTTATAGTTTCTTCACTTATTTCTTTGTTTTTCAGTTCAATTTCAGATAGTGCATCATATACACAGTGACCTCCAGGTATATCAAGACATATTTTGGGAAAATCAATTTCTGGATATTCAAAGCTGTTTTTCGGATATTTGTTTATCACCATTATCTTATCATCTTCATAAATATACACCCCAAGGATTAAAACTGTTAAATGACGATATTTGGCTTCATTTTCCTTTGTCCGGGGAACCATAATCTTTTCAAAGGTTATTGGAAATGAAGTTCTTGTAAGATTTTCATCGGGTATAATAATCAGATTTTCAGTATTCATTTTCAATTTTTCCTATCTTCTTTATTACCAACGCGAATCAAATACCATTGTTTGTTTTTGCAGGCCAGCAGGCTATTATCTTTTCGATAATCATTAGCATCATAATAAAACTCGTATTCTGGAGTTAGAACAACATTGCCATCTCCATCAGCAAGTCCAAAAACAATATCAGCATCTAAATCAATCTTAACAGCTACATAATACGGTGATAAAGGTGTTGATGGATTAAAGCTGTTGTAATCTTTAATTTTATAATAAGAATTTTTATTTTCATCATAAAAATACATATAATCCAAATAATTTACATTTTCCCAATCATAACAGACACAGGCTATTTTACCAGTATTGGTCATTAAAACATCTCTCAAATCTTCTTTAAAGATTGCCTTGCCACTTCTATCATATAGTTGCCAGCGATCAATAAGATGATCCTCATGATGCTTGGCAGCTAACATATACTTCCCCACAGGTCTTATCTTCGCATATTCCATTTTTAAGATCATATTACCTTTTTCATCCTGATATCCTAATCTTTCTTTTACCACCTTTCCATTTTCATCAAAATTAGTGGTTGTAATTTTTCCCTTAAGAAGGCTAACTATCTGATTTTCATCTTTATCCCTATTAAAATTATATTCTAAAATAGTTTCATCTTTTTTTAAAAAGATAGGTTTTTCTGATGGCTTAAAGCCATCTAATTCTCTTTGTTTCCATCTGTTTTTTAACCAGTTGCCTCGATAATCAGTAATGTTAATCTGATTATTTTTTTCAAAGACCAAATACTGTGGGCTTTGATATTGATGCTCTGGAAAACTGGCAACACTTTCCTTATTGCAAGCTATTAGTTCATCGCCATAAATATCATATGCTCCCCATAAGTTGTTTTTGCGAACAATAAAAACCATAACCTCATCTACTTTTTCTGTTAAATCATTTTCTTTTACTTCTAAAAAACGAATTTTCAGTTCATCGCACTCTAAAGGCAGTATATCCTGACCGGCAAGATTGCATACGCCCCAACGATTATTTAAACAATAAATCAAACGATCCATATTTGAGTCTTTATAGCCAGAATAAATAATGATTTTAGTACAGTCACATGGTAAAATCACTTTTCCTGAATAATCTAAGATGCCATAATAACGATTAGCTTTTTCATCTGATCTGCTGATTTTAATAAAACGATCTGTATAGCCATCAATTCTTTCATAGCTGCAAGAAATAGCCAAATTACCATCTAAATCAAGTAGACCTTGCAGTCCTTGTTGGTTTTCAATTAATATGCGACCATACCAGATATTGGGTCTCAATTTTTCTTTGTTAAAGTCATAATAACAATTAATATCCTTTATTTTACGAGTCAGGTATTTGTAATCAGGGAGTTTAATGATTTTTATTTCTGCATTTTTGTACATATTGCCTCCTTTTTTCTCAGCTGTCAGCTGATAATCTACCAGTCAAAATCGTGAGCTGCGATAACTTTGCTAATTTGCTTCATCCTAATTTCATCAACAGACATTACCTCAGAGCGAAATAAATTGATAATGTAACGGACTCCATCAAGAAATTTATAGTTTACTTCTTCAAAAATATTCTTGAAAGTCGCCTTTTCAGGCAGCCTGTTTTTAAAGTTCTCATTATCAAAAACAACTACATTGTCAGCAACTGATTCCAAATCAATGATACTCTTAAATGAGCATAATCTTTTCTCTTCTGTTTCTATAGCAAAAGGGGTTGTTACCATACAAACAACATACATACCCAAATCCCTGGCAATTTCAACAATCACTGGTAGCGCACTTGTAGCTGTATTTCCTCCCAACCCTGCTATAAGAATCAAAACTTTACCATCATATAAGATATCTTTAATTTTTTCTTGACTGGCATAAGCGCTTTTTCTCCCTAATAATGAATTATTAATTAATTCGTCGGTTTTTAATAAAACCTTATTAGCGCAAACATTAGCTTTTAAAGAATCTTCATCAGTATTCATAACTATTAACTGTGCTTCAGATAATCCTTTTAAAATCATAAAACTTACAATGTTTGAACCAGCTCCACCAACTCCAACTATTTTTATCTTATTCACTTAGATATCTCCCCTTAAATTTATCTGTTAAACTATCCTTTTTTAAAAGAGGACATTTTTTATTTCTTTCAGCTAAGGTATGCTCTTCAAAGCCATAATCAAAACGATACAGACCCTCACTTCTACAACTGCATAAAACCATTTTATTTGCTTTACAGATAATAGTTTTATCAAATACATCAGTACCTTCTAAATCGTCATACTCTCTAAAATCTTCTGTAATATAAACAAAATTACAGTCAGCACATTTTGCAGGTATTTCTTTTAAGCTTGTAGCAACTTCAGATCCTTTTGCATCTTTGTAAAATACCGTTTTACTCATCATATCTCCTTCCTGACATTTTATCTGATGAACTCCTATTTTTTTATCTCCTCTAAAATTTGTTTCCACTCTTCTTTACAACAACTCATCGTACTTTCAGGTATTACTTTTACTAAAGCTACTATTTTAAAGCGATGATCCTTTTGATAAGAAAGATTACGAACCGTTAAATTTTTTAAAATTCTAAAGCAAGCCAGCCGATTAAACTCTTCATCATAATGCAACAGCAAATTTACAAACTGTTTTGGAATACAATAATTTATATAGTGAGCCAATGCATACTCGAAAGTATAATGACTTTTATAAAGATAAAACCTATTTTTTACAGCCAATTCCATTACCAGTGCAAAAATCGTCTCTATATTTTTCGCTTCCGTAAATTTACCTTTTTCAAGGGCTCTATCTGGATTAGCGCCAGAAAAAGCAATATAGTGATATCCACAGTTTACCAATATTGATACTGCCTCTTTATTCAGCTGCGTTTTTGAAATTGTACTCTTATTTTCATCCAACATCATCAGAAGAAACACTAATGCAAAAGAAGAAAAACGATAATGATTTTGAAAATAAATCGGAAAGTATTTTTCCCATAAGAGAAATTTATTCTGATCTTTAAGATTACTATTTAAATATTGTTTTAGCAGGTCAATATGTTTCAGGCCGATGGGATTAGTATATTTCCCAAAAGAAAAATAATCTTCCAGTGTTTGGGAAACTTTTAATATATAGGCTTCCATTTTATTGCTGATTGCTGCAGATTCTTCAAAACAACTTTCTGCCCATAAATCTAAAGCTTTAAACAGCACATCCTTTAACTGTTGAGATTTATCAATATCATGACAGGATACAAGATGCTGCAGGTTGACATTATCAAAATCCTGATTATCATGAATATATTTCTCTATAGCATTTTTCATTTCCGGTTCATACATTCTTGATATGAAATCACGATAACTGTCATCTTCAAAAAAACTTTTAACTATCATCAGTTTTTCTTCAATCATTTTAACGGTTCCTTAATTTTTTTACCACAGACCAGACATTTTCCGGTTAAAATGTCAAGGTATTTTTCACAACTATGGCCAGTTAAACGTAATCCTTTTGCTATTTCTTCTTTGTCAACACGGCAACCATAATAATCGCTATAATCCTTACCATCAAAATCACTATAGAAGGTTGCCCCTGTACTATCTTCAAAAGCTTCAGAAGACCCGCATCTCAGACAAGCAACATTCACTCTTCCCAAACCTGAGTAATTGCTGTCAGAGGCAATGACATGATGAGTTTTACCACATACAGTACAACGACATTTTGAGTCCAGATGCCTGTAGCAATCATGAGTGCTTTTACTCTTTTCCATATTGTTCTCCTCTCATTTTTATTTGCTTATTAATTGTTTCATTTCAGTTACTGAGCTATTTTGTAATCTAATTATAACAATATCCATATCATTGTCAATATATTTTTAAAATATTTTTATCAAATACATTTATTTATCATTTTAACACCGTCACAGAAACAAAAAAACCTTACCATTTTGTAAGGCTTTAATTTAATAAGTGGTGCACCGAATGAGACTTGAACTCACACGATATAAATCATACGCTTCTGAGGCGTACGCGTCTACCATTCCGCCACCGGTGCTTTTATGGACTAACGATATTTTAGCACCTTTTCCTGTAAATAGTGAGCAAAACCATCTTCATCATTTGATTTTTCAGTAATATCATCAGCATAAGCTTTAGTCTCATCCGATCCATTAATCATACAAACGCCGACTCCAGCAACTTCCAACAATTCATTATCATTGCTGATATCACCAAAAGTCATTACATCCTTTAAATCAATATTATTCAACTGGCAGAAATTTACTAAAGCATCTCCTTTATTCGTTCGATAGTCAATAAACTCCAACATCGTCCTTTGAGTTTTGACAGTACGATAAGTCGCTTTTTCTTTTTTGTTTTCTTCAATATATTTTTCTAAAGCTTCCATTTTATCTTCATCAACTCTAATCATTAATTTAGGACGGTCTTTGTTAAAAATTAATGAACCATCAGGGCTTACTATAAATGGCATTTCATTTCTTGAACTACTGGCAACAGTGGCTTCATCTTCCTTTAGACAGACCATATTTCCATCATCATAAACAAAAGGATTTACATCAAGTGGTTTTACCAACTCACAAATTTCTCTGACATCTTCCTTAGACAGGCTGTGATAATCATATCTTTTATTATTGATGCCATCATAAAGTTGAGCTCCATTCATTCCGATAAGAATATCAAACTGCTTTTTGAAACCCCACTCTTTATAATAATGCATTACCTGATTATCAACACATCTGCCAGAAGCCAACCCAAAGAAAATACCTTTTTCCATTAACTGATCTATCGTCTTTTTAGTAACATCAGTCAATATTCTTTTATTGTTTGTTAATGTTCCGTCAATGTCCGCTACTACTAATCTAATGTTCCTATTCATACTACTTCCTTCATCTGGTGTGCCCGACAGGAATCAAACCTGCATCTTCTCGAATCGGAATCGAGTGTTCTATTCATTAAACTACGGGCACGTTTATGAAAATATTATATCATAGTTATATATTTTTATTTACAATCTAATTCCACTACACCTGAAGCAATCAAGTTGTGTTATATTAAAATCTAAGAACAAGGAGGAAACTTATGATAATTTATTGCGATAGAATTTATATGGAAGATGGACTAAAAGATGGTTATCTGATTGTTGAAAATGGAAAGTTTGTTGAATTCAGACCTAAAGAAACAAATCTGAAAGTAGATAAAGATTTTTCAGGTTATCGAATAATCCCTGGGATAATTGATACCCATAATCACGGATGTTTTGGTTATGATCTGTTAAGAGGGAAAAACAGTTCTTTCAATCTGACCGGCTATTTAAAAGCTTTGGCCTCTAGCGGTGTTACTGGTGTTTTCCCTACTTGTGCTACCGATGTAGAAACTATTGAGAAAATTGTCAATTATGTTGATCCGGAAAAGAAAACTCCTAATATCCTTGGAATTCATTTAGAAGGACCCTGGGGTGCCAGAGTCGGAGAGAAAGGGGTTAATACCGGCTATCCAGAAGTTGACATGACACTGGCCAAAAAGTTTTTAAAAGCAGCTAATGGAAAACTGAAATTGATAGATATCGCTCCAGAAGTAGAAGGAGCTCTTGAAGCCATCAGATTTTTCACTCAAAATGGTGTTAAAGTAGGAGCCTACCACACTAACGCGAACTACGCTCAAGCCAGTGCCGGTATTGATGCAGGTATTACTGTAGCGACCCATTTAGGCAATGTCATGACCGGCTTACATCACCGAGATATTGGAACACTTGGCGCCTGTCTAATGCGTGATGAAGTAGACTGTGAAATTATTTGTGATGGTTTGCACATCTGTTTTGAAATGCTTGAATTATATTTCAAAGTTAAGGATTATTCGCGCTTTATAATGATTTCCGATAATGTCAGTTTTGCCGGTTTACCTCAGGGAAAGTATAAAGGAATGACTGATGATCCAGAAAGCGATAGACAATTCATCTATATTGATGAAAAAGGCTTTATCTTATCTGAAACCGGAAGGATCTCAGGAAGTTCAAAACCTATAATATTTGGTATAAAAAACCTGGTTGAAAAACTTAACATTCCATTGGAAATTGTTATTACGATGTCTAGCTTAAATCCAGCTAAGAAATATGGTCTGGACAAAGAAAAAGGAAGTATCAAAATTGGTAAAGATGGAGATTTTGTAGTTATTGATGATAACTATGATGTCATTGAAACATATTGCCAAGGAAATAAAATATTTGATATCCAAGATAACAAGATACTTTACAATAAAGATTTTATCAAAAGTCGTAAGTTATCCTGACAAAGGGGCTGTAACGAAATAGTTAATTCGAATAATTTGAATTAGTTCTATTAAGAGGTTTCGGCCTCTTTTTTTATAAGGTTAATAATTATATGAAATATTTGTAATTTTTAGGTAATTATTACCAAGAAAGCTCTAATCTAAGCATTATTAAAAGAACTTCTACTGTTTTTACGATAATCCAACTATGCCTTTGGCAGTATTCGATACTTCCTGTTATGGAATTTCGATAAATTATATCCAATACATACCAACAAAAACTCCAGTT
>JAAYOQ010000029.1 GCA_012520255.1 Erysipelotrichia bacterium | reverse complement strand
GTTTGAAATAGCAATTAATAGCTTTCATAATAGTAAAAAATATGATATCTACTTAACAGGTTCTAATGCTTTTTTACTTAGCTCTGATTTATCTACCTTGTTTACTGGTAGATATATAGAAATTCCTATATTTCCATTTTCATTTGAAGAATATTGTAATTATTTTGAGATAAAGAGTGATTATTCTAGTTATTTGGAAAGTTATTTAAAAGATGGTGGATTAGCTGGTTCATATTTATACAAGAATAAAGAAGATGCTAGCGCATATATCAAAGATGTTTATACATCTTTGATTAAAAAAGATTTAATTGATAGGTATAACATTGAAGAAATTGTTCTACTAGATACATTGACTGAATTTTTAATGGATAATATATCAAACCTTACTAGTGCTAATAATATTGCTAATATGTTAAATAATAATAAGGTGAAAACTAACCACGTGACAATAGGTAATTATTTAAAATATTTATGTAATGCTTTTATGTTTTATAAAGTAAAAAGATATGACATTAGAGGAAAAAAATACTTGGAATTAAATGATAAGTATTATTTATCAGACTTATCTTTTCGTTATTCAATACTAGGTGTAAGAAATATGGATTATGGGAGAGCTTATGAAAATATCGTGGCTATAGAATTGCTAAGAAGAGGATATGATATTTATGTAGGTAA
This sequence comes from Erysipelotrichia bacterium, assembly GCA_012520255.1. Taxonomy (GTDB): domain Bacteria; phylum Bacillota_I; class Bacilli_A; order Erysipelotrichales; family Erysipelotrichaceae; genus UBA1783. The sequence goes on along the minus strand of JAAYOQ010000029.1, from coordinate 22,500 downwards.
ACTCTATCAGAAAGAAATAGATTTTGTAGCTATGAAAGCTGATGAAAAAATATACATTCAAGTAGCGGATGATATAAGTAGAGAGCAAACATTGGAAAGAGAACTTTCTCCCTTATTTTCTATAAAGGATGCCTATCCTAAAATACTATTGGCAAATACAAAACACCCTATGTCAATAATGGAGGGGATAAAAGTATTTGATATAGCTAGGTGGCTGTTAAAAGATGAGAGCTAGTTAATTGGAACTGGGACTGGAACGGGCAGAAAAATCTGAAAATAATTCGGAATATAGCAAACAGAATGGATGCGAACTATTAAAAAGGTTGGAATATCAAGCTTTATCACCTTTTAACTTTTACCAAGGTAGTGTGGGAATAATAAAAATAATCGCATTAATTATGATGTTTTTATATTTCATTTTCTTTTGAAATGTAGAAGTTTCAGTTATAATAAGTTGAAGAAAGAAGTGAAACAAATGAAAATACCGTTTAAAACCGGCAATATTTTATTGCCTAAAAAAAATATTGATTTAACAAAATGGTCAGTGGTTGCCTGTGATCAATATACATCTGAACAGGAATACTGGGAAAAATTAGATAAATTTGTGGGAAAAAGTCCATCCACTTTAAGAATAACTCTTCCAGAAATTTATCTTGATGAAAATGTTGAAGAGAGAATTAATAGTATTAATGATACAATGAAGCAATATCTGCAAGAAGACTTATTTGAAGAATATAATGATTCAATTTTTTATATCAGAAGAAAACAAAAAGATGGAAGAGTAAGAGAAGGTATTGTCGGTTTAATTGATTTAGAAGAATATGATTATACTTTAGGATCTAATTCCTTAATTAGAGCAACTGAAAAAACGATAATTGAAAGAATCCCACCGCGAGTTAAAATCAGGGAAAGAGCTTTTTTAGAACTTCCTCATATCATGATTTTAATTGATGATTCAAAAAAAGAAATAATTGAGGGTTTAAAAGAAAAGGTTAAAAAACAAGAGCAGGTATATGATTTTGAACTTAACATGAATGGCGGTCATCTTGAAGGTTATAATTTAAATAATCAGTTGAAACAGGAGGTTTTAAAGGGATTTAATAAATTAATGGATAAAAAAGCTTTCGAAAAGAAATATGGCGTTAAAGATAAAGGAGTTTTATTATTTGCCATTGGAGATGGGAATCACTCATTATCAGCGGCAAAAACAATTTATGAAGATTTAAAAAAGACTGACGAAGATTATTTGAATTCTTGCAGTCGATACGCATTGGCAGAAATAGTTAATTTACATAGTGAAGCCTTAGAGTTTGAAGCGATTCATCGTATAATTTTTGATACTGATAGTGACAAAATGCTTAAAGAACTTTATGAATACTATAAAATTAATGAAGAGGGAAAAGGTCAAAAAGTTGAAGTGATATTAAATGGTGAAACTAAAAGTCTCTATCTTGAAAATCCAAAAAGTAATCTAGCCGTTGGATCGATTCAAATATTTTTAGATAACTATCTGAAAAAAAACCAAGGCAAAATTGATTATATTCATGGTTATGATACAGTTAGAGAATTGTCAAAAAAAGAAAACAGTATCGGTTTTACATTTGATGCTATTGATAAAGATGAATTGTTTAAAACAATCATTCTGGATGGCATTTTACCATTAAAAACTTTTTCAATGGGCAACTCTTATGATAAGCGATACTATATGGAAGCAAGAAAAATTAAATGATTTTTTAAAGTAAATAGATATTAAAGATGAGATAGAAAGATAAAAAGATTATTAATTTAAAAAAGCGATAGTTTGCTTGTTTTAGCATAGCTGCTTATTATAGGGATTCTAATGAATCAATATTTAATGAAAAAACAGTTTTAAAATATATTTTTATAAACAAGATGAAAAAAGGTTTAAAGGGATATAGATTATGAGAATAGTAGATAATATTTTAGAATTAATTGGAGAAACACCAATGTTGAAATTAAATTTGAAAGATTCTGATTGGAATGTATATTTAAAATTGGAAAAATTCAACCCAGGGGGAAGCATGAAAGATCGAATGGCTTTAAAAATGGTTGAAGATGCTGAAAAGAACGGATTATTAAAAAAAGGTGGAACAATTATCGAATCATCAAGTGGTAATACAGCTACAGGTTTAGCCATAATTTCTGCACTGAAAGGATATCGTTTTATTGCGGTTGTTGATCATCATGCCACTAAAGAAAAAATTGACATGATAAAAGCATATGGTGGTGAAATAGTGGTTGTCGGACATGAAAAAAAACCTGATGAAGTTGCTTCGGCTGAAAGAGAAAAAGCTGCTATAGAACTGGCCGAAAAAATAGATAATTCCTTTTTTACATTTCAAACAAATAATGAAAGTAATAAAAAGGCCTATGAAGATACATTAGCAAGAGAACTAATAAATGATTTGAAAACAGTTGATGAATTTTATGCCGCGATAGGAACAGGTGGATCTTCCTGTGGTACAGCTATGGGCTTAAAGAAATATAATAAAAATACAGTCATAAATGTTATTGAACCATATGGATCGACTATTTTTAATCCGATAGGCGCACCATATTTTCAATCCGGTACCGGTATTCCGGAAGATGCGGATATACCAAAGATTATTGACTATTCGCTAATAGATAACAATTATTATGCAAGTGACAGGGAAGCATTTAATGCCTGCAGATATTTTGCAAAGAAACATGGGATATTAATTGGTGGCTCTGCTGGTGGAGTACTGTATAAAGCAATAGAAGATATTGCCAATAAAAGCGGAACAGGAAATGCAGTAATTCTTTTATGCGATGGTGGCGAAAAGTATCTAAACAGTATCTTCAATGATGAATGGATGCAAAAAAATGATCTGCTTGATGATAATATTGAAAAGCAATTATCCATGTGGCTGGAAGAATAAATTTCAGATTGAAGAAGTAATGTAGAAAACTAATCCGATTAAAGTATTAATTGCAAATTTTAAAGGCTGCAAAATGATTATTCATCTATTTTGCAGCCATTTTATTTTTTTCAAATGGAATCAATGAAATATAAGTATAATAATTCAATAGCCTTATATTTTATTGCTCTATTAATAGAACACTTTTAAAGATGTCTATTAATCATTGTTATCGTTATATGTACAAACTCTTATCATTCCTGGAATTTGTTTAATTTTATTTAAAATTTCATCATTTACTTTTTCAGCAATATCAACCATTGTGTAAGCCAGTTCTTTTTTTGATTTATTCATCAAATTTTCAATGTTGACATTTGATGCTGATAAAGCATCAGAGATTTGTGTTAACATTTTTGGAACATTTTTGTGAATACAGCAAATTCTTACATGACCATTTATATCCATACTGCAGTCAGGTAAGTTAACAGAGTTGGTAATATTTCCTCTTTCTAAATAATCCATTGTCTGCTTAACTGCTAAATAAGCACAATTATCCTCACTTTCTGCTGTAGAAGCTCCAAGATGAGGAAGAATTAATACATTTTCCTGGCCAATAAGTTTTTGAACCGGGAAGTCAGTAATATATTTGCTGATAATACCACTTTCAATACCTTTTAATAAGGCATCAGTATCAACTAAACCATCTCTGGAAAAGTTTAGAACTTTCATATTAGGTTTCATTTTAGAGATAACATCAGCATTAATAATATGTTTTGTTTTGTCGTTTAATGGAATATGAAGTGATATAAAGTCGCAATTTTTAAGAATTTCATCAATTGTATCTGAATGATGAACATTTCTTGACAGATTCCAGGCATTAGCTAAAGAAATAAATGGATCATAACCATAAACATTCATTCCAAAATCAATTGCCAGGTTAGCAACTTGAACACCAATAGAACCCAGTCCGATAATTCCCAGGTTTTTATGCAGTAATTCATTTCCTGAATATAACTTTTTTTGTTTTTCAGTATCTTTTGCGATATTATCGTTATCTTTTTGAGTTTGAACCCATTGCATACCTTCATAGATTTTTCTGCTTCCTAATAATAATCCTGCAAAGACCAACTCTTTAACTGCATTGGCATTAGCACCAGGGGTATTAAATACTACAATTCCTTTTTCACTACATTTATCAACAGGGATATTGTTAATACCTGCTCCAGCTCTGGCGATAGATTTCAGATTTTCATTGAATTTATATTCATGAATATTTTCACTTCTTAGAAGTATGGCATCTTCATCAGTAAAGTCCTTGGCGATTTGGTATCTGTCAGTAAATCTATTTAATCCAACTTTGGAAATGTTATTTAATATTTTAATTTTATACATTTTGTTTCTCCTCAAATTCTTTCATAAACTGCACCAGTTTTTTTACACCTTCAACTGGCATGCCGTTATATATACTTGCACGCATTCCACCAACACTTCTGTGACCTTTTAAATTAACAAAGCCATTTTTTGTTGCTTCTGATACAAATAATTCATCTAATTTTTCATTTCCGGTTATAAAAGTAACATTCATAATTGATCTGTCTTCTTTATTGACTGGATTTTTAAATAATTTAGAATTATCCAAGTAATCATAAAGAATTTTAGCTTTTTCTTCATTAATCTTTTGCATATTTTCTAAGCCGCCAATAGTTTCTTCCAGATGTTGTAAAACTAAACCACATATATAGATTGCATATGTTGGTGGAGTATTATACATGGAATTATTGTCTGTGTGAACCTTGTAGCTCAACATACTTGGAATTTCAGGTTTTTCTTCTATTAAGTTTTCTTTAATAATTACAACTGTTAATCCCGCTGGACCCATATTTTTTTGTGCTCCCGCAAATATTAAATCATAATCACTTACATTGTATGGTTTACTTAAAATACAACTGGAAAAATCTGCGACTAATGGTTTTCCATTTGTTTCAGGCACATAGTTATAAACTGTACCGTATATTGTATTGTTTTGACATATATATACATAATCACAATCATCACTAATCATTTCTTTAGAAACTTTTGGAATATAGGAAAAATTATCTTCTTGACTGCTGGCTATAATATTTACTTCACCAAGTTTTTGGTGTTCTGTAATTGCTTTTTTAGTCCACAGTCCAGTATTAATAACATCAACCTTCTTATTTTTCATCAGATTGATTGGAATCATTGAAAATTGCAGGGATGCTCCTCCTTGAAGAAACAACACTTTATAGTTATCTGGTATATTCATTAATCTGCGCAATCTGGTTTCACAATCATTGATTATGTCTTCATAAATTTTGGAACGATGTGACATTTCCATGACAGACATTTTTGAGCCTTCGTAATTTAGCATTTGATCGGCTGCTTTCTGCAATACAGCTTCAAAAATACAAGAAGGACCAGCACTGAAGTTATAAACTCTTTTCATAACAATATTCTCCTTTGCATCTTAAGATGCTTGTAAACAGTTAAACTGTTTTATTAAAAATGAACAATCTATTGTTTGATCATTTCTAAGATTTCTTTTTTTAATTCTTCAACAATTTTTTCTTGTGGAATTTTTCTGACAACCTGTCCCTTTTTAAATAATAAGCCTTCTTTTATTCCACCTGCAATACCAATATCAGCATCTTTTGCTTCACCTGGGCCATTAACTACACAACCCATTACAGCCACTTTAATATCAGCTTGGACTGTTTCTAGAAATTCTTCTATTTCATTAATTATCGGAAGCATATCATACATTGTCCTGCCACAGGTTGGACAACCGATTAAATCGGGCACATTGGCAATTAAATCATAAGCCTTTAATAATTTCTTACAAGCTTTTATTTCTACAATCGGATTATCAGAAATAGAAATTCTTATCGTATCACCAATTCCTTTTCTTAACAGTTCTCCTAAAGCAGCACTGGATTTAATTAAACTGTAATCTTTAGTTCCGGCTTCAGTTACACCTAGATGCATTGGATAATCCCAGATTGTTGAAGCCAGTAAGAAAGTTTCAACTGTAAGTCTGACATCACTGGATTTAAAAGATAAAACAATATCATGGAAATCCATTTCCTCTAAGATATCGACATGTCTTTGAGCTGATTGTATCATTGCTTCAGGACAGTTGTGACCATATTTATCTAAAACAGATTTTTCTAACGAACCGCTATTGATACCGATTCTAATAGGAATATTTTTTTCCTTACATTTTTCTACAACTTTTCTGACATTTTCTTTTCCACCAATATTACCAGGGTTTAATCTTATTTTATCAACTCCTGATTCAATGGAAGCTAGAGCTAATCTGTAATCAAAATGAATATCAGCAACTAAAGGAATGGAAATGTTTTCTTTAATCTTTCTTAAAGCATAGGCGTCTTCTAAATCTAAAACACTGCATCTGATTATTTGACAGCCAACATCTTCCAACTGTTTAATTTGTTTAATTGTAGCAGCAGTATCTTTCGTTAAGGTGTTACACATTGATTGAATAACGACTTTATTTTCTCCGCCGATAGTGATGTTTCCGATTTTTACTTTTCTGGTATTTTCTCGATTTATCATTTTGTTACCTCACCAAATATAACTTTTATCTAATATCACTTAAGATATAATAACATTTTTTAATTATATTTATTATATTACTAAATTAAGGAATAGAAGTAAAAGTATTGCCAAAAATCATCAATATATGATATTATACATAAGCAAAGTTCGAAAACGGAGGGATTAGAAGTGAGAGATAACATTCAATTCAAATGTAGCGAATGTGGAGAAGAAAATTATTTAGGTTCTCGTAACAAGAGAAAGCATCCTCAAAGAATGGAAATCAAAAAATATTGTCCACGTTGCAATAAAATGACTATTCATAAGGAGAAAAGGTAGAAGCCTGGTTATTAAGGCTTTTTCTTTAGTGGGATACTATGAAGGTGGAGTTAATAAAAGTAGGGATGTTTCAGACTAATTGTTATCTTGTCTATAATGACAGTGAAATGTTAGTGATTGATCCGGGAGCATCGTTTAAAAAGATTGATGAAGCGATTAAACGCCATGAAAACGTCAAAGTTTTAGCCATCCTTTTAACTCATGGTCATTTTGATCACATCGGGGCAGTAGACAAATTAAAAAATAAATATAACTGTCCGATAATTGCCAGCAAAGAGGATAAAAAAATACTCAGGAATGAAAAATATAATAATTTAGCTGGTTTTGCATCCCAGGTTGAAAGCCAGATAGACTGGATTGAAAAAGATGAATTAAAATTCGGATCTATTGATGTTAAAGTATTATTTACTCCTGGTCATTCAGCTGGTTCAGTGATGTATATAATTGATGGCAAGTTATTCAGTGGTGATACTTTATTCAGATTATCAGTTGGTAGAACTGATTTATATTCCGGTAACAGCTACCAGCTGATGGAATCGCTACAGCAGTTATATAGTCTGGATAGAAATATGATTGTTTATCCCGGACATGAAGCATCTACAACTGTCGGTTTTGAACTAGATCACAATCCTTATATTCAAAAGTAACGCCAGTTACTTTTTTTATTTTAGGAAAATAAACATTACGATACAAAAATAGATTGTATGGAAAACAGGTTTGAAGAGATTTTAAAAGAAGCAGTTGAACTTAAAAGTACTGATATCCATTTTTTAATCAATGATGATGGTATTTCTATCAGTATTAGAACTATCAATGGCTTAACTAAGCTTGAAAGTTTTCCTGATGATATCAAGCTTTTTAATTATCTTCAATATCAATCGCATTTAGATATTACTTCCATAAAGCCCCAATCAGGTTCCTTCAGTTATTTTTTTGAAGGAGTGTATTATGATTTTCGTTTTGCGGTTTTAATTACCTCAAAAAACAAAAGTGGTGTTTTAAGAATTCTGAATTGTCATAATGGCTTACCTCTTGAACAATTAACTTTTGAAAAAGAGATGCATGAAGTATTTATCAGATGCATTAATCAAAGAAGTGGATTAATACTTTTTTCAGGATTAACAGGAAGTGGTAAAACAACAACGATGTATTCGTTGTTAAAACTTTTAGAGAATAAAACTATTTATTCATTAGAAGACCCTATTGAGGTAATTCAACCAAATATAACTCAACTGGAAATAAATGAAAGAATTGGTTTTGATTTTTCAGAAGGGATAAGACAGATATTAAGGCATAATCCAGATGTACTGATGATTGGTGAAATCAGAGATGAAAAAACAGCCAAAAGTACTGTTAGAGCAGCATTAACAGGATGTCTGGTAATCAGCTCTATTCATTCCCAAAGTACAATCAGTGCCTTGCATCGAATAATTGAGTTGGGCGTTAAGAAAGAAGATTTAATTAATTCCATGTCTTATGTTTTTAATCAATGTTTATTTAAACGATATAAGCAAAATAACTACATCTGTATCTATGACTGTTTAAACAATGAAAAGATTACTAGCTATTTAAAAGGAGAAGAGATAAAAATAAAAATGCCGGAAAAGATTAAGCAGGCAATACAGAATAAAATCATTGAAGGGGATATTCAATATGAATAAAATGGATGACTATAAATGGTTGATGTTAGCTAAACTTATTGAAAGATATGGCAGTATCAAAGATAGTTTACTAATGTTGGAAAAAATGTATCCTAAAACAAAAAGAATCAAAGAAATCAATCAAAGGTTAGCTAAGGGAGACTTACTGAAGGAAATATTAAATAATGATTCTTTTGAAAAACAGCTGGCATTCTATATTCAATATATTGATATTGAACAAGCAATTAGAATAAACTATCAAAAAATCCGGCAAAATGAAAAACTAAAAAAGGAACTGTTTGAAAAGATAGCTTATCATATTATCCTGCTTCTAAGTTCGATAGCCCTGCTGGTTCTTTTTACTGAAATTGTTTTACCAAATATGATAGTCAGTTTGGATCTGACTAATCAGAAAACTGACTCTATAATTATGACTTTCAAGATTATTAATATAATTAAAAATATAGTTTTATTTGGAATATTGCTATTATTAATTTTTATTATTTATATCAAAACTTTCAAAAAAGAAGCTCATATCTGGCTTTTATTTCATAAAGCTGGAAAAGATAAAATAATAAGGATGACAGCAACTTATTATCTAGTCAATGATTTATCTATCTTTTTAGAAAATGGTTTATCTTTGCATCAAAGTTTGGATATCTTACGTTTTAACAGAACTAACAGATTAACAGCTTTATTGGCGCATCATTTTAATAGAGCGTTGCTTGAGGGAAGTGATTTCGAATCGAGCTTAGATATTGAGTATTTTGATGATGAATTTCATTCAATCTGTCTGTATGGATTAAAAGATAACGATTTCGTTGCTGCTATTAATGATTATAAGGAAATCAGTAATTTTAAATTTGAGCAGTTGATAAAGAAAACCAGTTTAGTATTTCAGATGATATGTTATCTATTTGTAGCAGTGATTATTTTATTAGCATATCAGGTTCTTCTGATGCCTCTTGAGATGCTACAGGATTTTTAAAGGAGTGAAAGTAAAGATTATGAAAAAAGGATTTACAGTATTGGAAATGATTCTGGTGTTATTGGTAATAACAATTATTGTTCTGATAACAATTCCCAATATTGCTGAAAAAAAGAAAATAATTGATAATGTCGGATGTAAAGCGCTTATTGAAGTTGTCAATTCACAAATACTTACCTATGAATTAAATGGCAACAAAGCTACAGATATTCAACAACTTGTTGATGCGGGATTGATAACTCAGGCTCAAACAACCTGTCCAAACGGAGCAAAGATTGTGATAGAAAATGGTCAGGCAAAAGTTAAATAAAGGTTATTCACTGATTGAAACGATATTTGTATTGTTTATATTAAGTGTTTTTGTATTATTGATAACACCTATATATAAAACAAGCATCAAAAGAAATTCATCACTGATTATCAATGAAATAGTAATGGTTCAATATGAAGCGCTATTGCAGAGTTATTATGAAGAATATGATAATGAAGAAGTTTATATCAGATTTAATCGTATAGGAAATGTAAATATGGCTAATACATATGAAATTGAAGGAAATGAAATAATTGTTTCTTTGGGAACGGGTAGAGTATATGATAAAAACAAAGAAAGGTAGCATTCTTTTAGAAGCTGTTATCTCAATGATGGCTATAACTATGGCAGTAATGATATTGATAAATGTCGTAATGCTGAAAAATAGAGTTGCAAAATTGCCAGAAGCAAAGGATATGAATAAATATTGGCGAAACATCGAAAGATTCAAGATCTATTGTCCAATCGAACTTCCTGTGGATATAGCCTTATCGAACTAGTGCTTACTTTATTTATTGTTTCCTTTCTTTTTACTTTAGCTGTACCGATATTAAAAATGACTTCAGATATAATGCACCAGGATATATATATTTATCAGGATGAAATAGGTTTGTATCAAATGCAACTTACTTTAGCTGTTAATGAGATAATTTCAGTGGATAGTTATGAAATAAGTTATAACACTGAAAAAAATGAATGTCATATTTCACTGGTAAATTTTAATGTTATTTCTCAACCTGGTTATATCTGCTTTTTGAAAGATGTGGATAATGTCTATTTTTATCAGCATTTTGGAATAATTTATATTGACTATGAAAGGGATGGTAAGTTTTATACTTATCCAATAGCCTATGCACAATAAAAAAGGATTTGTATCGCTATATTTTCTTTTGGTATTAACTGTAGTTTCGATTTGTTGCAGTTATGTTTTAGCCAGTATTAATCAGCATTTATATTTTAGAAAGAGATTAGATACTTTCAGAAGACTGAATAATGCTGAAATACTGACTATTATGAGAGTAAAAAAAGCTTATAAAAACTATAAAGAAAATGATGAGATATTAACATATAAGAATTGTATTATTGATATATCTATTGATGGTTTTAAAGCTTACATCACAATTTCTTATCGGGATTCAGTTAGAGAAAGAGAAGCTTATTATAATTTAGAATATGGAATTTTTGGCAGTTATAAATAAGGACTTTTACAAAATAGAAAAAATCTTATATAATGTATTTGTCAAAGACAATACGTTTCCGACACAGAAGATATTGGGAGTTTGGATGTCGTTTATCGGTGTGAAGGCCTGTAATTTATGGGAATCCTAAAAATAAATGCAGAACACCCACCTTGTATAGAAGGGGAATAGTCTTCAAACTTTGACAAAAAAGACCTTGTCGGGTCTTTTTTCTTTTATATTAACTTGAAAAAACTGATTTATTTGCTACAATTGTTATAGAAGAAAGAGGGATTAATTATGAATTTTTGGATGTCTCTATTATATGTAGTTATTGGTGCTGTAATTGGTGCTTTCGCCGGATGGTATTTTACAAGAAAAGCATTTGAAAAACAGTTAAAAGAAAATCCGCCAATTAACGAAAAGATGATTCGAGCAATGTTTATGCAAATGGGACGAAAACCTTCTGAAGCTCAAATTAGAGCAGTCATGAGGAGTATGAATCAAAATCAATAAGTATGGAAAACCCAGGATTGCTACTGGGTTTTATTTAATTTAAAATATTGTCTTGAAAATTTTATCCAGGAAAACTTCAAATCAACATTAATAGCAGCAAAGAAAATGTATTCATTTTTGTAAATTTAATTTCAGTTGAATAAGCTGTTAAAGATGGCATTAAAACAATAGGAAAAATAGAATACAGACAATTAAGAAGAGACTGTTAAAGCGTTTGGAAAAAATTGTTTTGAGACTTATATTTGGATTTACTCCTTAAATAAAATATGGGAGGATTAAAATTATACATGATTAAATATATATGGATATCAACATTCCATAAGATACTAAAATATGGGGTTGTATTTCGAAGTGATATAATAAATAAGAAATTAAACTACAATAATTTTGAAATTAAATTCATTGTTTTTTTATTGTATTTATGGGGTGGATATAATGAGTAGAACTAAAAAGTTTGTTATTAATGTTTTCTTTTCCGCTTCATTATCAATAATTACAATGATAGCTGGTTTCATTGTTCCAAAAATAATGCTATTAAATTATGGCTCTGAAATCAACGGTCTAGTATCCTCTATTACACAATTTATAAATTATTTCGTCATTGTAGAAGCTGGTTTAACTGCAGCAGCAGTTTTTGCTCTATATAAACCATTAGCAGAAAAAAATCAGCATAAAATTAATGAAGTGGTCTCTACGACTAAAGTTTTTTATTACAAAACAGGATTATTGTTTCTACTTCTGGTAATAATACTGGCTATAATATATCCATTTATTGTAGAAACATCGATAATGTCTTCTTTTGAAATTTCGTTACTGGTATTGACGATTGGCTTTATTGGTGTCTCTGATTTTTTCACTTTAGCTAAATATAGAACATTATTATCAGCTGATCAGAAAACGTATGTTGTTTCTATAGCATCGATTGTTGGGGTTATTTTAAACACTATTATTATTGTGGTCTTTTCAAACTTGAAATTTAATATATTGATTGTCAGGTTGATTGCACTATTTTCGGTTGTTGTAAGAACTGCTATGCTTATTATTTATGTAAAGAAAAATTATGTTGGCATAAAATTCAATTTAAAACCCAAAAATGAATTGTTGAATAAAAGATGGGATGCATTCTATTTGCGATTATTAGATGCTATTCAGAATGGATCTCCATATGTCATATTAACTGTATTTTCTTCTTTAATTAATGTCAGCATATATACAATTTACAACATGGTCATGTTAGGGGTAAATAATATATTAACTATTTTTATCAATAATCTTGCTGCTTCTTTTGGCGAGATAATTGCTAAAAAAGAAAAAGATACATTGAAAAAAGCTTATAATGAATTTGAATTTTCGTATTATAATTTAATAACGATTATATATTCATTAACATTTATCCTGATTTTACCTTTTATTAAGATATATACACGTTCTGTTCACGATGCCAATTATATTTTGCCAGATGTTGCGGCTTTATTTGTTTTAAATGGTTTTTTATTCAATGTTTATACACCACAAAAAATGCTAATTAATGCCGCAGGTTTATACAAGGAAACAAAAGTTCAAACAATTATTCAAGCATTAATAATAATTGTTTTAGGAATCATATTAACACCAAAATATGGATTGATTGGAATTTTGATTACATCCATTATATCGAATTTATACAGAGTTATTGATTTAGTTTATTTTATTCCAACTTATGTCACGAAAACCAAAATTAAAACAACGGTATACAGGATATTTAAAATGTTCTTTTTAGGCTCGTTGATAATTTTAAGTTGTTATAAAATGTCTTATAAAATTGAAAGCTTTTTCAGTTGGATAATAATAGCTATTATTTGTGGACTTGTTTCTTTAACAATTATCGTGGTGTTTGATTTATTGTTTGAAAGAAATATGGTAAAATCAATTATGGGAAGATTGAGATATGTTTTTTTAAAAAGATAAAAATGATAAAAAAATCTTTATTATAGATATTGTTAATAAATATGAGATGTTACTTATAAAAAAATATGTTTTACTTAAAAACCAAGAAAGAAGGAAGGAAATAAAATGAAAATAGCAGTAATTTCCAGTCATACAAAATCTTTATTTTCCTTTCGTATGGATATGATGAAAGACTTTATTAAACATGGTCACTCAGTAATAGCTTTAGGTCATGAATCAGAAAGTGAATGGACGAGCAAATTTGAGATACACGGTATTAGATATAAGCAAATATTTGTCGATCGTAATGGACTAAACCCCTTGGATGATTTAAAAATGTATAAAGAATTAAAAAGATTTATGAAGGAAGAAAAACCTGACAAGATATTTGTGTATCATGCAAAAACAATAATATATGCAAGTTTAGCAGCAAAAGCCAACGGCATTAAAGAGGTATATCCTTTGGTAGCGGGTTTAGGGTCAATATTTCGAGGACATGGAATTAAGAATTATGTGGTAAAAACTATCTTGAAGATTTATTACAGATTGGCTTTTCAAGCAAGTAAAAAAGTTTTTTTTCAAAATAATGATGATATCAGCGTGCTTGTTAATTATGGACTGCTTCCAACAGAAAAGGTGCTTCTTATCAATGGTTCTGGAGTAAATCTTGATGAGTTTAAACCGGAACCTTTACCTGATAAACCTGCTTTTTTATTTATAGGCAGACTGTTAAAAGATAAAGGAATTATGGAGTATCTAAAAGCATGCAAAACTGTTAAGCAAGAATATCCTGAAGTAAGATGTATGCTCGTAGGTCCTTATGATAGTAATCCTTCTGCTTTGCAACCTGAAGAGCTTGAAGAATATATTAATCAAGGGATTGTAGAATATTACGGAGAACAGCAGGATGTCAGACCTTTTCTAAAACAGTGTAGTATTTTTGTGTTACCATCTTATCATGAAGGTATACCAAAAGCTGTTCTTGAAGCAATGGCAGTAAGCAGGGCTATTATTACTACAGATGCTCCGGGTTGTAGAGAAACTGTTATTGATGGTGATAATGGGTATCTTGTTCCTATAAAAGATGTAAATACATTAGTAGAAAAAATGAAATACTTGATAAATAACAAAAATGTAGTTGAGAAAATGGCAAATAGATCCCTGGATATTGCAAAAGATAAGTTTGATGTAAAACAGGTGAATAAATCAATTATGGAAGGTATGGAATTACTGTAACAAAGAAAACTGTGAATTCATTTAAAAAAGATGATGAAACTAGCTTTAGCTAAAACACAGTTTTTTTATTTGATTAGATGAAGCACAGCACTACTTTTATAATTAATCGCCATATTAAAAATATTTTATTATTAAAATAAATGTGTTAGTATAATTAAGGATATATTATAGCAAATATACAGGAGGGAACATGTTTAGAAATTTACCTGATAAAATAGAAAAAAAAGAAGAAAAACTATCTTTAATAGGGTTAGGTTATGTCGGTTTACCTATTGCTATTGCCTTTGCCAATAAAGGAATATCAGTTATAGGTTATGACTATAATCAGGAAAAGATTGAGCTATATAAATCAGGAATTGACCCAACAAAGGAAGTTGGTGATGAAGAATTAAGAAAAACAAACGTTTTTTTTACTTCCTGTCCCGAAGATTTACGAAAGGCAAAATTTCATATTGTAGCTGTCCCAACACCGATTACTGAAGATAAAGTACCAGATTTAACAGCATTAGAATCTGCTTCTAAAACTTTAGGAAAAAATCTTACAAAGGGTTCGATAGTGGTTTATGAATCTACAGTTTATCCTGGAGTTACAGAAGAAATATGTATTCCTATTCTGGAAAAAGAATCTGGTTTAGTAGTAGGTGTAGATTTTAAAGTAGGCTATTCTCCCGAAAGAATTAATCCCGGTGATAAAGTTAACAGGTTAGAAACAATAGTAAAGGTTGTTTCGGGCATGGATGAAGAATCCTTAGATGCAATAGCAAAAGTATATGAAATAGTAGTTGATGCCGGGGTTTATAAGGCTGAATCAATAAAAGTTGCTGAAGCAGCAAAAGTAATTGAAAATTCTCAAAGAGATATTAATATTGCTTTTATGAACGAGTTGGCGATAATTTTTAATAAAATGGGGATTGACACTCAGGCAGTAATAAAAGCAGCATCTACGAAATGGAACTTTCTAAAATTTTCTCCTGGATTAGTTGGAGGACATTGTATTGGAGTTGATCCATATTACCTGACATATAGAGCCCAGCAATATGACTACACAAGTCAGGTGATTTTAGCAGGCAGAAAAATTAATGATGGCATGGGGAAATATGTCGCTGAAAATTTAGTAAAAAGGATTTTATTGACAGGTAAAAATGTTAAGGATTCCAAAGTTGCTATTTTAGGGTTTACTTTTAAAGAAAACTGTCCGGATACAAGAAATACTAGAGTGATAGATATTATCAATGAATTAAAAGAATATGGAATAAATCCAGTGGTGGTAGATCCACAAGCCGATAAAAAAGAGGCTTTCAATCATTATGGGATAAAATTTGTTGAATTAAAAGATATTAAAGATATGGATGCGGTGGTAATAGCTGTAGCACATAATGAATTTGTTGGTAAAACACCTGAAGAACTTTCTTTCTTATTTAAAAAAGAAGGGAAAGTGTTGTTTGATATTAAAGGTATCCTGGATAAGCAAGCTTTTGAAGATGCTGGATATGATTATTGGAGGTTATAATGGCTTATAAAAATTTAAAATTTCCTGATAATTCAGTTTTTTTGGTAACAGGAGGAGCTGGATTTATTGGTTCAAATCTGGTCGAAGCAATACTTGAAATGGGATACAAAGTTAGATGTTTAGATGATCTTTCAACAGGAAGTAGAAAAAATGTCGATATGTTTTTAGATCATCCTGATTATCAGTTTATTAAGGGTGATATTAAGGATTTTGAAACATGTTTAAAAGCTACAGAAGGAGTAGATTATGTTTTAAATCAAGCTGCTTGGGGATCAGTGCCAAGATCGATTGAACAGCCTGTTTTTTATGCCCATACTAATATCATAGGAACACTTAATATGTTAGAAGCATCAAGACAAAACAAAGTTAAAAAGTTTGTTTATGCTTCATCGTCTTCAGTCTATGGTGATGAAGCTACACTTCCAAAAAAGGAAGGTATCGAAGGAAATTTATTATCACCTTATGCTTTAACCAAAAGAGTGGATGAAGAATATGCAAAACTATATTCAAAGCTATATGGTTTGGATACTTATGGTCTGAGATATTTCAACGTTTTTGGAAAAAGACAAAATCCTGATGGTCCATATGCAGCTGTAATTCCTAAATTCATCTCCATGCTGATGCAGGAAAAAAGACCTACAATATATGGTGATGGTAAACAATCTCGAGATTTCACCTACATAGAAAATGTAATTGAGGCAAACTTAAAAGCCTGTTTAGCTTCTTCGAAATATGCTGGAGAATGTTTCAATATAGCCTCAGGAGGAAGAGAATATCTGATAGATGTTTATAACCATATTAATGAGAAATTAGGCAAAGAAATTGAACCACTTTATGGTCCTGAGCGAACTGGAGATATAAAACATAGCCATGCAGATGTCAGCAAAGCTATAGAAATGTTAGATTATGATTGTCAATGGTCATTTAAGCAAGGAATTGAAGAATCAATTGATTGGTACAGGAAGAATCTTTAATGATTAGGATAGTTCATATAATTAATGATCTTGGTAGAGGTGGAGCAGAAAACATGCTCTACAAGATTTTACCCAATAATCAGAAAACAGAAACAGAACATATCATAATTTCATTAAAAAATGAAGATTTTTATGCTGAAAAAATTAGAGAAAAAGGACATAAAGTATATTGTTTAAATATAAACAGTAATAATATCTTTAATCGATTTAAAAAAATAAAGAAAATAATAAATCAGGCAGATCTTGTGGATTCGTGGTTATATCACTCTGATTTGCTTGCTTTTATTTTTGCGAAAATAATTTGTAAAAAGAAGTTGATCTGGAATGTCAGACATAGTAATTTAGAAAGAAAAAGCAATAAGTTTACAACACTTCTGGTAGTAAAATTAAATAGTTTGATTTCAAGAAAAGTTGATTTAATCAGATTTAATTCTTTCAAGTCTAAAAATGTTCATCTAGATTATGGATATTGTAAAAAAAGAGTAGAGGTAATTGATAATGGCTTTGATTTGGAATTACTATATTTTGATTTACAATCAAGAAACAAGTTAAGAAAAGAATTGTTATTCACACAAGATGATTTTGTAGCTATTAGTGTAGGAAGATGGGATGTTCAAAAAGATTATCCTACATTAATTAAATCTATAAGTTTGGCAAGAGAAAAAATACCAAATATCAAATTGATTTTAATAGGAAACCAACTGGAAAATTCTAATAAAGAATTAATGGATTTAATTGTTGAAAATAATTTGAATGATATTGTCTACCCATTAGGTTCAAAGAGCAATATTAAAGATTATCTATCAGCAGCTGATGTTTACATTTCATCATCAATAGGAGAAAGTTTTTCCAATTCTATTGGCGAAGCAATGGCAACTGAATTAAACTGTATTGTTACAGATGTAGGAGATTCAGCAAGAATTGTAGGCGAGCATGGTTATGTTGTACCCATAAAAAATCCTGAAGCAATTGCAATTTCTCTGAAAAAAATTTCTAAATATGGAAATTCAAGAAATCCGTTGATGAGAAAAAGAGTTAAAGAAAATTTTGAAATTAATGCTATTAGAACAAAGTTTGAGCAATCATATGAAAAACTATTACGAGAATAAGTGATTTATTTTATCAAAAAATAAACTTATACATAGAAAGTTTTTTTGTAAATCAGATTTAGTTTTTCAACAGGAGGAACAAGATGATACATAAAATAAAAATTAAAATAAGAAATTTATCACGAAAAAATAAAATTGTTAGAAAATTTTACTTAATAGCTAATAGAATAAAGACAACATTGTTTTCATCTGCAAGTGATGAAACTTATGCCAAGATTCATTACAAAGAAAATACCGGGAAAACTTTAAATTTAAAAAACCCTAAACTTTTTAATGAAAAAATATGGTGGCTAAAACTGAATAATAGAGATCCTTTGTTAACGAAATGCTCTGATAAAATATTAGTCAGGGACTATGTGAAAAGTAAAATCAGTTGTGATAATGACTCTATACTGAATGAAGTATATGGTATTTATAATAGTGCTGAAGAAATAAACTTTGATAGTTTACCTGACAAAGCTTTTATAAAAGTTAATCATCGTTCAGGGACGAGTAAATTGTGGGATAGGAATAATCCATTTGATAAAAGAAAATTTATTAAAGAATTTAATCAATCGTTAAGACAAAATTACTTTAAGCAATCAAGAGAATGGAATTATAAAAATATAGAACCTAAAATTATTGTAGAAAGAGTATTAGAAAATAGTGATAATAAACCTTTAATAGATTATAAGTTCTTATGTTTTGATGGTGTGGTAAAATTATTAATCGTTGAAATGGGTATTGCAGCTGATGACGGATCTCAAAATCCTTCTTCTAAAAGAAATATATATGATAGAGATTTTAATTATCTCCCCATAAAAATAGCAAAAGAGAAATTTGACCCTTCACTTGTGAGCAAACCGGTGAATTATGAAAAAATGATTGAATATGCCGAAATATTGGCAGCCCCTTTTGTTTTTTGCAGAGTAGATTTATATAATATAAATGATGGAGACATTTACTTTGGGGAAATTACTTTTTATTCAGATGGCGGTTGTGGAAAAATAGAGCCAGAAGAGTGGGAATTAAAAATGGGAGAATGGATAGATTTAAAAAGCACTAAAATAAAATTAAAGGGAAATAATCAGTTATAGATATTTGTAAAAACCGGCAATTAAGAAGATGCGAACTTTAAAATAATTATGATTTGATTTTTGAGATATCAAATATTAAATTGCTAACATTTAAAAATGTCTCAGGTAAAAATTATTTTTTTAAAAGTAGGCAAATAAAAAATTATTATTAAGTTTAAAATAAACGAGGCAATGTGAAAGGAGATGTTGGCTTGATTAGAAAAGTATTAAATAAAAGATATAGACTCCATAAAGAAAGAAGAATTCTTCCGATTTTAAATGAATTAGAGAAAAACCAATATTTAACCTGTGAAGAGATAGAGAATCTACAAAAAACAAAATTATCTAACATTCTTAAAATAGCGGTTGATAATGTTCCATATTACGATTATTTAAAAAAGGAAAGTGCTGAAATATTTTCTGATGGAATTTCATCTAAACAGATGCTGGATAAGTTTCCAGTTTTAACTAAAAAAATAATAATTGATAATTATAAAAGTTTAATCAATCCAAGATGCCAGAATAAGGTGATAAAAAATTATTCAGGAGGTTCTACTGGTAAACCTGTCAAATTACTTCAAGACAGTGTAATGCGTGATTATGGGCTGGCTGCTACAATAAGAAGTGATAGATGGGCTGGTTGGGAATTTGGATCTTCCGTTTTTAAATTTTGGGGTGCTTCAAGAGATCAATCTGCTCATTTAAAGGAAAAAGCAAAAAGGTTTTTATTTAATGAGTATGTTTTTGATGCCTTTGGATGGGACAAGGACACAATCAAAACAATTTATAAATTGATGAAAAAGGAAAAACCTGAAATTATAATTGCTTATGCATCAGCTTTATATTTCTATGTTGATACGGTAAAACAAATGGGTTTAAAACCCAATCATGTGCCAAAAGGCATTATAACATCAGCAGATATGCTTTATGATTGGCAAAGAAAGGAAATTGAAGAATATTTTAACTGTAAAGTATTTAATAGGTATGGATGTCGAGAACTGGGATTAATATCATGTGAATGTAAAGAGCATAACGGCATGCATATTTCAAGTGACAGAATATATTTAGAAGTAGTTGATGATAATAATCAGCCAGTACCTGATGGATGTGCAGGAAGGATTTTGATAACTGATTTAACAAATACCGCTATGCCAATAATCAGATATGAAATTGGTGATATAGGTACAATATCGAAACAACGAACCTGTAAGTGTGGTAGAGGTTTACCGAAGTTAGAATCTATTCAAGGAAGAATAACTGACTATATAGTTTCTTCCGATGGTAAATATGTTAGTGGTACAGCTTTAACTACTGTTGTTCCACAATTGAATAATGTACAACAGATCCAGATTATACAAAAAGAAAAAGGGAAAGTTCTAACAAAAGTAGTAAAAGGAGCAAATTATTCAAAACAAGACGAATTAAATATTGAAACAGTATTAAAGAAATATTTAGGAATTGATATGATAATAGAAATCGAATATGTTTCTTCTCTTTTAAATGAAAAATCAGGAAAATATAGATTTGTAGTAAATGAAATGTGTTAAAATATTTATTTTAATATACAGCAGGAGTGTTGATTAAATGAAAAATGTAGCTATTATTATTTCCAGTCTTAAAGGTGGGGGAACTGAACGTGTTGTTTCTCGACTTACTTCAGGTCTTTCTAAGGAAAAATATAATGTATTTTTAATTTTATTTGATGCTGATTCAATAAAATATCCTTATTCTGGAAAATTAATCGATATTAATTTAAAAGCTACCAATAATCCAATAAAGAAAAGATTAAATTTTATAAGAAGATATTTTAAAGTAATAAAAATAAAAGAGGAATATAACATAGATGTTAGTTTGAGTTTTTTGAATGGACCTAATTTAATAAATATTTTTACCAAAAGAAAAGACAGAGTAATAATTTCTGTTAGAAATTTTCTTTCAATTCAATCAAATGACATTGAAAAAAAATTAATAAGAAAATATTATAATAAAGCTGACAGAATTGTTGGAGTTTCAAATTTAATAAATATAGATTTGGAAAAAAACTATAATATAAAAAATGAAAAACTTGTCACAATTTATAATCCATATGATTTAAAAGATATTCAAAAACAAGCAAATGAATCATTTGAAAGTAATGAAAAAGATATATTTGATAAGAAAGTAATTATCACTGCAGGAAGACTTGATAAATTTAAGGGTCACTGGCATTTGATAAGAGCTTTTAAAAAAATTAATGATTTTGACAAGGATACCAGGTTGGTAATACTTGGCGAGGGAGAAAAGAGAGAATACTTGCAAAGTTTAGTTAATGATTTAGATTTAAAAGACTATGTTTATTTATCAGGCTTCAAATATAATCCGTATAAATATATTGCCAGATCTAAGATATTTGTTTTGTCTTCTTTGTCTGAAGGTTTTCCGAATGCTCTGGTAGAAGCTATGTCTTGTGGGATTCCGGTTGTATCCAGTGATTGTAAATCTGGCCCAAGAGAGATACTGGCACCAGATACAGATGTAGAATATCAGTGTACCGAAGTAGAATATGCGGAATATGGAATTTTAATACCAGTTTTTGATGGTTATAAATATGACTACAGTCAAGTATTGACTGCTGAAGAAAATGCTATGGCAGATAGTATTTTAAAATTAATAGAAGATAAAGATTTATATGATAAATATTCTAAAAAGTCAGCCGAAAGAGCTGCCGATTTTAATACTGATGCTATTATGAAAAAGTGGGAATCGCTGATAGATTAAAAAATGAGATTATAACAAGATAATCTTTTATGGATACATTACTTTAAAAAGCAAAAATCACTATTAACTAAATTATTGAAAATTTATATAAATATTATTTCAAGAAACAGCTGTATAACTACTTTTTGTTTTTTTATTTGGTTTTATATAAATTGTAAAAATTAAAAGTATGATTACAACTGAAATTTTTCAAAAGTCAACTAAAAAAGTTAAAATAGCAGTTGACTAAAAACTTTAGATAAGGTAATATTAATAGGCTACCGCAAAAATGCGGATAACAATCGTTCTTTGAAAGACAGATAGAAAACACAACGTCAATTTAAAAAAAGAGTAATATAAAATATTACGGATAACAGAAAAAAGAAAATAAAAAGAGTTAATATCAAACGGAGAGTTTGATCCTGGCTCAGGATGAACGCTGGCGGCGTGCCTAATACATGCAAGTCGAACGGTGCATGTGAGCTTGCTCATATGTACAGTGGC
>JAAYOQ010000028.1 GCA_012520255.1 Erysipelotrichia bacterium | reverse complement strand
TTTGAACCATCTTGCTTTCAATCTGGTTACCATCTTGAATCAATGTCATAGCAAACGTTCCAACTTCTTTTAATGAGTCAGCACTTAACTGGTCAAAAATCTTGTTGCTTTTTGGTTGTTGCCATTCAAAGTTCAAGGTATATGAAGGATCAATTGTCTGCAAATAAGCAATAAACAGTGGTAAAGCTGTTTTGCCACGGCTTGAGTTACCTAAACCATAGAATGTTGCTCCATTTGATTCTTCAATAGCTTTTTGAGCTAGTTCTTCTAAAGTCATTGTCTGAGCTTCAGCAATAATCTTTTGAATCTCTGACTGTTCTACTGGTGGTTCTTTTGGTCCACAGCCAACAGCAGTTGTAAGAACTAACATCACTGTCATTAATACTGTAAGTAATTTTTTCATTTTTATTTCTCTTTCTCCTTTTCCTTCACAGTTATGTAAGTGCTTTCATTATAACCTAAAAATGGACTTTTAGTCCATCATTTAGCTATTAAAATTTATTATATAATTATAATTATTTTTTAATTTATCAAAAAATTATTATTTATTCTTTTGATTCTCTAAAAGAAATTGCTTCATGTTCATTTTCAATAATAAAATGCTTACCAACAATGATTTCACCATCTAGACAAAGGTCCATTTCCTCATCGGAGATAATCTCAACTTTCTTTGCCTGACGATATACTATAACATCAGCCATTGTCTCATCATCTAAATGCAAACCCTTTTGGTATTTTCCAACAATGGAAATAAACCTGAATAATGGCATGCATCTAGCCATACATACTTCCATCAGACCATCGTTAACGACACTTTTTGGCGCACATTTATAAGAGCCACCGACATATGAACCGTTGGCAATTGTACATAATAGGTATTCACCTTCTGGATTAAGTAGCTCACCATCAACTATAATTCTGCCATAGTTTTTTCTTCCCTTGAAAACAGCACCCGCAACACCTACGGTATAAGCATGCTTGCCACTTAAAATTGGCCATGTTTTTACTTTTTCCATTGTTCTAACCACATGACAATCAAAACCAAAATTTATCACATTTACTGAATGCATTTTTCCAACTGTCATTACATCAACCTTAATTTCTTGGCCATTTAATAGCTTATCAAGACTCAAAAAATTATCCGCTCCACCAAAATATTTGACATAATCATTACCACTTCCACAAGGCCAAATGCCGAAACTTACATTATCAAGCCCATAAATGCCATTAATTACTTCGTTAACAGTGCCATCTCCACCACAAGCAACAAAACAAAGATAGCCATCGGGATTTTCTTTACGATACTTTCTGATATAATAAGTTGCATCTTTTTGACTCTTAGTATAATAAACATCAAAATCAAAGTCTTTTCTTTCTTTTAACAGATTTAAAAGTTCTCTTTCAGAATCTTCTTTTCCTGCGGCTGGATTAATAATAAATATATATTTCATAAAGAACCTCCTTTATAAACCAACATATATGGCAATCAGCATCATTCCTGTAAAATAGGTGATTGAATTACACCTTTTAATCAATTTCGATTCCTTATCATAGAAATTCTGAAAAGAAATAAAGAAATCTGAAATCATAAACAACAGTAACCCTACTCCCAACACCTTATTTGTATCGATAGTGGTAAATGTTGCCATTACAGTTCCCATCACTCCTTGTGAAATTACTGAAACCATGTACATGTTAAATGCTTCCATACCACCCAAATCTAAAATTCCTGCTTTCACAAAATAACGATAGAGAGAATAAAGCAGCAATATAAAAACCGCAACGATAATAAGTTGCCATAGATGATAACGATAATGAATTATAAATAAATAAATACAATATAGAATATTTCCTGACATAAAGGCATAACCGCCTTTTTTAAAACTCCACAACAATATTACATCTCCCAAGTATGAACAGGTAATAGCTACCATTAAGATTGTAAGTGGTATACTTTTTTCTTTCAAAAAGAACGCATACAAACCACACAACAGGTATAGTGAGGCTAAAGTAATTTTGTTTATCGCTCTTCTTTTAAAGTTGTCACTTGTTTTAGAAAACAAATACATCACTAACAATGGAAGATAGATTGTAATAAAAATATATTGATATGTCTTCATAGCATTATCTTAACATAAAATTGTTAATTTTTTAATTCTTTTCACAACCAAAAACACTAATTCGCTGTATTTTCATTAGCTTTATCTGTTATTAAATTGTGTTAACAAAAAAGGAAGATTAAACTTCCTTTTCTACTCCTCCCTGTAAACTACTGGTGAGTCAGAATTTCTGACAACAGAATCAATTCCATTTTTACAACTTGCTTTCGCGGTATATCCTTCTGAAGCTAGGATAATTTCACCATTTTTCGCTCTTAATCTGAAACGGAATTCTCCTCTTTTGTCTTTGAAAATTTCAAATTTTGGATGTTTTAGAGTTTCATATCCCGCTATTGTCTGATCTTCGACATTTGCTTCAGGAGCATTTCTTCTAACTGATTCAATGCCGTTTAAACAATTATTTTCGCTTGTATAGAACTCACTTACACCAATTACTTCTCCATTGCCTGCAACCAGGTTGAAAGAAGCGCCATTTTCTTTTTTCCTAACAACGTATTTTCCCATATTATTATCCTCCGGAATCTTCTTGTTACTTTATTTATACCAAATTCTACTTCATTTTACAATAAAAAAGGCAGAAATTTTCTGCCTTTAACAAATGTTTTACTCTTTACCGTCTCTTGCGGCACAGAATTTACACAATTCTGTCCTTCCTGCATCTAAAGCATCAGCAATTGGACCATGATAAATCGTTTTTGAATTCACGATTGCCTGACAATCTGAATGAGTGTGATATTTCTTACCAAATGTAGTGTAATATACTTCAGTTGTAATTTCTTCTTCTAAAGCAATTCTTTCTTCTTCCGACATTGGATTAAAATCAATAGAAGTAACACTTCCTATTAATAATGCTACAACCGCCACAGCAGATACTATCTTCTTAGTTTTTTCGTCAAGATCTTTGTTACTTAATAACAATAAAACTATCGGAAAGAAACAGATAACACTCGCAATCAGTCCCATCTGATTCCATAAGAAGAACTTTAACTTGTTCTTTGCACTTGGTGGATCAATGTCATTAGCTCTTTTCCAGAACTGTGAACCTACAATAACGAAAATTAAATCTAAAACCAACAGACCAATTAATGTATACAACATATAATCAGTAGTTAAAGGTTTAAAGAAAATAGTCTTGTTAAGTACCAGTATTGCGACTATTTCAAATGCTAATGCGATTAGCCAGAAAATAACAGCTGCTATTCTTTTACCAGAAGCACCAGCTCTTCTTTCTTCTTTGGTAGTTTTTCTAGGCCCTTGCCCTGCACTCTTTGTCGCAACAAATTCTTGTTTTTTTGCCATAATATGTCTCCTTTTTTATTTCTTTTTCGAGAATAAGCCTGACAATAATGTCGAAGCTACTTCTCCTAATAAATCTGAATCATTATCTGATTTTTCAGAATCATTACCCAATGCCTTTTCTACAACTGATGACAAGATATCTGAAGCACCTTTATCATCGGTTTCTTTTTTCTTCGAAGAACCACTCAATGTTTGAGTCACTAACGAAGATAGAATATCAGCTACATCTAACTCTTCTTCTTTTTCACCTGTTTTCTTTTTCGAAGTTGACTTCTTTTTTGAAGTCGATTTCTTAGTCGAAGTGGATTCTTTGGAAGAATCAGATGTATTTGTACTTATCAGTCCAGCAACCTTTTTTAATAAAATAGGGGCTACGGCTACCAGAATAGCCATTACCTGTTCTTTCTTTAAGCCGATTTTATCAGCTATGTTTTTAAACAAATCTGTTTTTGTATTGCCTAAAATTGTGTCCAGAATTGAAGAACCCAGTTGATTCTTTTCTTCTTCTTTTTCTTCATCCTCTTCTTCTTCAACATTGGTTGAAACAGCCTGTGACAATAATGTAGTTAAAATATTGCCGTCACCTGATTTCGATGAAGATTGTTTAGATGTTGATAGTAAAGCCGTTAACAATGTTGGCAAAGCTTCACTGACAACTCCAACAGTTTCTTCTTTAGTTGTATTTGTCTTTTTAGAAACTGTTTTTACAGTATCGCTTGATAACAGCTGGCCTGTTAACAAACCTAATATTTGATCCATTATATGTGCTCCTCCCTTGACTTTTTACATTTTAATTATAGCTTAAATCCATTGTTTGGTAAATAAATATCCCTGTCAGTCTCGACCATACATTTTAACAAGTCCAGCAATCTTTTCTGCCAGTTCATCAGTCAGCTGGTCTTTTACTAAACGCCATTTCCAGTTATCACCAATAGTGCCAGGACAGTTGGTTCTTGTTTCTTCTCCTAAACCTAAATAGTCCTGCATTTGAGCAATAAACAGTTTAGCTACAGAATTCATTCCTCCTCTGATAAATCCCCAATTAAAACCCTCTTTTTTAGTGAGGTTGAAATACCTGATTGCATGTTTGACATCAGCTTTGCTGGCATTATCGCGCCAACCCATAATCGGTGAGTTATCATGAGTGGAAATATAACAGACACAATTTTCAATATGATTAAATGGAGTATGATAACTTGCTCCCTTTGGATCCATTCCAAACTCTAAAACTCTCATTCCTGGAAAAGTAGATTTAGCCAGCATTTCGTTTACTTCATCAGAAATAACGCCTAAATCTTCAGCGATAAATTCAACATTAGAGAACCAGTCTCTTAATACGGAAACAAAATCCATATCTGGGCCCTTGACCCAACGACCATTTCTAGCTGTCTTATCACCATAAGGAACCGCCCAGTAAGACTCAAAGCCTCTAAAGTGGTCAATCCTGATGACATCGTAATATTTGCTGTTGCCTTCTACCCTTTCTTTCCAAAACTTATAGTCATCTTTTTTCATCACATCCCAATCATACAAAGGATTTCCCCACAATTGACCATCTTCTGAAAAATAGTCTGGTGGTACTCCTGCTACTTCTAAAGGAACGTTTTTCCTATCTAATTGAAACTGTTTTGGATTTGCCCAGACATCAGCTGAATCCAAAGCCACATAAATTGGTAAATCACCAATAATCTTTACATTTTTACTATGAGCATATTTTCTCAATCTGCTGTATTGTTTATAAAAAAGATACTGTAAATATTGATAATACTGTATATCATCCTTCAGCAGCTCACGATATTTGACAAGGGCTTCTTTTTTTCTCAGACGAATTTCTTCATCAGGCCAATCCAACCAGGAAACCATACCAAAATGATTTTTTACTGCCATATACAGACTGTAATCCTCTAGCCAGCTTTTGTTTTCCTGATAATAAGCTTTAAATGGTTTTTTATCCTTTTGAAAACCTCTTTTATAGGCTTTTCTTAAAATATCAAATCTGGTTTCATAAATATACCAGTATTCCACATAGGCAGGATTAAACTCCTTTAAATCTTCCAAGTCTTCTTTTTCCAGCAAACCTTCTTCAACTAAGATATCCAAATCAATAAAATAAGGATTACAGGCACAACTGGAAAAACTCTGATAAGGAGAATCACCATAACTGGTAGGACCAATTGGTAGAATCTGCCAATATTTCATTTTACTTTTTTCTAAAAAATCTACAAAATTATAAGCTTCCTTACCTAAAGTCCCAATGCCATAATTTGATGGTAAAGAAGAAATAGGTAATAGAATACCTGCACTACGATCAATACTCATAATAATTCCTCATGTTTTCCACACCTATTCTACCACAATATCGACTAAACATATTATTAATAAAGACAAAATGATGTAAAATAATATTGTTAATATTTTTTGATGGAGGCAACTGAATGAATAGGCGATATGTTCTAATGATTATAACAATTTATCTGTTGTTTTTTTGTTTTTCAGGTTGTGCCGCAATAAAGAAAGAAAAGATTGATTTAGTTACTTCTTCTGATAATATCTATGTAAGAAGAATTGAAAATATCCCGGAAGATTTCATCATGGCGATGGATACCTCTTGTGTTATCGCTTTAGAAAATAGTGGAGTTAAATATTTTGATTTCCAGGGAAATGAAACCGATGTCTATGCAATCTTAGCTCAAAGTGGAATAAATTATATTCGCGTAAGAATCTGGAATAATCCCTACGATGAAGCTGGTAATGGTTATGGTGGAGGCAACTGTGATATTGATAATGCTATTAAAATTGGCAAAAGAGCCAATAAATATGGAATGAAACTAATAGTTAATTTCCATTACTCCGACTTTTGGGCTGATCCAGGCAAACAGCAAGCTCCCAAAGCCTGGGAAAATATGAATATTGAAGAAAAAGCTCAAGCTTTATATTCATATACTAAGGATTGTCTAATAAAACTAAAACAGGCTGGTGTTGATGTAGGTATGGTTCAATTAGGTAACGAAACTAATAGTGCCATGGCTGGTGAGACGATATGGATAAATATTATTTATCATTTAATGAGCAATGGTGCTAAAGCTGTTAGAGAAGTATTTCCAAAAGCATTAATCGCTGTTCATTTTACCAATCCAGAAATAATCAGCAATTATCAGACTTATGCCAAAAAGTTAGAATACTATAATTTAGATTATGATGTCTTTGCCAGCAGCTACTATCCTTTCTGGCATGGCAGTTTAGATAATTTATCCTTAACACTTTCAGAGATAGCCACAACTTATAATAAAAAAGTTATGGTAATGGAAACTTCTTATCCCTACACAATCGAAGATAGCGACTTTAGCAGTAATACCATTTCTAAAGCAAGTATCGTAACTAAAAACTATCCTTACTCAATTCAGGGACAGACAAATGCTATAATTGATTTAATCGATACTATCGTAAATAAAACCGTTAATGGCATTGGTATCTGCTACTGGGAAGGAACATGGATTTCTGTCGGTCGAAAAAGTTATCAGACTAACAGTGAACTGTGGGAAAAATATGGATCAGGATGGGCCTCTTCTTTTGCCAGCAGCTATGATCCATATGATGCCGGTCAGTATTATGGTGGTTGTGCAGTTGATAATCAGGCAATGTTTGATGCTGCCGGTAAACCTCTAGAATCGTTAAAAGTATTTCAACTAGTTAAAATTGGTAATGAAATTGAGATAATCGCTGATAATATTGAAGATATTTATCTTAATTTTGATTTGTATTCAACAGTCATTTTGCCTGATAAAGTTCTCGCAATAATGAATGATAATTCTAAAAAAGAAGTTGATGTTCTTTGGCAAAGTGAACAACTTAATCTAGTCGATTCTTCAAAACCAGGTAAATATACTATTGAAGGAATAGCCGACGGTTTAAAAGCATCCTGTCATGTCTTCATTGTCAAAAGAAACTTGCTATCAAATCCTTCTTTTGAAGAAGATGAACATGGAACAAAAATTCCTGACAGTTGGCAGCTGATTCACAATAATCGAATTGATGAATTATATGTTGAAGACAAAGTGTCTGATTCATCAGATGGTCATAAACACTTTCACTTCTGGTCAAAAACACTTGATTCTGTGGAATTTTCTTTACAACAGAATATTAGTCATTTGGAAAAAGGTTTCTATGATTACTCTATTTCTATTATGGGTGGTGATGGAGGAAACACAAACATCTATGCTTATGTTAAAATAAATGGAGAAGTTAAATACAGTGCTCCATTGAATATCACTGTTTACAATAGTTGGCAGGAAGCTACTATCCAAAACATTGAATATGATGGTGTTTCAACTATTGAAGTTGGAATATATGTAAAATGTTTTGGCGCTAATAATGGCGCTTGGGGGAAAATCGACAATGCTAGATTGACATTCAGTGAGCAAGGAGAAAAATAAAATGAAAAAGAAATTAATAATTATGACACTACTTATTACCTTATTATTTGGCTGTACTGCTAAAACAAAAGATACTGTTGACGACAATTATCGCGTTTTTTATCAGATCTTTGTTGGATCATTTTCTGACTCTGACAATGATGGTATTGGTGATTTAAGAGGCATTATTAACCGCTTTGATTACTTAAATGATGGTAATGCTAATTCAAAAAAATCTTTAGGAGTTCAAGGGATATGGCTTTCACCAATCTTTCTGTCTAACAGCTATCATAAATACGATGCTATTGATTACTATCAGATTGATCCGCAATTCGGAACAATGGATGATTTAAAAGAATTGATTGATTTATGTCATCAAAGAAATGTAAAAATTATTTTGGATTTAGTAGTCAATCATACCTCTTCTGAGCATGACTGGTTTAGAAATTTTGTAGCTGCTCAACAGTCAAATAACACCTTAAACATCTATTACGACTTCTATACCTATGTAACCAAAGATACTAAGGTCAATGGTCGAGTATATAATGCTATTCCTGCAACTGATCATTATTATGAGTGTAATTTCTCTAATGTTATGCCAGAATTAAATTTTGATAACGTCCTTGTCAAGGACGAAATTCTAAAAATTGCCAAATACTATCTGGATTTAGGAGTTGATGGATTTAGATTTGATGCAGCTAAATATATCTATTTCAGAGACAACCCTTCTTCTGTTGAATTCTGGAATTGGTTTATGGGTGAATTAAAAGCTATTAAACCTGACATTTATGTTGTTGGCGAAGTTTGGAGCAACGATATTGAAACTCTTCAATATGTTACAGAATTAAACTGTTTTAATTTTCAAACATCTCAAACAGAAGGAGCAATTGCAGTTGCTGCCAAAGGAGGAAACTGTAACGTTTTCACTACTTATGTCGACAGTTATTTAGATAAAATAAAAAATGTTAATCCTGATGCTATGTATATTCCGTTTATTTCTAATCATGACATGGATAGAAGTGCTGGATACCTGATGATGGCTAATAAGTTCAGCTATATGGCCGCAAATCTCTATCTCTTATGTTCAGGTTCTCCATTTATTTATTATGGCGAAGAAATAGGTATGAAAGGAACCAGAGGTACAGCTAATACTGATGCCAATAGACGTCTGGCAATGTTATGGGGCGATAAGGATACCATCAAAGATCCGATTGGAACTACATATGATAGCCAAAAACAGACCAATGGTACTGTTGCTTCTCATCTAAAAGATAAAAACAGCTTGTTTCATCATTATCGCAAACTGATAGATTTAAGAAATAAATATCCACAGATCGCTAGAGGTGATTACGAAAGTATTAACTTTATTGGCACTTTTGTAGGTGGTTTTACAATCACTTATCAAGGGGAAACAACTTATCTGATTCATAATACCGGACAACAAGAAAAAATTCTTGATCTAAGTTTGTATCCTTCTTTAGAAATATCAGAAATCTGTGATTATATCGGTCAATCAGATGCTAAACTTGAAGGAGACAATTTAACAATAGGACCTCAAACAAGTGTTATATTAAAATAAAAAGACTTTTTTAAAAAAAGCCTTTCACACTCCAAATAATAACTGTTCAAAAAACTCTTTTGTTTTTTCTTTGCCATGGGCTTGAATAAACGGGTCTGTTGCCGGACCACCGTTTTCAATCAAACCATTTGAATAGGCAGCAGCTTTTTCTTTTTTTAGATTAATATCACATTTATCACTCTTTAATAAAGATTTTAAATATACATTATAATATTCATCAATCATTTCCTCGATTAATTCTGTCTTGGCAGATTTTTTGAAGATTGTTCCCTCCATCCTCAAATTATCATACCAATGGTGTTTTTGAGGATTGTTTTCTATGATTTCATCATATTTATCAGCTACTTTTTTTATGCCAGAACAATCAAAAGAATTATTAACAGTTGTATTAATAGGCTCTAAAAATAAGATGTTATTTTCCATCATCATGATATGATCATAAGATAACATTGGCCCATCAATTTCAAATGGATTGATAATCAGACTACTCATCTTCATCATCCCTTTATCATCAACTACTCTCATTATTCCTATATTTCCAAGCCCTTCAGCATAATAACTGCTGTTGGTAAAATTCATACCATTTAATTGTAAAAACTTAAATTCTTCATTTTCTTTTTCTATCAGAATAAAATGTTTTGAAATCTTTTTTAAAATTTTATCTAACATCATTTACACCTCACTTAAAAGTTACAACTATAAAACACTTGAACAAAGCGTTTGTATATTTTATGTTTACACTTATTTAAATTTTTTTATTATAATACATTCATCTGACACTTATCAAAAAGAAGCGAATTTTTATATTTCGCTTCTTTTTTATCATCTTTCAACAGCTATTTTAATAAGTTGTTTTCTGTTTCAACATCAAATAAATGCATTACTTTTCCTTGGAAAGTGATATAGAAATCATGACCTGCCTGAAGATCGTTTCTTTGTTTATGAGTTAAACCAATAGTTGGAACTCTTACAATCAGATGTGTATCATCATCTGTCGTAGTATGAAGATGAAGTTCAGAACCCATCATTTCATTAACCATTACTGTACATTTAATTCCTTCATTTTCCTTAGCTAAAATAATATGTTCAGGTCTAACCCCTAAAATAATTTCTTGAGGTTCTACATTTAATTTCTTTAATTGTTCTCCTTTTTCACCATCAACCAGGATTTTAGCACCAAATGGAGTTACATAATATTCACCATCTTCGATAACAAGGTTGGTTTTAAAAGTGTTCATTTTAGGTGCCCCGATAAATTCAGCTACAAACAGATTATCTGGATGATCAAACACTTCATCAGGAGTACCAACCTGCATAATAAAACCATCTTTCATAATGACAATTCTATCACCTAAAGTCATAGCTTCCGTTTGGTCATGGGTAACATAAATAAATGTTGTATCAATTCTTTTCCTCAGCAAAATGATTTCGGCACGCATCTGATTACGTAATTTAGCATCTAAGTTACTTAAAGGCTCATCCATCAAAAATACTTTCGGATGACGTACCATTGCTCTACCGATTGCGACACGCTGTCTTTGCCCACCAGATAAAGCTCTAGGCTTTCTATTCAGATACTCTGTAATGCCTAAGATTTCAGCTGCTTCAGTTACTTTTTCAAATACTTCCTGCTGAGGTAATTTCCTCAATCTTAAAGGAAAAGCAATATTCTCAAACACTGTTAAATGAGGATATAATGCATAGTTTTGGAAAACCATCGAAATATCTCTATCCTTAGGTTGTAAGTCATTGACTACAACATCATCAATTTCAATAGTACCTTCAGAAATTTCTTCTAATCCCGCTACCATTCTTAAGGTAGTTGATTTGCCACATCCTGATGGTCCTACAAATACTACAAATTCTTTATCGGCAATATCAAGATTGAAATCTTGAACTGCAACTACTTTATTATCATAAACTTTTTTTACATTAGTTAATTTTACTCTTGCCATAATTTTTATCCTTTCACTGCTCCACCGGTTACACCTTCAACATAATATTTTTGTAGTGACATAAATAATATCGTGATTGGTACCGCTACTAACACACCACCAGCACAGAACATTGTATAGTTCGCTGTTAATGATGATGGTGTAGAAATCATATTCTGTAAACCAACTGCTACATTCATTCCCCTGCTGGTATTGTGTGCAATATATTTTGCAAACATAAAGTCACCCCAAGGTGCCATGAAAGCAGTTAAAATGGTATAAATTACGATTGGTTTAGATAGAGGCATAATAACTTTTGTCAGTACTTGGAAACGTGTAGCGCCATCAATTCTTGCTGCCTCATCTAGCGAACGAGATATCGTATCAAAGAACCCCTTAGATACATAGTACCCCATTGCACTGCTAGCCGTATAAACTAGAATTAATCCAGGAACAGAATTGGCTCCCGTTAATCCCATACCACTTAATATTTTATATAAAACAATCATTGTAATAAATCCAGGGAACATTCCCAAAATAAGCATTATATTCATCAAGCTCTTTCTTCCTTTGAAGCGAAGTCTTGACAAAGTATAACTCATTGTCAGTACCATGATAGTCTGAATTACTGAGACAAATACCGCAATAATGAAAGTATTTTTATACCATATTAAGAAATCTGTTTTCGTAAATAAATTAATGTAGTTATCAAAACCCCATACTTTAGGGATAATATAACCTACCTGATGAGTTGATTCACATCTGAATGATTCACACACTAAGCAGAAAAATGGGAATAACCAGATAACTGAAACAACAATAAGAACTGTATAAATTAATCCATTTGACAACTTATTCTTTAGTTTTTGACTCATATGTCTCTTTTGTTTTTCTGCCATTATGAAAAATCCTCCTCGTTTTTAGTTGAAGGCATTACATTATAGACAACAACCGAAATTGATGATACTACTACGAAAATCATAATGCCTATTACTGCAGCTAAATAATATTTACTTTCTGCACCTGTTGTTAAATTAAATAACCAGGTTATCAATAAGTCTGTATCACCAGCTGAACCACCGCTTGTCAGTAACGCAGGATTGCTTGGTCCTCCACCGGTCAATAAATAGATAACATTAAAGTTGTTGATATTTCCAATAAAACTGGTTAATAAATATGGACCTGTTACAAATAGCATATAAGGCATTGTAATTTTAACAAATTGTTGAAAAGCTGTAGCTCCATCAATTTGAGATGATTCATATAAATCCTTTGGTATATTCATCAGGATACCTGTACAAATCAACATTGTATACGGAATACCAATCCAAACATTAACGATAATAACCATTGTTCTGGCAATTTCTTTAACTCCCCAGAATTTAATAATTCCTGAAATGTTCTTGATAAAGCCCCATTCCATCAACAATCCATTTGCCAATCCATTGTTGGCAAACATCTTAGAAATATAAAGTAAAGAAACAAACTGTGGAACCGCACTAGTTAATACTAAAATACCTCTCCATAATTTTTTTAACTTAATTCCCTTTTTATTAATCATAATAGCTACAAACATTCCTAAGAAATAGTTTGTGAAGGTGGCAAAGAAAGCCCAAATTAATGTCCATGATAATATTTCACCAAAAGCAAACGATAGGTTATCCGAACCTATATTCATACTGAATAAAGCGTTAAAGTTAGTCAATCCCACCCAAGTAAATAAGTTTGAATATCCATCATGAGCTGCATCATAGTTTGTGAAAGCAACCAATATCATAAAAATTATTGGGAACACGGTAAAGGTCATAATTCCAGTAAGTGGAATCGCTAACAGTGTTTTGTGAAATTGTTCATCTAATAATGATTGAATATCCTCTTTGGTACTCTTAAGTTTTTTACCCGATTTAAGAATATCTTCCATTATTTTATTTTGTTTGACATTTGTTCTCCACGTCCAAATAAAGGCAATAATAAAAATAATTGTCAACAAACTGTATAACATAATTTTAAATGAATCATCACCATCTACTCTGACATAGGTATCCAGATTTGGATCATAGACGGTTGATGCTTTGGTATCACCAAGTGTTTTGAATTTCGATAACCAGTGTATCCCGCCAAAACACAGATATACGATAAACACAACTTGAAAGACTAAGAATAAAATTCCTCTTAATACCTTCCCTCTAGCAATTGAACCAAATCCCATTATAAAAAATGACATTTTTGTTTTCCAATCACCATAGACGAATGTTGTATATATATCAACAAATTCATCTTTAATATAAGTGAAGAATTTCTTGATATATTTTCCAACTAATACAAATAAATTTAAGAACCATTTAGGTACCACTCTAATAACTTTAATGAATTTATATAGTAGTGCCTGAAATTTATTCAATCGCAAATAGTCAAAATCACTCAGGTCCTCAAAAAGATTTATACGTTCTACTTTGTATTCACTCATACAAACCTCCCTTAAATAATAAACAAGCAGGTTGGAAGACAATACCCCAACCTGCTTTGCATACAATTAATTATTATTAATTACTTTTGAACGATAGAGATTTCGCCAGTAGTTGCGTTGTAACTTACTTCATAAGTTCCTGCAGCTAAGAAGATAATGTTGTTATCTGGGTTACCTTCTGCATCAGCTGGTTGAATTAATTCAACACCAACAGTAACAGCTGTAACACCTTTGTCATTATCCCACTCACCAGGAGTTACAATTCTACCACCCATGTAATCAGATTCAGGAACTTCTACTGTGATTGTGAATGTTTCATTATCTTTTTCCATTCTCATTGCATCATCAGTATTATTCCAACCGTTCCATGCACCAACGAAGATTAATCCGCTGGTATCTAAAGCAAATAATGCGTCAATAGCTTGTTTGTAAGAATCTAATGCTGCCTGTAATTCAGCATCAGTAGTAGCTTCTTTTGCACTTGTAGCATAAGCTAAGGCAATATTCCACCATGAACCATGAATCTGGCCCTGTGGAGTTGCGTATGCATTTTGAGCATTTAATGCAGCTAATGCGATATCTGATTTAACAGCGTCTAACTGTTGAGCAGCTAAGTTAGATGGACCCCATCCTTTTAGTTCAAATCTTTCAGTCTGACATTTTTCGTTTGTTAAGTATAAAGCTAATTTCTGTAATAATGCAGCTTTATTTGCATCAGTCTGAGGTTTAACACCCATTAATTTGTTCCCTGAGAAAGAACCTAAATGGTATTCTACACCATCAACTGTAAATGAAGGTAAATCTGTTGCTCCAAAATTGTCACCTAATGCAGCTTTAACATCGCTAACTGCCCATGTACCAGAAATTAATACAGCACTTGGAATAGCAGCCGAGAAGTCAGCAGCATTTGAAGATGAGTTGTAAACTGGAGATTTTAATAACTTCTGCATACCCTTTAAAGCGATAATTCCAGCTTCAGAATTGAATGTGTCATTAACTGAAACGAATGCACCTGATTCATCAGTAACCCATTCACTTACTGCACCTGTAGCAAAGAAGAATGATGCATTATACCATGCACTTGTTTCTAATTCCATAGAGAATAATCTGCCAGCTGCTTCACAGTCAGCGATAATATCTTCTAGAGAATCTAAGTGTTCTTCTTTAACAACACTCTTGTCATAATACATAAAGTAACCATTGTCACTTGTTAATGGGTAACAATATAATTGTCCATTAACTGTAGCAGCTTTTACTGAAATTTCATCATTTAATTCAGTAACTGTAGCACTTGCTGCTTCTCCTAAAACCTGTAGAGCGCCTGCTTGTACTAAGCGTGATAACTGGTCTTGTGAGAAACAGAAGATATCTGCGCCATCTTCAACTGATGTAATCATTACAGTAGCTGAGTCAGCTTCTGAAATACCTTCTACTGTAGCATCAAGAGTTACACCATTTTCTTCACAGAATCTAGCGATTTGTTGTTCTGTTAACTCTTTTACTCCTTCAGATTCACTTACCCATACAGTAATTTTGTATGTTTCTTCTTTTGGTTTATCACAACCAGTGAATACTAATAACATCATTGCTGTAAGAGCGATAATTAAAAATTTTTTCATTGTTTTCTCCCTTCGAAAAAAAGCGTAAGATTATTATACTTATCTTACCCATTAGCAATTATAAACCATATTTTTTAGTAAAGCAACCAAAAATGTAAACGATTACATTGTTTTGCCGATACTGATGATAACGAAAAGATA
This sequence comes from Erysipelotrichia bacterium, assembly GCA_012520255.1. Lineage (GTDB taxonomy): Bacteria > Bacillota_I > Bacilli_A > Erysipelotrichales > Erysipelotrichaceae > UBA1783. The sequence continues at coordinate 1,793 of JAAYOQ010000028.1, read as the reverse complement.
CCAGCTATGATTGGAATATCAAAGTGGTTTAAATTTAGAGTCACCTATAAAGATACCGGATGTTATCAATTGTTTTTGCATTTAAAACACTCAGGTATATTATTCGTTAATTAAGCCTTTTTTATTTCCAACATATAATTTTTACTTTTTAAAATTATAATCCTTTATCGTTTCTAATATTGGCAAGGCGTTGCCATCATAGTCAAATAAGGCTTGATTAGCCCAACTATTGCCACCAGGTCCATTTTCATTTATATATTTTAGGGCAGTTTGATTAGCCCAACCACAACCATTTACTGGAATGCTTTCTGCTCCCCAATAAATAAAGCCTTTACACAAATCTTTATCAATTGAATCTATAAGTTTCATCAAAGTTTTTATATATTCACATTGCCCTTGTTTGCTGATTTCAAATGGTAAACATTCTATTAATTTCTGATTTAATATCATTCCTGTTCTTTCTTCTAATTCTTCATACTCATCATAATCTTCCATCGTAAAACCATAGGAAGTTTCCGCTACTATCATTTCTTTGTTGTATCTGTTTGCTAAATCATTTAAATTGTTTTTTAAATCTTCAAGTGTTCCGTGCCAAAACATGTAATAGCTAAGACCAATATAATCAAAATCTAACCCACCATTTAAAAAATACTTATCAAACCAATTGACATATAGCTGATTATTACCACCATTATCTAAATGCAGCATTATCTTGGCTGATAGCAAAATATCCCTGCAAGCTTTAATTCCAGCATTTAACAAGGTTACTAAATTAGAAAAATTATCCACCTTACCAATTGGCCATAAAAATCCATTAGTTATTTCATTTCCAATCGCCACAATATCTGGCTGTAAGTTTTCTTTTTTTAACTCAGCTAAAGTTTGATAAGTAAACACATAAACTGCTTTTTCTAATTGCTTTAAATTATAATTTTCCCAAGCCTTTGGAACAAACTGCTTTCCTGGATCAGCCCAAAAATCAGAGTAGTGAAAGTTTAAAAGAATCTTTAAGCCATACTGCTTACATCTTTTAGATAAAGCTTTTACCGTTTCTAAATCACAGTTACCAGCTCCATAAGGATTACCTTCTTCATCATAAGGGTCATTCCAGATTCTTAGTCTGATTAAGTTAAAGCCACAATCCTTTAAAATTAGTAGAGGATCTTTTTTTATTCCATGATGATAATAATTGCCTCCAGCTTGTTCTATTTCTAAAACACTGGACATATCAGAACCTTTAATCATCGCAATCTCCTTTTAACACTTTTTTAGCCTACTTCTTTTTGATAGGCAATACGCGGGTTACCATCTAACAGATAAATGATTCCACATTTTTTAAATTTCAATTTATCAAGTACATGTTGCATTACTTTATTATCTTCATGAGTATCAATTCTAATATTGTTGGTAAATCTGCTTCCATAGCTTACCGCAGCGCTTAATATCCCTTTAGCTTCTTTTTTGCCAGCTATTCTATGAATTGTTCCATAGGCAAAATTATTCAGCCATTTTCCTTCAATATGGTTATAAGTAACATCCTCTCCCAAAATAAAGGCAAATACTCCCACTATTTTATTATTCAGTTTTACAACATAACCTGTCTTATTTTCAAGATCCTTTTTTATTAAATCAATTGATGGATGATTATCTTTCCATTGCTGTGGATTTCCAGTTTCCCTCATAAATTCTCTGGCCTCTTTATAAATCTCAACTACCTTATCCAAATCTTTAAGTTCCATTAACCTGATTTCATAATCCTTGATACCTGAATCCAGTTTGAAATATTTCATCTT
>JAAYOQ010000027.1 GCA_012520255.1 Erysipelotrichia bacterium | reverse complement strand
TGATAAGTCTGAGGAAACATATCAACAGGTTGAATTATCTCTATATTATACTGTTGCTTTAATAAAGCTAAATCTCTTGCTAAGGTTGAAGGATCGCAAGAAACATAGATAATCTTTTTGCTATTTAAATCTATTAAAGTTTGAATTGTCTTTTTTGAACAACCCTTTCTTGGCGGGTCAACAATAATACAGTCAAAACATTTGCCCTCCTTGAGTAATTTTTTAGAAACCTTTTCTACATCTCCACAAATGAAGGTCGCATTATCAATATTATTTATCTTAGCATTTTCTCTAGCATCAATAACTGCCTGTTCTACTTTTTCAACACCAATGACCTCTTTACAATATCTACTTAAAACCAAACCTATGGTACCTACTCCACAATACATATCTAATACGACATCTTCTTTAGATAGATTCGCTAATGAAACTACAGTATTATATAAAACTTCTGTTTGAAAATTATTCACCTGATAAAAAGAATGGGCAGAAACATTAAAAGTTAAACCACATAGCTCATCTTGAATATACTTTCTTCCATATAAAAGTACACTTTCATCTGAGAGAATTACATTTGTTCTTTTACCATTGATATTTTGCATCACCGATTTAATTGTCGGTTCAAATTTGACAACTTCTTTAACCACATCTTTTAAATCAACCTCTTTTTGATATGTAACAATAACTACCATTAACTCACTGGTTTTTTCCATATCTCTTAACATAATGTATCTAATCTGGTTATGTAATTTATTCTTTTCAAATAATTTCTTTAATTTTTTAACTACTCTATTTGCTTTATCGGATTGTAGATAACATTCTTCCAAAGGAATAATGATATTAGAATTATAGCGATAAAAACCAACAATCATATTATTATCTTTATCCACAGAAACCGGCAAGATTACTTTGTTACGATAATAATATGGATTTTCACTTCCAATAACTTCGTTAATCTTTTTATCTAGTTTTCCAATTCTATCCATCGTATTTTGAACATGATTCCGTTTAAATGATAATTGCTCCTGATAAGAAAGATGTTGAACTTGACATCCTCCACAGGGTCTTGAAATCGGACACTTCGGCTCTGTTCGATGCTTTGATGAGACAATTATTTTCAACAGTCGACCATAACAAAAATCTTTTCTGACAGCTGTGATTTTAATCTGACCAACTTCATCAATAGCCATATCCTTCACAAATATACAAAAGGTGTCATATTTAACGACACCTAGTCCATTATAAGTATAGTCTGTACATTTACCTTCTATTATCTGATTTTTTACCAACATATTTAATAAACATCTTCGGTTTCAGGATCAATTTCCAAATCAGTTTCAGGATCATATTCTCCTTCTGCTTCTGGATCATATTCACCTTCTGTTTCAGAACCATCTTCTTTTGGCTTTTGTTCTTCTTTTAATCTATCAACTAATTCTGGATTTACCGGTCTTGACAAGACTTGGATTGAATACTCTTCCATACTTCCATTTTTAATTAAATTAATAATTATCAACTCTTCACTATTAATGTCATTGTAAGCCATGATATCTAAATCATATTGCTTATAATCGCCATCTCTAGTGAAATAAGTAGCTATAGGAATCCTTTCATCAACAATGGTATAAATACTTAAAATCAACTCTTCTATCTGTTCTTCAGAATATTCATCATTTACATCAACAGTTATTCTTAGTGTTTCAACAATCAGGTTAATTTCCGCATTTTCAACACCTTCTAATTGTTTTACTGCATCAGCAATATAATCAACATCACTGCCATTAATTGTATAGACAATGGTGTTTTTGATTCTTTCTCCCAGAATAGGAAGATGGCTTACTTTACTGGCTTCAACTAATAAAGAAACAAAGTAAACAACAGGGATAGAGATAATAATCAGACTGATCCAGAAAAACCAGTTAAATCCCAGTTTAGTTTTCTTTTTTCTTTTTATCTTTCTTGGCTGTTTTGCCACTTTCTTTTTTGTCATGTCTTTTTCTTTCTCTTCTGTTTTTATTTCCAGCATTTCTTTTTTATCTTCTAAAGATGATTCACCTTCAACTTTATCAAAAACTATTGTATCACCCTCTTCAGCCGAAGAAGACAATCCCAAAAATAATTCATCATCACTTGAAGGTTGCTGTAAATCAACCTGTTCTTCTTTTGAAGATGTTGTTTCTAAAACTTCTTCCGGTTGTTGTAAATCTAAATCAATTTTAACTTCTTCAAAAGCAATAGTATCATCATCTACTAAAAAATCTGGCTCTGAAATAATTTCCTCATCATTTTTAGTTGTCTTTTCTTCATCTGTTTCAAACTTCACTTTTTCATCTGTCATTTTTAATCACCTGCTAACATATCTATTTTACTACAAATTCTTATTGTTGCAATAACCCGACTTTAATTAGTTCATCCAGCAAATCCTGTTCAGTCAATAATTCTACATTTAATTCTACAGCCCTGTTATACTTGCTTCCAGCATCAGCTCCATAAATAAGATAATCTGTACTCTTAGAAACCGAACCTGTGACCTTGGCTTGTAACCTGTTTAAATATTCTGTTGCTTGATTTCTGGTTAAATTAGTTAACGTTCCAGTCAAGACGACTGTTTTATTAGTAAAGATACTGGTATATATTTCTGAAGAAATATACTTCATATTAATACCATGTTCTTTTAAGCTTTTGATTAACTTTACATTGTTGTCATCCTGGAAAAAGGAAACTACACTATCAGCCATGACTTCACCAACCTCATAAATTAAAGTCAGATCTTCCATTGTGGCCTGCATCAGATTATCCATAGTCTTAAAATGCTTAGCCAAAGTAAGGGCTGCCTTAGCTCCAATATGTTTAATTCCCAGACCAAAGATTAACTTATCTAAATTATTTTTCTTGCTATTTTCAATGGCATTGACTAAATTTCCAAAAGATTTTTCTCCCATTTTTTCTATCCTGATGATAGTTTCTTTGTGATTTTTCAAAAGATAGATATCTTCTACATTATTCAATAATCCTTCCTTGTGGAAAACTTCTACCGTTTTTTCTCCTAAACCTTCAATGTTCATGGCATCACGGCTGCCAAAATGAGTAATGCTGGTAACTATGACTGCTGGACAATCGATATTTTGACAAAAATAATCAACGCCATCTAAATAACGATGAAGTTTTTCTTTGCAGACCGGACAGTTTTCAGGAAACTTAAATGGTTCTGAGCCCTCTTCTCTTTTTTCTAAGACCACCTTAATTACTTCAGGAATGATATCTCCAGCTTTATGGATAACTACCTCATCGCCAACTCTGATATCCTTTTCTTTAATAAAATCAGCGTTATGCAGTGTTGCATACTCAACAGTTGTCTGAGCTACAGAAACAGGCTTAAAACGAGCATTAGGAGTTACCTTGCCTGTCCTTCCAACTGTACAATAGATATCTAATACTTTAGTAACAGCCTGCTGAGCAGGATATTTATAGGCAATTGCCCATTTAGGATATTTAGCTGTATAGCCTAAATTTACCTGGGTTCTTAAATCATTTACTTTGATTACCATTCCATCAATTTCATATGGTAAATCATCTCTTTTTTCAGCTATTTCTTTGATAAAATTCCAAACTTCATTTATATCTTTACTGACAAATCTTAATTGGTTAACTTTAAAACCTTGTTTTTCTAAAAATATCAAAGCATTCTGATGGCTATCTATTCCCATATCTAAAGCTTCTGGTAAGTGGTACCAAAAAGCTTCCAGACCTCTTTTGGCAGCAATAGCTGAATCTAATTGTCTGATAGATCCTGCCGCACCATTTCTTGGATTGGCAAACAAGGGTTCGACTTTTTCTTTTCTTTCCTTATTTATTCTTTCAAAAACAGCCTTAGGCATATAAATTTCCCCACGGACATCTAAACGACCCTGATACTCTATTTCCATCGGAATTGAACGAATGGTTCTGACATTACTGGTAACATCTTCTCCCGTCACTCCATCACCTCTAGTAACGGCTTTGACGAATTTGCCATTTTCATAAATCAGTGACATCGCCAGACCATCAATTTTTAATTCCACAACATATTCAACTTCTTTAATTTCACTGATGATGCGATTATGGAAAGTTAAAATGTCTTCTTTGTTGTAGCTGTTGCCTAAAGAAAGCATATTGACCTGATGAACAACCTTCTCAAAACCACTTGAAATGTAGCCACCAACTCTATTGGTTGGTGAATTAATATCAAAAAACTCTGGATGAGCTTCTTCCAACTCTTTAAGTTCCTTAAGTAACATATCATACTCATAATCTGAAACAGAGGGATTATCCAAAACAAAATATTGATGGTTGTATTTATTCAACAGGGTTCTAAGCTGTTGAATACGATTTTCAATTTCTGACATTTTTACTCTCCTTTCTTGCGCAGTTTAGGGGTAGTTATAACTAATGTTTTAACCATATGAGGATACTCAAAGGCTATTTTAGCAAACAAATTATTTTTGACTGAGATAACTTCTCCCTCACCGAAGTAATCATGTACCACAATGTCTGCCGGTTTGTATCTGGTTTTTATATTTGATTTTTCAGTTATTGTAAAAGATACATCTGGATTGAATACTTTTTCAGTTTCCTTAACTGGAGTATAAGAAGAATAACCTGATTTTTGAACATACTGCTCATCAATCTCTTTGACAAATCTACTTGTCTCCTTAGACATAGCGGTAGTATAAGAGAAATCACGATTATCAGTTAAGTATAAACGTTTTTTTGCTCTGGTAAAAGCAACATAAGCCAGTCTTCTTTCCTCTTCCAGACCACTTATTCCTTCATCAAGTGTTTTTGCTGATGGAAAGACATATTCCGACATGCCGATAATAAAGACGTTATCAAACTCCAGTCCCTTAGCCCCATGAATTGTCATCAAAGAAACAAATCTTCCACTTTTATCAGCTTGAATATCAGAATATAAACTGACATTGTTTAAATAATCATCTAAGGTTGCTTCAGGATTTTTGTTTTTAAAAGCCACAATATCATTCATTAATTCTTTAACGTTTTCCAATCTTTCTGCATCAAACGGATCTTTACTTAACTCTAAAGATATCCGATAACCACTTTCATCAAATAGCATCTGGAATATTTCTTCGACATTCATTTTTTCAGCCCTTTTATTCCAGTCTTCAATCATTTCTTTAAAAGCATGCAGTTTCTTTCTGGCTGGACCTTCAAACAGGTCAATGGCCTCAAGCATTGTTAAGCCATTGCTTCTGGCTACATCAAACAAATCGTCAACCGATTTCTTACCGATTCCTCTTTTTGGAGTATTAACGATTCTTTTAAACGATAAATCGTCCTGAGTTGTCAGCATTCTAAAATATGACAACATGTCTTTAATTTCAGCGCGGTCATAGAACCTTACTCCACCATATAAGATATAAGGGATTTTGACATTTACCAATTGTTTTTCTATTGCTCTTGAAAGATAAGAACTGCGATATAAAATCGCAATGTCATGATACTCCACACCCTCTTTTTCCAACTCGAAGATTTTCCTAACTACAAATTCAGCTTCTGATTCAGCACTTGCAGCAGTAAAATGTACAATTTTCTGCCCTGAAATGTTTTCTGTAAACAAATCTTTTTCTAAACGATTTCTGTTATAGGCAATTACACTGTTAGCTCCATTTAAAATGTTTTTAGTTGAACGGTAGTTCTGATTTAAAAATATTGTTTCAGTACCTTCAAAATGTTTTTCAAAATCCATAATGATATTAATATTGGCACCTCGCCAAGTATAAATTGTCTGATCAGGATCACCGACCACAAAAACACTAGTTGACTCATTACATAAAAGTTCAATCATTTCATATTGGACATTATCAATATCTTGAAACTCATCAACTAGAATATACTCAAATCTCTTTTGCCATTTATCTCTAACATCAGGATTATCCTTCAGTATTTTATTGGTAAACAAAAGTAAATCATCAAAATCCAAGCCATACATCTGATGACATCTTTCTAAGTAATATTTATATATTTTGGCTAACATTTCATAGTAATGGCTAAAGGCTCTTTGCATAGCTGCCTCATAAGAAATCCCAGCTACTTTATTATTGGCTATATAATCCAATGTTGAATTGACATTAAAATCTTTTTTATCAATTTCAAAAAGCTGGTAAGCCTCATTTAAAATTGATTTCTGATCAGCAACATCCAATATCTGAAAATTGGAAGGATAATTGATTCTTTTTATTTCACTTCTTAAAAACCTGACCGCAAAAGAGTGAATGGTTGAAATATGAGCACCCAATGAAGTTCCATCCAGTTGCTTTTCAATCCTTTGTTTCATCTCATTGGCCGCTTTGTTGGTGAAAGTGATGGCTAGAATTTTCTTAGGGTCAATTCCAAATTCTTTAATTAAAAAAACAATTCTACTAGTGAGAACTCTAGTTTTCCCGCTTCCCGCCCCAGCTACTACTCTGACATATTTACTGGTTGTGGTGGTTGCTTTTAACTGTTGCTTATTTAACCCTTTTAAATAATTCTGCATAAAATATCACCGCTTTAATTATACCATACTACCTAAAAATTGACTCTGATTGTATCTTTAAAAATAATTGACTGGATTAATATTTGGACAGCATAAAAAATAACTATTATTTAATTATTATGATATAATAGTCACAATGAAAAGGAGATTGTAATTATGTTAAAAGAAATGTTAAGTCTTTTAGAGAAAAATGCCAGAATTGAGGTAACCGACTTAGCCGCCTTACTAAATACTGATGAAAAGACTATCAACGATCAGATTAAAGAATGTGAGGAAAAAAATGTAATTGCCGGCTATCACACTATCATTAACTGGGACAACGCTAATACTGAAATTGTTAAGGCAATGATAGCTGTATCAGCCACTCCAGAAAGAGATACAGGCTACGATCATATCGCTGAGATTATCGCCAGTTATCCTGAAGTCGATTCATTATATTTGGTTAGTGGTAAAACTGAATTTATTTTGATTATTAACGGTTCAACAATGCGTGAAATTGCTGATTTCGTCGCTCATAGATTAGCTCCTATTGAAGGAGTTAACAACACTGAAACTATGTTCATACTTAAGGAATATAAGATTATGGGTGCAATTTTGAATAAAGAAAATGGTAGACCAGAAAGATTGTTGATGACATTATGATGATATTTGATGAATTAATTAATAAACAGGTAAAAGCAATGGCACCAAGTGGCATTAGAAAGTTTTTCGATATCGCCAGCAGTAAAGAAGGCGTTATCTCTTTAGGTGTGGGTGAACCAGACTTCATTACTCCTTACCATATTAGAGAAGCAGCTATGCATGCTATCAAAAATGGCAAAACTTTCTACACTGCTAATTTAGGATTATTGGAATTGCGACAGGAAATCTGTAATTACTATTTACGAAGATTTGACTTAAATTACAGTCCAACTGATGAATGCATGGTTACCGTTGGTGGTTCTGAAGCAATTGATATTGTTTTAAGAGCTCTTTTAAATGAAGGTGATGAAGTTATCTTACCTACTCCCAGTTATGTCGCTTATGCTCCAATTGTTGAAATGGCAAAGGGCAAAGTTATTGAGTTAACTATGAAAGAAGAAAGTGGCTTTAAACTTAAAAGAGAAGAGCTTCAAAAAGCTATCACTGACAAGACTAAAGCTATCGTTATTAACTTCCCGTCAAATCCGACTGGTGGAATCATGGAGTATGATGATTATCTGGAGTTGGTAGATTTAATTAAAGAAAACAATATTTTAGTAATTTCTGATGAAATTTATGCGGAACTGACCTATGATAAAAAACATGTTAGTATAGCTAATATTCCGGAGTTAAAAGAAAATACCATTATTATCAATGGTTTCTCTAAAGCATACTCAATGACAGGATACAGAATTGGTTATATCCTGGCAGAAAAACAATTAATCAGGATGTTTAATAAAATCCATCAATATACCATTATGTGTGCTTGTACTTCCAGTCAATTTGCGGCTATCGCAGCAGCGAAAAACGGTGATAAAGATATTGAAGAAATGTATACTTCTTTTAAACAAAGAAGAAACTACATTGTTAAAGAATTAAATCGAATAGGACTCAAAACTCATCTACCAGAAGGCGCTTTCTATGTTTTTCCTTCTATTAAATCAACTAATATGACTTCAAATGAATTTTGTGAAGCCTTATTGGATAAGGAGAACTTAGCTCTTGTTCCAGGCAGTGCCTTTGGTAAAGATGGAGAAGGATATGTAAGAATTTCTTACGCTTATTCATTAGATGAAATTAAACAGGCTATTGAAAGACTCGAAAGATTTTTAAAATCACTTTAAACAATTGCGCATCAGACGATGCGCTCAGATTGTTGACAAACAGACTTTTTTTAAAAAGGTCTGTTTTCATTTGACCTCAAAATTATATATTGTTGGTAAAATTTGATGAAAAAACAAATAAAGGGACTGATTATTGTCCCTCCAATGGTC
>JAAYOQ010000026.1 GCA_012520255.1 Erysipelotrichia bacterium | reverse complement strand
TCAGCTATTTCAACAGCATAACTTTGTACCTGCTTGTAATCGCTAAAACTTTCTTTTTCCTTAAACCTTTTTCTGAACTCTTCTTTGATTTTTTCCAGCAGTTCTTTAGCATCCATTACTTGCCACCTTCAATACCGGTTAGATCTCTCAGGTTTTCCTCATTGAAATAGTTAGGCACTGCCTGATTAATCTTGATAGCAGCATCTCCGATTAATGAAAGAGTTGAATTACTAGGCTCAAATACTGGTTCATATTTTGGTTTTGTTAAAAACATCATTTCTCTTGTGTAGTTATAGTTATCTCTTAAACATGCTGCCAAAAAGCCAACATTTAAGAAACAACTACCAAATACCTTTTGGGCTTTTCTTGCTTCCAATCTTAAATTTTCATGCGCCGCAGCAATAGCTTCAGCACTTGATGGATTATCGGTTACAAAACCTAAGTCATTTAGTTCTAATGCCATGTATTTATATTTCCTGTAATTTGTTTTAGCATTGCATTCAATATTGATAAAACCATATTATTTTAAATTATCTGATATCTGCTTTCTTATAAAATTTTTATATTTTTTAGCTCTTATAAACACATTATCACCTTATCTCGCTACCTGATATATATATTCTTTGTAAAGAACACTTTAAATCCTTGACTTGTTTTAGAGTTTGGAACCTTTTTTATTTCAATTTAAAAAATCACCCTTAAACAGTAGGAAAACTTTCCACAAGCTGTTTATATTCTTATTATCCTTTATACTGATTAAGTTTGATAAAATCTAAAACTATTTTCAAAGCTATAATTTCCACTCATTTTTGCTTTTTATCTTTAAATAATAAACAATATTCTCCATTATTCATATATCTTAAAAAATAGACATCGGATTTGTTTTTTGTCATTCCAATATTTTATATTCGCACTTCTACAAGTCAAAAATGGATGAACTGGTCATAGAATTAGATAAAATACTACTTAAAATTAGTACCTAAAACACCCTAAAATTAAAAAAGCCTTTGTTTATAAGGCTTTTTTAATTCAATGGTGAAGATTAAGGGACTTGAACCCCTGACCCCTTGCACGTCAAGCAAGTGCTCTCCCAGCTGAGCTAAACCTTCAATCAGTGTTATTATCTTAACACTTCTAAAGTTAGTTTTCAACAATTATTCTCCAACGACAATCGTAACATATTTAACAATTCCACTTGCTGTTTCGCATTTTATTACACAAGTGCCAGCTGAATGGACACGCACATAAGTCTCATAATAAGTATAAATAGTTGCGATTGAAGGATCAGAAGAAGTAAATTTGACTTTATATCCCATATTATTAACTACTCCTAATCTTTTCATCCCAGATGAAGCATTTTTGAAATAGATTGTATCATAAGAAAGAATTAATTTTTCAGGAGTATATTCTAATTTAGCAATAAAAGTTACATTACCCTGATATTTATCATACTCATCAATGCTTTTGCCATCATTATCAAACCAACCTCTGAAAAGATAATTATCAATTGCAGGTAACTCATATGGTATAACTTCCTGTCCCTCTAATACTTTTTCAGTCTTTGCCAGCTGACCATCAGCCATCCAGCTGACGTTATAAATTTTTGTAAAATCAGCAATTATTGTTTTGTTTTCAGTAATCAACGCAGAAAAATCGACTTCCGTACCATCTTCAAAATACCAGCCATTTATCTGGTATTCATTTTCCCGATATTTTTTATTTTCTAAAGCTGAAATATCTACTTCATCCATTTCAGTAATACTATACACTACTTTCTCATCAAGTATAAAATCGACTGTCACCTCTTTATGACAGCCTGATAATAAAGCTAACAAGATAACTATCAGTAACTTTTTCATAACTACTTCTTTTCCCATTATCATTTTATCATATCAAATAATATCTTTCATTATTATTAATTTAAAGTTAGAATTATTATATAAAGAGGTGCATATTATGAACATGATTGACTATATTAAATGGCGTGGCGATTTAACGATGAGCAAAGATAAATTCAATATTGTAGATAACTTATTGTTTTCCTATATTTCCTATACCAACCTGGATGGTATTGTTGACAATAGCGGTAAGGAAGTCACGATAAAACAAGCTGCTGACTGTTTTTTTGAAAGTCATACAATTGAAGAATTAGAAAAAAGCAAAAGTCTTATCGCAAATGCACCTATCGTTTTAAAATATATGGCTGAAACGGAGCGTTTTAAAAACTGCCGATTAAAATATTATGAACACAACATTGATGAAGAAACTACTCAACAGTTCAGTGCCGTACATATTGTGATGGATGATGATATTACTTATATTTCGTTTTGCGGTACCGATGATACCCTTGTTGGATGGCAAGAAGATTTCCAAATGAGTTATCAAGAAGTCAGTGCTCAAAGACAGGCCATTAGATATTTAAATGAAACAGCAAAAGATATTGGCAAATTTTATGTTGGTGGTCATTCCAAAGGTGGAAATCTGGCCTATTACTCTGCCAGCAAATGCAACAAAGAGATTCAAGACAACATAATTATGATTTATGACAATGATGGGCCTGGTATCAGCGATGAATTATTCGATCAGAAACAATATGAAAATACCATTGATCGATATGTCAAAATCATACCCGAATTCAGCGTTTTTGGTCTTATTTTTGAAAGACCCTGTAAAAAAATAATTGTTGAATCTGATCAGCTGCTGATACTACAGCACATTGCTCACAGTTGGAAAATTCAAGGGAATGATTTCATTAGAGCAGAAAAAGTAACTGATGAATCACTTATGATTCAATCAGCTTTAAATAATTTTCTAAAAGATGTCAACCTGAAACAGCGTGAGAAATTTATCAATGATTTTTTCAACATCTTACATGATGCTGATGTAGAAATGCTCTATGATTTTGTTACCATGGATATCGCAAAATATGTTAAGATTATCAAAAAATTATTCGCTTTAGATGATGAAACAAAGAAAGTAGGTTCAAGACTATTACAGGTAATAACTGATGTAGTTGAACAAGAAAGAGATAAAATATTCAGTTCAGCCTCAGATTATTTCAAAGAAAAAAAAGATGATGTTTCAACTTTTTTCAAGGAAACATCAGATGATGTTTCTGAATTTATCAAAACCACAAGCACTAACGTCTATGATTCAATGAAAAAGACCTTTGATGATATAACTGAGCCTGACAAAAACAAAGATCAGACTTCAAGTCTTATTAATGACAAAAAAGAAAAAGAAACTTAACCTGAAGGAAAAATTTCAACTTTTAAAACAGATGGAAAAACAAACATCTCTGACAGATCTGATAGTACAAAATATACTTTAAAGTCGTCTTTTTAAAAATAATGCAACTTTTGACCTTTATAATTCCTTAAATAAAAATATAAGCAATGTTAAAGAATCGCTTATCATTGATCCTGCATAAAAGATTAAATGTTATCATTTAACCTTGAAACAATTTGATTATTAAGGTGCTTGCACCTTTTTTTATTGACTTATCTTATCTTTTAAAGCTTTAAAAGCCTCTTCTTTTTCTTCAATATTTAAAACCGTCAACTCCATTGGACAAAGCCCGGTATAAGTTCGATTATAAATGTTTTCAACCGGTATTTGATATTCAACATGAATATTATACTTCTTTAAAACTTCAATGGCCTTTTTGCTCATTGTTTTACCATAAACATTTTTAACCTGCATTCTGCTGTAAAGAAAAGAAGCTGCTTTACCTACAATTTTATCAGCCACACTATATCCCTGATATCTATTTTTATCAGCTAAAGAAAACAGAAAAGCAATTCCCTTTTCTTTACTTTTTAACACTTCATTATCTTTAATCATTACTAAATTTATCTCATCTACCAGTAATTCTTTAGCTTTTAAAAAATCATTCATCTGTATTCACCAATTACATTTTAACATAAAAAAAGAGCTTTATTTTTCCACTTGATAAAGACTTTTAAACCTACAATAATATAACTATTTATGCTAAAATTAATTTAAACAGATATAAAATAAATGGATGAAGAAACCAGGAGAGATTACTTAAATGTAAGGCCGAAGGTGCAGCAAGAACTCTCAGGCAAAAGGACTGGTTTTGGACAAACTCTGGAAAGCGTAAGCACCAAAGAAGCAATCCTGAAAAGGAGAATCTTTCAGGTCAATGACAGAGGCAGCAGTTTTTTGCTGGCTCTATTTATTTTTAAAAAATGATAGGAGTTAGATAATATGGAATTAAAAACACCTTTGTATGATGTTCATCTCCAAGAAAATGGTAAAATTGTCCCCTTTGCGGGTTATTTACTTCCAGTGCAATATCCAACAGGAGTGATAAAAGAACATCTTGCAGTGAGAGAAGATTGTGGTTTATTTGATGTTTCTCATATGGGGATAATAACCTTTAAAGGAAAAAGTGCCCTAGCAAGTTTAAATTACATTTTAACCAATGATTTCACCAATATGAAAACAGGTAAAGTCCGATACACGGTTATGTGTAATGAAAATGGTGGCTGTATTGACGATTTAATTGTTTACAAGTTTGCTGATGATTACTACTTTTTGGTTGTTAATGCTGCCAACAGGCACAAAGACTACCAACATATGAAAGAAAATATCTTAGAGGGAACAACTATTGAAGATATCTCCGATGATATCGCAATTCTTGCTTTACAAGGGCCAAAATCAGCTGCTGTAATATCAAAATTATTGCCTTTAGAACATATCCCAACTGGTAATTATTCAGCAATTGAAGAAGTCTATATTTCTGATATGAAGTGTATGATTTCTACTACTGGCTATACTGGTGAAGAAGGCTATGAAATTTATACTGCCAGTGAAAATGCTGTTAAATTATGGCAAGTCTTACGTGAAACAGGGAAAGAATTTAATCTGATTCCTTGTGGATTAGGGGCTCGCGATACTTTAAGACTTGAAGCTTCAATGCCTCTATATGGCCATGAAATGAATGAGGAAATAACCCCCTTGGAAGCTGGTTTAGATTTTGCAGTTAAAATGAAAAAAGAAGATTTCATCGGCAAAAAGGCGCTGCTTGAAAAGGGAGAACCTAAAATAAAACGTGTTGGATTAAAAATGCTTGATCGTGGAATAATGAGAGAAAATCAAAACGTCTATTTAAATGACAATCTGATAGGTTACACTACCAGCGGTACTCACTTGCCATATCTGAAAAAAGCTTTAGCGATGGCTTTGATTGATAAAGATTATAGTAAGCTTCAGACAGTTGTTGAAGTTGATGTCAGAGGTAGAAAATTAAAAGCGGAAATAATAGAATTACCATTCTATTCAAGAAATAAATAAACATAACTAGGAGGTAAAAATATGTTTAATTATCCAAAAAAATTGAAGTATACAGAAACTCATGAATGGGTAAAAAAAGAAAACGATATTTATATTATCGGAATAAGCGACTATGCTCAGGATGCCTTAGGTGATATCGTTTTCGTTAATCTGCCAGAAGTTGATGATGAAGTGTTTGTTCAAGAATCATTTGGTGATGTTGAATCAGTAAAAGCAGTAAGCGATCTCTTCTCTCCAGTAACTGGAGTAGTCTGTGAAGTTAATGAAGATTTATTAGATAATCCTGCTTTACTTAATGATGACTGCTATGCAAACTGGTTAATAAAAGTTGAAGACGTTAGTGAAACTGATGAATTTCTAGATGCTGACAGCTATAGAGAATTTTGTGAGAGCCAAGGGTAATTGAGATGGCATCTTATGTTGTAAATACCAAAAAACAACAGCAACAAATGCTTAAGGAACTGAACATGGAAACTCTCGATGATCTATATATCGACGTTCCAAAAAGTGTAGTACTTAAGTCACTTGATATTCCTGAAGGAAAATCAGAACTGGAAGTTTATAATGAAATGAGTGAGACAGCTGCTAAAAACACTGTTTTCAAACACATCTTTAGAGGAGCTGGAGCTTACAATCATTATATTCCTTCGATAGTAAATGCAGTTGTTAATAAAGAAGAATTTTTAACTTCCTATACTCCTTATCAGCCAGAAATTGCACAAGGCATTTTACAATCAATTTTTGAATATCAGACGCAGATGTGTGAACTCACTGGATTAGATGTTTCCAATGCTTCTGTTTATGATGGAGCTGTTGCTGCAGCTGAAGCATCTTTAATGATTCAGGAAAGAAAAAGAAGTGATATCATTGTCGCCGGAACTGTTAATCCTCAAGTTTTAGCGGTAATTAAAACTTATTGTGAAAGCCGGGATGTTAACCTTACCATCTTAAAAACTGATGATTATTCCGTTGATTTAAAAGATTTAAAATCAAAACTACATGATAATATTGCCGGAGTAGTAGTCCAATCTCCAAACTACTATGGAATTATTGAAGATGTAAAAGTTATCAGTGAATTAACACATAGCCATGGTGGAAAAGTAATTATGCACACTAACCCCATAGCTTTAGCTCTTTTAAAAAATGGAAAAGAATTAGATGTTGATATCTGTACTGCTGAAGGACAGCCTTTAGGTATGCCTCTTTCTTTTGGTGGACCTTATTTAGGTATTATGACTTGTAAAAAAGAGTTAATGCGTCGCTTACCAGGTAGAATTGTTGGTCAAACAGTCGATACAAACAATAAACGCTGTTTTGTCTTGACTTTACAAGCTCGTGAACAGCACATCAGAAGAGAAAAAGCTTCAAGTAATATCTGTTCCAATCAGGCATTATGTGCAATGAGAGCTTCAGTATATTGCGCTGCACTGGGACCCGATGGTTTAAAACAGGTAGCTGTAAATAGTGCCAGTAATGCCCATTATTTAGCTAAACAATTAGCTACTATTGATGGTTTTAAACTCAAAACCAAAAAAGAATTCTTTAACGAGTTTTTAATGAGCTGTCCAACCGACAGTCATAAGTTGACCGATTTATTAGCCAAACGAGGAATTCTGGCAGGACTGCCTGTTGAAAATAATATTCTCTGGTGCGCAACCGAAATGAACTCTAAAAAAGAAATCGACAAACTTGTTGAAACAATTAAGGAGGTCTTATAATTATGAAATTATTATTTGAAATCAGTAGTAAAGATCGTAAATTAGATTTAATACCACCTTGCGATACGGAAATATACAGCTTTGATGATAAATTAATAAGAAAAGAAAAATTAAGACTTCCTGAAGTCAGTGAAGTTGACTTATCCAGACACTATACTAATCTTGCTAAAGAGGCTCATGGAGTTAATAATGGTTTCTACCCTTTAGGTAGTTGCACAATGAAATATAACCCTTCAATCAATGAAGTTGTTGCTTCAGATAAAAACTTCACCAGCATTCACCCTCTTCAGCCAGTGGAAACTGTTCAGGGTTGTCTAGAAGTTCTCTATGAAGCTAAAAAACTATTGTGCGAAATAACTGGTATGGATGATATGAGTTTTCAACCTGCTGCCGGTGCTCATGGCGAGTATGCCGGATTAATTTTGATTAAAAAATATCATCAGGATAGAAACGATTACAAACGTGTCAATATTATCGTTCCTGATTCAGCTCATGGAACTAATCCTGCCAGTGCAACCATGGTTGGCTTTAAGGTAGTCAACATTCCTTCTAATGAAAATGGTGGCGTTGATATTGAAAAACTAAAAGCTGCGGTTGGCGAAGATACAGCTGGATTGATGCTGACCAATCCTAATACTTTGGGTTTATTTGATTCAAACATCTTAGAAATTACCAGAATTGTTCATGATGCTGGAGGCCTTTGCTATTATGATGGAGCTAATCTAAATGCTATTATGGGTCGTGTCAGACCTGGTGATATGGGCTTTGATTGTGTCCATTTAAATCTGCACAAAACATTCAGCACTCCTCATGGAGGTGGAGGACCAGGTTCAGGTCCGGTCGGCTGTAAAGACATCTTAAAGGATTTTCTTCCAACTTTGGAAGTTGCCAAAAATGAAAACGGTTTCCATTTTTATCAACCGGCTAAAACGATGGGCCAGGTTAGAAGTTTTTACGGTAACTTTCTGGTAGTTGTAAAAGCTTTGACCTATATTAAATCATTAGGAAAGGAAGGCATTGCTGAAGCTAGTGGCAATGCTGTATTGAATGCCAATTACCTGATGAATAAATTGAAAACTCATTATGATGTGGCCTATGATTTAATTTGCATGCATGAGTTTGTCTTATCTTTAGGAAAAATGAAGCGTGAATATGGAGTAAGTGCCATGGATATCGCTAAAGGTTGTTTGGATTATGGTATTCATCCACCGACAATGTATTTTCCATTAATTGTTTCTGAAGCTTTAATGTTAGAGCCTACAGAAACAGAAAGTAAGGAAACTTTAGATCAAGCTGCAGATATCTTTATTAAATTATATGAAACAGCAATCAGTAACCCTGAGAAGTTGCATAACGCCCCATCAAAATGCTACATAACCAGGCCTGATGAGGTTCAAGCAGCTAGAAAACCAATTTTAACCTATCAATTTAAAAATGATTAAAAACCTTTATTATATTGAAACAGATTGTTTAAATCCTTATCAAAATTTAGCTCTGGAAGAGTATCTAACTGATACTCTTCCTGTTAATAGTGCTCTACTATTTTTATGGCAAAATAAAAACTGTGTTGTAATCGGTAAAAATCAGAATATCTATGACGAATGTAACTTAGATTTGATGAAGATTGATGAAGTAAAACCAGTAAGAAGAAAAACTGGCGGCGGAGCTGTTTATCATGATTTAAATAATTTGAATTTCTCTTTCATAACTAGTAAAAAACAATATAATAAGGAAACCAATAACCAGATTATCCTGAAAGCTTTAAATGATTTAAATATTAAAGCTGAAATAAGCGGTCGAAATGATCTGGTTATCGGCCAATATAAATTTTCAGGTCATGCTTATTTAAAAAAACGAAACTGTTTGCATCATGGAACCTTGATGGTCGATGTAGATAAAGAAAAGTTATCTAAGTATTTAAATGTTTCGAAAGAAAAACTGCAAAGCAAACATGTAAAATCAGTTAAATCTAGAGTTATAAACTTGAAAGAAGTACAAGAAAATCTGACAATTGATAAACTGAAAAAGGCTTTATTAAAGAGTTTTGAAAATTACTATCAGCAGCCAGGTACACTCATAGAAGTTGACTACGATAAGATAAAACAGATCTCTATTCAATATCAGGATGAAAAGTTTATCTATGGGAAAAAAGATAACTATTCTTTTCAAAAATCCTGTAGATTTGATTGGGGAATGGTAAAAATATTTTATAATTTGAATGATAACCAGATTGTAAAATTAGCCATTTCTTCTGATTGTCTAAACAGTGATCTGCCAAAAGAAATTGAAAAAATCTTATCAAACAAACAACTTGATGAACAACTGTATACTTTTCGCAAAGATAAAGAATACAAAGATATTGTTGATTTATTATTAAAAAGACAGGAGGAATCTTTATGATTTATGATTTAGCAATTATAGGTGGAGGTCCTGCCGGTTATACTGCAGCTTCAAAAGCAGCTAACAGTGGCTTAAATGTTATCTTGTTTGAAAAAGATAAAATTGGAGGAACTTGTTTAAACAGAGGCTGTATTCCAACTAAATGTTTAATTCATAGCAGCCAACTATACAAAAAACTGGCAACAGGTTTTAAACATGGTCTAACCATTGAAGACTATGGTTATGACTATCAGCAAATGCTGAATAGGAAAAATGAAGTGGTAGAATCTTTAAGATCCTCTATTGAAAAACAAATGAAAAAAGATAAAGTAACTATAATAAATCAGCAGGCTATAATATGCAAAGACAACATTATTAAAACCGAAACAGAAAATTTTAAAGCTGAAAATATTTTGATTGCTACAGGTTCAGTAGTTTCCAAAGCACCAATTAAAGGTGTCGAAAAAGCTATTTCTTCTGATGAAATATTAGAATATGACTCAAAATTAAAAGATAGTTATATCATCATCGGAGGAGGTGTTATCGGCGTTGAATTAGCTACTGTTCTGTTAAACTTAGATAAACAGGTTACTATATTGGAAGTAGCTGATCAGATAGTTTTCAATATGGATAAGGAAATTTCTCAAAAACTGACCCTTTCACTAAAAAGACAAGGCTGTTCAGTAATAACCAAAGCAAAAGTTTTAGAAATTAAGGAAACAACAAATGAAAAAATTGTTACCTACCTGGATCATAAAAATAACGAAATAACTATTTCAGCAAAAGAAATAATTGTAGCTACCGGAAGAAAAGCCTATATTAACAATTTATTTGAAAATATCGAAATTAAAGTCAACAGAGGTATTATTACTGATGAAAATTATCAGACCAACATCAAAAACATTTATGCCATTGGTGATGTCAGAAGTGGTAATATCCAGTTAGCCCATGTTGCTGTTGCACAAGCTGAAAATGTCATCGATATAATTTTAAACAAAGAAAAAACAATCAGTGAAAACACTATTGTCAATTGTATTTATACCAATACTGAAATTGCTGCTGTTGGTTTGACAGAATCTGAAGCCAAAAACAATGGCATAAACACTTATACACGAAAAATGTTAACTGGTGCAAATGGAAAATGTTTAATTGAAGATAGTGAAAATGGCTATATCAAATTAGTCTTTGATAAAAAAACAAACATCCTGATTGGAGCCCAACTGCTCTGTAATGATGCTACCAACATCGTTGGAGAACTGGCTTTAGCCATTGAAAACAAACTAACGATTGAACAAATTAAAAAAACTATCCATCCTCATCCAACAATTGTGGAAATGATTTGGGATAGTTGTAAATAATCATAACTGACAGATGAGAATGCTCTTATCTGTTTTTTAATAAATAACTTATCTTAAGACTTCTTTGCCCAGCTGATATAATATCGGTTCAAATTTTACACCATACCAGTGACTATCATCATCAATAGTATTATCAATGCATTTAACTACAAAATCAGCAGCTATCTTAGCACTTTCATAAACTGATTTGTCTCTATTTAAAGCTCCAGTAAAAGCAGAAGAATAAATATCACCAGTACCATGATACTTCCTATCAATCTTTCTGTGACGATAATAGGACTTTATCCCCTTTTCTAATATTAAAACACCTGTTGTAGTATCATCATAACTTACTCCAGTCAAAACAATAGTTTTTGCTCCTGCTGCAGCCATTTTTTCTAAAAGGCTGTCAGTATACTTTTCATCATAATTTTCTTTATATTCAGTTGCTGTTAAAAAACATGCTTCAGTAATATTTGGCAAACAGATATCACTGGCAAAAACCAGCTTTTTCATTTCTTCTACAAATGCCAAATCAAAGCCATGATATAATTTTCCATTATCTGCCATTGCTGGATCAACAATACTGTATCCATCTTCTTTTAATAATCTTTTAGTAATATCTAAAACATAATTAATCTGTCTGGCACTACCTAGATAACCACTATAGACGGTATCAAATGAAATGTTTTCTTTTTGCCAATGATCAGCAATTGGCATCATATCATCAGTCAGATCTCTAAAGGTATAACCTTCAAAACCGCCTGTATGGGTTGATAAAACTGCTGAAGGCAAAATGCTTGTTTCAACCCCACAACTTGATAAAACTGGCAATGCTACTGTTAAAGAACATTGACCCACACATGAAATATCTTGAATAGTTAAAATTCTTTTATAACTCATATTAATTTACCTTCTCTAATAATGAAAATACCTGTTGATGAAATAAATCATTATTTGCACCCAAGGCAACATAACAGTTTCTTTCATCATCTGGATATGCTCTAGTATCACAAATAGTCTGACCATCAGCCATACCACCAGAAAAATCAACATCAACACGCATAAATTTTATCTCCTCTAATACCTTTGGCTGTAAAATATATCCTACAACCAAAGCATCGTGAATTGGTGCTGAACCTAAGACAGCTTGTGGCTGATAAGCATCATAGGCTTCAATTCTCTGTTCAATCATTAAAGCTACAGCATCAGTGACAAAATGATTCATAGCTCTCAATCTTTTACAATCCTGATAATCAAAGTTTGCTTTATGAGTAGCATCTAATGGTACCATCGTACACTTAATGCCACTGGTTAAGACTATTTGAGCTGCTTCTGGATCGGCCCAAATATTAAACTCCGAACATCTTGTCGCATTAAACACCTTGAAACCACCACCCATAAACACTATTTCTTTAATGTTTTCAGCAATTTTCGGTTCTATTCTTAAAGCCATTGCCAGATTGGTCATCGGACCGGTAACAACCATTGTGATTTTTTCTTCAGTAGTTAACAGTGTCTCAATCAGCCAGCAGACAGCATTTTGTTTTTCAGCTTTTCTAGTTGGTGATGGCAATGGTAAATGATCATGATGGTAGGTTATTTCAGGTTCTTTATCACCTTCATCCTTTACACCGGTAAAACCACTATAGCTACCTCTTCTTGTCGGAAGCAGTTTAGTCACCATACTTTCAGGACAACCTGCATAAACCTTAACATCACTATTCAATGCTTCTACCACTGCTAAAGTGTTTTCGGTAGTATAGTTTAAAGCTTTATTTCCAGCTACTGTACAAATGCCTATCAAATCAATTTTTTCTGACAAGATAGCCATCATTATCGCTATCGCATCATCACTTCCTGTATCACAATCCATAATTATTTTTATTTTTTCTTTCATGACTATCCAATACCTTTCTATTTTTTTATTTGCAGTTTCTATTGTTGAATCAAGCTTGCCATTATTGACAAAAACAATTTTTTCCAGTTGTATTATAACAACTCATTATAAACTTACAATGCCTATGCTTTGACAACATTCTAAAGTTAAAACCAACAGATCAGCTTTGACCAGGCCAATTTGGTGAATCTCAATATTTTCCCTCTTATAGCAATTGTCAGACCACTTACTGATATTAGCATATTTATCTAAATTACTACAACCATCAAAGCCACTATCAGGTTTTAACATTTCTTTTCACTATCTTATAATTTGATCGCTATATTTTTTATCGACTTTAACCAGTTTAATCTGTGGTATTAACCAACTGCCAGCTGAAGTTATTGTGATCAATATATAATGTTACATTATTACCCAGATCAATATTTTCTATATTTTCTTTTTTGTTAATCTTTTGATCAGTTATCGCATCAAATACTTTTTCAACAAGTTCTTCTTCAAAACTGCCAGCCAGATAGTAACACTTTCCCTGGCCATAGTTATTTACTGTGATAGCTGAATAATTTCCAAATGGACAATCATACCATTTAACTAATGATTCAGCTGAAATTGGAAGTAACATATCTTTAAAAATATAGCTTTTATAAATCTTATTATCTAAATCAATACAATTTCTATATGTATCAGCTAACAGACTTTCCTGTTCATCTACTATTACTCCTGCTAAATCAGTTAAATTCAATGGCAAATCTTCATCTAAAACATAATTGTTATCTTGGTCTTTCCAGCTTGTTCTAGCAGTTAAAACTACTTTCCCACCGTTTTTGACATACTCTTTTAGTCTTTTGACGAAACTGTCCTTCATCATTATCATATAAGGAACAATGACTAACTGATATGTACTTAAATCATCGCTTTCAACAATTACATCACTACAAATATCTCTCATCCACAGCTGCTTATACAGTTTGCTTATTTCATTTACATAGTTAAAACTATCTGATTGTCTTTGAATCTTAAAACAACTGGCACTATCATAGTCAAAAACAATCGCTGCTTTGGCTTTAATCGGATTGCTGAAGGCCTCTTTATTCTCTTTGATATATTTAAATAAATTCTGTACTTCATAATATTTTCTTTTCTTTTTATTATCGCTATCCAAAATTCCAAAACAATACTGCTCTGCTCCTTTATTAAAGCTACGATATCTGAAAAATAGCATTCCTTTACAGCCGTGACCAAAAGCCTGCATTGCCCAGCTGGATCCCTGATTTGGTTTAACAGCACAACCAATTATATCATGACCTTGTGCTCCTATAATCTGTTCAGTGATCCAGAATTTATCTTTTCTAAATCCTCTGGCCATATCTAAAGAAAGTGCCACTTCATAAGGTTTTAACGGTTCTATCAACCCTCCCCAAACAGGATAATTATTATAGGCAATATCATCTAATTTTCTTGACAATTCAAACGGATCAAAACGCTTATCCATTGTGCCACCTTCTAAATCATGTAATACGACAGCATCAGGAATTATTTTCTTTAAAGTCTGATACATTAAAACCAGAAAATTATTAATGCTGATGTTTCTAAATCTTTCCCATTCTAAACGTAAAGAAGGGTTTTGAGCAGTATAGGCATTTTTAGGAAGCTGAATATCTTCAAATCTGTCATAGGTTAATGTCCAGAAAGAAGTTCCCCATCTTTGATTTAATTGTTGAATACTATCATATTTTCCCTTGATATAACCAATAAACTTTTTATGACAGTTTTCACAATAGCACATATCACTGCCCTCATGACCAATTTCGTTATCTAATTGCCAGGCAACAATCTGATTTTCGTCTTTATAATGTTCAGCCATGGCTGCAGTTAAAGATAAGGCTTTCTGCAAATAGATATCACTGTTGTAACAGTATCCTCTTCTGCCACCAAATGGCTGACTGTGACCAAACTCATCTTTGGCCATAATTTCGGGGTATTTCAAATTTAACCATCTGGGCATTGTCGCTGTTGGAACACACATCATTACTTTCAAATCATATTCTTTACATTTTTCAATTACCTGATCAAAAAAAGTAAAGTCATAATTATTTTCTGCCGGTTCAAAAATAACCCATGCAAAATCAGCAACTCTGATAATATTACAGCCTAATTCTTTAATGTTTTTTAAATCTTCATCAACTAAATGCCATCCCCATTGCTCTGGATAATAATCGACTCCTAAATACATAATCCTTTCTCCTTGATATATTCTAATGCTTCACTGACAGCACTTTCTTCACAACTTCTCTGACAGATATAATCACAATATGGTTTTACTTCTTCGACAGTATTAGCTACACCAATAGTAAGTGCTGAATAAGGCTTCATCGATAAATCATTATAATTATCTATAATGCAGGCAATACATTTTTTATCGACCCTCAGTTTATCGGCCAACAGTTTTAATCCATAACCTTTATCAATATCCTTTTTATTAAATTCTAAATATCTACCCGAAGCATATGATGGTTCAATATTATCAAAACCAACAATTTCATTTGCCTCAATGACTCTTAAATAATCTAAATCTGGTTTACTATAACCAATCTTAATAATCTTTTCATTTTTTAGAAAATCAATCTTTGGCTCATCAAAAACTGTTAAAACGACTTTACCAGATAAATAATCTATTTCATCCTGATTCAGATTGTAAGTATAAATTTTGTCAAGAGTAAAGATATGAATCACAACATCGTATTTTAACCCGATGTTAAACAATCTTTCCACTGTTACAAAAGGCAAAGTAGATAAACTTATTATTTCATCATTTTCACAATCGACAATCATTGTACCATTAGAAGAAATAGCATATTGTCCTTTTTTTCCATATAATCCTAATTGTTTTAAATATGGAATAAAATCCTGATAAGCTTTTCCGCTAGCCAAAACAAACTTTATATCCTCACTTAAAGACTTGATACTGATTTCATTTTCTTTAGAAAGCTGTTTATTATAGTCAAGTAGTGTTTCATCCAGATCGCAGGCAATAATTTTATACATAAAAAAACCTCTACTACAATTCTATCATAAAAAGAGGTTTTTTTAGTTGTTATAAGATTTCTATCAAATCTTCAATTTTATAGATTCGCTTAACTGAATCCTGATTATATCTTCCATCTTCACTCCAAATCCAAATAGGGGTAATTTTTGCATTATATGCTCCGATTACATCATTGCTATATGAGTCACCTACATATATAGCTTCATGCGCCAAAACATCCAGCTGTTTTAAAGCTTCATTAAAAATAGCCGCATCTGGTTTAGCACTTTTAAATTCATCAGAAATCAGGATACAGTCAAAATAGTGACGAATATTAGAACTATTGATTTTAGTATTTTGTCCTGTGACCGTACCATTGGTAATAATACCTAATTTATACTTTTCTTTTAAATAATCCAAAGTTTTTATTGTATTTTCAAATAAAGGCTCATATGTACCTAAATTATTAATCCACCAGTTAAACAGGTGGTCATAATTGATACTGTAGCTATATTTCTTATTGAATTTTTCAACCATCAGCCTTTTACTGCCCGCTCCATATTCGTCCCATAAAACTAAATCTTGAACCATTGCTTCAAGATGTACAGCATCAATTTTATCTTCGATCACAAAACTTTGAAGATAAATCCTAAAAGCAGTGCAAGTAGCTTTTGTTCTATCAGCTAAAGTACCATCATAATCAAATATTATCGCCTTAATCATATTCTTTACCCTCCTTATATTGTCTATAATACAGATCTGTAATATAGCCCCCTGGTATATTCTTTTAAAATATCCTCTCCATTTTCATAAGCTGCTAAAATTAAATTAACTTCTGAATCTGTCTCATCAGTAAAGTACAAAATTAAATAATCGAGATTTTGTAAATCGGCCATCTTATCAGCCAGATAAATCGGAGTATGATTTAAAAGTTCCGAAACATTCAAATCACATCTAATTGGAAATCTATAACCCAATCTATCAGTTATAAAGCCTTTTTTATCACAATCAGCACAGCTGCGACCGTTTTTTAAAGGGCAATTGATCAGTAACATCAGTGGCAGCTTACCATAAGCTATTATACCTTTGTCCATTTCGGTTTTAATCTGATTAATTTCATTTAAATCCAGTTCTGCAGAAACTGTTATCTTTTTAAGATTTTCTTTTTCCAGTACACTACAGGCTAAACTGTTAGCTGTATTTAAGAAGTTTCCACCCATTATTTCAAAAGATGATTGATTAGCCAGTTCAATAGCTGCCAGATTATTACAATAAGCTTTTTTAACTTTGTTTTCTTTAAAATATTTCAGCCTTTCGATAACATAGTCCGTATTATTTATCCATCTGGGAATCTCGACAATTATCTTTTCATCCATTTGAGTTATCTCGCTGTTAATTGGAACAATAACTCCTTTAATCTTTTCTAGATTTTTAGGAATCTGATTGATGTCAGCTACACGAATATAGATATCTTTTAAACTATGTTTTTTATCTTTCAACTGATAGGAAACTTCTTTTTTTCGATAGATGTTTCTTTCCTTTAACTCATCCAGTTTTTCAACAGCTTCTCTTCTAAGCTTGTTTAAATCGCTATTTCTGATAAATAAATTATTATCCATATCAAAACTGACAGTTTCTAAGTAATAACATGTCCCTCCTAATTTTGATAATGATGCTTCAATTGAGCTTTCATCAGTAGGTCTATTAATAGCTCTTTGAGGTTTTTTCCCGCTTACTCTTACTTCTCTTTTGCCATCAGAAACACTCAGCAGCAGCTGCTGATTTTCTCTAGCTTTAAAAAAGAAAGATAGTGGAACCCACTGACGTTCATGACGATATATTTCATGAATTTCATTAATCACTTCTTTAGAAGCTAAAACATCTTCTTTGGTTCGAATACCAAACATGTCTCTACCAAGCTGATTTTTATAATAACCATCGGTAAAACCACTTCTGGAAAAAATGTCTTTTAATTGTCTTTCCAGATTTTCATCAATATAATTGTTATCAACTGCTTCACGGCAACATTTGGTAGCTACAGCGATATATTCCGGCCTTTTCATCCTTCCTTCTATTTTCAAAGATGAGACACCCATTTCTTTTAATTCGCTGACATATCTGAAAAGCGAAGAATCCTTTAAAGACAGGTCATAGCCGGTTCCATTTTCCACCTCAAAAGGCAAACGACAACTCTGAGCACATAAACCTCTATTTCCACTTCTGGTACCAATCATGGCACTTAAAAGACACTGTCCAGAAACAGACATACACAAAGCACCGTGAATAAAATATTCTACTTCAATATCATATTCTTTAGCTTTTAAACAAAACTCATGTAATTGCTTTTTGTTCATTTCTCTGGCAACAACTACTCTTTTGATACCTAGTTTTTTCAAAATAGGTAAAGCAGAAGAATTTTGAACACTCATTTGAGTAGAACCATGTACTGGCAAATCAGCAAAAAAAACCTGAGCCAACCTGGCAACGGCCAGATCCTGAACAATTATAGCGTCAACTCCCAAATCATTCAGGTACTTTAAAAGCTCGATAACCTCAGCTATCTCTTTTTCTTTAATCATTATATTTACGGTGACATAAACTTTCACATTACGTTTATGACAGTATTTAACAGTATTCAGTAATTCATCTTCATCAAAGTTGGTCGCATTTCTTCTAGCCGAAAAACTTTTCGCCCCCAGATAGACAGCATCAGCACCTGATCTAACCGCAGCTACAAGTGATTCTGGTGAACCGACGGGTGATAACACTTCAATATTTTCCATCTTAGAAATCCTTCTCAACATCTCTATGGAAGGTAATGATACGATGATTTAAATCTTTTAATATACTTCCTAAATGTTTAACAAAAGCTACACTCCTATGTCGGCCGCTGGTACAACCAATAGCTACAACCAGCTCGTTTTTTCCTTCTTCAACATAATATGGCAATGAATATTTAATAAAATCATATATTTTTTCCGCGAAAACTTTTGATTGATCAAATGAAAAGACGTAATCGTAAACATTGTCATCTAATCCTGAATTCATTTTTAGTTCAGCAATATAAAATGGATTCGGTAAACATCTTACATCATAAACCAGGTCAGCTTCCATTGGTAGACCATTTTTATAACCAAAGGAAATCAGTTTAATAGTTAAACTTTTATATCCATCCTGTTTAAAAGATTCAATTATATATCCTCTTAATTGAACCGGACTGAAGTGACTAGTGTCAATAACGATATCTGCTTCATTTTTTACCTTTTTACAAAGTTCATATTCATAATCAAGCGCACTTTCTAAAGTTGGATACTTTTCTGAGATAAGCGGATGTGATCTTCTGGTATATTTGTAGCGACTTAAAATAGTATCTTTATCACAATCTAAAAAGACCAAAGTATAATCAATATTCTCACTTTTCAAGTTATCAATTTCATTTAACAAAGTATCATATAACTCGTTACTTCTAACATCAATAACCACAGCCAGTTTCTTATTGACATTCAATTTACTGACGGCAACCAATAAAGCTGGTGGTAAATTATCAATACAATAAAATTCAATATCTTCAAGTGTTTTTAGAAAGACCGATTTTCCAGCACCAGATATACCTGAAACTACTAAAACAGACATTGTCATCACCTCCTAACAATTATACCACATTCTATTTTAGATAATCAGACAACAAAATAAAAGTTGATTAAATACATTTTTCGCGGTTTTCAAACAAAATATTCTTTTTTTAACAAAATAGGCTATAATGAATTAGATGAGGTTATATTATGTCAATAATTTTTGATTTTAATGGGACAATCATATTTGATAAACCAATTGTTGAAGAATCGTGGCAACAGTTTTTTTATAACCATACTGGCATCAGATATCCAATTGAACAGATAAATTCTTTCATCCATGGGTTTAATCCAGATATAACAATCAGACACATTTTAAAAAATGATTTTACTAAAGAACAAATGCAAAAACTAATCGATGAAAAAGAAGAAATTTATCGCCAATTATGTATAAAATATAAAGATGATATTTATAAGCTTGCTAGTGGAGTAGAAGAATTTCTTGATGAACTTAAAAGAAGAAAGATTCACTGTACAATTGCAACAGGAGCTCCAAAAAGTAATGTTGATTTTTTCTTTGAATCGCTTAAATTAGACCGTTGGTTTAAAAGAGAAGAAACTATTTGTTCTGACCATTCTTTTCCAGGTAAACCCAATCCGGAAATATTTCTAAGAGCTGCTAAAAGAATCAATGCCGACATTAAAGATTGCATTATTTTTGAAGATGCAGAAAGCGGTATAAAAGCAGCTGTCAATTCTAAAGCTAAAGCTGTAGTTGGAGTCGCTTCACTATTAAACCGACAACAACTCACAGACTTAGGTGCCGATATTATCATTGATGATTATAAAAATTCAGATTCATTATTAAAGATTATTATCGAATTATTAAATTGATTACTTATTATATTTTTTGTATAATACTTGTAGAAAAATAGAATAATAATCTATATTTCAGAAATTAACTTTTAACTTGTTAGGAGATTTTATATGTTTATCGATTCAAAAAAAATCTTACCTGATAGCGAACCGATATTAAGGGAAAAAGCTATCAGCGTTTCTGTGCCCTTATCAGATGAAAATAAGGAAATTTTACAAGCTATGCTTGAATATGTGAGAAACTCACAGGATGAAAAATTTTGCGAAGAATATAATGTTAGACCATCAGTCGGCATTGCAGCTCCACAAATTGGAGTAAGCCGACAAATGATTGCTGTATCTATTAAAGATGAAGATGATCAAGCATTAGAATTTGCTTTAGCTAATCCTATAATTATTGCCAACTCAACAAAGAAAACCTATTTAGAGAATGGTGAATCTTGTTTAAGTGTGCCAACTGATGTTGAAGGAGTCGTTTTAAGATACCATCGTATAACAGTTAGAGCTTACAACCTGTTAACAGATAAAGTTGAAGAAATAAAATTGAAAGGATATCCTGCTATAGTAATGCAACATGAAATTGATCATTTAAAAGGTATTCTTTATTATGACCGTATTAACAAGATAAATCCATGGCACAAGCCAGAGGATGCTATTAGTATTTAGGAGGGGGATTATGAGCGAACCAAATAAATTTAATTCACGTACAATTTCTTCCTTTCTTCCAACCGATACACGTATTTTTGCTTTAGGAGGATTAGGAGAAGTTGGTAAAAACTTATACTGTATTGAAGGAGATGATGAAATTATCATTATTGACTCCGGTATCTTATTCCCTAATGAAGAATTATTAGGGGTGGAATATGTTATTCCTGATTATACATACCTGATTAAAAACCAGGAGAAAATAAAAGCCTTATTTATCACCCATGGGCATGAAGACCATATTGGAGGAATCCCATATTTATTAAGAGTGTGTAATATTCCTGATATTTATGGCTCTAAATTTGCGATTGCTTTAATCGAAAAGAAACTTGAAGATGCCAGATTGTTAGCTAACACCACCCTTCATGTGGTGGAAAATACTGAAACTTTCAGATTTACTTCTAAACATTTTCATGTAGCTTTTTTCCATGTTGTCCACTCTATTCCTGATTCATTTGGTATAGCTATTCAAACACCAAATGGTTGGATTATGTCAACCGGAGACTTCAAATTTGACTTGACTCCTGTTGGAAGCAATTCAGACTACCAAGTAATTTCTTTTATGGGACAATTCGGTATCAGTCTTCTATTATCAGATTCAACCAACTCAGCAGTCAGCGGTTTTTCAATTAGTGAAAAACAGGTAGCTAAATCGATCTCTGAAATCATTGCTAAAACAAAAGGAAGATTAATTATCGCAACTTTCTCAAGTAATGTTCACAGAATTCAACAGATTATTTCAGGTGCTATTGCCCATGATAGAAAAGTAAGTATTGTTGGACGCAGTATGGAAAATGTTGTTCAAATCGGAAGAAGGCTTGGCCACATTGTCGCTGATGAAGATGATTTTATTGATCCGGAATTGCTTGATAGTTATCCTTCAAACAAGATTTGTATCTTATGTACCGGTTCACAAGGGGAACCGATGGCTGCTTTAAGCAGGATGGCTAATGCATCACACAGATATATCAAAATTATTCCAGGAGATACTGTTATCTTCTCTTCCAATCCAATTCCAGGCAATGAAATAAGTGTTAATTCAATCGTTAATTCATTAACCAGACTTGGAGCCAATGTCTTAACAAATTCACTTTTAAACAACCTGCATACAACTGGACATGCTTCTCAGGAAGAACAGAAACTCATGCTTCAGTTAGTTAAACCTAAATATTTTATGCCCGTACACGGTGAATATAAAATGTTGAAAATGCATGCTGATACAGCTGTCGAAACAGGTGTGCCAGAAGAAAATATTTTCATCTGTGCCAATGGTAACGTTGTCATATTAAGAGAGGGTGAAGCATTTTTGTGGGAACATAAAATTCCTACTGATGATATCTATATAGATGGCAATGATTCAAGTGGAATTGCCACTGCAGTGTTAAAAGATAGAAGAATTCTAGCTGACAATGGATTGGTTGCTGCAATAGTCGCTATTGATTCAAGAACTAATACAATTCTTTGTCGACCAAATGTCATCTCTAGAGGATTTGTCTATATCAAAGAAGGACAAACGATGTTAAAAGAAGGAGAATTGTTAATCTATGAAGCTTTGAGAAAAAAGATGCAACAAAAAACAACCTTTGGAGAATTGAAAAATACTATCAGAGAAACATTAGAGCCATTCTTATACTCTAAAACCAATAGACAACCAATAGTAATTCCGGTAGTGCTGAATTATATTGATCCGGAATTCAAGAAATAGTGAGTATGCTCACTATTTTTTATGTTAGAATGTTAATGGTGGTTTGATGATTAGACGAAAAAAACTATTAGTATTAATTATGTCCGGCATTATTCTTATCCTAATATCAAGTATGATAATTTTTCAACGTGGAAAATATGTCGTTCCTTTCAATTTTAAAGTATCATACCTTGAGGAAACATCAGAAAAAATCCCATCAAATTTCAATAATGTAAAAATTCTTTTTTTAACCGATATTGAATATGGTTATTTATTTAATGAACAACATCTTGCCAATCTAAAAAAAACCATCAATAATCTGGATATCGATATAGTTTTATTTGGTGGAGATTTGTTTGATAAAAATTACCCGCCTGTTAGTAGTGATGTGGATATCCTTACCGATCTGCTGTTTTCTATTGATGCTCCATTGGGAAAATTTGCCATCCTCGGCGATTTTGATTATAGTAGCGAAACAAGGGAAATATTAGTTAAGAAAATACTAAGCGACTCTAATTTTGAACTGATTGATTCAGAAATGAAACTCTATAATAATCCCACCGGGTTTATTGTCCTTTATGGCGATAATTTTGGTAACCATACTATTGATCAGGTATCAACTGAAACATATTCAATCGTCTTATTGCATGGAACAGAAACTTATAAAAACTTACCCGTTAATGTAGATCTGGTCTTAAGTGGTCATACTCACGACAAACAGGTTAATTTCTTTTCGAAAACTGATTACAAATTTGGAAAAACCAAAAACCTCTATCGCAGTAGAGGTATTGGATTGACACAATTCGATTATCGAATTTTCAGCAGTCCGGAACTTGTCGTAATTACTTTAAAAACAAAATAGATAACCAAAATTAATGGCTACCTATTTTTTTCTAGTTTTGATTATCTTCGATTTATCTAGAATACAAAGATACAGACCCTATCAAATATCTATAACAAATATTTATTTGAGTTTATACTTTTTACAATTTCAACTTTCACTTTTAAAATTGCTGATTTAAATGCTGTATTAGCTAACTGTTTATAATTTAATATTGATTGATGTAAATTGTTCTATTCAGATAAAAACAATTTTCTTGATAGCAGGAAATCATTAATAATACTGATATTAACAACAATAATCACCTTAAAATTCTTCCTCCTATCGTTGTTTTTAAGATGAATCATCTGAATTATTCATATTACTTTTTTACTTCCGTTTTTATGTAAAATTTCTTGTTAAATAATTCAAAAAACAAAATAAAAACTGTAACATTTTTACAGATGAATTGTTACAGTTTTTTATGTTTCATTCTCCAATAATTACTACTCTACATTTTCTGGTTCTAGAACGATTCCTATCGAAATCAACAAAATAGATATATCCGGTCTTACTTACTCCTAATTCACCTTCATCTAATTCAAAGGTAGCACTATTACCTAAGATTGTTGCCTTTAAATGAGCATCACAATTAAATAATTCTTCTCTAGTTCCTGATGGCAACCATTTTAAATAGTCAGGCCAAGCTTCAACATCTTCAAAATGCAGTGTTCCCGGATAGAAATATTGTCCCCATTTAGTCTGATCAGGAATAATTTTTTCTAATACATTATCCAAGTCCTGTTGTAAAAATTCTTTTCCATTTGGCATTAAATCATGACAATATTCTTCAAAAAATACTGAGCATGTAGTATGTGGTGAAATTACACAAACAATTCCATTTTGTATCCCACTTCTTTCAATAATTGCTTTTACCTTTTCAGTGAGGTTAAAGTAAGTCGGACTAATGCCCTTACTAACCAGTCCAGTAATCGTTTCTTTATAAACAGCCATTTTAATTTCCCCCTTTATTTTAATAATAAAGAAACTAGTTCTCTATTTCTTTATCTTTTATCTTTTTTTATCTTCAGAAGATGATTCCATTCTTATTCTAGTTTTTGCTTTAACTGTATCAGGATGCATTTGATATTCTTTATCTAAAAACCAATTAAACAGTTCATCAGCATCATTAAAATATAAACAGAACACCCAATATCTTCCTTTTAGTATGTTGTTTTGATTTTTATTGATTCTAACATATACCTTTTTTGTCTGCGGAAATTCTTTGACTCTAAAATCATAAATTTGTTTGAAATCATAAGTATGTACTTTTCTGTAAGCTTTAAAGGTAATACGATGTTTATCAATATGTACTTCTTCAGGATTTGACAATGAAAAAAATGTATTCATTACCTGATAAGCGCAAACCAATATAATAACTAAACTCAAAATGTTTTCACCTTTTATAAATAGATAGATATTGTATATACCCATAACAATACAAATAATACCGACTAAAGTAACTCTTACAAAAAATCGGTCTTTTTTATAAACATATTTCTTCATTGATTTTCTCCTCAAGAAAAGAAAGGAGCTATCAAAAGCCCCTGCATTTTAATCATTTAAAATTAAGCTTTATCAATTTTTCTGATTCTAATTCCGTTATATATAGCAAATACAATTGAAATTGCAATTAATGTTCCATATGCTACACCAGTTGGTAGCATACCAATAGTATATATTAATGCAGTTAACGGATTCGCACCATCACAGATTGATGAAATTGAAGTAGCTCCTCCCATATTGAAGTTATTAGCAAGTGCAACTGCAGTTGTAGGACCTGCCAGATAAGTTGCTATATATAAACCAGCTGTCAAACAAATCAAACCTGTCAATAAACTTCTAAATCCATTGCCTTTACAAATAGGTAAAATTAAAACAAACATAAATGGTAAAACTGCCAAGTCTACAGCAGGCAATACTGTATTTCCAGGAAGTATAACAGCCAATAATAATGCTACCGGAACTAAAATTAATCCTAATGTAATGGTCATTGGATGTCCTACACCAATAGCAGAGTCAAGACCAATATACATTTGTCCTTTTCCTGAGAAATGTTTATCAATAAAAGCACTTGCAGCATCAGAAATAGGCATTAAACCTTCCATTAATAGTGCAGCCATCTTTGGAATTAATACCATTGTAGCGGCTAGGTTAACTGCAGTCGCCATAGCATTACTAAAGTCTTGCCCAGCAGCTACTCCAATAACTAACCCTAAGAAAAATCCAACAATAATTGGTTCTCCAAAAACACCTATTTTATCTTGCAAACCTTCAAGTGAGAAATCAATATCTCTTAAACCTGGAATCTTTTCAATTATCCAGTTAGTTAATAGAGCAATTGGAGCAAAAGCAGCACTAAAACCATGTGGCAATGACACACCAGGCATATTTAATGTTGTTTCTAATGCTGGAGCGGTGATATCTCCTAACACAAGTACAATTACTTCGTTACATACAGCAGCAATAAGACCTAACCATAGATTGTCAGTCATAGCAGCAACTAATGAACCTGTAAATGCAAAATGCCAAAAGTTCCAAATATCAATATTAACCGTTTGGGTAGTTTTTGTAAGTATCATTAAAATGTTTACTACCAGACAGACTGGAATAATAAGCGCACCTACCTTCGTAGCAAATGCAATAGCTGCAGCTGCAGGCCAACCGATATCCACTGTTGATAATGATAAACCAAAGTTGGTAGACATCTGTCCTACTGCAGTAGCTAAAAATCCCATCAGTCCTGTAGATAAATTTAATCCTATTATCCCAACAGCAACTGTTAGCCCACCACGAATAGATTTACCTAAACCAGCTCCCATAACAATGCCAAGAAAAGCAATAATGAATGGCATGATTATATATGAATCACATTTATTAATATAAGCAAAAAACTCTAAAATTGTTTCCATAAACCTAATATCCTCCTTTTTTTAGATTTATTTTTTATGTTAATTCTTTGTCGTTACAAAACTAACAATTAATTAAAAACTATCAAATTAGTCGCTGAATAATACTTCTTCAATCTGATTATAGATTTCTTCTGTATTTCTATTGACAATCAAATTAGTAGCTACAACCAAAGGACAATGGCAGGTATATGAATTGGCAATCGTACTTACACATAAATCAGCGTTTTTTGATTTGCTAGGTACTTCTACCGCCTTACATTGACTGATAGTAAATTTACCTTTATGACCTCTTCTGATCAATTCCTCTTCAAGTCTTCTACGGACAACAGTGCTGGTAGCCACACCAGTTCCGCAACACAATAATATTCTTTTCATAATAAATATCTCCTTTGTTTAATTATATCCTATTTCCATTTTTATTGAAATTTTTACTTTTTATAAAAATCTGTTCTGGCTTTATCTAGAGCGGCAATCATTTCCCTTAGTATTGCTTCTGGATCTTCTGCAGCAACAATTCCACTAGTTCCCCCGGTTCCATCAGCTCCTGATGCGATAGCTTTATAAACATCTGCACCACTGGAAATTCCTGCTGCCTGTAATGTCTTTGTCTTTGGTGAAACAGATTTAACTGCTTGATTAGTAGCTTTCATATAATCCAGATCAGCTGTTTTGCCAGTTCCAATTAAACTTTTTAGTTCACAAACCATAACATCCGGCTCAAGTTGAGCAATAGCTTTAGCATCTGCAACATCATCGGCACATACAATTGTTAAAATATCTAATTCTTTAGCTCTGGCGATAGTTTCAGTCAAATCTGAAACTGTTTTTGGATTTTCAGCATGATTTAAAAAAACCGCCTGCACTCCTGCATCCTTTAATGCTTCCGGCAAAATATGTCCCATTCCTTTTCCAGGTCTTAAGGCTTCCATATTTTGAGCACAAATTATTAAATGTGGAAAATCTTCAGCAAATTTTGCCAAATCAACCAGAGAACCAGTGTAGACAATATCTAAATCATATTTTATTGCCAGCTCTTCAGCAACAGCACCTAATTTATAGGCTTTTTCTCCCCATAAGTAACATTTAGGATTTAACACAAAGAAAGGACTTCTTAATTCTCTTTTCACAACATCACCTCTTATTCTATGCAGTTGAAAACTTTAAAATAATGCCTCAAAACATCTTTAATTCCTTCATCTGACATCTTTAATAATTCAAACCAGTCTTTTGGATTTCCTTTTTTTACTGATTCAAATGCTGCTGTCACAAAATCAGTAAAAACATTTATTTTGCTGATACCTTCAGTAGCACATCTTCTAAGATTTTCATCTCCACTTGATGAACCACCATGCAATACCAATGGAATATCTAAGGCATTTCTTATTTCATTTAATCTTTCAAAATTAATTACTGGAGTTCCTTTATAGTGACCATGTGCTGTTCCAATTGAAATTGCCAATGAATCAACTCCTGTCAATTCAACAAACTTTTTAGCAGCCTCAACTTCTGTATAAATTGAATCATCCTGGTCTGTAGAATACCTTTCACCACTGCCTACATGTCCAATTTCAGCTTCAACTACAACTCCTCTAGCATGCGCATAATCAACTACTTCTTTTGTTCTTCTGACATTTTCTTCAAAATCACAACTGCTGGCATCAATCATAACTGAAGTAAAACCATAAGCAATGGCTTTTTTAATCGTTTCAAATTTTGTTCCATGATCTAAATGTAAAGCAATATCAACTTTAGCTGTTTCAGCATAATATCTGCCTATCAATGCTGCCTCTTCTAAAGAAAGCATATCATCATGTACTTCAGAAGCAAAAGAAAGTATTAAAGGTTGATTCAACTCTTCAGCCACTTCAACAAAAGCTCTGCACGAATTATTATCATAATAATCAGGAGCAACCAGAGCATAACCACCAACTTTTGCTCTTTCCAACATTTCTTTAGATGTAACTAACATTTTATTCCCCCTTTAGTCTAATAATCCAGACTTATTAATAATTTCATCAAATCCATCGTAATTATCAACTGTTTTTAAAGCCTCCATCACCTCATCAAACATAAATAAATCCATAAGTTTTGAAAGCATTTCTATCTGGCTTTCAGCCTCTTTTAAAGCCAGCATAAAAATAATTGAAACTTCAATATCCTGACTTGCATCTCCCATAAATTTAAAGATTACCGGTTTATCTAAAGTCATAAATCCTAACTGATTCTCCTTTACATATTCCGAATCTGTATGTGGTATAGCAACTCCCATCTTGTTTAACTCTAAACCCGTAGGAAAAGCTTCTTCTCTTTGTAAAATTCCTTCTAAAAAATTATCTTCAACAACACCAGCTTTAATAAATTCATTTGCCAGCAATGCCAATGCTTCTTCTTTGTTTTTAACACTTTGATTAAATAAAGCTATCTTCTTTTTAAACATCCGTATTCTCCTTGATAAGTATATGATTGCTTATTTAAAAAATTTAACTTATTTTATTAGTTTATTATCAATAATTTATTTAAATAAAAGCAGTTAAAGAGTCTTTTTATTATTCAATATCTTTTATGATCACTAACTAATTTTATTATAAACTAAAACCAATAAAAAAACGCACTTTTTTCATATTACTACATTTTTAAGTGCGTTTAAAGTAACTATTTTTATTTTGGATTACCCATATCTGGTTTAGGCATATTGATTTCTTTATATGTCAGTTCATTTTCTCTTATCAGATAAGTATATTGTCTTAAATACTTTATATCATATTCTTTTTCAACAACTTCTATCAATGCTCCATCATACAGCTTCTGATAGTAATATTCATCCAATAAATCATCAATTGTCTTTTTGAATTCCTCGTTTACTTTATAACCATGCTTTTCAAACATTGAATAAGCCTGTTCTCTATTTTCAAATAAATAATCTAATTTTTTATCGAATTCCGGATTAACAATATCATAAATCAACACATTTGAATTTAACGGTTTGTGTAAAGTAAAATAAGCAACACTATCAGCAGATATTTCAGTAACATGCTTAACCGCATTATTGGTAATCATATTGATTCTATAAACAGTGTAATAATCATTTTCAACTAAACAAATAAACAGGATGCTATTTTCAGCAATATGACCATAAATTTTATCAATATCATTAACTTCCTGGCCAAACTTATAGACTAGATTTGAAATGCCATCAAAAGACATTTGATAAATGGATTTATCTTTTAGATATATAAAGCCAAACTTATCACCCAGGTATCCGTCATTTAATAATTGATAATCAAGGGTATTGCCGAAATAGAAATATTGATCTATTACTTCATCAGGATAATAAAAATCAGTATAAGCATGTAACATGATGCCATATTTTTCTAAAGTAACCCAACCATGTCCTGTCATCGTTTTGTTAAACAATGGTTCATAACTGTCCTTTGGAATTGGATCATATTTATTGAAAGTATATATATGATCTACCAGAAAATAATCATCATCAATAACTCTTTTTTCAAAGTCCTCTGATGTTGCACCAGCCAGGATAATATCGCTTACATTTTCAGCATTTAAAGCGTCTTTTAATTTCTTTTCTTCTTGTTTCAAAGTTTTATCAGAAAAACAGTTTAGCAGCTGGGCATAATAATCAACTTTTTCATCAAGGCAAGTGAATTCCATATTAGCTAAAATTATTTCAAATATTTGATCATATACTTCCTCTGAATGAATAATGATTTCTTTAAAATTTTCATCTATATTTTCATTATCAGAATTGATTGATTCTTTAAGCCAATTTAAAACAACTTCATCACTTTTTTCTTTGTTTTCTAATTTGTTATAAAGGATATAAGCATTGTAATAATCACCATTTTCAAAATATTTTTGAGCTTTTTTCTCATCTGACTGGCAACCAAAACAACCAATCAGCAGCAACATTGAAAAAATAAAAATAAAAAACTTTTTCATAAATTTCACCTTCTGTCTTATTTTTCATTTTCCTTTACCTTATTTTATACCAGTATCTAAAATGCCGTCAATTAAAAACAATCCATAATTATGGACTGTCTGTTTTATAATACTTTCCTATTTCTTTCCGCTGCAGACATTTGACGATAAAAATCAAAGTCTTTATATTTATAAAGCAGCCAGATTACCACATAGTATAAAAAGAAAACCGTCGTAAAGATTATAATTAACCAGAAACTTTTAATAAAATGACTGAGTCCAAATAAAATTATCCCTATTATCGCTAAAAAACTGATGGAAAATATATTGTAATTCTTACTTTCTACAAATAATTTATTACATGATAAACAGTGATAATATACACCACCATCCTTGCCCTTTTTACTGACTAAAGCTTTTCTAGCATAACAAATCGGACATAATGTTTGATTTCTTCTCAACAAAAAATCAGCTAACGAACCGGTAAATTTGCCTTTTTCCTTGTTATCGGTATCTTCAATTAAGTTAATCTCATCAAATACGTAATGACTGATAATGGTAGCAATAATCATAAGCAGAACTGCAATCCCCATCAAGATAAACCAAGCCACTATATAATCAGCTAGTGGATATTCATCCGTATAATTTGACATGAAAAACAATAAGACAGCAATCATAACGCCTATATCTATGATAAATCTTCCCCTTGGTTTTTTTGTAGCAAAATATTTACTTTTGCAGGCATCACAAACATAATAAATATTTCCTAATTCATCTTTATATTTTGTTAAACGTCCACTACAGTTAACACATCTGAATGCAGTTTCTAAATAAATAAAATCCCTAATACTAGACATAAACTACCTCTCGCTACAACTAATTATAGTTTCACAATCATTAAAAAGCAAACTAATCAAAAATAATCTCTCAATATTCCTGCATCAAAAAAGTTCTCATTTCTGAGAACTTTTCTATAAGCTTTTATTTAGACTGTTAGTCTGATAATCTCGCCAATAAGTTGTTGAAACGTTTTTCAGCATCTGATCTTGCTTTAGCATATAACTCATCAGCATTTTCAGGATTGACCTTGACTAAGTTATTGAATCTTGCTTCATTCATCAGGAAGTCTTGGAACTTATCAAAGTCAGGTTTCTTATAGTCTAATGTTAATGGTTTTTCATTGCGAGGGTCAAATCTGTAAATATTTACATATCCACATTCAACAGCATTCTTTTGAATTTCCTGATGTCTTACTAATCCTCTTCTAATACCATGCAGTGCACATGGAGAGTACGCAATGATTAGAGATGGTCCATTATAGCTTTCAGCTTCTTTTAAAGCTTTAATTGCCTGCATTCTGTTGGCACCCATACAAATTGATGCAACATAAACATGACCATAACTCATAGCAATCTGACCTAAGTCTTTTTTAGCAACTGCTTTACCACCGGCAGCAAATTGTGCAATAGAAGCAGCTTGAGAAGATTTAGAAGACTGTCCACCAGTATTTGAATAGACTTCAGTGTCCAATACTAAGATATTGACATTCAAATCGTTTGCGATAACGTGGTCTAATCCACCATAGCCGATGTCATAAGCCCATCCGTCACCACCGA
This sequence comes from Erysipelotrichia bacterium, assembly GCA_012520255.1. Classification (GTDB taxonomy): domain Bacteria; phylum Bacillota_I; class Bacilli_A; order Erysipelotrichales; family Erysipelotrichaceae; genus UBA1783. Next base: position 8,574 of record JAAYOQ010000026.1, on the reverse strand, counting down.
CAATCCAAATAGATGCTGATACTAAGTCTCTAGCTTCTTGAGCTAATTTATGGACGTTTTCATTAGCTGATTTAGCAGCTAATTCCTCAATTTGAGGAGCTAAACGTTTCTCTTCTACTCTGTTGCCGTTGTTAGCCAGATAATCTTCAAATAATACCTTTAATTCTGGTTCTACAGTATCAAGGTTATCTTCCATAATCTTTAATAATACTGCTTTCTTGTAATTTCTAGCTAATGCCATACCAAAACCGAACTCAGCATTATCTTCAAACAATGAGTTAGCCCAAGCTACACCGTTTCCATCTTCATCTGTAACAAATGGAGTTGAAGGTGTTGATCCACTATAAATTGAAGTACATCCTGTTGCATTGGCAACCATCATATCTGGACCGAATAATTGAGAAACTAATCTGTAATATGGTGTCTCTCCACATCCTGGACATGAACCTGGAACTTCAAAGTAAGGTTTTAAGAACTGAGTTCCCTTAGGAGTATCATCAACTAAATCTTTCTTATATTCTGTTTCTTTATATAGGTAATTTGCTAGTGGAGCTTCATCTAACATTGTATGAACATCAACCATTTCTAATGCTGCTCTTGGACATTCCTTAACACACAATCCACAGCCGACACAGTTATCTGGAGAGACCTGAATTCTATATTTTAATCCTCTTGCTTTGCCGGTTGCATCAATAGTTGTAAATTCAAATGGAGCATTTGCCACTTCTTCTTCAGTTAAAGCAAATTGTCTGATAGTAGCATGTGGACATACAAACGAACAGAATCCACACTGGATACAATTCTCTGGAATCCATTTTGGTACAAATGAAGCAATATTTCTATGCTCATGATAAGCAACATTGTTCCTCATTGTTCCATCTAAAACACCAAATTTAGTGAATGCACTGACTGGCATATTGTAACCATTTAATGAGTTATATCCATATACGTGTTCATCCATGTATGCGTCACCTGTAACAGGTTTTTCAAAATGAGGATCTAAATCAGCCCACTCTGGTTTAACAGGGATTTCTACCAGGCCATCTTTACCAGCATCGATTGCTTTATAGTTCATATTAACTATATCGTCACCTTTTCTGCCATATGATTTCTTTGCTGCTTCTTTCATTAAGACAATTGCTTTGTCATAAGGCATAATCTGTTCGTTTAAGGCAAAGAATGCAGATTGTAACGTTGTATTAGTTCTTCTACCCATACCAATTTCTGCACAAATCTTTGTTGCATTGATAATATAGAATTTAGCATTCTTTTTTGCTAATTGAACTTTCATTCTATTAGGTAAAAACTCCTCAAGTTTATCAGGCTCATAAGTAGTATTCAATAAGAAAGTTCCACCATCTGCCAAATCTTTTAACATATCATACTGCTGAACATATGAATCTAGTGAACAAGAAATAAAGTCAGCATTGTTTACATAGTAAGTTGATTGAATTGGGTCTGGTCCAAATCTCAAGTGGCTTCTGGTGACCCCACCGGCTTTTCTTGAGTCATATTGGAAATAAGCCTGAGCATATAAATCAGTATTGTCACCAATAATCTTTACTGAGTTTTTGTTAGCTCCAACTGTACCATCAGAACCTAAACCCCAGAACAAACAAGAAGTATAAGTTCCTCTGATTGTAAAGTTCGGATCAACTTCCAATGATAAATGAGTAACATCATCAACAATACCAATTGTGAACTCTTCTTTTGGATTTTCTTTTGCCAGTTCATCAAAAACAGCTTTAATTTGATTTGGAGCTGTGTCTTTAGATGCAATACCATATCTGCCACCGATAAGTTTGATATCTTTATCTTTTAATACATTTAATACATCTAAGTACAATGGTTCACGAGAACCGATTTCTTTAGTTCTATCTAAAACAGCAACCTTCTTAGTTGTTTCAGGTAAAACATTCAATAGATATTTAGCGCTGAAAGGACGATATAAGTGAACACAAATAACACCTATTTTTTCTCCTTTTGCTACTAAAACATCAACAACTTCTTCAATAGTTTCAACTACTGAACCCATAGCAACAATAACTCTTTCAGCATCTGGTGCACCATAGTAAGTGAAAGGTTTATATTCTCTTCCAGTATGCTTAGAAATTTCAGCCATGTAGTCGTTGACAATATCTTCTACTGCAGCAAAATGTAAGTTTTGAGCTTCTCTGCCCTGGAAAACAACGTCATCGTTTTCAGCCCCACCTCTGGTGACTGCATTACCATGTGGATTTAATGCATTTTTTCTAAACTTTTCTAGAGCTTCCATATCAACCAGACTTCTCAAGTAGTCATAATCTAAGGTTTCAACTTTTTGTACTTCATGAGATGTTCTGAATCCATCAAAGAAATGAACAAATGGAACTGAAGCTTTAATTGCTGATAAGTGAGCTACTGCACCTAAATCTAATGCCTGCTGAACTGAACTAGATGCTAACATTGCACAACCAGTTTGTCTTGCGGCATAAATATCCTGATGATCACCAAAAATAGATAATGAACGAGCAGCTATTGTTCTAGCAGCTACATGCATTACTGCTGGCAATAATTCACCAGCCCATTTATACATATTTGGAATCATCAATAACAAGCCTTGCGAAGCCGTAAATGTTGTCGCTAAAGCTCCCCCTTGTAGTGTTCCGTGCACAGCACCAGCAGCGCCAGCTTCTGATTGCATTTCAGCAACCTTAACAACACTACCAAACATATTTTTACGACCTTGTGTCGCCCATTGGTCAATTACTTCAGCCATATTACTTGACGGAGTAATTGGGTAAATTGCAGCAACTTCTGTAAACGCATACGCCGAATAAGCAGCAGCTGTATTACCATCCATTGATATAAATGTTTTTGCCATCTATTAGCCTCCTATTTTTTTATAATTTCCTTTTATTATTATAGACTAAAATTGCTTTTCCCTCAATACATAAAGTAAAAAAGACCTTGTAAGTGGAGTTAGAATAATAACTCTTTTCACAAGGTGGTATTTTTAGCATTTTAATTTAATTTTTACTGTTATTTCTTGTTTTTATCAGAAAACAAACCAAAGATAGAACCACAAATTCCACCAATAATATGGGTGAATTGAGAAATACTATCCGTAACCATAATCGCATTATAAACTTCGGCACCTAAATAAATAATCAGTACCAAAACTAAAGTCAAAGGAAGTTTCCCACTTTTAACTGAAGTAACTGAAGATAAAACAATCAGCATAAATACAATTCCCGAAGCACCACATAATGCCACATTAGGAAATAAAACATTGTTTAGAATTCCAGTAATTAAAGCTGTGGCAAAAATCTTGACTATTAATTTATCCGAACCATACTTTTCTTCTACCATCGGTCCCAGCAAAAGAATATAGCTCATATTTCCAAAAAAGTGATCCCAACCTAGATGTCCGAAAATATGGGTAATCAATCTGACATACATCATTGGATTTAACAAACTATCTCTATAAGTCATAGCAACAGCATATAAAAAACCTTCACCAAAAACATTGTAAAAAATCAAAACGATTAAACAAATTAACGAAAACGTTAATGTTACCGGTGCATTATATTCAATTCTTTTAAATAATGACATAATATCCCCCATCCTTTTGTTCAATTATACACCAATAATTAATAAAAAACTAAGTTTTCAATCTTTTTTACAATCATCATTACCTTATAAAGTTACTTAGAATCAATTATATTCGTTGTTTAAACCTATATTCTTTTTATATTTAGACTATTTAGTTTATAATTATATTCAAGGAGTGATAAAATGCCACTATCATTAGATTTAAATCAAATACTTTTAATTGCAATAATTGGATTATTGTTTTTGATTGTAATTTTTTTAATTGTTAATAATGCCAAAATAAATAAACAGGAAAAATTAATTGATAACAGATTGAATAAATATCTGATAGATATTAATAGCAATACTAATTCATCATTGAACACCTTAAGTAATAATCTGTTCAATTACTTACAGGCGAACAGCGATTTGCAAATTGAAAGAATCGATAATTCTAGTAAAATAGTAACCGAAAACTTAAAATCATTGTCCAGTTACCTTGTTGAATCTCAAAAACAAAACAATGAACATCAGATAAATAAACTTGAAGCTATTAATAAGACTTTAGCTCAGAATGCTTTAATTGAAGAACAAAAACTGGATAACTTGAGAAGAACAATTGAAACAAATCTTACCAACATCCGACAAGACAGCAACAGGCAATTAGAACAAATGAGAAAAACAGTTGATGAAAAATTGCAGGAAACATTAGATACTAAACTTACACAATCTTTCAAAACAGTTTCTGAGCAGTTGGAAAACGTTTATAAGGGGTTAGGAGAAATGAAAAATCTGGCTACTGGAGTTGGAGATTTAAAAAGAGTCTTAACCAACGTTAAAACTAAAGGCATTTTAGGCGAGATTCAACTGTCAGCTATCATTAAAGATATTTTAAATAATTCACAATACGAAGAAAATGTCAACACCAATCCTAATAGTAGAGATAAAGTAGAGTTTGCCATTAAACTGCCATCAACCGATGAAAGTTACATCTATCTGCCAGTCGACTCTAAATTCCCTTCTCAGGATTACCTGGCTATTCAAAATGCTTTAGAAAACGGTGATAAGGAAGAAGTTGAAAGAGCTCGAAAACAATTGGCTTCAACTTTAAAAACTCAAGCTAGAACAATAAGAGATAAATATATTTATGTTCCGGAAACTACCGATTTTGCAATAATGTTTTTACCTACTGAAGGGTTGTATTCTGAAGCTTGTAATCTCAATATGCTGGAAATTCTACAAAGAGAATATAAGGTTACAATTACCGGTCCAAGCACCTTTGCAGCACTTTTAAATTCCCTACAAATGGGATTTAAAACCTTGGCCATCCAAAAAAGAAGCAGTGAGGTTTGGAATTTACTGGGTTCAGTAAAAACAGAATTTGTAAAATTTGAAAAAGTTTTAACTAATGCTCAACAAAACATTCAAAAGACTTCTGATGACCTTGATACTTTAGTTGGAACAAGAACAAGAGCTATCAATAGACATTTAAAAAATATTCAAACCAATACAATTCCATTAAGTGAATTCGATCAAATAGAAAATAAGGAGGTAGATTAAAATGTGTGTTTTCTGTAAAATCGTAAAGGGTGAACTTCCTACTAATCTGGTTTATGAAGATGATGTAGTTATGGCAATTTTAGATATTTCCCAGGCAACAAAAGGTCATACTCTGGTTATTCCCAAAAAACACTTTGTCAATATCTACGATGTTGATGAAGATACTGTAAAACATATGATTACTGTCTGTAAAAAAATGGCTATCTTATTAACTGATAAACTAAATGCAGATGGATGCAACATCGTTTCTAACAATAATGAACCTGCTGGACAAGCAGTAAACCATATCCATTTCCATGTTATCCCAAGATATGTCGGTGATGACTACTATATTCGTGGGCAAGTACATGAGTATGATTTAAAAGAAATATTGGATACCATAAAAAAATAAAATAAGACCTCAAAATCTTTCAAGTTTTTCCTTTATTGTCATTATTTAATCGCCAATAAACTAAAAACAAGACCGGATGGTCTTATTTTTATGTGATAAATTATTTGTTACCTGCCATAGATTGGGTACTTGTCAGTAAGAGCAATAACCTGTTTTATCAATTGCTCTTTTTTCTCTGCAAAATCATCTTTGCTAGCTTCGACAATCAACTTGCCAACCTGGTAACAATCTTCTTCATTAAATCCTCTAGTAGTCACCGTTGGTGAGCCAATTCTGATGCCTGAAGTAATATATGGTTTTTCAGTATCGAATGGAATAGTATTTTTGTTTGCAGTAATATAAATTTCGTCTAATCTTTTTTCCATTTCTCTTCCAGTAATATTAGCCTTTCTTAAATCTATCAATATCAGATGATTATCGGTTCCACCACTTACTAAATCTAAACCACCATCGACAATAGCTTTAGCCATTGCTTTGGCATTGACGATTACCTGTTTCTGATATTTGACAAACTCTTCACTTAAAGCCTGTTTAAAGGCAATAGCTTTAGCAGCGATTACATGTTCCAGTGGTCCGCCTTGTGTTCCCGGGAAAACTGCTGAATTTATTTTATTAGCGATTTCTTCATCATTGCATAAAATCAACCCACCTCTAGGGCCTCTTAACGTTTTATGAGTCGTGCTGGTCACAACATCAGCATAACCAATTGGAGAAGGATGAAGACCGGCAGCCACCAGACCGGCAATATGAGCCATATCTACCATCAGATAGGCTCCAACACTGTGAGCTATATTGGCCATTTTTTCAAAGTCAATAATTCTAGGATAGGCACTGGCACCAGCAATAATCATTTTCGGCTGACACTTTTTAGCTATTTCTTCGACTTTTTGATAATCTATCTGACAGGTTTCTTTATCAACTCCATAATGAACGATATTATAATTTTTACCAGAAAAATTGAATGGTGATCCATGAGTTAAGTGTCCTCCATTATCCAAAGACATACCCATAATCGTATCACCGGTTTCACATAAAGCCTGATAGACAGCAAAGTTTGCTTGAGAACCTGAGTGTGGTTGAACATTCGCATAGTTACATCCAAACAACTTTTTAGCTCTTTCAATAGCTAAATTTTCAATTTCATCAACCACATAACAACCACCATAATATCTTTTAGATGGATAGCCTTCGGCATATTTGTTAGTCAACACTGAACCTGTCGCCATTAAAATTGCTTCAGAAACAATATTTTCAGAAGCTATCAGTTCAATATTGCGATTTTGCCTTTCAAGTTCTCGTTTTATTGCTGAGGCAATTTGTTCATCTTCTTTAGCAATAACATCAATCATTTTATTAATCATATATCCTCCAACAAATACAAAAGAAGCTACTGGTCAGCTTCTGTATTTTCTTCAACAACTTCTTTTTCTTCAACCGAATTAATTGATATATTTCCCCTTAAAGTATTGAAAATAAAAGTTTTTCCTTCTTTGTTGTCAGAAAATAAACTGTTACTCTTTTCAACTGTTTCAATTTCATTAACAACATTAGTTACATAAATATAACCGTTATTCAATTTTAGTTGACCATAGGTAGTTGTAACTTCAAATTTGTATTCATCAACACTGTCAATCAAATGAATATTAAACTCACCAGCAACAACAGAACCGTTGAAGCGGTTAAAAACAGCACCTTCAACTTTAATATTTCCTGTATTACACGACAAAACAATGCTATTACAACTAACATTTTTCATCACAAAATCACCGGTAATATTATTGAAATTGATATTCCTGGCAGTTACATCATTTATTGAAAAACTGCCGATGATAGTTTTAACATTTATATCAATTGTACTGTCTTGAGGTAAATAAATAGTAATTACACCAACATTTCTTTCCGGCTGAAAAATCAAAGAATCAAAGTTTTCGACTCTTTCAATGAATTCCATCGTCAATACTTTCTGGTCCAGTTTAAAAACGTTTGAATTATCTACCTTTTGATAATATGATACTTTTATTTTCTCATTGTTGCTTGGTTTAATCACAACACTATGATTTATTGAGTCTATCGAAATGGAAATAATTTCATCACTTTCATATTCCTGGAAAATTTCTAAATATGCCGAGTATGACTTAGCACTTGGAAAGTAATACTTACCATAAACATATGATATTCCTAAAATTAACAATAACAGTATTACAATAAGTACAAATAATTTGTTCTCTTTTCTCATAATGTAATTATAGCATCAATAAAGAAAAACAAAACTCTAAAAAAGAAAGAAGTCTTTTGATAATCTGAAATTCAACCTTATCTTGCTTGCTATTTACCACTTTATTTAGCCATCAATTGCTTAATACCTTGAGATTTCGCTCCCGGGTTATCATTACCGTAACCTTCCATAAGGTTTATAACTCCCCATACTCCAAGTCCTGCGCCGATTGCTGTTACTAAAGTTTTTAATACATTTACTCCTTTTACGAAAAAATCCATTTTATTCCTATATTCTGTTCTTTTTTATTTTCTTGCATATTGTTTCTTCCTGTTTTTTGTGCAATAAAAAAGCGATTAAATTTTTGTTTTTCTAATCGCCGTTTGTCGTTCTGATTGTTTTAATGTATGTTCCGCTTAAGTTTACCTGTTATAGTATCGTTCCCTTCGAAAGAATATCCACATATTTTTTATATACATATTGTCTGTATCTCTTTTTTTTCTCATCTACAAGTTCTAATATGCCAAGTTCCGTTAAGCTCTCCAAAATCTTATTGATGGTCGGCTTGCTAAGGTCTAATAAATCTTTTATATCACCTGCTTCTATAAACGGATGTTTCAGTAAATAATCATAAACTGAAAGCAGATTTGATATATTTCCTTTAGCAAATGAACGAATTTTTTCCGTGTCATTCTTTTTGAGTTCAAAAATTTTTTGAATTGACATAATAGCATCTTCAGATATTTCACAAATACCTTCTATGAAAAATTTAATCCATTCTTCAAAATCTCCCTTGATACGAACATTATTGAGAAGTTCATAATATTTATTCCTG
>JAAYOQ010000025.1 GCA_012520255.1 Erysipelotrichia bacterium | reverse complement strand
GATTGGCAAGCTAGATGGGAGCAAATGTATAACGAGGCTCATCCAGAATAAAAAAGAAAAATAACTAAATTTAAATGAGAGGTTAGAATTATGAGTGTTAACATTAGAATAAATCATGCTGTTAAAAGATACGGCGATAATACAATAATTACTGACTTATCACTAAATATCAAGGAGGGTGAATTTTTCACCCTTCTTGGTCCATCGGGTTGTGGTAAGACGACTTTATTGCGCATGATAGCTGGTTTTAACTCAATTGAAGGTGGAGACTTCTACTTTAACGATACAAGAATAAATGATATGGACCCAGCTAAGCGTAATATTGGTATGGTATTCCAGAACTATGCTATTTTCCCAAATATGACAGTTGAAAAAAATGTCGCTTATGGTTTAAAGAACAGAAAACTTCCAAAACAGGAAATTAAAGAAACAACTGATCGCTTCCTTAAATTAATGAAAATTGAGGAATACAGAGCCAGAATGCCAGAAAAATTATCTGGAGGACAACAACAACGTGTAGCATTAGCCAGAGCTTTGGCGATTACGCCAAATGTTTTATTAATGGACGAACCTTTAAGTAACCTGGATGCTAAGTTAAGGGTGGAGATGCGTACAGTAATTAAAGAAATTCAAAATACTATCGGTATTACAACAGTCTATGTAACTCATGACCAAGAAGAAGCTATGGCTGTAAGTGATAGGATTGCGGTAATGAATTTAGGAGATATTCAGCAGATTGGAACTCCAAAAGTTTTATATCAAAGACCAGCTAATCTATTTGTGGCTACTTTTATTGGCAGAACAAATATTATCAATGCCAATTTAAAAGTTGAAGATGGAAAAGCAATGTTAGTTTTCCCTAGTGGTTATGCTTGTGAAATGGATAATATTTTAGATGAATATAAATATTCTCAAAAAGTAATTGTTTCAGTAAGACCTGAGGAATTAGTAGTCGATATTGACTATGTTGATGGAATTAAAGCGGTTATTGATGATGCGGTATTTTTGGGATTAAATACGCATTATTTTGTCCATACAGAAAATGGAGATAAGCTTGAAATCATTCAGGAGTCTAAAATTGATAGTATTATTGAAAAGGGTACCGAAATCTATCTGCATGTAAAGGAAGAAAAAATTAACATTTTCGATGAAAATGGTGACTATAATCTGGTTGAAGGTGTAGTAAACGATTTAGATTTATACACGGGTGATTAATTATGGCAAATACTAAGAAGAATAAGAATCTTGATATTTGGAAAGTAATATCTTTAGTTGTTCTAGTTTTGTACATAGTGTTTTTATTGTGGCCATTATTAAAATTGTTTATTCAGGCATTTTTCAAACAGGGTCAATTTACATTAGAACAATTTGATAATTTCTTCAGCCAGAGATATTATGTTAAATCAATTTCAAACTCCTTGAAAGTAAGTTCACTGGCAACATTATTGACTCTTGTTATCGGTGTTCCTTTAGCTTACTTCTATCAGATGTATGAAATTAAGGGTAAAGGCTTACTTCAGGTAATTGCTATTTTATGTAGTATGTCAGCACCATTTATTGGTGCCTACTCTTGGATTATGTTACTTGGAAGAAATGGCCTGATAACTAATATCATTAAAAACTTAACTGGCTTTGTGGTGCCGGATATTTATGGTTTTAATGGGATTCTATTAGTTTTAGCTTTACAGTTATTCCCGCTGGTATTTTTGTATGTTTCAGGTGGACTTAAAAACATTGACAATTCATTACTTGAAGCTTCAGAAAATATGGGTTGCACTGGTGTTAAACGTTTCTTTACTTTGATTATTCCATTAATCATGCCGACAATTATTGCGGCGACACTGATGGTATTTATGAGAGCATTTGCGGATTTTGGCACCCCGCTATTAATTGGTGAAGGCTACCAGACTTTCCCGGTTGTTATTTATAATGCTTATTTTTCAGAGACAGGAGCTGACAGAAACTTCGGAGCAGCGGTTAGTATTATTGCGATTGTTATTACTGCTGCAATCTTCTTGATTCAACGTTATATCAATAGTAAATTTACTTTTACCATGAATGCGATGAATTCAATCGAAAGAAAACCATTAAAAGGAATAAAGTCGTTTTTCATTAACTTCTATTGCTGGTTTGTGGTCAGCTTGGCCTTTTTACCACAGGTATATGTAATTTACACCTCATTTTTAAAGACCAGCGGTAAACTGTTTGTGAAAGGATATTCACTGGAAAGTTATAGACTGGCCTTTAGAAATTTAAAAAGAGCAGTTCCTAATACTTTTAAAATTGGTTTAATTTCATTGGCAATAGTTATTGTCTTAGCTATTATTATTGCTTATCTGGTAGTTAGAAGAAGTAATCCGGTTAATAAAGTAATTGATGTTTTATCTATGGTTCCATATATTATTCCAGGATCAGTTGTCGGTATTGCCCTGGTAATGGCATTTTCTAAAAAACCATTAGTATTAACTGGAACGGTGGCGATAATGGTTATTGCTTTGGTAATAAGGCGTATACCATATACGATCAGATCTTCAGTGGCCACACTTCAACAGATTCCATTGTCAATTGAAGAGGCAGCAATATCACTTGGAGCAACCAAGATGAAAGCATTTTTTGGAATAACGGTTCCAATGATGGCTAATGGTATCCTTTCGGGTGCTATTATGTCCTGGGTAACTATTATTACCGAGCTGTCAACAGCAATTATCTTATACAACTTAAAGACTGTAACGTTGACACTGGCTGTTTACACTTATGTCAGTAGAGGTAACTATGGTATAGCTGCTGCATATGCTACAATCTTAACAGTGGCAACAATTATCTCACTGCTATTGTATATGTTAATTGCTAAAACAGACGAAATATCATTTTAGGTGATTAATATCGCCTCAACCTGTTAATAAACGACAATTTGAAAAAGAATTGTCGTTTTTTTGTCATTCTAAAGCGAGCGAAATTAAAGTCTTGATAAATAACCCTGTAAAGCTTTATAATATAATCAGTTAATTCTTGTGGTAGTGAATTAACCGGTTGGCGGCTTCTGTTTTTGTGGACGAAACCGCTTTTTCCTTTTTCCTTATAAACCCTGATTAAACGATTGATTTGTCTTATAGATATGCCTAACTTTAAAGCTGCACGATTCTTATTTCCCTTACTGTCAATGAGTTCTTTAATTACTTTATATTTTTCTTGTTCATTCATACGTAAATCTACCTTTCTCATAAACCGATAAATACCTCCATTAACTATAGTATTTATCTTAATACATGTTCGGGACATTTTCCTATATTAGCAATTAAGACATTATCACGTATTAATCACACAATTCCGTTTTTCAGATAAGACACAATTCCGTTTTTCAGGATATAATTTTATTGTAAAATATATCAAAATTTGCTATAGTGAATTGTGGAATGTAAATCAAATATATAGATAAGCATTTGCTTAAAACAGGATAATTGGAAGTGTCGCAAAGAAATTGATTAAAAGGTGATGCTTCAGCCATAATGCTGTTTAGCGTACTTGCCTTAACTGTAAAATTTTAATTTGAAAATTAAAGCCGGTACGAAATCGAAAGGGGACAACAAAATGGGAATTGTCACACCGATAGAGAGTGTAACAGAAAAAAAGACCTATGTAATAAAACGTATAGAACCTAAGAAACAGCCACTCTATAGCTTTTTAAAGCGTTTTTTTGATTTTGTTTTATCTTCACTTGCCGTTGCAGTATTACTTATACCAATGCATATTGTAGGATTAGTAATAAAAATTGATTCACCAGGTCCAGCTATTTTTCGCCAGGAAAGACTTGGAAAAAATGGTAAGCCTTTTATATTGTATAAGTTTCGCACTATGACAATTGATGCAGAAAAGGATGGACCACAATGGGCGGAAGAAAATGATTCTCGTTGTACAAAAGTGGGTAATTTTTTAAGGAAAACCAGAATTGATGAGTTGCCACAACTTGTTAATGTTATTAAAGGTGATATGAGTCTGGTCGGTCCACGTCCCGAAAGGCGACATTTTTATGAAGAATTTGAAGAATATATAAATGGATTTCACCATCGCCTTGTAGTAAAACCGGGCATTACAGGACTTGCCCAGATAACAGGCGGCTATAATCTGCTTCCGGAAGAAAAAATCATCTATGATATGCAGTATATAGAAAAAATGTCTTTTAAATTGGATGCTTATTGCATATTAATGACTTTAGTAGTTGTCTTTACTCATGAAGGTGCAAGATAAATTTTGATGGTAAATTAAAGTTATAGTTAGACTGGTAATTTGAGTTTAGAATTTAATTAAATGTCTATAATAAAATCATAATACTTATATCTATTCGAAGTTATTTGAGTGGAAATAAGTTTTCTTTTTTTCAAATAATAATTAGCACTTAATTGTTGACAGTGCTAATTTTATGTATTATACTATTAGCAGTGGTGCGAGTTAAGTGCCAGAAAGAGGGGAGAAGGATGCTTACAAAGAGACAAGAAATTATCTTAAAAGCTATTGTCGAAGAGTTTATAAAAACAGCTGAGCCAATCGGTTCAAAAACCTTGTTAGAGCAGTATGGACTCAATTGTTCAAGTGCTACGATTCGCAACGAAATGAACTATTTGGAAACAGAAGGTTTATTAGAAAAAACTCATGCTTCATCCGGAAGAGTACCATCAACATATGGTTATCGCTATTATGTTGAATATCTGATGGACTCAGTGTTAGATGAAAAAGAAAAATATCAACTGCAAACATTCTTTTCCAACGACTTACCACTTGGAGATGTAATTCAGGCCAGTTGTGACATTTTATCAAATATGACAAATTTGACTTCACTGGTTTTAGGTCCGGATGCTAACAAACAGAGTCTGGCGCATATCAAGCTATTTCCGTTGAATGAAACAAGTGCCGTGGCCGTAATTATTACTGACCAGGGTCATGCTGAAAATAAGACTTTCTATTTTGCAGATAAAGTATCAGTTGAGGATATTAAAACTTGTACTTCGATCTTAAATGATTATTTAGTTGGAACATTAATCAATGATGTGGTTGACAAATTAAATGAAATCAAACCAATTTTAGAAAGATCAGTCAAAAGACATGAAATCTTATTTAACGCCTTTATGCAGGCATTTGTAAAATTTGCCAGTGACAATGTTTACTTTTCAGGAGCAACCAATATGCTGTATCAACCTGAATTCAGTGACATTGAAAAATTAAAGGAAATTATGAAAATGTTTGATGATTCAAGCTTATGGCGTTCAATTGGCAATAGAGAATCAAGTGTAAAAGTCAAATCACCGGATAATAAAGGTGAACTAATATGGGTTAATGATGTGGCTATTGTTTCTTCAATCTTCAATATTGGAGATGAAGAAGGAAAATTAATGGTTGTAGGACCAAGTCGCATGAATTATAACAAGATTGTTTCGATATTGGATTTCGCAACACAGTTTATAGAAAGCCAATATAAAAAGAAAAAGTAGAAAATGAGGTTAAAATGAGCAAAAAAGATAAGAACAAACAAGTAAAAGAGAAAGAAATAAAAGTAGAAACAGTTGATGAAGTTCAAGAGGAAATACAACAGGAAGAAGTTGAACTTAGTGAAACTGAAAAACTACAAAAAACGATTGATGAACTTCAAAAAGAAGTCGCAATCACAAAAAATGCTTATTATAAGGCTTATGCAGATACTGAAAATCTGAAGAAAAGACTATTGAATGATGCAGAAAATGCCAACAAATATCGTATTCAATCATTCGCACAAAGCATTTTACCAGTTTTAGATGCTTTAGAAATAGCATTAGCTGAAAAAGATATATCTGATCCTTTTGTTAAGGGAGTTAAATTAACTTACGATCAGATTGTACAGGCGCTAACCGATGAAGGGGTTAGTCAAATTGACAGTATTGATAAACCTTTTGATCCAAACTTCGAAAACGCGATGTTAACAGAAAAGGTTGAAGGCGTAGAGCCAAATATAGTTGTTGAAGTTTTCCAAAAAGGTTATATGTTAAAAGACAGATTATTAAGAGCGGCCTTAGTAAAGGTCAGTGAGTAAAAGAAAGAAGGAATAAATTATGGGAAAAATTATTGGTATTGACTTAGGTACAACAAATTCATGTGTAGCAGTTTATGAAAATGGTGAAGCTACAATTATTACAAATCCAGAAGGGAATAGAACTACACCATCGGTTGTAGCATTTAAAAACGGTGATAAAATTGTTGGTGATGCTGCAAAACGTCAAGTAGTTACGAATAAAAACTCAGTAACATCAATTAAAAGATTGATGGGTTCAAATGAAAAAGTAGAATTAGAAGGAAAAATGTATACTCCTCAAGAAATCTCAGCGATGATTCTAGCTTATATGAAAGATTATGCTGAAGATTACTTAGGTAGCAAGGTTACTGATGCAGTTATTACTGTTCCGGCATATTTTAACGACGCACAGCGTCAGGCGACTAAAGATGCTGGTAGAATTGCTGGTCTGGAAGTAGCTAGAATTATCAACGAGCCAACAGCAGCAGCTTTATCATTTGGTATTGATAAGACTAATGTGGAGCAAACTGTATTAGTTTATGACTTTGGTGGAGGAACATTTGATGTTAGTATCCTGCATCTGGCTGATGGCACTTTTGAAGTATTGGCTACAGCTGGTAACAATAAACTTGGTGGAGATGACATTGACAACTTGATTGTTGATTATATCTGTGAAGGTTTCAGAAAAGATTATGGAATTAATTTAAAGAAAGACAATATGGCTTTACAGAGAATTAAAGAATCAGCTGAGAAAGCTAAAAAAGACTTGTCTTCAATGAAGGAAGTTCAAATTTCAATTCCATTTATTTCAGCTAATTCTGATGGACCGTTACATGTTGAAACTTCATTAACTAGAGCGAAGTTTGAAGATATGATTAAGCCAATCATCGAAAAAACAGTTGGCCCGATCAGACAGGCGTTAAGTGATGCAGGTTTAACAAAGAGTGATATCGACCAGGTATTGCTGGTTGGTGGATCAACAAGAATTCCAGCAGTTCAGGAAGCTGTAAAAAATGAATTAGGAAAAGAACCTAATAAGAGCGTTAACCCGGATGAAGTAGTAGCTATGGGTGCTGCAATTCAGGGTGGAGTACTAAAAGGTGATGTTAGCGATGTATTATTATTAGACGTTACACCACTGTCATTAGGTATTGAAACATTAGGTGGAGTTATGACTAGACTGATTGAGCGTAACACGACTATTCCTACCAGCAGATCACAGATCTTCTCAACTGCTGCAGACAATCAGCCAGCGGTAGATATCAACGTCTTACAGGGAGAAAGACCAATGGCGAAAGACAACAAGTCACTTGGTATGTTCAAACTGGATGGTATTGCACCAGCTAGAAGAGGAGTTCCTCAGATTGAAGTAACATTTGACATTGATGTTAACGGTATCGTTCATGTTTCAGCTAAGGATAAAGGAACTGGAAAAGAGCAATCAATTACCATTACCAACTCTTCAGGTTTGTCAGAAGAGGAAATCGAAAGAATGGTAAGAGAAGCAGAAATCCATAAGGCTGAAGATGAAAAACGTAAAGAAGAAATTGAATTACGTAACCAGGCGGAAGGATTCATTATTCAAATCGAACAGACATTAGAAGATAATGCAGATAAGATTGATGCTAATCAGAAAGCAGAAGTTGAAAAACTGAAAGATGAATTGCAGACTGCTTTAGACAATAACGATTATGATACATTGAAAACCAAGTTAGATGCTTTACAGAAGGCAGCTCAAGCGATGGGTGAAGCGATGTATCAGCAACAGGCACAACAACAGCAAGACACTCATTATGATGGCAGTGCAAACAGCTATGATGATAATGTTATGGATGCTGACTTTACTGAAAAGTAAAAATATGATATAAAGTCTAATGGCTAGCACTTGCTAGTCATTAGATTTACCAGGAAGGGATTATTATGGCAGAAAAAAGAGATTATTATGAGATCTTAGGTATTGATAGATCGGCAAGTGAAGATGATATCAAAAAAGCCTATAGAGCTCTAGCAAAGAAATACCATCCAGATTTAAACAAAGATGAAGATGCACCAGAGAAGTTTAAGGAAGTTCAAGAGGCTTATGAAGTCTTAAATGATCCCCAAACAAAAAGCACTTATGATCAGTTTGGTCATGCTGGACTGGAAAGCAGTGGCTTCAATTTTGATAATTTCAGTTTTGATAACTTTGGTTTTGGTGGTTTTGGTGATTTAGGTGATATTTTTGGTTCCTTCTTTGGCGGAATGGGCGGCCAAACCCGCGCTCGTAACAGTAATGCTCCAAGAAAAGGTCAAGATAAATTTATGAGTATGAAAATTGACTTTATGGAATCAATCAAAGGTCTAACTAAAACTCTGAAGTTAGATGTTGAAGAACAATGTTCAGAATGTCTAGGTTCTGGAGCTAAAAGTAAAAATGATATCAAATCCTGTCCAACCTGTAATGGAACAGGCAGAACAGTGAGAACCCAACAGACCATGTTTGGCATGTCACAGGTTCAGACAACCTGTCCAAACTGTCAGGGATCAGGTCAGGTTATTGAAAATAAATGTCCTAAGTGTAAAGGCTCAGGATTTAATAAAAAGAAGATAGAAGTTGAAGTGACTATTCCAGCTGGAATTCAATCAGGTCAGCAGCTTCGCATCGCTGGTAAAGGAGACAGGGGATTTAATGGTGGACCTAATGGAGATTTATATATTGAAGTTATGGTTATGCCACATAATTATTTCCAAAGAAATGGTAATGACATCTATATAACAGTTCCATTATCTATTGTTGATGCGACTTTAGGCAGCAAGATTGATGTTCCAACGGTTCATGGTGATGTTCAACTGACTATACCTTCAGGCACGCAGCCTGATCAGAGATTTAGATTAAAAGGTAAAGGTGTCAAAGATATTAGAACTTCTTACTATGGCGATCAGTATGTTATCGTAGATGTAAAAGTTCCAACATCATTAAATAGAGAAGAAAAAGAATTGTTCAACAAATTGAAGGATATCGAAAAGAAATCAAAGAAATCGGTATTTGAAAGATTTAGAAATTCTTTTAAGTAACAGAAATGTTACTTTTCTTCAAAAAACAAATTAGCACTTTATGACTTCAAGTGCTAGAAAGGAGTTAATTTATGGATTTTAATAAATTCTCACAGAAACTACAAAATATATTATTAAAGGCTAATCAGTTAGCCAGTCAATGGCGTCACAGTGAAATAACTACTGTACATATGTTTCATGCGATATTTTCTGATGACACAATTGATGGTTTGTTTAGAAGAATAAAATTAGATAAGCAGGACTGTCTGAGTAATGCTGAAAGAAGATTAAATAATATTGCGACGGTTGACTATATTCCACAACCGGTCTTTAATCGTAAAGTTAATGATGCCATTATTGAAGCCTTAAACTGGGCTGATGAAAATGATGAAACATTTTTAACTGTTGCGACCGTTTTTATCCATTTATTATTTAATGATTCACCGATTTCCAATGATATTGTTAAAAAATATGGTTTAACAAAAGCACAGGTAATCAATCAGGAATTAGAAAGACGTGGTGGTAAAAAGATGAATGAAGCAACAAGTGAAGAAACTTTAGAAGCTTTAGAAAAATATGGCAGCGATATTGTTGAAGCTGTCGCCAGTGGAAAAGTAGATCCAGTAATAGGCCGTGATGAAGAGATTAGAAGAATAATTGAAATCTTATCACGTAAAACAAAAAATAACCCGGTTTTAATTGGGGAACCAGGCGTTGGTAAAACAGCCGTGGTTGAAGGTTTAGCCTGGAGACTATATAAACAGGATGTACCTTTAAATCTAAAAAACAAAAGATTAATTGAACTGGATATGGGCTCTTTAATAGCTGGAGCCAAATACAGAGGTGAATTTGAAGAAAGACTGAAAGCAGTTTTAGAAGAAGTCAAACAGGCTGATGGAGAAATTATCCTGTTTATCGATGAGATTCATAACCTTGTCGGGGCTGGTAAAACAGAAGGCAGTATGGATGCTGCCAACCTTTTAAAGCCAATGCTGGCTAGAGGAGAATTGCGTTGTATTGGTGCTACTACCTATAATGAATACCGCAAATATTTTGAAACTGATAAAGCACTGGAGAGAAGATTTCAAAGAGTAACTGTTGATGAGCCAACTGTAGAAGAGACTATTTCTATTCTAAGAGGTTTAAAAGATCGTTTTGAAGCTCATCATGGCGTGCAGATTTTAGATGAGGCGATTATTGCGGCAGCTTCGATGTCAAACAGATATATTTCTGATCGTTTCTTACCGGATAAGGCAATAGATTTAATTGATGAAGGCTGTGCTTCAATTCGAGTAGAGATGGATTCAGTTCCTTATGAGCTGGATGAGTTAAATAGAAAAATCATGCAGCTGGAAATTGAAGAAAAGGCCTTGCAGAAGGAAGAAGATGCTAAGGCTATTGAAAGACTGGAAGCTATTAAAGAAGAAATTATTGAACTGAAACAAGAAAGAAATGAAGTTCACAGTAAATGGCAGGATGAAAAAGATGAACTTGATTTAATCAAGAAAAATAGAGAAAAGCTGGAAATGGCTAAATTGCAGCTGGATAAGGCGCAAAATGAAGCCCGATATGAAGATGCAGCCAGACTGCAGTATGAAACAATTCCAAATTTGGAAAGACAGATAAAAGAAGCAAAAAATAATCCTAAAGTAGATGCTTTAATTCAGGAAACTGTGGATGAAGAACTAATTGCTAAAGTTGTTTCCAGATGGACCGGAATTGATGTCAGCAGACTATTGGCAACTGAACGCCAAAAGATTCTGGCTCTAAAAGACAAACTAGCTGAAAGAGTTATTGGTCAGGACGAAGCGATAAGATTGGTTTCTAATGCCGTATTAAGAAGCAAAGCTCAGATTCAGGATGCTAACAGACCAATTGGATCATTTCTATTTTTGGGGCCAACCGGTGTTGGTAAAACAGAAGTAGCCAGAGCTTTGGCAGAGCAATTATTCGATGATGAAAATAAGATTGTCAGAATCGATATGAGTGAGTATATGGAGAAGTTTAGTGTATCCAGATTAATAGGTGCTCCTCCAGGATATGTCGGCTATGATGAAGGTGGACAGTTAACTGAAGCAGTTCGAAGAAAACCTTATTCGATTGTTTTATTAGATGAAATAGAAAAAGCTCATCCAGATGTCTTCAATATTTTACTTCAGATTTTAGATGATGGAAGAATAACCGATAATAAAGGTGTAACTGTCGACTTTAAAAATACGATTATCATTATGACTTCTAATTTGGCAAGTGAATATGCCTTTGAAGAAGATTATGATAAAAAGCGCAAGGCTTATGAAAGAGCAGTTAAAGCTACTTTTAAACCAGAGTTTGTCAACAGAATTGATGATATTATCATCTTTAATCCACTGACAAATGAAGTATTGGAAGGTATTGTCGATAAGTTTATCAGTCAATTAAGAGTTAGATTAGCCGATAAACATATTGATTTACAGCTGACTGAAAGAGCCAAACAGTCAATTATCGATAATGGTAGTGATGTCACCTTTGGTGCCAGACCTTTGAAAAGATATATTCAACAGAATATTGAAACGGCCTTAGCTTACAAGATAATTGAAGACAGCATTGAAAAAGATGCAACTTTAGAAATAGATTATATTAATGACAGTTATGTTGTTAATGAAAAATAAAAAAGATATAGCGGATTTTCGCTATATCTTTCTTTTTTATTGATGTGATAGTTTATCACTTTTTTTATTCAGACATTTTTATTAGGTTGTTTGTCAGCCAGTTTTAAGAAGATAAATCCTAAAGCGAAGAAGATGGTTAACAATCCGATTGCTAAATTGATTGTACCACCAGCAAATTTAACTGCCGCAATAACTGCAGAACCGATAAATGATGCTCCTTTAGAGAAGATATCATAAATACCGAAGTACTCACCTGAGTTTTCAGCTGGAATAATTTTTGAATAGTAACTTCTTGATAGCGATTGAATTGATCCTTGGAAACAGCCAATTCCAAATGCCATTAAACCAAACTGCCATAAGTGTTGCAGTGACAGGGCATAAACACAAATTGCAAAATAGCCGGCAATACAGATTAGAATTAATTTAACCGTGTCATGCTTCTTACTCAATTTAGCAAAAACCAGTGAGCCAATCCAGGCAACAACCTGAGTTAGAAGTAAAAATATTACCTGTCCGACAGTATCCAAACCTAAGTCTGTTCCAATGTTGATAGCATTATCAATAATTGTTCCAACTCCATCAATATATAAGAAGAAAGCGATTAAGAAATATAAAACCTTCTTATCTTCAAAAAAGATATTTTTCCAGGTATTATATATTTTCACAAAAGCATAGGAAACTTTTGCATCTTCTACTTCAACATAGTATTTCTGCTTATAAACCTTAATTAAAGGAATCGTAACCAGCATCCACCAGACAGCTGTAACCGCAAAACCGATAAATTTACTGACTCCAGCAGATAGAACTCCAACCATATCTGGTCCTAAAATATAGGCGATTAAAGCGATGATGAATGGAATACATGAGCCAATATAACCCCAGGCATAACCGTAAGAAGAAACTTCGTCCATTCTTTTTTCAGTAGTGACATCATTTAACATTGAGTCATAAAAAGTAAGTGAAGCACTATAGGCAATCTTGGCTAAAATATAAATAACTAGAAATAAAATCCAGTTGGTCGCAAAACCATTGATGATACAGCAACAGACACCGATTGCTACAGAGGTAGTAAAGAAGATTTTCTTCATATCCTTTCTGTCAGCTAAAGCTCCAAACAGTGGGCCGATTAAAGCTACAATAACAGTAACAATTGAAGTTCCTAAAGCCCACATTCCAGTAGCGGCATCAGAGGTGATCTGACCTGGATCTGTTCCAATAGCAATTGATTTAAACCAAATTGGAATCAGCGAACAAGCCAGCATCGTAAAGGCGGAATTGCCTACATCATATAAAACCCAGGAAAATTCCTGTTCATCTAAATTGTTAAACACTTTGGAGTTGTTTAACATCCTGAATAATTTCTTCATAAATTTCTCCCCTAAAAAATAATAATACAGAATAATAATACCTTATTTTTTCTTTTAACGCTATGATTTTATTTAACTGAAAGAATTTGATATAATTAATTTTAACGAATAAAAAGAAAAGGGTGATAGAAATGATTATACAAAGTAAAAATGTCTGGCTTGATGAAAGCTTTAAAGCAGCACAAGTTGAAATAAATGAAGATAAAATTACTGGTATCTATCCATACAATGAAAAGCCAGTTGATGTTGACTATCTTGATAAATGGATTTTACCAGGTTTTATTGATATTCATTGTCACGGTTATGCAGGAGTTGACAGTAATAAACCTACTTTAAAAGGGATGAGAAAATGGTGTAAACATATGCCTGCTGAAGGAGTTACTTCATTTTTAGTGACAACTTCAACTCAGTCAGTTAATAAAAACGAAAGAGCAATGGCTACTTACAGTAGAATAATCGGTAGAATTGAAGAAGGAGCAGAAATTTTAGGTATCAACATGGAAGGAAATTTCATTTCTAAGGAATGTAAAGGCGCTCAAAACAAAAGACATATTGTTGAACCTGATGGTGAAGTGCTAGCTAAGTATCAGTTGTTATCGGGTAATAATATTATCTCTGTTACTTATGCTGCGGAAAAGGATGAAGATTTTTCGTTTGTCAAAAAATGTAATGAACTGGGTATTGTTGCCAGTATTGGTCATAGTGATTGCAGTTTCCAACAAGCTAAGCTGGCTTTAAAAAATGGTGCCAGTGCTATCACTCATACGGGCAATGGAATGAAACCATTTCATCATCGTAAACCGGGTCTTTTTGGGGCGGCAGTCAACCTAGATGGTTTCTACGCTGAGGTTATTGGCGATGGAATACATGTTGATTTTCAGACTGCTTATTTAATTGGCAGGATGAAAGGTAAAGATAAATTGATTTTAGTAACTGATTCAGCAGTTCAGAAAGATGATAAAAAATTTAATTTTTTAAACAAGAATGGAGCTTACTACCTTCCCGATGGAACATTATTTGGCAGCGCTTTATATGTCAATGAAGGAGTTAATAATTTGCATAAAAAAGCAGGACTTGATTTAGTTGTCGCTATTAACAGTGCTACAATTAATCCGGCTAAATATTGTAAATGTGCTGATCGCAAGGGAAGTCTTGAAGCAGGTAAAGATGCTGATATAGTTGTTACTGATGAAAATATCAAGGTGTATGAAGTTTATTGTAGAGGAGTTAAACAAGAGTTATGAAAATAGTATCATGGAATGTTAACGGTTTAAGAGCAGTACTGAAAAAAGGTTTTTTAGATTTCGTTAATGAGATTGATGCTGATATTATCTGTCTTCAGGAAACCAAGGCTCAGCCTCATCAGATAGAATTGGAACTGGAAGGCTATTATCAGTATTATCACTCAGCAGAAAGAAAAGGTTATTCCTCAACTGCTATTTATACTAAAGAAAAGCCAATAAGTGAAAAATATGATTTTGAAGATAATCAGGATCATCCAAATGAAGGCAGAATAATGACTTTTGAATATGACTCCTTTTATTTAGTCAATGCTTACGTTCCTAATTCTCAGGAGGGTTTAGCCAGACTTGATTACAGGATGCTATGGGAAGATCATATGTTGGACCACTTAAAAGAGTTAGATAAACATAAACCAGTTATCTATTGTGGTGATTTAAATGTTGCCAAAGAAGAAATTGATTTAAAAAATCCTTCAACCAATCGTAAAAATGCCGGTTTCTCCGATGAAGAAAGAGATAAGATGCGAAGACTGTTAAGTAATGGTTTTGTGGATACATTCAGGTATTTATATCCTGATACCATCAAGTATTCCTGGTGGAGTTATCGCTTTAATGCCAGAAAAAACAATGCGGGGTGGAGAATTGATTATTTTATTGTTTCTGAAAGAATAAAAGAAAAAGTAATTGACAGCTTAATATTAAATGAAATATATGGTTCGGATCACTGTCCTGTTGTTTTAGAGATTGATATCTAAAAAAATATTTGATAGAATTTGAAACTGATAGAGGTGGAAAAAATGAATATACCGAAAAACTATAAAAGTGAATTAGATTTACTGAATACTCAAATCGCTATTAAAATTTGTAAAGATACGTTTGAAAGAGATTTAGCTAAGAATCTGGGTTTAACTAGAGTTTCAGCTCCATTGATGGTTGATAAAGCCAGTGGTTTAAATGATAATTTGACCGGTATTGAAAGACCGATTTCTTTTGATGTTCCTTATTTGAAAGGAAGAGAGTTGGAGATTGTTCATTCTTTGGCTAAATGGAAAAGAAAGGCTTTGAAACAATATGGTTTAAAGCGTTTTAAGGGTATCTATACGGATATGAATGCTATAAGAAGAGATGAGAATCTTGGTAATATTCATTCTATTTATGTTGATCAATGGGACTGGGAAAAGGTAATTGAAGAAGAAGATAGAACTTTAGAGTTTTTATATGGCACCGTAGACAGGATTATGAAAGCTTTAAGAAGCACTCAAGATGAACTTTTAAGGCATTACCCAGAACTTCCAAAAAACATTTCTGATGAAGATGTTTTCTATATTACCTCTCAGGAATTAGCTGATATGTTTCCTGATTTAGATGGTAAGGGAAGAGAATATGAAATATGTAAATTACATAAAACGGTATTTATTTCGCAAATAGGTGATAAACTGAAAGATGGTAAACCTCATGATGGTAGAGCTCCAGACTATGACGACTGGCAACTTAATGGCGACTTACTAGTCTGGTATGATCTATTAGAAATGCCAATTGAGTTAAGCAGTATGGGGATTAGAGTAAACAAAGAATCAATGATCGAACAACTGATTAAAAGTAACAATTCTGATAGAATGGCTTACCCTTATCATCAGGCATTGTTAAATAATCAACTTCCTCTTACTATGGGTGGTGGAATTGGTCAGTCCAGATTATGTATGGTTTTATTGAATAAGGCTCATATTGGAGAAGTTCAAGCCAGCATCTGGCCTGGAGAGATGATTGAAACATGTCGCAATAACGGGATTGAATTATTATAGCCTTATGTGAAATTGTGTTATTGATTTTAAATCAATTGAACAAAAAAAAGTAAATTGCTAAAATTGATTTAATGAGGTGTATTGATGAGCGAACGTAAATCCCGAACAGTTAAAGTTGCTAATTTACCAGAAAGTAAAGCATTGTGTAACATAACAAATAAACCAATAGCATTAATATTTTTTGCTTGGATAGTTTTTGTTTGGATGCTATATTTGGTGGAAGTGAAAATTTTAGCTATTCCTTTTGGAATTTATTGTTTAATAATAACTTTTAAAGAAGAAAAAAAGATTTTCTCGGGTCACAAAGATTATTTGGTTATTTATGATGAAAGAAATCTTAAAGAATGTGAAATATATTATTTATCCGAAATAAAAAAGTGGTATTTTAAACAAAAATTATTTAATCCTTCAATAACGCTGTTTCTTCAAGACGGAGAAAAATTTATCTTTTGTAAATATGTTGGTTCAGAGATATACAATTATTTAAAAAAAGTAATGCCAGATAAAGAGGTTCAACCAAAAAGACGATAAGAAGACAATTCCAGGTCAGACCTGGTTTTTTTGTGACTGAAGATAAAAATAAGAAAGTTTAAAGAATAATAGCTTTGTGAAAAAACAGCCCTTATTTTATACCAAAATCCTTTAAAATGGTATAGAATAGAAAGTAAATTAGAAGAATTAATGTATTAACTTAGGGGAGGGAATAATCTTATGGCACACTATTTAAAGGATGTATCACATACTTTTTCTGAATTTTTACTGATTCCTGGTTACACTGATGAAAACTGCATCATCAGTAATGTTGATCTTTCTGTTTATATCACAAAATATTCAAATGATGATAGTTATAAAGCTTTGAAAATTAATCTACCTCTTGTTTCAGCGATTATGCAATCGGTTTCTGATGATAAACTGGCTATTGCGCTGGCTAAAGAAGGAGGACTATCTTTTATTTACGGTGCTCAGAGTATTGAAGATCAGGCTGAAATGGTCAGAAAAGTAAAAAGTCATAAAGCCGGATTTGTAGTCAGTGATTCAACGGTTAAAGCTGATGATACTTTACAGGATGTTTTAGATTTGTTGGCAGTTACTCATCACTCGACGATGGCAGTAACGGAAAATGGTTTATCTGATGGGAAACTTTTAGGTGTGGTTACCAGTAGAGATTATCGAATTGGTAGAACGCCTTTAGATACCAAGGTAAAGGATTTTATGACTCCTTTTGATAAGCTGGTTTATGGCAAAGAAGGAATTACTTTATCAGAAGCCAATGATATTATATGGGATCATAAACTGAATGCACTACCGATTGTTGATGAAAATAACCATATGGTTTGTTTTGTCTTTAGAAAAGATTATGATTCTCATAAAGCGAATCCTAATGAAGTATTAGATAAACACAAAAGATATTTAGTTGGTGCCGGTATCAATTCAAGAGATTATAAAGAAAGAGTTCCAGCTTTAATTGAAGCCGGAGCGGATGTTTTATGTATTGACTCCTCTGAAGGTTATTCAGTATGGCAGAAAAACACTCTAAAATGGATTAGAGATAACTATGGTGATAGTGTTAAGGTAGGCGCTGGCAATGTTGTTGATGAAGATGGTTTTAGATTTTTAGCCGATGCTGGTGCGGATTTTGTTAAAGTAGGAATTGGTGGAGGCTCTATCTGTATCACCAGAGAAACTAAAGGTATTGGTCGAGGCCAAGCCAGTGCAGTAATCGCTGTAGCGAAAGCCAGAGATGATTATTATAAAGAAACAGGTGTCTATGTTCCAATCTGTTCAGATGGTGGTATTGTTCATGATTATCATATTACCTTAGCTTTAGCGATGGGTGCTGATTTTGTGATGTTAGGAAGATACTTTGCGCGCTTTGATGAAGCACCAGGCAATAAATTAATTGTCAATGGTCATTATGTTAAAGAATACTGGGGCGAAGGTTCAAAAAGAGCTAGAAACTGGCAAAGATATGATATGGGTGGAAAAACTGAATTGTCCTTTGAAGAAGGTGTTGATTCATATGTTCCTTATGCTGGACCACTAAGAGATAACTTAGCCATAACAATTAATAAAATCAAATCAACAATGTGTAATTGTGGCTGTATTTCTATTAAGCAATTGCAGAAAGAAGCTAAGCTGACGCTTGTTTCTTCTACTTCAATTGTTGAAGGTGGGGCTCATGATGTTATCGTTAAAAGTAAGGATAATTCTCAATAGTTATGAAATTAGTTGATTTAAATAACTATAGACGAAAAGAGATTTTTAACTTCAACAAAGGTATATCAAATCCTTTCTATGTGCTTGGATTTAATATCGATGTTACTGAAGTTTATGAATATGTAAAAAAAGAAGGATTATCTTTCTATTATGCTTTTATCTGGTTGTGCACTGAAGCAATAAATATGACAGAAGAATTTCATTATATTTTTGAAAATGGAGAACTTTATTATATTGAACAAAGACATCCATCGTTTACCGATATGAAAAAAGATGATGATTTATATTATATAGTTACAATGAAACATGACAATGATATAAAAAGTTTCTGTCAGAGGGCAAAAGAGCTTTCTGAAAATCAGAATCACTTCATTAACCATCAAACAGAAACAAACGACTTAATATACTACACCTGTGTTCCGTGGTTAGAGATGACTGCCTTAACCAATGAAAGAGACTTATCAAATCCCAAGGCTAAGGAAGATAGTGTCCCTAGAATTGGTTGGGGAAAATATATCCAGGAAAAGGGTAGAAAGAAGATGAACGTGTCAATTGAGGTAAATCATATTTTAATTGATGGAATTCATATTAATTATTTTTATCAGAATTTATGTAAGCTAATAGAAGGTTTGAAGTAGGAGAATATATGAAATTAAGAGATGAAAATATGGCTAGAATTACAACTATAGAATTGGCCAATGAATTTATAGAAAAACAGGTTAAAGAAATCAGAGATCAGGTTAAAGATAAAAAAGTACTGTTAGGCTTATCTGGTGGAGTTGATTCAACTGTTGTTGCAGCACTGTTAATTAAAGCCATTGGCAAACAATTAATATCAGTCCACGTTAATCATGGTTTAATGCGAAAAGGCGAATCAGAAGCAGTCCTTGAACTATTTGAAGGACAACTGGATGCCAATATTGTCTATGTTGATGCAACTGATAGATTTTTAAAACTATTAGAAGGAGTATCGGATCCAGAAGCAAAAAGAAAAATCATCGGCAATGAATTTGTCAAGGTGTTTGATGAAGAATCTTCAAAACTAGAGGGTATTTCATTTTTAGCTCAAGGAACAATTTACTCAGATATTATAGAATCTAAAGGAGTAAAAGCTCATCATAATGTGGGTGGTTTACCTGATTATATGAAATTAGAACTGGTTGAACCAGTCAAAAGTTTGTACAAGGATGAAGTTAGAGTAGTTGGTAGAGCTTTAGGATTACCTTCATCAATGGTTGATAGACAACCTTTTCCAGGACCGGGCTTAGGAATTAGATGTCTAGGAGCAATTACTAAAGATAGATTACATGCCTTAAGAGAAGCTGATGCGATCTTAAGAGAAGAATTTGATAAAGCAAACTTGACTGATAAAGTCTGGCAATTTTTTACAGTTATTCCAGATATTACTTCAACTGGAGTAAAAGATGGAAAACGTTTAGATTACTGGCCAGTAATCATTAGAGCAGTCAATACTGTAGATGCATTACATTGTACTGTTCCAGAGATTGATTATAAGGTATTAAAACACATAACAGATAGAATCCTATCAGAAGTAGATGGTGTTTGTAGAGTACTTTATGACTTAAGTCCAAAACCAATTGCGACGATTGAGTGGGAGTAAGACCAAGAAACTGAAAAACCGCTTAAAATCAATGCTTTCGCGGCCTAAAAAGGCTCAGGTGGAAGGATTTTGGAAGGAATTAGTTTTTAGAATAAGAGCAAGAATTGTTCCAAGT
>JAAYOQ010000024.1 GCA_012520255.1 Erysipelotrichia bacterium | reverse complement strand
TTGAAAAATGATAAAATAACAGTAGTTAGAAACGAGGTAAAAGCTATGACAATGAGAAGAAGCAGCATCAAAGATAACAGTATGATGCTTAGAAGTATAGAAGAAGTAGTTCCAAAGGATCACCTGGTAAGAAAACTGGAAAGGTCGATCAGCTGGGACTTTATTTATGAAGAAGTAGAAGACCTGTATGCACCAACAGGCAGAAGAAGCATCGATCCGGTAGTACTGTTCAAAATGATATTCATCAACTATATGTTTGGCTACAACTCAATGCGAAGAACCTGTAGAGAAATAGAGGTAAATCTGGCCTATCGCTGGTTTCTGGGATTATCAATTGAAGACAAGGTTCCGGACTATTCAACCTGGAGTCAGAACTATATCAGAAGATATGGAGACAGTGAAGTATTTGAAAAGATATTTGATGAGATAATCAGACAGGCATATGGAAAAAGAATGATAAACCTGGAAACAGTGTATGGAGATTCCACCCATCAGAAAGCCTGCGCCAATAAAAGAAAAGCTGAAAACAAAGAAATAGAACTGACAAGAAAAGTATATGAAAAACATCTGCTAGAAGAAATAAACGAAGATAGAAAAGCACATGGCAAAAAAGAGTTTGAAAGTCTGGTAAAAACAGAAACAGTCTTTGATGAAAACGGTCAGGAAACAGAAGTAACAGAGAAAAAGAATATCAAGGTTTCAAAGACAGATCCGGAAAGCGGTTTATATCACAAAGGGGAAAGAGAACAGATGTTTGCCTACAGTCATCAGACATTCTGTGACAGTAACGGTTTTGTACTGACAACTGTAACCGTACCTGGAAACATACATGATTCAGTAAGTTTCTTTGAAGCTTACAATGTGCTGAGTAAAAAATATAAAGACCAGATTAAGAATATCTGCCTGGATGCCGGATACAACAACTCGGCAATATGTAAGACGATAACTGAAAACAGCCAAAAAATAATAGTGCCATATCACAGACCGATGACCAAAAAAGGATACTTCAGGAAATACGAATTTATCTATGATGAACAGGAAAACATCTATATCTGCCCGATGGGATGTGTATTGAAATATAGTACCACTTCAAGAAATGGATACAGACAGTATAAAGCCTGTGAAAGCTGTGCAGGCTGCCCTCATAAAGACAGGTGTACAAAATCGGATAGAAAGATAATAACCAGACATGTCTGGGAACAATATAGAGAACAGGCCAACCTCTTCAGAAAAAGTGAGCTATGGAAAGAAATATATCCGAAAAGAAAACAGACAATCGAAAGAGTGTTTGCGGACAATAAGGAAAACCATGGTTTGAGGTTTACGCGATTAAAAGGGCTCAGAAAGAATCAGCATCAGGCGCTGATGATTTTTTCATGTCATAACATGAAAAAGATGGCATTATTGGACCATTGGAGGGACAATAATCAGTCCCTTTATTTGTTTTTTCATCAAATTTTACCAACAATATATAATTTTGAGGTCAAATGAAAACAGACCTTTTTAAAAAAAGTCTGTTTGTCAACAATCTGAAAGGGACTTAATTGTCCCTTTGTCTGTTAAAATTGGCTTTTATCTTCATACAATTCGATGATAGCTTCTTCTTTTCTTACAAAAGCTAAGCGAACGGTATCTGATATTCTTTCATCAAATAATAATTCGTCACTATCATCAATATAAGGTTGAGCATCATCTACTAAATAAGCTACATGCCATTTTTTGGATAATACTTCAGGAAATCTTGTTCCTTCTTCAAATTTTAAATATTCAATTTTAAAATCATATTCATCAACAGATTCATTGACCCAAAATCCACCCCATTCATTAAAAATCATGTCAGGTTTTTTATTTAAAACCGGGATTCCAATATGCATATATTTAGCCGCCATAAAAATTACTCCTTAAAGAATACTGGCGTATGAGCTGGTGTATTCCATAATCTTAAAAATTCATCATCCCATTTTGCGAAGTTAAGTTGGAAACCAGCTGCTTCTTGAACGGTCAGGATTTCTCCAACCATATTGGCTACTACTTCAATACCTGATTCATTCAGATATTCTACTGTATCCTTATATAGAATGAGCATTTCCATCATTGTAGTAGCTCCACAGCCATTGACCATCACGAATGCTTTATCACCTTTTTTAAGATTTGTTGCCTCGATTAACAGTGGTGCCACTTCACGAATAGTTTCTTTACTATTCATCATTGGAACTCTCACCCCTCCACCTTCACCATGTTGGCCAGCTCCAATTTCCATCATATCAGTCTCACCTAAATCACCAAATGACATTCCATTTTGTGGATGAGTAGCATCAGTTGTCTTAATAGTGATGCTAGCCATATTATCTGCATATCTCTGAGCAATTTCAGCAACCTCATCTAGTGTTTTTCCTTCATTTGCCGCTGCAGCAGCAATATGATATAAAGCTACAGCTCCAGCTAGACCGCGTTTGTTATCTTCACCTTCGGGATCGTATTTGATTTCTTCGCCAGTGATAACCTGTCTAACATTCATATTTGCCTTACTTGCAAGTCTCATAGCTTGCTTTCCTGCCAGTTGATCTCCAGCATAATTTAAAGTTAACAGTAATACACCATGCCCTTTGTCAGCTTTTTGCATTGCTTCAAAAACAAGTTTTCCACTTGGTGCTGCAAATATGTCACCGTCAACCTGGATATCTAACATGCCTTTTCCGACAAAACCTTTTTGTGCTGGTTCATGGCCAGAACCGCCATAAGTAACAATGGTAACTCGATCGGCTTTTTCCAGATCTTTAGAAATGACCATATGTCCATCGACATACAAAACATCACTAAAAGCTAGTCCCAAGCCAACCAGTAGTTCATCAGTTACAGTTTCAGGACTATTGATAAATTTTTTCATCATAATATTTTCCTCCTTCTGATTTAAAATTATTTTTCAGCCATTCCTTTAAAGAAGTAGGACATTGATAAAGCACCAGCATCAGGAGTGCCCAGTGTTTTTTCTCCATAACTTTTAGCTCTACCAAATTTGGCTGTATAGTTTTTAGTTGCTTCAGCACCAAAAGCCGCTTCTGTTGCGGCAATTTCAAATAATTCATCAACACTTTGGGCCTTTAACAAGCCGGTACTAGCTAAAATTAAAGCATCCATCATAGTTTTATCACCGATTTTAGCTGTCGAAATATCGGCAAACTCTTTATATCCGTTAGTAAAAGTATCTTTTAATTCCTGTAAATTCATTTCATCGCTATTTATTGCAGCTTGTTGCATTCCATCGAAATAAGAATTCCATAAAGGAACTGAACTGCCACCACTTAAATCCATAATGGCATCCGCAATGTCTTCCAGCATATTTTTGATTGAGCCCTCTGATGAATTTACCGCATCAATTATGGCATTTGAAATTTTGACCATCGTCAGTCCGTGATCGGCATCACCGAAATGAGAGTCTATTTCGGTCAATTCTGCTTCATGAGCTTTAACCTCATTACAGCCATTAATAATTCTATTGGCAAACTCTTGTTTAGTTATTATCATGGTGCACCCTCTTTTCTAATTTTATTATAACAAACTCTAACGTTTTTTTGGAAAAATATTGTTAAAAAAGTTAAAATCTTAACAAATTAATTTAAATATGTTAATATATTAATGGTGATAAGAAAATGACACACGGTAAAAATGTTCCAAAAGCAACAAAACAACGTTATCCAATTTATTTAAAAGCTTTAAGAAAACTGAAATCTAATAATGTGGAGAGAGTTTTATCAAGCGAGCTTTCAGAGCTGGTAGATATTGCTTCGACCACTATCAGAAGAGATTTGTCTTTTATCGGTTGTTTAGGCAAGCAGGGTTATGGTTATGATGTTGAAAAACTGATTGGAGTATTTAATGAAGTGCTTGGAACTGGATTTGATGAAAAAATTATTTTAATTGGGTGTGGTAATTTAGGTCAAGCTTTGCTAAACTATAATCGTTGGGATTATGTCGTTGGAGAAATTGTTATGGCCTTTGATATAAAACCGGAGTTAGTTGGCAGAATTATTAAAAATATTCCAGTCTATCACATTGATGAACTGGAAAAGAAAATTCCAGAAGATTGCAGAATTGCAATTGTAGCTACTAGCGGAGATGTTCAGCAGCTGATTGAAAGACTGCAAAAATGTGGTGTAATTGGAATTATTGATTTTACACATACTCATATTCAGGTGCCTAAGGGAATGACTGTTAAAACTGTTGATGTGGTAACAAAAATTCAGGAACTGGTATTTGAAACCAATGTTATTAAAAAATTTAGATAGACTATGATCAAAGAACAATTAAGTGAGAAATTTTACAGAGAAAAGGATTAGCTGAGAACCTTAAATTATGTAACTTAAGATTGGAACACTTTGTGAGTTGGATTGGAGAATTAAGTAGACAATCCCGTAATCAGGCGTTAACGAAAAAAAGAACCAAAAAGGATGGTACCGCGGTAATTTTTCGCTCCTTGTCAGGAGCGTTTTATTTTTTAGGAGGAAAAGATTATGTTTGAATTTATGACAATTAGAGAGTTATATGAACTGTTTTCAGCTAATAATATGATGGAAATTGACGGTTTAGAGTATGTCCAGTTACAGGGATGGATTAAAACAAACCGTAACAATGGGCAGGTAGGTTTTATTGAACTTAATGATGGAACATATTTTAAAAATTGTCAGCTGGTTTATACTACAACATTACAAAACTTTGAAGAGGTATCTAAAAGTTTAACCGGCACAGCTATGACGGTTATTGGAAAGTTTAAATTGACTCCAAAAATGAAACAGCCGTTTGAACTCGAATTAACAGAGGCTATTATTGAAGCATCTTGTTCAAATGATTATCCACTACAAAAGAAAAGGCATACTTTTGAATATTTAAGAGAAATTCCTCATTTAAGACCTCGAACAAACACTTTTAATGCTGTATTTAGAGTTAGGAGTGCTTTAGCAATGGCTCTTCATGAGTTTTTCCAAAACCAGGGGTTTGTCTATGTTCATGCTCCAATCATCACTGGAAATGATGCAGAGGGTGCTGGAGAAGCATTCACTGTTACTACCAGAGAAGATGGCAATTATCAAAAAGATTTCTTTGGCAAAAGGGCATCTTTAACAGTATCTGGACAATTGCATGTTGAAGCATATGCTTTAGCTTATCGTGATGTCTATACTTTTGGCCCAACATTCAGAGCAGAAAATTCAAACACTAAAAAACATGCTAGTGAATTTTGGATGTGTGAACCAGAAATGGCTTTTGCTGATTTGGAAGATATTATCAATTTGATGGAAGATATGGTAAAAAGCTGTATTGAATATGTATTTGCCAACTGTCCTGAAGAAATGAAGTTTTTCAACAATTTTATCGATAAAGACAAAACTTTAATTGAACGTTTAAAGAAAGTTGTTGATAGCACATTTGCCAGAATTACTTATGAACAGGCATTAAATGAATTAAAAGAAGTAGAAGACAGTTTCCAATATAAGGTTCATTGGGGAATGGATATTCAGACAGAACATGAAAAATATCTGACTGAAAAACATGGTCCGGTATTTGTTATGAATTATCCTAAAGAAAGTAAAGCTTTCTATATGAGATTAAACGATGATAATAGAACTGTTGCCGCAACGGACCTGTTAATACCGGTAGTTGGTGAATTATGTGGAGGCTCACAAAGAGAAGAAAGATATGATGCCTTACTAAAGAGAATGAATGAAATGAATGTCCCGGTAGAACCGTTACAATGGTATCTGGATTTAAGAAAATATGGTTGTTGTATTCATTCAGGATTTGGTGTAGGTTTTGAAAGATTGCTGATGTATATCACTTCGATGGATAACATCAGAGACGTATCATCTTATCCAAGAACTCCAAAAAATTTAGAATTTTAAAATTTTGAAGTCTGATTTAAAATCGGGCTTTTTATGTATGTAATTTATCAATATTCTATTGAAAAAAATGAAATTTTCTTTTTAAAATTCTTTTTAAAATTGTTTACAAACAGTCGGATTTTGTTTTATAGTTATACTAAGTAAAATGTCAGAAAGGAAGATAATGATGAAAGAAACAAGGTGGACTATATTGTCCAAAGCAATTAAAAATAATGAACGCAGTTATCGTTATAATGGCAAGGTGTATTATATCAACAATGTTGACAGGTTTTTGGATAAATGGTCACAGTTGATAGTTATTGCTGTAGCCATGATAGGTTATTATGTTGTGCAAAATATTCTTAAGTTAGATACTAAAGTTTGGTATAACAATCTGATATTAGTAGTAATAGCTCTTGCGATTGCTTTTGGTGGTGTCACGATATATTTGTTTTTATATGGATTATATATTGATTTGAGACATAGAAATTAAATTATATTTTGTATTAAAAGTGTTTATGGTTTAATATCAAGTGTGTTAAAAGCACACTTTTCGTTTAAATCAATCAACTAATATTTATTTTATTCACTTTTATTGGTGTAAATAGTATAATTAGGAAGTGGAGGAGTTATTATGTTTGA
Source organism: Erysipelotrichia bacterium (assembly GCA_012520255.1). Lineage (GTDB taxonomy): Bacteria > Bacillota_I > Bacilli_A > Erysipelotrichales > Erysipelotrichaceae > UBA1783. The sequence continues at coordinate 67,073 of JAAYOQ010000024.1, read as the reverse complement.
TAAAAAGATTAGGATTAAATGGCGTGTTGCTATCCCATTGGCATTAGGGGTTATTTTAGTAGCATATTTATTGATTGCTTTAATTGTTGGGTTGTTTTCTCCAAAAGATAAATTGGATATCTATACCATTGGAAATTTTAATGGGAAAAAGACTTTAGAAATTGTCAATAGTGAAGATAGAAGTAATCCGATTATGTTAAAAGATTATCATTTTTATGGTGAATCATTAAACTTATATTTTGAAATTTATGGAGACGATATTACCAAATCAAACACGTTAAATGGTAAGACTGTAATCCTGAAAGATCTGATTAACTCCAATAATGTGTTTACTTTTGCTGATTTAACAAGAGATGTGGATAATCAGATTGATTTAAGTAAACTGACTCCTGGTTTTTATAGTTTATACATTGTTGATGGTGATGTCAGCTATCGAGCTTATTATCAATCGGTTTTATCATTTAACAATACCTTCTATACTGTCAGTCGTTATGGTAAAAATTATAAAGTTGAAATAATTGCCGATAAACAATTGTTTGATGAAGTTAATACTGACAAAAGAAAGCCTCTTGTTGATGTTTTAGATCAAAACTATATATATATTAATGTAACTGTTGCTGAAGAATATCCTCAGTATGATATTGCGATTTCTACTTCTCCAGCTTTGACAATGACTGGTGTTTCACTGGTAGGTGAAGTAGTTGGAAATTTTGTCGAAGCCGAGCAAGTATACGAATTAGCTTTAAAAATTAAAGCCGATTTGGAAGCTAAAGGTTTAAAAGTTCTATTGTTGAAAGATGAATTTGGTCAGGATATTCAATACTATGGTAAAGGTGGTACTTTAGAAAAAGCATATAAGAGTGGGGCAAAATATATGATTCATCTGGATATGGATTATTATGGAAATACTGGAATTATGTATGCCAACAGATCTTCAGGAAGATTGGCGAAAAATATTTTTAATCATATTTTTGAAGATACCAACATTTTCCGTAACGAAAACTATCTGTTTAAATGTGATGTTGACAGTAATGGTGTAACAGATTTACAGTACGAAATTAGAGAAGCTGGAGGTATTGCCTTATCTGCTGGCACCTTCTCAGAGAGTTCGCAAACAAATACATTCGCTTTAAATAATAAGTATGGTATTGACACTATCCAGATTGTGACAACTAATATGTCAGATAGCGAAGAGATAAACATCTGGAATCAGCAGAAAGATAAAGTTGCCAGTGCGATTGTAAAAGGTATATTAGAGTATTTAAAAATAGCCAATTAAATTGGCTATTTTAATGGAGTAGTGAATGTTGTTAAAAATCAAAAATGGATGTAAGGACTTTGGTGGTGAAATACTATTTACAGACCTTGATTTTGAAATAAAGTCTAATGAAAAAGTAGCGGTAATTGGAAGAAATGGTTGTGGTAAAACAACCCTTTTGAAGATCATCAATGGAGATTGCAAATTAGACCAGGGTCAATTGATTATCGACAACAACATTTCGATTGGTTATTTATCTCAGCAGGCTTTTGAAGATGAAAATTTGACCGTAAGAGAGTCTTTTAATGAAGTATATAGACATATTCTGGATATCGAAAAAGAACTTAAAAAAGTAGCTGAAAGACTGGAAACAGAGTATTCTGAGGAACTGTTAGCTAAATTTGCCAGTTTACAACATCAATTTGAATGTCATAACGGTTATAATTACGACCAGCAACAGATAATGTTATTTACCAGGTTTGGCTTTTCTATTGAAGATCTGGATAAAAAAATATCAGAGTTTTCAGGTGGTCAGAGAACAAGAATCGGCTTTGTTAGATTATTGCTTTTACAGCCCGACATTTTGCTTTTAGATGAACCAACCAATCATTTAGATATTCAAACTGTTGAATGGCTAGAGGGATATTTACAAAAATATCCTAATGCGATAGTTATCGTCAGTCATGACAGAATGTTTCTGGATAAAGTGGTAAGTGAAATATATGAATTTGAATTCAATAAATTGAATCACTATATTGGAAATTATAGTAAATTTGTTGAAATAAAAGAAAACGAATTTCAGCGTCAACAGATAGCATATAAAAATCAACAGGCAGAAATTGATCGCTTGGAAAAATTGATTGAGAAGTTCAGATACAAAAAGAATAAGGCTGCTTTTGCTCAAAGTAAGATTAAATATCTTGAAAAAATGACTAAAGTTGAAAGGCCTGACAAAGATAAAAGAAAAATGAAACTTCGTTTTGAAAAAAACATCAAGGGTGGTAATACGGTTTTAATTGTTGACCAATTAGAAATTGGTTATGATAAGCCATTATGTAAGATTGATTTACAAGTTTTTTCTGGTCATAAATTAGGGGTTATCGGACCTAATGGTTTAGGGAAAAGTACCTTTTTAAAAACTATTATGGGACTGATACCTCCACTTTCAGGTGATTTTATGTATGGTCATCAAATAGAAGTTGCTTATTTTGATCAGACTTTGGCTCAGGTAAGCTCAACTAAGACGGTATTAGATGAATTATGGGATTTATATCCTGAATATGATCATACTCAGATTAGAACAGTACTGGGTAACTTTATGTTTACTGCGGATGATGTTTTTAAAACTTGTGATGTTTTAAGTGGTGGTGAAAAAGTAAGACTGCTGCTATGTAAAATAATGCTTTCCAAAGCTAATCTGTTAATATTGGATGAACCAACTAATCATCTGGATATTGCCGGTAAGGAGTCTTTAGAAAAAGCTTTACTTGATTATAATGGAACAGTTATCTTTGTCAGTCATGACAGATACTTTGTCAATAAATTAGCTAATCGAATTTTGTATATTGATGGTAAAAAAACTAATTATTATCAATTGAATTATCAGGAATATTTAGAAAAGATCAATAATATTGAATATAGTGAAAAAGAAGAAACAAAAGAAGAAAAAGCGTTTGATTCCAAGACAGAAAGGGAAAATAAAAAGCGAGCTGAAGCATTAGAAAAACAGATAACAAAAGCCGAAGAAGAGCTGGAAAATTTGAGAGCTTTACGATTTGAAAAAGATTATTATCATGATTATCGGAAAATGAATGAACTGGATGATGAAATAGATGATAAGAAAAATGAAATAATTCATCTGATGAAAGAGTGGGAAGATTGTGTCAGTTAAATATATTTTAAAGAGAAGCAAAAGGAAAACGATGGCTATAAAAGTTGAAGATGGGCAAGTTTTTGTTTATGCTCCTTTACTCACTCCTGAATTTATGATTGATAACTTTGTTAAAAAACATGAAAAATGGATTGCAGAAAAATTGAATAATCCCAAGATAAATGTCTATTTTGATTTAGAAAACGATAATGAAATTTATTTTTTAGGGAAAAAATATAAATTACTTTTATTCACCTCTGAGAGATTCAAGTTTTTAATTCGAGATGACAGTTTGATATTATATGGTCGAAGTATAAGAAGTATTAAAAACAATTATAAAAAGTATCTTGCTGCTGTTTTGACACAATATGCTGATGAAGTCAAAAATGAGTTAGATATAGATTTTGAATTATCTTTTAAAATCTATAAGAGCAGATGGGGTTGTTGTTTCAGCCGAAAGAACTTAATTATTTTGAATTATCTTTTAGCCTGCTTACCTTATGAATTGATTAAGTATGTTATTTATCATGAAACAGTTCATTTTAAACACGGCAATCATCAAAAGAAATTTTATCTGGATTTAAAGAAAATATGTCCGGAATATAAACGACTGGCTAAGGAGTTAAAGGATTATACAATATTAAAAAAATAAAGTTAACCAGTTAATTGAATTATAAGATTGAAAAGAGTAAAATTAATATGTTACATTTGTGGCATATTTTTTATAGAAAGCAGGTACCTGATGTTCAATTTGGTTTTTAAATATACAGGAAAATTTAAGGTTGCCGCAATCATTACACCTGTTTTAATGGTGCTGGAAGTACTTTTTGATGTCCTTATTCCTTTTGTAATGTCAAAGATTATTGATGTCGGGGTTAATGGTTCTGCTGGAGCTGATATTGATTACATTATCAGAATGGGATTGGTAATGGTTGGTTTAAGTATGTGCGCCATGATTTGTGGTGGCTTAGCAGGTTATACCAGTGCTATTGCTTCAAGTGGATTTGTTTATAATATCAGAATGGCGATGTTTAAAAAAATCAACACCTATTCTTTTGCCAATATCGAAAAATTTGAAGTACCTTCTTTAGTTACCAGATTAACCAGGGATATGAGGATGTTGAGAATGGCTTATATTGCCATTGTCAGACAATTGTTCAGAGCACCAATAAATCTGTTTTTCAGTGCTTTGATGGTTTATAAAATTGACAAATCTTTAGCGATTGTCTTTTGGATTGCTATTCCAGTTTTAGCTTCAGGTTTGTTTTTAATTGCTTATAATGCTCATCCACGTTTCAAAGTTTTAATGCAAAAATATGATGATATGAATGGAAAACTGGAAGAGAACTTTATCGCTATCAGAGTAGTTAAAACTTTTGTCAGAGAGCGATTTGAAAAGCTTAAATTTAAAAAGACTTCTGAAAATGTTAGAGATTTTCAAAGGAAAGCTGAAAGTATCGTGTTGTTAAACGATCCTTTATTTAATTTGGTTATGTACAGCTGCATGATTGCGGTCAGCTGGCTGGGTGGAAATTATATTATTAGTAAAATGATGACAGTTGGTGAATTTATGAGTTATCTTTCATATTTGAAACAGATTTTATTTTCACTAATGATGATTTCTTCTATTATGATGCAGATTGTCTTTGCTCAGGCTTCAGTTGATAGGGCTAATGAAGTGTTAAATGAGATAGTAGATATTGATGATGAAGGCAATGATGAAAATCTAATTTTGGAAGATGGCTCAATTAAGTTTGAAAATGTCAGTTTTGCTTATAGCAAAGATGCTCGAAAGATGTCTTTAAGTGATGTAAATTTAGAAATCGCTTCTGGTGAAACAATTGGTATTATCGGGTCTACCGGTTCTAGTAAGACAACCCTGATTCAGTTGATTCCAAGACTATATGATGTAACAAAGGGCAGTGTTATTGTTGGTGGTCATAATGTAAAAGATTACAAGTTGGAAAATTTGAGAAAAGAAATTAGCGTAGTTTTACAAAAAGACGTTTTGTTTAGTGGCACCATTGAAGAAAATTTATTATGGGGTGATGAAAATGCTTCTTTTGAAGAAATCGTTGAAGCCACAAAAGTTGCTCAGGCTCATGATTTTATTATGTCCTTTCCTGATGGATATCAGACTGAATTAGGTCAGGGCGGTGTCAATGTTTCAGGTGGTCAGAAACAGAGATTGACTATTGCTAGAGCTTTACTTAAAAGACCTAAGATTATCATTTTAGATGACTCTACCAGCGCTGTAGATACTGATACTGACAAAAGAATCCGTCAGTCTTTAAAAGAGAAACTGGCTGATATGACAACAATCATTATCGCTCAGCGTATTGCTTCGGTAATGGAGGCAGATAAGATTGTTGTAATGGAAGATGGACGTGTTACTGATATTGGAACCCATGATGAGCTGTTAAAAATAAATGAAGTCTATGCTGACTTATACTATACCCAATTGAAGGGGGTGAGTTAGTAAGATGAGTGAAAAACGTCGTTATCGTCAAATTCGAACATCTAAAGTAGATGACATTCCAGCTACATTAGCCAGAATATTTAAATATTTATCGCATTATAAATCAGCCATGGCCATAGTATTTGTCTGTATTATTATTGGTTCTTTAACAAATGTAGCTTCTTCGTATTTTTTTGCCCCAATTATTGATGATTACATAGTTCCGTATATCGGACAGGAAAATCCTGATTTAACCCAGTTTATCAAGATGTTATTATTTATGTTTATGATTTATCTTATTGGAACTTGTGCATCTTATATCTGGAGAAAAATGATGTCCATCATTTCTACCGGCCTTTTACATGATCTCAGAACTGAACTTTTTGAAAAAATGCAGAATATGCCGGTCAGTTTCTTTGATACTCATACTCATGGTGAATTAATGAATTTCTATACCAGTGATGTTGATACGATGCGACCTTTAATTGCTGATACTCTGCCTGCTTTTATTTCAACTTCTATCAATGTCTTTGGTGTGTTATTTATGATGTTTAAATTAAGTTTTAATCTAACTATGATTTCTTTATTCGCAATGGCGATTATGGCTGTTGTCATTTATGTTTTAGGCAGAATTGGTCGAAAAAATTTCATTGAAGTTCAAAAAGGCAATAGTGATATTAATGGTTACGTTGAAGAGATGTTTCAGGGACAAAAAGTTATTAAAGTCTTCCAACATGAAAAAGCAGCAATTGATCAATTTGAAGTGTATGCTTATAAAGTATTTAATGTGGCTTCTAAAGCCCATGCTTCAGCTGGAATGCTGATGCCAATAAATGCCAATATTGCTTATTGTCTATATGCGGTAATTGCTGTTTTGGGAGCTAAAATGACAATTGATGGAGTCTTTACTTTGGGAGCATTATCAAGTTTTCTGTTATATACCAGACAAATTTCGGGTCCAATTAATAATTTATCCAATCAGTTTCATGGGATGATGACAGCTATTTCAGGAGCGGAAAGAGTGTTTAGAATTATTGATTCTAAAGATGAAGCAGATGATGGCAATATAGTTTTAGTCAATGCGACTATAGATGAAGAAGGCAATCTAATAGAGGTAGAAAAAAGAACTGAACTTTTTGCCTGGAAAAATCCTTTAAATAACTCTTTAACGGAATTAAAAGGGGATATTAGATTTAGTAATGTTACATTTGGTTATGAAGAAAGGATAACAGTTTTAAATAACATTAGTTTGTATGCTAAGCCTGGTCAGAAGATTGCTTTTGTCGGTTCAACCGGAGCTGGTAAAACGACTATTAATAATTTGATTAATCGTTTTTATGACATAAGAATAGGAAAAATCACCTATGATGGAATTGATATTAAAGATATCAAAAAAGATGCATTGCGTTCTTCTTTAGGAGTAGTATTGCAGGAAACAAATCTGTTTTCCGGATCTGTTATGGACAATATCAGATATGGAAATTTACAAGCTACAGATGAACAATGTATTGAAGCGGCTAAATTAGCTAATGCGGATAATTTCATCAGCAGGTTACCACAAGGTTATAAGACGATGTTAACAGCTAACGGTACCAATTTATCTCAGGGGCAAAGGCAATTGTTAAATATCGCCAGAGCAGCAATAGCTAATCCACCAGTGCTTATTTTGGATGAAGCTACCAGTTCAATTGATACCCATACTGAAAGACTTATTGAAGAAGGTTTAGATAGATTAATGGCTGGAAGAACAGTATTTGTGATTGCTCATCGTTTATCAACTGTAAGAAATGCTGATGCGATTATTGTTTTGGAAAATGGTCAGATTATTGAAAGAGGAAATCATGATCATCTATTAAAATTAAAAGGAAGATATTATCAGCTGTATACAGGTGCTGCTCAATTAGATTAAAAAAAGTAAGGTTACCTTACTTTTTAGCTTTATAAGTTTATTTAAATATATTAATTTATCAGAAGAACTTTAAATAAAAACATATAAATAAATGCTGATAAATTGAATGATAGAGCCTGCTAAAACAAAAAAATGAAAGATTGAATGAAAATATCTTATTTTTGATCCTATGCCATAAAGAATGGCACCTATAGTGTAGGCGATACCACCATATAGCAAAATCATAAACCCATCATGAGTTAAAGCCAGGTAGGTATCTTTTAAAATAGTTAAGACAATCCAACCTAAAACAATATAAGAAACATGAGAGAAAACTCTATATTTATGTAAATCTATTGAATTAAGTACGATTGAAATAGCGATAATAATCCAGATAATAATTAGCAAAATTATAGATTTTGCTGGGCTTATTTTCATGATGCTGCAAACAAGTATTGGAGTATAACTTCCCCCAATCAAGATGTAAATCATGCAATGGTCAATTATCTGCATAATCTTTTTGGTAAACTCATTGGTTACAGCATGATAGACAGTTGAACAGGTATATAAAGCGATTAAAGAGAAAGAATAGATTATTCCAGTTATCAGCTGAGCAACACTATTATTTTTTATGGCTTTAATAATTAACAGAATTAAGACAATAATACCAAAAACAGCACCAAGTCCATGAGAAATGGAATTAATCAGTTCCTCTGCCAGGTTATAATCTGGTAATGTTCTGTTCTGTAGTCTTTTTCTTATCATAATTTCATTATATAAACTAAAATGGCTTTAATCAATTAATAGAAATTTAACAGGTGTTATGTTACTATAATTTATAGAGAATAATAAATATGAACAATATCAATAAGGTAATATTTAAGGGTATTTTTGAAGAAAAGTGGGTCAGTATTGAATACCGAAATATTTCAAAACAACTCACCAGGTATTGGATTGCCACAAAAAAGATACTGATGAGTAAATCAGTAATTTTAGTGGTGGATGGATTGCACATCGGAAATGGACAATTAACCGAATTAAAAATTGATTTGAAGAAAATTTTATCAGCAAAAATTATAGATGGATCCTATTACAAAAGTTCAAAAGCATTGAAAGAGGATATTGAAAATAATCCCAATAAATATCGTAGACTTTTTGATAATGTCTACAATATGAAAATACTTGATTATCTTGTTGATTGTCAGAAGTTAGATAATAGCCCATTTGAATGTGAATATGCTCTAATAAGTAAAATAGATGATGAAAAAATAAAGCGTGGTGATTTGACATTAGATGATTATCAATTTTTAGAAATTGTAAGGTCTTTTCAAAATGATACGAAAATTTCAAATTTAAAGTACAGGCAATTGTGTTTGAATATTTTAAGTGTTTATACTAAAGAAGGATTATATATATTGGCTTATCGCAGATTATTCTTAGATGTAAAAAATAAAAAATTAAGAGCAGATAAAGAAATAACAGTATGTAGAGAGTTTACTATTGAAGGAACAAAATATAGCATTAACAGGTTTTTAGATAATGATCAGTTATATTTGTTGGATGACTTTTCTAATAATCTGCAAGAAATCGAAGACTGTATTGCTAATAATATTAATAATTCTGAAACAGTTGATGATATGCCTTATATAATAGCTATCGGTAGAGAAATGTTAGTTGATTTATCAGAGCAATATAATTTTATTATTGACAGATACAAAGAAAATAAAGTAGAAATACCTATTGCAGCCTTTTTTGGAGAATTTTTGAAACTACCTGTCAGAAGAAAAGATTATCCTATTGCTCTTATCAATCGTCAAATCAACTTAGATCAGCTATTGGCGATCTATAATGCGATGAAGTATCCTTTGACCTATGTCCAAGGGCCGCCAGGAACAGGGAAAACTAACACCATTATAAATACCATTTTGACAGCCTTTTATAATAAAAGAACTTTGCTATTTACTTCGTATAATAATCATCCATTAGATTCAGTGGTTGATAAATTGATTTCAATGAGTTATGAAGACAATATAATACCTTTTCCTATTATTAGATTAGGAAATAATGAAAAAGTATTAGAAGCGACTAATTATATAAAACAATTATATTTAAAAATTAAAGAGATAAAAATGGATGATAATATCCTTAAGAAACTTGAATCGGATACTTTCGCTGATGCAAAAATGTTGAGCGATTTAATGAAGCAGTATGATGAAATTATTGAATTAAAAGAACGAAAAGAAACAATTGAAAAGATGCTGGAGACTAATGATAATTTAAATTATCAGATTCAGCTTCAAGGTGTTCAATTAGAAAAGATTAATAATCGATTAAAAGAAATTGGTAAAATCACAGATCAAGAAGCCTTGAAGTATGTTGTCGACGATAATGTATTTAAAGGGTATCTTTATTATGCTTCAATTAGAAGTTTAAAGGCTTTATTAGAACCAAGATATAGAGATTTGATGGAAATAGTGTTTTTAGAAGAAGAGCAAGAAAGAGTAAAACATTTTAATCGTTATCTTTCTAATGGTGATAATTTAAGAAAATTCATTAAAATTTTTCCTATTGTTACTACTACCTGTATTTCAGCTTATAAATTGGGAAATCCTGATGTCTATTTTGATATGGTTGTTATTGATGAAGCCAGTCAATGCAATATGGCAGTTTCTTTAATTCCCATTCTTAGAGGGAAAAATCTAATGCTGGTTGGTGATCCACAACAATTAAATCCAGTGATTTTGTTAGATGAAAAAGACAACATTCTATTAAGAAAAAAATATCATATAACTGATGAATATGATTATCTTAAAAACTCTATTTATAAAACATATCTTTCTGTTGATGCAGTTTCTTCAGAAATATTGCTGTCTCATCATTACAGGTGTCATAAAAAGATCATTAATTTTAACAACGTCAAGTATTACAATTCCAAATTGATTATTAATTCAAAAACAGAAAGCATGAATCCTTTGATGTTTAAAGAAGTTAATGATAACGAAACCTCAATAAGAAATACTGCCCCAAAAGAAGCTGATGCAATAATTGAATATATTTTAGCCAATAAAGATAAACAAATAGGAGTAATCACACCATTTGTTAAACAAAAAGAGTTAATATCTCAAAAGCTAAGAGATTATCAGATTACAAATGTTACCTGTGGAACGGTTCATGCTTTTCAAGGAGATGAAAAAAATGAAATCTTGTTTTCTCTTTGTCTGACTGATAAAACAATTGGCAAAACTTATGACTGGTTAAAAAATAATCGGGAACTGATTAATGTTGCCACTTCCAGGGCTAAAGATAAATTAGTTATTTTTGGCAGTCAAAAACACATTGACAGGCTACATCAACTAGACAGATATGGACGGGATGATTTATATGAACTGGTTCAATATGTTAAAAAACAGGGTCATTATGAGGTTACCACTTTAATAAATAAATCAAGAGCCTTAGGAATAAAGCCATATAGTACCGAAACGGAAGAGGCACTGCTAGTCAATTTGAATCATGCTTTGTCAAATGTGTTAAGAAATGGCAGAAAATGTAAGGTTTATAGAGAAGTGCCAATTAATCATGTCTTTAATGATGGTAATAATTATAATGATCTATTTTATACTGGAAGGTTTGATTTTGTTGTTTATCAAAAGGATTTCAACAATCAGGAAATGCCAATTTTCGCTATTGAACTTGATGGTAAAGAACACTACAATGATGAATTAGTTATAAAAAGAGACAGAAAGAAGAATGAAATCTGTAAAAGATATGGTTTTGATTTAATCAGAATAGATAACAGCTATGCCAGAAGATATAATTATATGAAAGATATCCTAATTGATTATTTTAATGATTAGTTTGACATTTCTCTTTACAATTACTAAAATATAAGCAGCATCGATTAGGAATAGTAAGTGAAGCTGGACTTGATAGAAAGCTAATGGTTGATGGAAATTAGCAGACAGTTAACTGAACTCACCCTATGAGCTGACGTAAGACTGCGATAAAGTCATTTAGAGTGGACAAAACAGGTCAACTAAGGTGGTACCGCCCGCAAGGGTCCTTAGAGTAGCACCTTTTATTTTTCTTAAAGAAGGAGAATTTATATGAGTTATAATCACGAAATTACAGAAGCTAAATGGAAAAAGTATTGGGAAGAAAACAAGACGTTTAAAACAGATGCTTATGATTTTTCCAAGCCTAAGTTCTATGCCTTAGATATGTTTCCATACCCAAGTGGTCAGGGATTGCATGTAGGTCATCCTGAAGGTTATACAGCTACTGATATTGTTTCCAGGAAGAAAAGAATGGAAGGCTATAACGTTTTACATCCAATGGGCTTTGACTCTTTTGGTTTACCAGCGGAACAATATGCTATCAGTACTGGCAATCACCCTGATGAATTTACTAGAGAGAACATTGAGTTTTTTACTCATCAGTTGAAAAATCTTGGTTTTTCTTATGATTGGGATAGAATGATTTCTACCTGTGATGCTTCCTATTACAAATGGACACAATATATTTTTAAGCTATTATTTGATGATGGTTTAGCAAAATATATTGATATGCCAGTTAACTGGTGCGAAGAGTTAGGCTGTGTTTTAAGTAATGATGAAGTTGTTGATGGAAAAAGTGAGCGTGGTGGATATCCGGTAGTAAGAAAGAATATGAAACAATGGGTAATTGACATTGTTAAATATGCTGATAGATTACTTGAAGGGTTAGAGGAAATTGACTGGCCTGAATCGACTAAAGAAATTCAAAGAAATTGGATTGGGAAATCATATGGAGCTCAGGTTGATTTTAAAGTCGCAAATTCTAAGGAAAAATTCAGTGTCTTTACAACCAGAAGTGATACATTATTTGGAGCTACATACTGTGTTTTAGCACCAGAACATGTTTTAGTTGATAAGATTACTACAAATGAACAGAAAGAAAAAGTAAGAGAATATAAAAAGATTTGTGCTACTAAATCAGAAATCGAAAGAACAGATTTAAGCAAAGAAAAAACAGGTGTTTTTACTGGTGCTTATGCAATTAATCCAGTTAATGAAAAAGAAATTCCAATTTGGATTAGTGACTATGTACTAGCTTCTTATGGAACAGGTGCTATTATGGCAGTTCCCGCTCATGATGAAAGAGACTATGAATTTGCTAAAAAGTTCAATTTAGAAATTATCCCGGTATTAGAAGGTGGAGATGTGAGTGTTGAAGCCTATATTGGCGATGGTATGCATATCAATTCTGACTTTATCAATGGTATGGATAAAGAAGATGCTATTGAAACAATGAACAAATGGTTGGAAGAAAAGGGATTAGGAAGTGCTCAGGTTAATTATCGTTTGAGAGAATGGATTTTTGCCAGACAAAGATATTGGGGTGAACCAATTCCAATTATTCATTTAGAAGATGGAAATATGATTTCATTATCCGAAGAGCAGTTGCCTCTAGTCTTGCCAACTCTGGAAGATTATTCGCCCAATCAGGGTGGTGCAGCTCCACTTGATAGAGCTGTCGATTGGGTTAATGTAACAGTCAATGGCCAAAAAGGTAAAAGAGAAACATCTACTATGCCAGGTAGTGCGGGAAGCAGTTGGTATTTTTTGAGATATATAGATCCTCACAATGAAAAAGAAATTGCTGATCCGATATTGTTGCAACACTGGTTGCCGGTTGATTTATATGTCGGTGGTCCAGAACATGCAGTAGGGCATTTATTATATTCAAGAATGTGGAATAATTATTTGTATGATAAGGGTCTTGTTCCGGTTAAAGAGCCTTTTAAAAAATTAGTTCACCAGGGGATGATTTTAGGAGCTAATGGTATTAAGATGGGGAAGCGTTATCCGGAATATATCGTTGATCCAAATGATATTGTAAAACTATATGGTGCTGATACTTTAAGATTATATGAAATGTTTATGGGGCCTTTAGAAGCTTCAAAACCATGGAGTGAGCAAGGGGTTGAAGGCTCTAGAAGATGGATTGAAAGAGTATGGCGCTTAATTATGGAGTCTTCAGATAAAATTGTTGAAGAAAAAACACCAGAATTAGATTATGTCTTTAACTTTACTGTTAAAAAGGTCAGTGAAGATATTGATTCACTTGACTTTAATACCGCTATTTCTCAAATGATGATTTTTATTAATGAATGTTATAAAGCTGAAAAAGTTAATAAAGACATGATTATTGACTTTATTAAGATTTTAAGTCCGTTTACTCCTTTTGTCTGCGAGGAAATGCATCAGCATTATACCGGAAAGGAAACTTTAGCTTATGAACCTTGGCCTGAATATGATGAAACAAAATTAATTGTTGATGAAGTAGAAGTTGTTGTCCAGGTTAATGGTAAATTAAGAGGTAGAGTGAATGTTGCTTTAGATTCTGATGAAGAAACGGTTAAAGAGCTGGCTTTAAAATTACCTACAGTAATCAATCAGACAAAAGGTAAAACAATTAGAAAAATCATCTACATACCAAACAAGTTAATGAATATTGTTGCTAAATAAATTGTGAAATTTAAAACTTAATTAAAACATATTGTAATGATTGAAAAGTTGTAGTACACTCTTTTAAATTAATAAAAATGAGGAGGCGAATTTTATGCTTATCAATCAAAAATTTGGTTTGTGTCGATACTATGGTGGCAATCAAAATGTATTTGCCGATGTTGTGATTTATAATAAAATTTTGACTATAATTGTAGAAATAGTAAAAGCAAATGCCAAGTCAGAAGTTATTAAGGTTTATTTTGACAAAGAGAATACTGGAAGATTATTTAACCTGGTAAAAATAAAAGATTTTAAAACCAGGTTCAGTGGAATTGAAGGGCTGAAAAAACTTGATCAATTTATTAAGGAAAACAATATAAAAACAAAAATAGAGAAACAATATTATTAGATAATTCTTCGAGTTTAACGATTTTAGAGAAAATAGATGATTAAGTAAACTAATTTTTTAAAAAATGTTTGTAATAGAAAATATATACCTCAATTTGAGTTGCTGATATATTTTCTTTTTTTATACAACCTTCAATTTAACATCACACATGGATAAGATTTGTCTTACATCATTATTTATTTGAAACAGTCAGAAATCTACATCATTTTTTAATGTCTTAGCGACATTTAAATTTAAAAGCTATTTTAAGAGGGTATTTTTAATTAATTACTGAACTTAAAATAATTGAGGTTGACAACAACAAGTTAGTTTGATAAGATTGAAAAGGTAAAGAATTGTGGAAAGAAGAAGCACCCCTTCTCACCTGATATCCAACGGATATAGGTAAACAGCTACTGTCAATGAATTAGATTGATTTTAGTGGGTGCAAACCCACTTTTCTTTGATACAAGAAAGAGGTGTTATTTATAAGTAGAAAAAATATGCCGGGCGATTTAGTCAATGAGAGCATCCGTTTTAGAGAAGTTTTAGTTATTGCTCCTGATGGAGAATCATTGGGAGTTATGCCTCGTATTCAAGCTTTAAATACGGCTTATGATTACGAGTTAGATTTAGTGTGCGTTGCTCCAAAAGCGAAACCTCCAGTCTGTAGAATTATGGACTACGGGAAATATCGTCTTGAGCAGCAGAAAAAAGCCAAAGAAGCAAAAAGAAAACAACATGTTACTGAAGTAAAAGGAGTCAGATTGTCTCCAGTTATTGATATCAATGATTTCAATACCAAGGTCAGACAGGCAAAAGGCTGGCTTGAAGATGGTAACAGAGTAAAAGTTGATATGCGTTTTAGAGGAAGAATGATGACTAGACAGGATGTTGGAAAAAAAGTTATGGATAACTTTATCAACGAACTTAGTGAAGTAGGCAGTGTTGATAGAAGACCTAAATTGGAAGGCAACACAATGTCTTGTGTAATAACGCCAGTTAAAAAATAGTGAAAGGAAAATCAGATTATGCCAAAGATGAAAACAAAAAGAGGCTTAGCTAAAAGAGTTAAAGTCACAGGTACTGGTAAGCTGAAGAGAGGCCGTGCGTATACTTCTCATTTAGCACCTAGAAAAACCCAAAAACAAAAAAGACAATTAAGAAAGGCTGCATTAGTTTCTAAGAGCGATTACAAACGCATCAAGTTACTAATTCAAAAGTAGGAGGATAAACAAGTATGGCAAGAGTAAAAAGAGGTTATACAAAAAATAGACGTCGTAACAGAGTTTTAAAATTAGCTAAAGGTTATTTTGGTTCTAAACATGCTTTATATCGTACCGCTAATGAACAGGTAATGCGTTCATTGAGATATGCTTATAGAGACAGAAAGAACCTGAAAAGAGAAATGAGAAAATTATGGATCGCACGCATCAATGCTGCAGCTCATAATAATGATATCAATTACTCTCAATTAATGTATGGCTTAAGATTAGCTAATATCGAAATTAACAGAAAAATGCTGTCAGAAATTGCAATTCATGACCCTAAAACCTTTACTACTATTGTAAACAGGGCTAAAAAAGCAATTGAAAAAGCATCAGCTTAGTAAAAAAGACCACAGTAAGTGGTTTTTTTGAACATGATTAAATAGTAATTATTTTAAATATTTTATAATGGTTAATGTTCTGGTCTTATTGTCCGTTGATTCGGTGTCAATTAAACTACATTTAAATTTTAAAGGATAATTAATTATTTTTTGATTATCTTTTTTTAGTTTATGTATTTGACAATCATCCAGGGATACAATATTACAATCATATATCTCTAAAATAGTTTCAATCAGGACATCTGTCTGCTTAGTAATGTCGTTTTCAACTATAAGTGTTGCTGATTTTTTTTCAAGTATTTTATCGATATCTGAAAAAAGAGGAAGAAAAGGAATATATTTATCAGCAATTACTCGATAGGATGGACCATATTCATTACGAAATATATTTGAATGATTAATTGCTGGATAGCCCTTTTTTGACCATTCATCAATGGCAGTATTAAAATCATCAGCAGAAAAGGGTAGTAAACCATCCTGGATTAATTCTTTAGCAGCAATTATCTTTTCTTTTAAATCTTTTAAACCATTAACTTCTTTTTTTGCAGATAAATAAAACAATTTTCCTAAAGTATAAGGACTTAACCCTTTTTTTAGATATGAAAGATGTACACGACTATATGAACCATCAAGCTGCTCAACTAAATGAATATTTTTTTGTTCAATGGTAGAAGCTTCTTTTATAATGTAATTTGTAACAAAGTCAAGTGAAGAAATCATATGTTCACAACCAAAACTACTTTGAAATAGAAATTTAAATAAATCCTGAATTTGTAATTTAGGATATTTTTTATAATGTTCAATCAGTAATTTTTTAGTTGAAGAATGATTTGTCATAATGTTGAAGTCCATAATAATATATTTTAATTATACTATGTAATAGATCAGTAGAACTTTTTTTATAATGAAATTTATATTATTAACCCTATATTTCGATAAAAACAAGAACATATTAAATATTTCTTATCGAGAAAATTCAATTTCAATAAAAAGAGGTAGCATTCTATAACAGTTAATGTTTTAAAATATCATAATTGATGGTTTTCAATGTTTTATGATTGTTTTGTAGATATTACACTAAAAAATGGATGACTATTGCCATCCGCTTCACATTATTTTTCTGTTTGCTTAATAATTTCTTCAATTGAATCATAAACTTTGTTATCAACCAAACCACTAACGAAATTATTTAATTTGTATCTTTCATTGTAGTAGTTTCTAACAACGCTTTTATATAGGTACATCTTTTTTAAAAAGCATCTGAATTAATCTGATTACTATATCTATCTTCCTTGTTAAATAGTGGTCTGCCATGTAGATTTTAGGTTTGTCTGGTTCATAAGGATTCATGTATTTTTTTAAAACCAGAACTGTTTCCTCATCTGTTAACTCGACAGGATTATTTCCATACTTTTATACAAAGACAGGATAGTAAAGATTATCTTTATTATAGAAAGCATATAATGGATTATTATCGTTACTTTTATAAAATTTCATATTGTTCCACTTTCTTATGCTGTTGATGCTGTTTTATCACAAATGTCATTGGAAAACAAAAAGATGCGTTTTCACACCTCTGTATTGTTAATTGGTTTATTCTGATTTATCAGAGTTTAAGCTTATGATAGAAATAAAACCAAACTAAAACAATTTGATTTTTCCTTCAGCGAAATCTTTCTTAAATTTTTCGATAATATCCGGTGTCAATCTAGATGCTCCATAGAATATAAGCATATCATCACGATAACTTTTCCCATTAATAATATTATCGCATTCTTTAGTAACTAACCAATTAGGACCATTTCCTAGTTTAGAGATAGTCCAATCTTTACCATATGTTCGAAATATTTCTCTTTCTGTTCCTTGAACAAATTTTTGTTGAAAATTAATATATTGAATATATATCGTATATCTCTTTTTTAGTTTTCTTTTTTCATCAGCAAAGTAACAGGTTTACCGTTAATTCCAATTTCTTCGCCTTTTTTAAGTTTTTTAAAGTTTGGAAAATGTTTATAGATTATTAATAAACTTACAGCTATAGAAGCTATGATAGTAATTAATGGTTGACTGCTTAAAATACAATAAATTGGAAAAAAGGTCACAAATACAAGTGTTGCCATAACTATCCAGTTGGCAATAAAAGATAATGCTAAACCTATAATCAGTAAAGCTATACCTATTCTCCAGTCAATCGCAAATACCAGACCAATGTAGCTAGCAAAACCTTTGCCACCTTTAAATTGCAAATAAAAAGGAAAGATATGTCCAACAACAGCCATACATCCAGCTAAAATAGCAATACCTTCCTGTCCTGGATATAAATATCTGATTAAAAACACTGCAATAAAAGCCTTTAAAATATCATATACAACGACTACAAAGAAAGCAGGCCAGCCCATAGTTACTTTAGCATTTGAAGCGCCAGCATTAAAAGTTCCTTTGTTTCTGATATCAAAGCCTTTGATTATACCCAAGATATAGGCTGGATTAATACAACCTAATCCATAACCTAGTAAAATTGCTGTGAAATAATTCATAGTATCTTCCTTACGGTTCAAGTATATCATATATTTGAATTTAACGGCTAAAGAAAAAAAGAGGCAGTTATGTTATGATTTATTTGAAAAAGGAATGATATTAAATTTAATCAGATAAAAGAAAGATGAAAGTTTTATTAACCACTTTAAATGCTAAATATATTCATAAAAATCTCGCTTTGAGATGGCTTTACGTTGCCAGAGATAAAAGACATGAAACAGTATTAAAGGAATTTACCATCAATGATAAATTAGAAAAAATTGTTGATAGCATTGTTGAAATAAACCCTGATTTAATCGGTTTTTCATGTTACATCTGGAATGGTCAGCAAACTTTGAAAGTGGCAAAAAAAGTCAAAGAAAAACTAAAAGATGTAAACATTGTTTTAGGAGGACCTGAAGTCAGTTATCAATATGAAGATTACTTAACAGATGATATCAACGGTATTCTATTAGGTGAAGGGGAGATATCTTTTTGGAAATATGTTAATCAGGAAAATCAGATTAATGGATTAGTTACTCACAGTTATGTAAACACCAACAGTTTAAAGACTGATATTGCTTATTTGGAGACTTTAGACAGCCCTTATTTATTAGATTTTGACATGAATGATATGGATAAACGATATCTGTATGTTGAAACAAGTAGAGGCTGTCCATATAAATGTAAGTACTGCATGGCTTCTCTGGATAATGATATCAGAGAGTTTTCTTTAGATTATCTTTTTGATCTGTTTGATAAATTGGAGAAGACTAAAGTTAATCAGATAAAGTTTTTAGATCGAACATTTAATGCCAATAAAAACAGAAGTCTACGGATTGCTAGAAGATTAATTGATTTTAAAGATGATGTTTCTTTTCAATTTGAAATAATGGCAGATACATTATCCAATGAATTAATAGATTTAGTATGTGCTAATGAAGTGAAGAGTAAATTTCGTTTTGAAGCAGGTATTCAATCATTTAATAAAGAGACCTTAAAAGCTGTAAGTCGATATCAGAATACCGAAAAAATGGTCTCTAATTTAAATAAACTGGTTAAAAACAATACCATTGTTCATGCTGATTTAATAGCTGGGCTTCCAAAAGAAGATTTAGATTCTTTTAAAAATACTTACCAGAGATTATTTCAGTTAAAAGTTGATGAAATGCAGGTAGGCATTTTAAAACTGTTGAAAGGTACAGCATTAGAAGATGAAATGGATAAATATGGCATCATCGCCGATAAGAAAGCTCCTTATCAGATAATCAGCAGTGATATTTTTTTAAATGCTGACGTAAAAAAAGTAGAACTGGTTGCTCTGGCTACAGATAGATTGTGGAATAGAAACATCTGTCGTCATACCTTATGGTATCTGTTTGAAAATACCGCTGTAATTTTTGATTATATGTTAATTTTAGGTGAAAAGATTAATTCTTTAAAAAAGCCATATCAGAGACATCACCTTTTTAAAGTTGTCTATGAGTCAATTGGCGATGAAACGGGAAGGTTAATCCTTTTAAATGAGTATTACTATCTGTTTAAACAAAGGCCGGTTAGAATTGTTGAAAACAGTTTTGATAAAAAGTTGAAAGCTCAGATATTGGAAGTAACTATAAAGCAGGGTTTACTAACTCAAAATGATATTCGCTATGCCTATTTTGATTACGGAATTTTTAAAGGACAAAAATGTTATCAAATGTTAATATATAATAGTGATCAAAAGTATCCAGATAGATATTTTATCAGTTTAAACTTTACTTATCTGGGAAAGGAAGATTTAAATGAAAGATGTTATGATTGCTACTGGCAATAGTAATAAAGTTAAAGAATATAGAGAAATATTAGAGCCACTAGGTTACATTGTTCATGATTTAAAGGAGATTGAACATTTAGAAGTAGAAGAAACAGGAAGCACTTTTGCTGAAAATGCCTTAATCAAAGCTGAAAACATTAAAGATATCTATGGCATGATTGTAATTGCAGATGATTCAGGTTTAGAAATTGAGGCTTTAGATAATCAGCCTGGAATTCATAGTGCCAGATTTTTAGCTGGTTATGATTATGATTATAAAAATAAAAAAATCTTAGAAATGATGAAAGATGAAACTAATCGAAAAGCTCGTTTTGTCTGTGCGATTGCTCTGATTGATGATAAAAAGCATGTTTTTGAAGGAGTAATGGAAGGTTCTATTGCTTATGAGATGAAAGGGAATAACGGTTTCGGTTATGATCCTATTTTCATGACTGAAGAGTATGGTTTAACCAGTGCTCAACTTACCTCAGAACAAAAAAATGAAATCTCACATCGTGGAAAAGCCACCAGGCTACTATTGGAATATTTAAGAAGGAAAAAGTAGATGATTCACATTGTTTTATTTGAGCCTGAAATACCACAAAATACGGGAAATATAATCAGAACTGCCATGGCAACTGATTCAGTTTTGCATTTAATAAAGCCATATGGGTTTATTTTAAATCAGAAGCATTTAAAACGTGCCGGAATGGACTATATTGATAAAACCAGAATTATTGAACATTTAAACTGGAATGATTTTATCAATTCAGTTAAAGAAAATGATGAAATCTATTATTTGAGCAGATATGGTCATCAATATCCTGCGTCATTTGATTTTTCTAAAGTCCAGGGAGATATCTATCTGGTATTTGGAAAAGAATCTACAGGTATTCCTAAAACTGTTTTAAAAGATAATCTAGATAAATGCATCAGATTGCCTATGGTATCAGCAGCGAGAAGTTTAAATCTTTCTAACACTGTTGCAATAATGGTATATGAAGTTTTAAGACAGCTGGATTATCCGGGATTAAGTAAAGATGAATGCCAGAAAGGTGCAGATTTTTTAGAAAGAAACAATTTTGATGAGGTATTTTAAATCTGTGTTATAATTACAATTGATAAAAAGGAGGGTCAGTTATGTTAGAAAATATTAATGATTATATCTCTCTTTTTTCGATTATTCTAGTTTTAGCGATGGTGCTTGGGCTAGGTATATATTTTTTCAATCTGAAAGTTATTGAAAAAAATATCAGAAAGGAAGTTAAGTATTACGATTATCAAAAACCTGGTAATACTAAAAAATAATATGACAATTGATAAAAGACTGATTAAAAATTTGTTTTTAGCTGTTTTGTCAGCAATTGTAGCGGCAATAAATTTAAATTCATTCGTTCATTTTGGAAGTATTACACCAGGTGGATTTTCAGGAATGGTTGTGCTTTTAGTACGAGTTTTTGATAAGTATTTTAATATTGAATTGAGTTATTCGATTCTCTACTTCCTGATTAATCTGCCTGCAGTAATTTTAGTAGCCAAATATGTAGGTAAACAATTTACTTTAGTATCACTGCTTGGAGTGGTACTTGTTTCTGTTTTTGTAGGAATATTTCCATATTTTCAGATTACTGAAGATTTGTTACTTAATGCTTTTGCTGGTGGGGTAATTTCCGGTATTAGTTCATCACTGGTATTAATGGCCGATGGCTGTTCTGGAGGAATGGATTTTATTGCCATCTATTTTGCGAAAAGATTTAAGAAATCTTTTTGGAATGAATCATTAATAGTTAATGCGACGTTACTGTTGATATCGGGTTTATTATTTGGCTGGGAAGCTTCATTATATTCAATCGTTTTCCAATTTACTGGAACTCAAGTAGTAAAAGCAACAGATAACAGGTTTAAAAGAAATGCTTTTATCATTATTACCGATTGTGTTGATGAAATTTGTCATGATATACATACAAAATTAAATCATTCAGCGACCATACTTGAGGGTGTTGGATATGCTTCACAAAAGAATAAAAAAGTAATCTATACAATCTGTGGTCAATATGAAACAAATATGTTATTGGATATTGTTCAACATTATGATCCACAAGCCTTTATCAACATTTCTGATTCTCAAAGAGTAGTTGGTTTCTTCAATGAAAAGCCATTTTATTAAATTTAATATAAAAATAATAGAAAACCTGATTTTTCAAAGAAGCAGAATATAATAAAAAACTTTAAAGAAGCGATTAGCGCTTTTTTTTAGGGAAAAGCCAATCCAATAATAAATATGTTATGGGGTGATTGTTTTGAACAGGAAAATAATTATAGTTGCTGGTTTGATTGGTTTGATAATATTAATTATTACCTATGGTGGTGGTGAAGAGTTAATAGAAAAAAATATAGAAGTAGTGGAAATAAAAAGAGAGACGTTTATCTATGACTACAAAACATTTGGAATTGTGGATAGTAAAAGTCATCATTTCTTTTTCAATGGCTATATAAAAAACATTCACAAAAAAGCAGGAGAAGAAGTTAAGAAAAAAGAGAAAATTTTAAGTTACATCGATGAGCATGGCAATAGTAAAGATTTACTTAGTGAAATAGATGGTTTTGTTTATCAGATAGAAAATAATTGTCTAATATTAAAGGATTTGGATTTTTTTGTTGTAGTGGAGTTAGCTTACGAAAAGTATAGTTTGCTAAAGGAAAATGATATCTGTTTTATTGGAATCAATGATAATTATTATGAAGCTGAAGTTATAGAAAAAGTAAAATTTGCCAACCAAGATAATAAATATAGGGTTATCATCAAAACTGACTATCTGGAATTAATTTTTTCGCAGCATGTTAATGTTACTTTTCATCTAGAGAAAAAGGATGGCTTAACAGTTGATAAAAGAGCTCTTAATTATGATGAGAAAGGTTATTATCTGATTGATGAGGACTTTAAGGAGGAATTAAATAATCTGGAAAAATATCGTCTTCCTGTTGAGGTAATAATGTGTAATGATGACTTAGCTTTAATTTCAGCTATAGGTCTGGAAGATAAAAAAGTTTGTATTTTATCTAACCACTTAAAGGAGTTTTTAAGTGATCAGGTTAGATAAAGTAGTAAAAAAATATCTAATAGGAAGCAAAGAATTATTGGCATTGAATTATCTGGATTTAAAATTAGAAGAAAATTGTTTTGTGGCTATTGTCGGAGTGTCAGGGTGTGGTAAAAGCACCTTGCTAAATGTAATAGCCGGTTATGATGATATCGATTACGGTTCGTATTATTTTAGAGATGAAAATGTAAATAAATTTTCTGAAGAAAAGAAATTGGAATTAATTAAAAGTATCGGTGTCATTTTCCAAGATTTTAATTTACTGGATTATTTAACCGTAAAAGAAAATATTTTATTGGCTACACGTTATATGAAGGGTAAAAATGATTTACAGCAAATTATTTTTAAATTAGATATTGCTGACATTTTAAACAAATACCCCAATCAGCTTTCAGGAGGACAAAAACAAAGAGTAGCTATTGCCAGATGTTTAATTACCAATAAAAAGATTATCTTAGCAGATGAACCTACCGGATCATTAGACAATGAAAATGCTTTAAAAATAATGGAAATATTTGAAAAGTTAAATAATGAAGGTATTTCTATTGTAATTGTTACTCACGATATAAATATCGCTACTAGATGTAAAAAAATAATAAGAATGGAGAATGGCCGTGTGGTTAATTAAAGAAGTTTTCTATCAGAGAAAAAGACATTATTTAACAATTACTGCTATTTGTATTTCGATTATATTGGTTTTATTGGTGAATATTATATCCGGTTACATTATTGATAACGTCAATTATAGTTTTGAACAATTGGGATTAAATATTAATTGTATTCAGCTATTGAAAAATAGAAAAGATAATTGGATAGATTTTATTATTGAAGACTGTAGGATAGAAAAATATAGTCGATACAATAAAAAACAAGAAAGAGATTATAAGATTATCGGTTGTGATAGTGACTTATCACAGGTCTTTACTTTTGAATTTGAAAGTGGTTCTTTTTTAAATAAAACAAGTAATATGTATAATGATAATCAGGTAGTGATAGGTAATAAATTGAAACATTATTTTAACTGTTATCAAATTGATGAGTCAATCAATATTAATGGTATTACTTTTAGAGTGGTGGGAATATTGAAAAAAGAAAGTAGAAATCTTTATGAAGAATTTGATGATTGTATTTTTGTGTTTAACGATTATGTAACTGATTATAATCATTGCGGTTTATATTTTGTTAGTGAAAGCAGGTTTGATGATAGATATTTAAATGAATTTTTAGGAAAAGATAATTATCTTTTTGTTGACCAAAGCCAGACAAAAGAATCGCTTAACTCACTTTTGAAATTAATAAGAAATGTTTTAATGGTTTTGTCTTTTGTTTCGGTTGGCATTGCAATTATCAGCCTGGTTAATAATACCCTGAATAATATCTATACTCGTATGAAGGAAATAGGAATAAAAAAAGCTTTGGGTGCTTCCAGTAAAGATATATATATTCAATTTATTTTGGAAAACATGATAATTTTTTTAATTGGGATATTAATAAGTCTGATAGTTGTTTTTTCAGTAGTTAAGGTTATAAATATTTCTTTAAAAAATAAGATTGCAATTGATTTATCGGATAATGTTAAATACATAGTTTTGATATTAACTGCTGGCAGTATCTGCAATATTTATCCAGCTAAAAAGGCTAGTGAAATTACGATCATTGAAACAATTAAAAATAGGGAATTTAGCTGACAAAAGTTATAAAGTTATAAATATTTAATAAGACCAACAACACCATTGTGACCATAAAAAGTTTAAAAACGACATTTTCATCAATTTTTTTATTAATAATTTTACCAGCAATGGCTCCAGCAATGCCGCAAGCCATCATAGCAAAAAGAACCGGTAAGGAAATATTGCTGATGGATTTACCAATCAATGTTGAAATTAAACTGGTTATCTGTGAAAAGAAAATTACATATAGAGAGTTTTGAGCAGCCTGTTTTATCGGCATTGAAAAGAAGAATTGTAAAAAGATAATATTAATTGGTCCTCCTCCAATTCCTAAAAATGAAGATAAAAATCCCAATCCACCGCCTATTGCGACTATAGCAATTGTAGAAGTAATATTTAATGTTTTTATTTTTTCTTTATTAAGAGTGTAGATAAAAGATAAAAGATTAATGGTTAATAAAATCAATGATTGAATAGCGCTGGCAATAGATGGATTTATAAAAAGATTTTTAAAAATTTCAAAGAAATATTTACCTGACAATCCTCCAAGGCTGCCACCGAAAGCCAATAGAGTAGATGACTTTAATTCTATTTGGCCTTCTTTTTTGATGAAAGAAGTGATGACATTAAAAGAGGCCATCGCAAAAACTGTACAACCACATAAAAAGTTGATTGTTGATAAAGTAAATAATCCAAGTGAATCCATTACCGGTTTGATTATCATTCCTCCACCGATTCCACAAATAGAACCTACTATGGAAGCAAGAAAACTTACCATCATAATTATAAATAATCCATCATCCATAAATTTTACTTCCTTTTTAAAACTACTTTATTATAACAAATATAACAAATGATATAATAAAGAAAAGATATATTTGGAGGTGTATCAGATGATTCAATTAAATAAAATACATTTAGCTGTAGAATTGGCTAGCGAAGCCCATAAAAAACAATACCGAAAGGGTACAGATAGACCTTATATTGTTCATCCAATGGAAGTATTGCAATTATTAACTGAAATGCAGGCAAGTGAGGAAATTAAGGTGGCGGGAGTCTTGCATGATACAGTTGAAGATACTGCAATGACAATTGAAGATATTGAGGAATATTTTGGCAGCTTAGTAGCCGGTTATGTGGCATTTTCTACTGAAGATAAATCAAAGACCTGGTTTGAAAGAAAAAAAAGAACAATTGAAAAGTCCAAAAACACTCCGATAGAAATAAAAAAATTAAAACTTGCTGATAAACTATCAAATTTGAGATCTATTGCCTATGATTATAATAGAGTAAATAATCTCGTCTGGGATAGATTTTCAAAGTCAAAAGCTGATCAAAAATGGTATTATCAGGGTATGTGTGAAGCATTAAAAGATTTAGAATTTGATGATTCTACCAGAGAGTTATATTTAGAATTTAAGAACTTGTGTGATGAACTTTTTAAATAAATGGAGATAGAAAAATGGAAGATTTAAAGAAAATAGCTAAGTCAGTAGTAAATGCAGCAGCTAAGCTGACAATAGCAGCTGTAGAGATGGTAGCTGTATCAGTGGAAAAAGCCATAGATGTCGCTAAAGAAGTAAAACAGAACAGAATAATAGAACTATTTACTGCTAAAGAAGGCTATAAAAGATTTGTTATAAACAAAACAACTAATCCTAAATTTGATATTTATGAGATTTATAATAGCCAGCAGAGGATTGAATATAAACTTGATGGTAAATTAGACTCAAAAAATTGTGCTATTAATTTTGTGTCTGGAAATCAGGTGATTGCTGATGTTTATGAAAATAAGTCAAAAAGGAAAAAAGGATTATTTAATACCTCAGTTGAGTATGAATTTGTTTTAGAAGTTAATGAAAATCATTATGGTCTAATAAATGTTGATCTTGATGAGGGGATTTTACATTTTCATCTTGATACCAATAAATGGGAAACTAATGTTGGAATCAGCGATAAAAAAATTGAAATAACAGATGATTTGGAACAGATAATCTGTATAATAGAACTCAAAACAAAAGTAAAGGAAATGATAACGGTTGATGTTAAAGAAAACCATAATCAACTTTTGGCTTTAATGTATTGTTTTGTGGTTATAGCAGTCAAAAAATATTTAGAAAAACAGCAATGATTTAAGTGAAAAATCTTGAAAAAAGGATGTTGTGACACCCTTTTTAAAAAATATCTATTCCCATTTTTCTTTGAACCTTTTTAAGTTTTTTGTAAGAAATTCTACTGGCTTTTTCAGCACCTTGCTGCAAGGTTTTTTCAATCAAATCGGAATTAACAATTTCATTATATCTACTTTGAATTGTTTCAATTTCTTTACAGACTACATCAGCAACTTCTTTTTTAAGTTCACCATAACCCTTGCCTTGATATCTGCAAACGATTGAATCAACAGGTTCACCAGATAAACTTGACATGATTTCCAATAGATTAGATATACCTGGTTGATTTTCTTTATCAAAATTGACTGTGGCATAATTATCTGTAACAGCACTCATGATTTTCTTTCTAACAACTTTTAAATCATCTAACAGATAAATACAACCCTTATCTGACTCATCTGATTTACTCATTTTTTTAGAAGGATCTGATAGAGACATTATTCTTGCGCCAACCTTTTGAATTAATGGTTCCGGTACAACGAAAGTCTTTGAATAACGATTGTTAAATCTTTGAGCTAAATCTCTAGCTAATTCTACATGTTGTTTTTGATCATCACCTACTGGAACATAATCTGCATCATACAATAAAATATCAGCAGCCATAAGTGAAGGATAGGTAAATAAACCTGCTGTGATGCTTTCGTCTGCTTTCTGACTTTTTTCTTTAAACTGGGTCATTCTACTTAATTCACCCATATAACTCTGACAAGTTAATAGAAAACCAAGTTGAGCATGAGCAAAGACATCTGATTGTAAGAAAATTGTACATTTTTCAGGATCTAAACCACATGCTAAATATAATGCTATAGCATCTTTCAAATTTTTTCGTAAAGCTTTAGGTTCTTGATAAAAGGTAACACAATGCAAATTGGCAATAAAGACATATAGATCATAATCATCCTGATATTTGACAAAGTTTCTTAAAGCTCCTATATAGTTACCCAAATGTAATTGTCCAGTTGGTTTAATTCCACTTAGCATTCTTTTCATATTTGTACCTCCTGAAAATAAAAAAACACCTATTTTGGGACCCATTACGGGTGGTGCCACCCAAATTGTCTTTTTCAGACCACTTAAAAGTTATACGGTTACTATCCGATAAGACTCCCACTTCCCAATTTGTTAATCACATAATATGGTCTTTCACCCTCACCAATCGCTATAATTAGAGGTAATCAACTATTAAAGTGCTCATAATCTAAACCTATTTTACAATGTGTTAAAAAAAAGTCAATAATTTTACTATTGAAATAATGCTATCTTTTTGATAATATAATTTAGCGAGAGCATATTTGCGCCCTTAGCTCAATAGGATAGAGCGCTTGGCTACGGACTAAGAGGTTGTGGATTCGATTTCTGCAGGGCGCGCCATTATGAAATCAGACCCTTATAAAAGGGTTTTTATTTTCAATCAAAAGAGTGATATATGATATAATTAGACAAAAGGAAAAGATATGAAGAAAGTATTAGTAGGATTATCAGGAGGAGTCGATAGTGCTGTTTGTGCCTATCTGTTAATTAAGCAAGGTTATGATGTAACCGGAGCTTTTATGCGTAATTGGGATTCGGCTGTTAATAATGACATATTAGGTAATCCAACCATTTTGGATGATGTTTGTCCTCAAGAGAGAGATTATCAGGATGCTTTGGCAGTAGCTGATAGTTTGGGAATTGAGCTTTTAAGAGTTGATTTTGTTAAGGAGTATTGGAATGATGTTTTCTCTAACTTTATTTCAGAACATCAGAAAGGCAGAACTCCTAATCCAGATATCCTTTGTAATAAATATATAAAATTTGATGCTTTCTACTCCTTTGCCAAAAGCAAGGGCTTTGAGATAGTAGCAACTGGTCATTATGCCAGAATTATTAAAGATAAAGACAGCTGCTTACTTTTGAAAGGGATTGATAATAATAAAGATCAAAGTTACTTTTTAGCCCAGATAGATAGAGGAGTTTTAAAAAATACTTTATTTCCATTAGGTGAACTTGATAAAAGTGAAGTAAGAGAAATAGCCTTAGAAATGGATCTGCCAGTAGCTGAAAAAAAAGATTCAACTGGAATCTGTTTTATTGGGGAAAGAAATTTTAAAGAATTTTTACGTAATTATTTACCTTCGAAAGAAGGAGATATCGTTGATGTTTTAACTAAAGAAGTTGTAGGAAAACATATTGGTGTCATGTATTATACAATCGGGCAAAGAAAAGGTCTGGGAATTGGCGGAGGAAGAGGTCGTTGGTTTGTTGTTGGAAAAAATGTCGAAGCTAATGAACTTTATGTCGCTGCTCAAGATGAAGATATCTGGTTATATTCAGATAGTTGTCTAGTCAGTGGATTTAATAGACTGGCTGATTTTGAAATGCCAAAACAGTGTAATGCTAAATTCAGATATCGACAAAATGATAGTCCGGTAACAATTGAACAGTATAGTGATGATTTAGTTTTAGTTAAATATCCTCAAAAGATTAAAGCCGTGACTCCAGGACAGCAGGCGGTATTCTATGATGGAGATATTTGTCTGGGTGGAGGAGTAATTGAAAAGACTTTTATTGGAGAAATTGAACATAGCAAACATGTTTATGAGCATATTCACGGGTAAAGATGGAAGAAAAAGGCAGATTTATAAAAGAGATATTTCGTAATCAACAAAATGGCTACACTGTAGCTGTTTTTGAATTGGAGGAATCTAAAGTTCATCAAGAAATAACTGTAGTTGGTTATATAGGTGAAATTGACAAAAATGCCAGATATAGTTTACAGGGAGATTATGTTGAAAATCCTAGATATGGGATTCAGTTTAAAATGGAAAGCTATAAAAAATTAATGGCTGATAATAAAGAGGGAATGATAAAGTATTTTTCAGGAGTACAATTTAAAGGAATTGGTCCGGTATTTGCGGAAAGATTAGTCAATAGTTTAGGTTTAGATGCTATTGAGAAGATTAAAAATAATACTGATATTTTAGATGAAGTACCATCAATGACAACCAGAAGAAAAAAAGCGATTTTGGAAGGTTTGAAACAAGAAGCTGATGAAGCGGTTATCTTTTTAACCAGCCATCATATCAGTTTGAAAAATGTTTTTAAGTTAAAACACAAATATGGAAATGATTTGCTGGAAATAATGAAGACTGATCCTTATAGAGTAATTAGAGAAGTTGAAGGTATTGGATTTGCTACTGTGGATAAGTTTGCTTTAGATGTTGGTTTTGAAAAGGATGACATTAATCGTTTAACAGCTTATAGTGAAAGTCTTTTGATGTCTTTATGTATGAAAAATGGCGATACTTATTTAGAGTTGAATGAATTTATCAAACACCTGAATAAAAATATCGGTCAATACGTTACTGATGTATACAAGATTGTTGAAAGATTGGTTATGTATCGTCTGGCTTATGTTGAAGAAGATAGGATTTATCATATTTCACAATATGATGCTGAGGTTTATATTGCTAAATACTTAGCTCTTTTTCCAGAGCAGCATTTAAAAGATGTCGATGCTATTACAGCTGGAAATGCAATCAGTACAGTACAAGATAATTTATCAATCACTTATGATCAGGATCAACTGCAAGCTATTATGTCTTTTTATGAAAATGACCTTATGATTGTAACCGGTGGTCCTGGAACTGGCAAAACAACAATTGTCAAAGCGATGATCAAAACAAGTGAACTTTTATATCCAGACTACAATATCAATCTGGTTGCTCCAACTGGAAGAGCAGCCAAAAGATTAACCGAATTAACTGATTGTGAAGCCAAAACTATTCATTCATTGCTTTTATGGGATAAAGAAACCGGCAGGTTTGCTAAAGATGAAAATGATCCATTAAGTGTAGATATCTTAATAGTTGATGAGTTTTCGATGGTCGACCAATATCTTTTCTATAATTTGTTAAAGGCTTGTGCCAGTTTAAAAAAGCTGGTAATTATTGGTGATGTAGACCAGCTTCCTTCTGTTGCTATGGGAAGTGTTTTAAAAGATTTAATTGAATCAGAACTCTTTGAGGTAATTGAATTGGATAAAATATATCGTCAGAAAGAGGGCAGCGATATTATCTACTTAGCTAAAGATATTAAAAATGAAGAAGTTATTGAGATTCCAACTGATAATGAAATCAGATTTTTTGAGTGCGAAAAAACAGATATTAAAGATATCACTTTACAGATTGTTGAACATGCTTTAAATAAATATGAAACTTTAGAAGAGGGATTTATGAATGTTCAGGTTTTAGCACCAAAACATAAAGGAGTCAACGGAATTGAGAATTTAAATGTGGCTCTGCAGAAAAAGTTTAATCCCTATTCCAAAAATAAAAGACAGCTTCAGGTTGGTTATAAAACATTCAGGTTGGGCGATAAGGTTTTACAACTTAAAAATCAACCAGATGATGATGTATACAATGGCGATATTGGTATTATTACTGAAATTATTTTTGCTAGTGAAGATTACAACAATCAAAATCGAATCATTGCTGATTTTGATGGCAGAATAGTGGAATATACCTATGACACTTTTTCTAATCTGGCTCACGCTTATTGTATGTCGGTACATAAGTCACAAGGAAGTGAATATCCGATTATCATTCTTCCAATGTCATTGGAATATAGTATCATGCTCCAGAAAAGGCTTATTTATACAGCTGTAACCAGAGCGTATAAAAGTTTAATCTTTGTTGGTCAGAAAGAAGCTTTCTTTAAAGGTATAGCTGGTAAGGAAATGAGTTTGAGAAAAACAACTTTAAAACAAAGACTTATTGCTGAGGTAGACTTCTATGAACAAAGATAAACAGAGAAAAATAATCAGGAACAGATTAAAAAGACTTTCAATTTTTGAGAAAATGGTTTATTCAGATATCATTTCCCAAAAGCTTTTTGATCTTATTGAAGTCTACAACCCAAAAATAGTAATGTCTTATATGGCTTTAGAAGATGAAGTAAATTTAAAAAGGTTACATTCTTTGCTGAGTCGAAAAGGAATTAAACTATGTTTTCCGGTTGTTGAAGAAGATGTAATCAATGCTTATATGTCTAATAGATTTGCTAAGGGGAGGTTTAATATTTTACAACCCGAAGATGGAATTATGATAAAAAAAGAAGACATTGATATTATCGTTGTCCCTTGTGTTGGCTTTGATAATAATGCTAACAGATTAGGTCATGGTAAAGGTTACTATGATAAATATTTACAAGATTATCAGGGAAAAAAGTTTTCTGCTGCTTTTGAAATTCAAAAACTGAATAAAATAGACACTGAACAAAATGATGTGAAAATGAATCGTATAATAACTGAAAAAGGGGTATATTTATAGAATTAAACCCCTTAAATTATTTTTATTTTCACCAATAATCTTCATGCCGTTTTTCTCATAAAAATTATTTGCGTTAATGTTTCTTTTAGAAACTGATAGCATTACTCCTTTACAACCTTTATTTTTTAAATGATTTAAAAGATGTTTCAGCATCATAGTTCCAATACCTTGATGCTGATAACCGGGTTTAACATCCATATGTAGATGAGCATCGTATTGGTTAATAAATGGAGCATATGAATTTACTTCCTCTTTAACTTTCTGCTCAAAATCTTTTCTGATGGCTTTAGCTTGTGGAAGATAGTAAGTCAGCATATGATTTTGAAACCTATTAAAATCAACTTCAGCAATGATATAACCAACAATATCATTATTTTCCAGGTTTTTAGCTATAAAACAATTTTCTTTGGAAAACTCTGTATAATAGTCAATATAAAGGTGCTGTGAAAGGACTTTTTCTTTATAAGGCTTGTCAGGATTGCTTGATACAGAAACATTTATCGCTCGTATATCATTTAAATATTTGTCATTAAAAGGTATTATTTCTATTTTCATATATACATTATAACAAAATTATTGATATATATTTTTGTATAAATATTTATTGATATTTTTTGATTGGGCAATATTTTCCTGATTGTTTACTTTGTCTGACTGTTTATGTTATAATTCTTACGGAAAACAATAGAGATGTACTAGTAAATTACGTAGATTTTACAGAGAGATACTGGCTGGTGAAAAGTATTAGTTGAAATAATCGAAGCTCACATTTCTGTGCAATGAAAACATTGACGTAACTCAGGCGTTAACTGGATATTGAGGTGCATGTTTTTAACATGAATCAGGATGGTACCGCGTTAACTCGTTCCTGTGTCTGGCAACGAGTTTTTATTTATATTGGAGGAAATGTTATGAAACAATTAACAAGTGATCAGATAAGAAAAATGTTCTTAGATTATTTTGCAGAGCATGGTCATATGGTTGAACCTGGAGCTTCTTTAGTGCCACACAATGATCCTACTTTATTATGGATAAATTCAGGAGTAGCAGCTTTAAAGAAGTATTTCGATGGTACAGAAAAACCGAAAAACAAGAGAATCACAAATGCTCAAAAATCAATCAGAACTAATGATATTGAAAATGTTGGCAAAACGGCCAGACATCATACTTTTTTTGAAATGTTGGGCAACTTTTCAATTGGTGATTATTTTAAGAAGGAAGCTATTTTTTATGCTTGGGATTTTTTAACCAATAAAAATTGGATAGGTTTTGATAAAGATAAGATGTATGTTTCAGTTTATATTGATGATGAAGAAGCTTACGATATTTGGGTTAACGATATAGGTATTGATCCAAATCGCATTTTAAAATCAAAAGACAACTATTGGCAGATTGGTGTTGGACCATGTGGCCCTAATAGTGAGCTTTTCTATGATCGAGGAGAAAAATATGATCCTGAAGGATTAGGAGAAAGACTATTCTTTGAAGAGATGGAAAATGATCGATATATCGAAGTATGGAATGTCGTATTCTCACAATATAATGCTGAAGAAGGCGTCGACAGAAAAGATTATAAAGAATTACCACAAAAGAATATTGATACAGGAATGGGATTAGAAAGACTGGTGTCGATTGTTCAAGGAGGAGAAACCAACTTTGATACTGATTTGTTTTTGCCGATTATTAGAGCTACAGAAAAATTGACTTCTAAAAAATATGAAAAAGATAACAAGATGGCTTATCGAGTTATTGCTGATCATATCAGAACGGTTACATTTGCATTAGCAGATGGAGCAACGTTTTCCAATGAAGGAAGAGGTTATATTTTAAGACGTGTTTTAAGAAGAGCTATCAGATATGGTAAACAGCTGGAAATAAAAGGAGCTTATATGTACAAACTGGTTCCTGTAGTAGCAGAAATTATGCAAGGATATTATCCATATCTGATGGAAAAAATTGATTATGTTCAAATATTGGTTAAGGCTGAAGAAGAAAGATTTGATGCAACCTTAAATGAAGGTGAAAAAATACTACAGGCATATTTAGAAAATAATACTTCAAATATTTTAGATGGAGAAGTAGCTTTTAAACTTTATGATACTTATGGTTTTCCACTGGAATTAACTAAAGAAATTGTTGAAGAAAAAGGGTTGACAATTGATCAGAAAGGTTTTGATGAGCAGATGGCTTTACAAAGAGAAAGAGCAAGAAGTGCTAGAAGTGATGATCAGTCAATGAGTAAACAATCAGTTGACTTGATGAATTTTACAGATAAAAGTGAATTTATCGGCTATAGCAATAATGAAAATACTTCCAAAGTAATTGGTTTATTTAAAAATGGTGAAAAAGTTGAAGTATTAACTGATATTGGAGAAGTTATCTTTCAAGAAACCTGTTTCTATGCTGAAAGTGGAGGGCAGGTTTATGATACAGGTATTGTTTTCAATGATAATACGGAATTAGAGGTAATAAAAGTAAGCAAAGCGCCTTTAAACCAACATTTACATACTGTAAAAGTTAAAAAAGGTGCAGTAAAAGTTGGTGATGAGTTCAAATTAAAAATAAATTTAGAAGATAGAAATCTAATCAGGGCGAATCACTCAAGTTTGCATCTGTTACATGCAGCATTGCATCAGGTAGTAGGTTCTCATGTGAATCAGGCTGGTTCGTTCGTCTGTAAAGATTATGGACGTTTTGACTTTACTCACTATGAAAAATTAAGTGACAGTCAAATCAAAGAAATTGAAAGATTAGTTAATGAAAAGATTTCTAAGAAACTAAAAGTTGTTACTGAATTAATGTCAATTGATGAAGCTAAAAAAACTGGAGCCGTTGCTTTATTTGATGAAAAATACGATGATGTAGTCAGAGTAGTTTCAATGGGTGATTTCTCAAAAGAGTTATGTGGTGGAACACATGTAGCTAATACCAGTGAAGTAGGAATTTTTAAGATTGTTTCTGAAGAATCAATTGGTTCAGGAATCAGACGTATTACTTCAAAAACCAATTTCAAGGCTTATGAAGAGTATCTGTCACTGCAGCAGTTACTAGAATCACTGGCTGATGATTTAAGAGTTAACAGCATCACTAAAGTTAGTGAAAAACTGCAACAGGTACTAAAGGAAAATAGTGAATTAAATAAAACCATTAATGAACTTAAAGATAAACTAAGTGTTTTTACCAGTGAAGAATTGATAAAAGAAGCAGTTGAAACTGATGGGCTTAAAGTCGTTATCGCTAAAGTAGATGTTGATAATAGTGAACTGAAAATATTGGCTCAAACTTTAGTAGAAAAACTAAAAGATGGAATTGCTTTTGTTTATACAGTTAACAGCGGTAAGATTTTATTTGCGGCAGCATGTAGTAAAAGTGCTATTGCTAAAGGGATAAAAGCTTCCGATCTGGTTAAAACAGCAGCTGTCATCTGTGGTGGCAATGGTGGTGGAAGGCCAGATTCAGCTAGTGCTGGTGGAAAAGATGTCAGTAAGCTTTCAGAAGCAATAAACAAAATTAAAGAAATGTGTAAAGTGAATTAATCTTTAATTTTGAAGTGGTATTTAGTAGAATGATAAGGGGAGGTTTCATTTATGGTTAGAAAAGATACAGCAACAAGAGTATTTGATTCAGATGAGTTAAAACAAGCTAATATCAAACTTATTATCAAAACTGTTAATAAAGCGTTAGAAGAACGCGGATACAATTCAGTTACTCAAATTGTCGGTTATTTAATAACGAATGATCCAGCATATATTTCAAGTTATAAAAATGCTAGAACATTAATTCAGACAGTAGACCGTGATGAAATTTTAAAAGAAATTGTCAGGAGTTATTTAGCACAGGATGAATAAAATTATGGGTTTAGATTTGGGTAGTAAGACATGCGGTGTCGCTTTGAGCGATGCTTTAGGCATGATTGCTTCAGCTGTGGAAACTATCAGATTTGAAGAAGATGATTATCAGACATGCTTAAATAAAGTCTGCGAAATAATTGATGCCAATAAAGTTGAAAAGGTCGTTTTGGGTTTGCCTAGACATATGAATGGTGATGAAGGCATTAGAGCGGAAATATCGCGTAACTTTAAGACGATGCTAAAAGAAGCACGAAATGTGAATGTCATTTTATGGGATGAACGCCTGTCGACCGTCAGTGCTCAAAAAAGTATGATTTCAGCTAATATGAAGCGTAAAAAAAGGAAAAAAATGATTGACACTATGGCTGCTGTAGTAATACTGCAAAGCTATTTAGATGCAATATATTAGGAGGAACTTTTATGGATGAAAGAACATTGTATGTTACTACTTCTGATGGAGAAGAAATCGAGATGACTATCTTGTTTACTTTTGATAGTGAACAATATGGTAAATCTTATGTTTTATTTTATGATGAAGAAGATGAAACAGGAGAAACATATGCGATGAGTTATGATGCAAAAGGTAACTTACTAGCGGTTGAAGATGAAGAAGAATGGCAAATGATTTACGAAGTATTTGAGGTGTTTCAAGATGGGCAAGAAGAACAGAACTAAGGTTATTCTAATAGTAATTCTAGCCTTTTTAATTGTTTTTGCTGGTGGTTTCGGGTTTTTATATAAAACATATTTAAATGGCTTAAAACCGGTTTCGGAGGTTTCTGAACAAACAGCTTTTGTAGTTGAAGAAGGCTCTACAATGGATGATATCATTAATAAACTTTATGATGAGGGATTTATTCAGAATGTTAAAATTGCAAAGATTTATGTTAAATTAAATAAAATAAATGAATATTATGCTGGAAACTTCTTATTAGATAAAAATATGAGTGTCGAACAGATATTTGATACCTTATCAGATGTAAGTAAAGCTTCGCGAGATGAAGTTATGGTAACTATTCCAGATGGTTCCTGGGCTAAACATGCGGCAGCATATATTGCTGAAAAAACAAATTTATCTGCTGAGGAAATCTTACAGAAATGGAATGAGGTCGATTATATTTATCAGTTGATTGATAAATATGAGTTTTTAACTGAAGATGTATTTAATTCAGAACATTGTTTCTTGGAAGGATATATTTTTCCGGAAACATATAGTTTTTTTGCTGATACAACTGTTGAACAGGTAACTGAAAAAATTTTAGATTATCAAAATGAAATATATTTAAAATATAAAGATGAAATTCTTGCATCCGGTTATACCGTACATGAAGTTTACACTTTAGCCAGCATAATACTTTTTGAAGTAAGTAATGAAGAAGATATGTATCTGGTTTCAAGTGTATTCCATAACAGGTTAAATGATGGCTGGAAATTACAGTCTTCAGTTACTGTCTGTTATGCTTTGTATACTTATGAATCTTGGGAGGATTGTGAAAGAGATGTAACGATTAAATCAGATTACAATACTTATCAGGTTGATGGCTTACCAGTCGGGCCAGTCAGCAATACCAATGAAATGGCTTTAAAAGCGACTTTGAATCCTGCTGAAAGCAATTATTATTTCTTTGTCAATGATATTAGTACTGGTAAAGCATATTTTGCGGAAACTTATGAAGAACATCAGAAAAATGTTTATAAGTATTTATATTAGGAGATGAAATTTATGGCTAGACCGACAATTATTGGGATTGCTGGTGGCAGCGCAAGTGGTAAAACCTCAATAGCACAGGTATTAAAAGATACTTATGATGATTATAAGTCAGTCATTATTTTAAAACAGGATGACTACTACAAAGATCAGTCGCACTTGCCATTTGCGGAAAGATTAAAAACAAATTATGACCACCCGTTTGCTTTTGATACGGAATTATTGATTAAACAGCTTGAAATGTTAATTAATGGTAAAGCAATTGAAAAGCCAACCTATGATTATGTTAATCATACCAGAAGTTCAATTACGGAAATTGTTTATCCGGCAGATGTAATTGTACTGGAAGGTTTATTTGTTTTACATGATGAGGCAATTAGAGAAAAACTAGATATGAAGATTTATGTTGATACAGATGCTGATGTTCGTTTTATCAGAAGATTGAAACGCGATGTCACAGAAAGAGGAAGGACATTAGATAATGTCTGTAATCAATATTTAAATACTGTTAGAGTAATGCATAATGCTTTTGTTGAACCTAGTAAAAGGTATGCTGATCTGATTATTCCAGAAGGTTCGCATAATCGTGTAGCGATGGATTTATTAAAGACAAAGATTTATAGCATTATAGCTAGTAACATGAATGCCGGTTGATTTAAACTACATTTGTGTTATAATACCTAAAGAAAAAATGGAGTGATTAAAATGGATGAAAATAAAGTTATCGCCCTTACGGTAGAAGGCTTAAGAAAATTAGAAAAAGAACAGATTAAACTGTTGCATGTTGAACGTGTTCAAGTGGTAGAAGAATTAAAAGCAGCCAGATCACAAGGCGATTTAAGCGAAAATGCTGATTATGATGCAGCTAGAGATCATCAGGCGAGAGTTGAAGCAACAATAAAAGAAAACGATTATGTCTTAACCAATTTTGAATTAATTGATCTTGATGAAAAAACCAGTAAAGATAAATTACAGGTGGAACTGGAAAATTTAAGAGAAGAGAAGATTGCAGTTAATGATAAGATGAATGAAGCTAAAAAAGATGGAGTCAGTGATGAAAATGAAGAATTATTTTTAATCTGTGAAAAATTAGCTGAAATTGAAACTAGAATTAGAATTGTAGAATATGCTTTAAAGAATGATTCGACTAAAAAAATTGGTAAAAAAGCAGTCAAATTAGGTTCTAAAGTTACAATTCTAACTTTAGATGAAGAATTAGAGGAAGTATATACAATCGTAGGAACTGTTGAAGCGGACCCTATTAATGGTAAGATTTCTAATGAAACACCATTGGCATCAGCATTACTTGACCGTAAGGTTGGAGATGTGGTGACAGTGTTTGTTGCTCATCCTTATAAAGTTCAAATCAAAAAGATTGACTAGGATTTATTAAATTAAGAAACAAGTATTAAGTATGAAAATACTATATAACCTGTTTCTTTTTTTATTGATTGGATTGCTGATTTTTTCTAATAGTTCACAGTTGGATTTTTTAAATATGGTTAATCAAACAATTAAAATCAATGTCAAGGGAAATGCGGTAAAAGATAAGGTGTATACTTTAAAAAGAGGTAGCACTGTTGAAGATTTGTTGGGGATAATTGAACACAACGATGATGTTGACCTATCTTGTTTGAATCTTACAATGGTCTTAAAAAATAATGATGTGATTGTCTTAAATAAGAAAAAAGAGCTAGAAAAGATTTCAATTAACAGTGCTGATTTAAACCAGTTAATGGAAATACCTTATGTAGGAGAAAAGACAGCTTTATTAATAATTGAATATCGTAATACTCATGGAAGTTTTAAGACAATTGAAGAAATAATGGAAATTAAAGGAATAGGTTTAAAAAAGTTTGAAAAAATGAAGGAATATATTCGACTATGATTTTAATTTCTGCATTTTTAATTATACTTATTGGTTTATGTAACGTTTTTAAATATCGAATTATTGTTTCTATAATTATTATTGGTTTATTACCTTTATTTTGTAACATAAAGGAAAGATGTATTATCAGTTTGATAATCTTATCTTTTGTGTTGCTATCTTATCCGATTGAAAGAAAATACTTTGAAAGTGGCAGGGTAATAGAAATCAGGGATAATTATTATTTGCTAAGTGATGGTTTAAGTAAGGTTATTTTATATACTGATGAATCATTGTCGCTAGATGATATAGTAGTTGTTGATCAAAAAGTTAAAGAAATTAATTATTATGACAATTTTAATGCATCCAGTTATAAAGATTATTGTCGAGCTAACGATATCATCGGTTCAATCTCTAGTGATGAAGTAAAAGTTGAAACTGCTAAATTTTCTTTCCGGAAAATTATTTATGATAAATGTTTAAAAAGTTCTAATAAATGGGTTTTACAAATATTGTTTAAGAATTCACTGGAAATAGAAAGTGATAAAAAATATTTTATCGCTCAATCATCATTGCATCTTTCTTTTTTTGTCGGATTTTTAAGAAGTATTTTTTCAATGTTCTGCTATGAAAAAAAGGCCAATAAAATAATATTCATATTGGTTTTATTATTAGGTTTACTATTTAATTTTCCTTATGGTTATGTAAGAGTTTTGATTAGTTTGATAGTTTTTCATTTTATTGAAGATAAAAGAAAAAGATTAGCATACGAAATACTGATTTTGTCTTTTTATAAACCCTTTTACATTAAATCTATTTCTTTTTTAATTCCTGTAGGGATTAAGATAATAAGTTGTTTTTTAAAAGAAAAAAAGTTGATTTTAATCTGTTTATATATCTCGATAATTCAACTTTATTTTTATGGAAAGATTGATTTATTATCGATTTTAAGTTTTTCTTTTTTTAAATCATTATTTGGTTTTGTTTATCTGTTGGCCTTGCTGTTCTGTTTTTTGCCGATAGAAATTAATTTAGATAATATTTTAGCTGCTACATTAGAAAGAATGGATAACCTTCCTCAAATAAATTTAACAGGGACTTTCAATATGGGATTAATATTAATAATTTTATTTTTGACATTGAGATATTTTGAAACAATAAAGAAGAAATATCTTTTTAGTATGATGTTAATTTTACTTATTAACAATAATCGTGGCCTGTTTTCTCCAATATATACAATTACTTTTCTTGATGTGGGTCAGGGCGATTGCAGTTTAATAACTTTTCCATTTTCTAAAGAAGGTTTATTAATTGATGTAGCTGGAAATATTTACAAAGATATCAGTAAGGATATTATAATTCCGTATTTGAATTCCTTAAGTATTAAAAGTGTTGATGTAATTATATCTCACGATGATTATGATCACTGTGGCGGACTGAATTCATTAATGGAAAACTTTAATGTTAATAATATTTATAAAGAAAAAAAGCAGAGAATATTATTTGAAAATTTAACAGTCTACACCTTGCTGCATGATGAAAAAAATGATGATATAAATGATAATTCACTGATATCTTATTTTAATATTAATCAGTTTTATTTTCTTTATTTAGCTGATGTTTCAAAAAAGGTAGAATTTAAACTAACTGAAAGATATGATAATTTACAAGTCGATGTTCTTAAATTGTCCCACCATGGGTCAAATACTGCCACAAGTGATAAGCTTTTAGCCACTTTTCAAATACCAATAGCTATTATTTCTGCTGGTCGAAACAATTTTTACAATCATCCATCAGTAGAAGTGATAAAAAGATTAAATCAATACAATGTTTTTTATCTATCAACTAAAGAAAACCACGCTATCAGGTTTTATGTTTTAAATCATTTATTGATTTATCAAACATCTTCGGGCCAATGGGGTTTTCTTTTGAAGTAATATGTTATAATAAAATACGGAGAAAATTATGAATTATTTATTGACAGGAAGAGAAAGTTTCAATTTAAAACAGAGAAAAAATCAGTTGATTGAAAAGTTAGTCGGCAAAGACAATCAGTTATCTGTTAGTGTCTACAGCGGTTTTGAAGATGTTGACATTGATGAAGTTATTGATGACTGTAATATGATACCTTTTTTATCAGATAATAAGGTCGTTGTTTTAGAAAATCCGAAGTTTTTAACTGTCAGATCTAAAGAAGATGAAAAAAATAAAATCAGAGATCAGGAAAGAGAAGATAGAGATTTTCAACGTCAAAAAGTTTCGTTTGATAAATTGATTGATTACTTAAAAAATCCACATGATACTACAACGTTGATAATTGTTTTTGATTCTTTGGATACTTTAAATAGAAAGTTTACAAGTATGCTGACTCCGTATCTGATACATGAAAAGTTTGATCTGCTTTCTGAGGAACAATTCAAAAAAGAGGTTATAGATAACTTAAAAGACAATAACGTCAGAATAGATAAAGAAGCTTTGAAAGAGCTGTTAAACAGACTTCCGAATTCGCTTGAAAACTGGCAAAGAGAATTGGATAAGCTAACACTTTACCCTGGTACCATTACCATTGAAGTAATAGAAAACTTAATCAGCCAGCCGCTGGAAGATAATGCTTTTGAATTAACTAATGCTTTATTTTCCAATGATTTGTCAAAAGCACTTAGTGTTTTGAATGATTTAACAGTTAACAGGATAGAAGTTTTCAGTTTGATTGGCTTAATCAGTGCTTCGCTTAGAATGATGACACAAGTTTTAATGTTAATTGAACTGGGAAAAAGTGATACTGAAATAGCCTCGATGCTTAATATTTCTTCAGGCAGGCTATACTATTTAAAAAGAGATATTCAAAATAGAAGCTGTAAAGAAATTTTGAAAGTATTAAATGATTTATCGCAGTTAGACCAGGATATAAAAAGTGGTCGCATTGATGGGCAAACAGGATTAGAATTGTTTATTATTAAAACAATCAGGGGATAAGTATGGAATCGTTAAAAGAATTGTATCGTATTGGACCGGGTCCATCGTCATCACACACTTTAGCAGTCAGAAATGCCTGCCTTTTATACTTGCAGAGATATAGTGATTATCCATGTTATTTTGTCGAACTTTGTGGTTCGCTAGGTTTAACCGGAAGAGGGCATATGTCTGATAAGGTCATTGAATCAGTCTTTGGTAAAGAGAGAGTGTTAATCAAGTTTAATCGTGAAATGGCTCATAATCACCCCAATACGATGATTTTTCATACAATTGACTCAAATGTTTTATCCAATGAGATGGTAATATATTCTACCGGTGGAGGAGCAATAGAGGTAGAAGGAGAGCCTTCACTGGTTGATAAAAATGTTTATCCGCATAAAAATCTTAGGGAAATAATGGATTTTTGTGAGATAAATAATTATAATTTTGCCCAGTATGTATTTCACTTTGAGCCAGATATTAAACCGTATTTACATAAAGTTTTAAATCAGATGGTCACAACTATTAGAGGTGGATTAAGAAAAGACGGAGTATTGCCAGGTGAATTAAAAGTTGTCAGAGTAGCGAAAAAATTATATCGTAAGGC
This sequence comes from Erysipelotrichia bacterium, assembly GCA_012520255.1. Taxonomy (GTDB): domain Bacteria; phylum Bacillota_I; class Bacilli_A; order Erysipelotrichales; family Erysipelotrichaceae; genus UBA1783. The sequence continues at coordinate 23,563 of JAAYOQ010000024.1, read as the reverse complement.
TTTTGACTGTGAAGAAGCTAATATTAAAGAAAAATTATTAATTTCATCTTATGCCTATGCGGCAATGGAACAAAATGCCAGTGGTGAAATGGTTGTTACAGCCCCTACTTTAGGAAGTTGTGGGGTTTTATCAGCGATGCTGATGTATTATTATGAAAAAGGCATTAGCAAAGAAATCTTGATTAACGCTTTAGCTGTAGCGGGAATATTTGGCAATATTGTTAAAAGAAATGCCACTATTTCAGGAGCTGTTGGTGGTTGTCAGGCAGAAATTGGAACAGCCTGTTCAATGGCGGCGGCTTTTGCAGGTTATGTTGAAGGACTGTCAAACAGAAAAATTGAATTTGCAGCTGAAATTGCTATGGAGCACAATTTAGGTTTAACTTGTGATCCAGTTGGTGGATATGTGCAGGTTCCATGTATTGAAAGAAATGGACAGGCGGTTTTAAGAAGTTTAGATTCAATGATTTATGCTAAATATTTGGGAGAAATTAGAGAAAATATTGTTACTTTTGACATGATTGTGGAAGTAATGAATTATACCGGTCAGAAAATTGCAATGGAGCTAAGAGAAACATCTTTAGGTGGATTAGCTGAAATTGTTCCAATGTATAAAAAGGAAGGACCTTCAGACTGCTAATGTAAAAAAAATCAGGTTTACCTGAATTTTTTTTGACTCAATTGAAAATAAAGAAAAATAAAAGGCGATTAAGCCTGGTATTATTCTAATGAGTTAACAGCCTTTGCTAAACGTGCTTTTTGACGTCTAGAATAGTTTTTATGATAAATGCCGCTGACTACCGCTTTGTCTAATTTAGAGAAAGCTACATTTAAAGCAGCAGTTGCTTCTTCTTTATTATTGTTGGCAACAGCAGTAAAAACTTTTTTCATAGCTGTTTTTAAAGCGCTTTTCTTGGCCTTGTTAGCAGCATTAGCTTTAATATTAGTAATAACTCTTTTTCTTTTTGACTTAATATTAGGCATAATTTACCTCCTTAAACATAACGCTAGTCTATTTTACCAAACTAGACTGTAAAATGCAATCTATATCTTTAAATTTTTATTTTCAAAAAATAAATCAATTGTAGAAAAAGGAATTAAACATATTATTTTATGTATAAAAAAGACTGAAAATAGATAATCCTTGAAAATAAATCATTGAATTATTAATAAAATTGAAAATAATGTATAATATTAAAGGTGATAAAAAATGAATAATATCAAGATTGTTTTTATGGGTACTCCTGTTTTTGGAAAAGAAATATTAAAATGCCTGGTTGAAAATGACTATAATGTTGTTGCTGTTGTGACTCAACCGGATAAAAAAACAGGAAGAAAGCAAATCATTACGCCCTGTCCAGTTAAGCAGTATGCTGTTGAAATGGGAATAGAAGTACTACAGCCAAAAAGAATAAAAGATGACTTTCAAAATATATTAGCTTTAAACGCTGATCTGATAGTTACTTGTGCCTATGGGCAGTTAATACCAAATCAATTATTAACAGCGCCCAGACTTGGATGTATAAATGTTCATGCTTCGCTTTTGCCAAAATTAAGAGGTGGAGCACCAATTCAGCGCAGTATCATAAACGGTTATAATGAAACCGGAATTACAATTATGGAAATGGTTTCAAAAATGGATGCTGGTGATATTATTTCACAAAAAGGAATTGAAATTGACATAAATGATACCTATTCTTCTTTACATGATAAATTAATCGGAATAGCTACAACATTATTGATTGAAACAATGCCGGCAATTATTGATCAAAGTTATATCCCCATCAGACAAAATGAAAAAGAAGTAACATACGGTTTCAATATCAGTTTTAAAGAAGAACATATTGATTTGACTAAAACCTATATGGAGGTTTATAACCAGATAAGAGGATTATCTGCTGATCCTTGTTGTTATGGAATTGTAGAGGCCAAAAAAGTCAAACTACATACGGTAAGAATTACTGATATTTATTATGAAAAAGAAAATGGCACGATTGTTTTTGAAGGCAAAGGATTGGGTATAATAATTGATAACAGGTTACTGTTAATTGAAATTCTTCAATGTGAGGGAAGAAAACTCTGTAGTGCTATTGCTGCAAGAAATGGAGTAGCGAGAAACTGGGAAGGAAAAGTAATGTGTTAAAAAAATTTTTTAAAGCACTAATTTCGATGATGCTGATATTTATGTTTACTTACATTGTCAACATAAATATTGGTAATCTGGGCTATTTATCTTTAGCTGACTATGCTATTATGAGTTTTCTTTTTGTCAGTGAACCTTCTTATGGGATGCTGGTAGCAGCCATTCCAGTTGCTTTGTCAGATATCTTATTGGGGCATAAACATTATTGTGCGTTTAATTTTATTATCAGAGCTGTTGAAGGATATTTAATGGTATATCTGACTAATAAAAAGAAAAACTATAACATAACAATACTGATAGTTGGAATCACGGTATTAATTTTGCAGGTTGCGGTCGATATTTATTTATTTGGAATAAATATTATGTTAACATCTTTATTATATAAATCAGTTGCCATTATAATTAGTATATTATTGGCAGGTTTAACAAAAAGAGTTAAAAACAAAATGGAAAAAAGGTAAAAAAATGGATCAAAAGTATATTAGGAATTTTTCAATTATAGCTCATATTGATCATGGTAAATCTACATTAGCTGATAGAATCCTGGAGATGACAAAAACCGTTGAACAGAGAGATATGGTTAGTCAGCTACTGGATGACTTAGATTTAGAAAGAGAAAGAGGCATCACTATAAAATTAAATGCGGTATCTTTGAATTATGATGCTGATGATGGAAATAGATATTTATTCCATCTGATAGATACTCCAGGGCATGTAGACTTTACTTATGAAGTAAGCAGATCTTTAGCAGCTTGTGAAGGTGCTATTTTAGTTGTGGATGCTTCTCAGGGAGTTGAAGCACAAACCTTAGCTAATGTTTATCTGGCGATAGATAATAATCTGGAAGTAATCCCGGTTATCAATAAAATTGATTTGCCGGGAGCAATGATTGATTATGTTAAAGAAGAAATTGAAAATGATATCGGACTGGATACTACTGATGCTCCATTAATAAGCGCCAAGACAGGTATAAATATTAAAGATGTCCTGGAAAGTATAGTCAAAAATATTCCTTCTCCAAGTGGAGACCCAAACGCTCCACTTCAAGCTTTGATTTTTGATAGTTACTATGACACTTATCGTGGTGTAATTGCCGCAGTGAGAATAAAAAACGGGACCTTAAAAGTTGGCGATAATATAAAGTTTATGAGTAACGGTAATAAATATCTGGTTACTGAAGTAGGTATCAGAACTCCAAAAGAAATAAATAAGCAGTTTCTGCAGTGTGGTGAAGTCGGATGGGTAGCTGCTTCCATTAAATCGGTAAAGGATGTCAGAGTAGGTGATACCATCACTACCGTTGATAATCCATGTAAAGAGCCTTTACCGGGCTATCAGCAGCTTTTACCGATGGTTTATTGTGGTTTTTATCCGACTGATAATGGTCGATATAACGACTTGAGAGAAGCTTTAGAAAAGCTTCAGTTAAATGATGCTTCATTAATATTTGAAGCTGAAACATCTCAAGCTTTAGGCTTTGGTTTCAGATGTGGGTTTTTAGGCTTATTACATATGGATGTTGTGCAGGAAAGACTGGAAAGAGAATATAATCTAGACTTGATTGCCACAGCACCAAGTGTCATTTATGAAGTTGAATTAACCAATGGAGAACTGTTAAAGATTGATAATCCAGCTTTAGTACCGGCAAGTCAATATGTTGAAAAGATTTCTGAACCATTTGTTAGTGCCAAAATTATGTCTCCAACAGACTATATTGGACCAATAATGGAATTATGTCAGAATAAAAGAGGAGTCTATAAAGATATCATTTATTTGGACGAAAAAAGAGTCATGATTGTCTATGAATTACCTTTATCAGAGATTGTCTTTGATTTCTTTGACAGATTAAAATCAGCTACCAGGGGATATGCATCGCTTGATTATGAGCTGATTGAATATCGTTCATCTAGACTGCAAAGAATGGATATCCTGATTAATGGCGAAGTGATAGATGCTCTAGCCAGTATTGTGCATAGTGATTTTGCTTATCAGAGAGGCAGCAATATAACCCGAAGATTAAAAGAACTGATTCCTTCACAATTGTTTGAAATTCCAATTCAGGCAGCTATTGGTGGCAGAGTAATAGCTAGAACCAATATCAAAGCCTATCGTAAAAATGTTCTAGCTAAATGTTATGGTGGTGATATATCACGTAAAAAGAAACTTTTAGAAAAACAAAAAGAAGGTAAAAAGAGAATGAAATATGTCGGTGAAGTTGAAATACCACAAGAGGCATTTATGGCGCTGCTGTCAATGGACCAGGAGATCAGATAATGAAAGAAGTTTTAGATTTAATCCAGAAGATGAGAGTAGAATGCGGGTGGGATAAAACTGATACTTTACCAATACTTATAAAGTCTGTTTCAGTCGAAGCTGCTGAACTGTTAGAAACTATTCAGTGGGATGATAATGATTTTAAAGAAGAGAGAATTAAAAGTGAGTTAGCAGATGTTTTGATGTATGCATTATCAATCGCAATTGATAATAACTGGGATGTTAAAGAGCTTCTAAAAGATAAAATTGATGAAGTATATAAGAGGTACTTAATAAAAAATGATTAAAGGCTTATATGTTCATATTCCATTTTGTAATAGTATTTGCGGTTATTGCGATTTTGCCAGAAGCAAATATTCGTCGTCTTTAGCTGATAAATATTTAACTCATTTAGAAAAAGAACTGTCTGAAATAAAACAAGACAGTTTTTATACCGTTTATATTGGTGGAGGAACTCCAACCTCGTTAAATGAAAAGCAGCTGGAAAGACTTTTAAAAATGCTGTCAGGATTTAGGGTTGAAGAAGAGTATACCATAGAAATAAATCCTGAAAGTTTTACCAGTGCAAAAGCGCAGCTGATTAAAAAATATGGAATAAATAGAGTTTCCATTGGTGTTCAAAGTTTTAATGAAGGTCTTCTTCTTCATATGGGAAGAAAACATACTAATGAAGATGTAATGAACACATTAAAATATCTTGATGAAGTACAGATAAATAATCGTTCAATTGATTTGATTTTTGGATTTAAAACTCAAAGCTTAACTAATGTACTTACTGATTTACAAAAAGCGGTTAGACTTGATATTACCCATATTTCAATTTATGATCTGGAAATATATCCTAAAACATTATTTGGTGTTCAGAAATATAAAAAGTTAGATGAGGAAACCTGTTTTATTATGTATCAGTGTATTGTTGAGTACTTAAATCAGCATGGCTATAAGCAGTATGAAACAAGCAACTTTGCTATTGGAAAATACCAGTCTGAACACAATAAACTATATTGGAAATATGAAGATTATAAGGGTGTAGGTTTAAGTGTCAGTTCGAAAATTAAAAATATCAGAGTAGATAATACTACTAATTTTGTGGCTTATTTAAATGATCGATATGTTGCAACAACGACCAGATTATCAGATGAAGATGTTATTTTTGAAGCAATAATGATGAATTTAAGAATGAATGAAGGCATAAATATTAAAGAATTTGATGAAAGATTTGATTGCAATATTTTAGAAAAACATCATTCAGCAATTGAAAAAAATATTAATAGAGGTTTATTAGAGGTCAAAAATGGTTTTTTGAAAACAACTAATAAAGGAATATTTGTTTTAAATGATATTCTAGTTGATTTTATGATTTGATAATGTTATTATTTATAAGCCGTCAAGCTGTGTTTTATAGATTCCTCATCTTATTACTCGGCTTGGATGGGACTTTGTTTTGTCAGGAGGAAATAAAAAGTGATTACAAAAGAACAAAAACAACAGGTTATTAAAGATTTTGCACGTTATGAAGGGGATACTGGTTCTCCAGAAGTTCAAGTTGCGATTTTAACAGTTAGAATTAATCGTTTAACTGAACATTTAAAAGAACATAAAAAAGATTATCATTCATATCGTGGATTAATGAAAATGATTGGTAGAAGACGTAATTTACTAAAGTATTTGCGCGAAACCGATATCAATCGTTATAGAACATTGATCGAACGTTTAGGCTTACGTAAATAGTTTTAAAAAGAACTTTAGCAGATGCTGGAGTTTTTTTTATAAAAAAACGACATAGTTTTCAGCTATACCGTTAAACTGTCAATTAAGTTATCATCTTCATCATACCACTTAAAGATATTATCATCTAAAATCATATAACCATTGACACTGTTTTCTTTTGGCAAGGCAATGCTTCCCGGATTTAGATAAGTATGGGTGTCATATTTCAGATTTTTTTGGATGTGAGTATGACCGTGTACCAAAATGTCTTCTTTATTAAGTGGAGGCAGATTATCGCTATTGAAAGTATGGCCATGAGTAAAAAAGATATTCCTTTTGTTTATTTCAATGATAAAATATTGAGCTAAGATAGGAAAATCTAAAACCATCTGGTCGATTTCTGCATCACAATTACCTTGAACGGCAATAATTTTATCTTTATGCGTATTTAATAAAGTGGCTAAACTTTTTGGATCGTGACCTTTTGGCAAATCATTTCGAGGACCATGGTATAAAATATCCCCTAGAAGAATAATTTTATCAGCCTGGTGCTGTTGAAATTTTTTAATTATTAATTGTCCATAATAGTATGATCCGTGAAGATCAGCTGCAATTAAGTATTTCATAGTTTTTCTCCTTGAAAGTATTTTAACATAAAAAAATAAAAACCTCATTATTGAGGCTTCAATTTTTAATGGGGTGATTGACGGGACTCGAACCCGCGAATGCTGGAGCCACAATCCAGTGTGTTAACCAACTTCACCACAACCACCAGCGCTAACCTATAATATACTAAAAATCAAAAAAAGTAAACATTTAAATAATAAATGTACTATAATTATCAAAGAGGTGGAGTAAATAGTATGAATAGAAAGAAAATTAAAAAGATTACAAGTCCAAGATATTATCTGATAATTATTGGAATCGTGTTTTTAGCTTTGGCTTTATTAAGTTCTCTGGTAATGGGTGATGCTAAAGAAAATGAAAACAAAAAACCATTCTCGTATCCTGGTATCGCAAATACTGAATACGATGTAGCTGGAGGCTATGTATATTTAGATATAACTGATTTATATCAGTTTGGCATAAGAGAAACAGCAACTGTCAACGAGGAGTATTATTTTGCCTTTGATAAGGACATGTACATATATGTTGTCGGTATCAGGGAAGGAATGTTTGAAGAAATAGAAAAATTGTATTCAGCCGATCCAGAAAATTTTTCTTATCGTTTAGTAGGATATCTTTGTGATTTCAAAGGTGATATTCGACAACTTGCCATAGAGATGATACCGGAGGTTTTTGGTGGAGAATTAAATTATTTGGTTGATGATTTTGACAATTATTTTTTAAGTACTTACCTTGATACAATAAATAGTCCAGCAATTACTCCAGGTGATGTTATTTTAGTCAGCGCTATATATTTTATTATCGGTTGTGTATTTTTTATTGTGGGAGTATTAAGAATATTAAAAGTAGGAAAGTTTAAACAGAATAAAGATTATTTTGAAATGATTGGCGAACTGGAAGATCCATCTATTTGGAACATTGGTCCATTGAAAGTCGCTTTAACAAAGTCTTATTTGGTTTATTATGGTAAAAAAATAGGATTTGTTAATTATCGTGATATCAAAGATTTAATCCTTGACAGAAACAGATTGTGTTTAGCAACTGATTCAGAAATGGTTAATATTGGAAAATGCAACAATGTATTATATGAGGAAATAAAATCTTATATTGAAAAGAAAAAGAATGTTTCGGATATTAATGAAATCTAAAAACAGTCATTGATTATCGATGTAAATTAGAGTTTGTGTAATTGTGGAGGTGTAGATGATGAGTGAAAATAATAAAGCTGTTAAAAAATATATTAATTCAGGAATTACATTTGGAAGTGCACTGGCTATGGTAATAAGTTATACAACCTGGAAATCTGTCGGATGGGACATTTTTCATGGTTTGTTAAGTTGGACATATGTAATATATTTTGTTATAAGATATTAAATGCACAATTTTATTTGATAATTTGATAGGAAGAAAAAGATATGAATTTTATGTGTAAAGTATTTGGTCACAAGTGGAATGGTGGCTGTACTTGTGTTCGTTGCAATCAAAAACGAAATGAAAATCATAAATGGGAAAATATACCTGGTACCTGCAAGATGAAATGTACTGTTTGTGGAGCTGAAAAAACCATTCCTCATGATTGGGATGGGTGTATTTGTAAAAACTGCCAGGAAGTAAAAGACGTTCATCTTGCCGGACATCGCTGGCGCTATTTAGAGGAAAATTCATGTTTAATGTATTGTCATAAATGTGAGCAGAATAAGATGGGTAATCATAAATGGGATGTTTGTGTCTGTAAACGTTGTGGAATGAAACGCGAAACATATGCTGACCAGCTTAAAAACGGTAAACCGTTATTAAAGCATATCTGGAGACCTCCTTTAAAAGATGATGTCTGGTGGAAAGAATCTACAAGAACCGGAATGTGTTATTTGATTTGTGATCGTTGTGGCTTTGTTTGGAAGTTTTACAGTCATGATTGGAAAGATGATGTTTGTCAACGTTGTGGAAGAAAGAAGGAAGACTATCTTTGCAATGAACAGATGAGTTCTCATAAATGGGAAAAAATTGGAGATTGCAGAAAAAAATGTTCCAGATGTGGCATAATCGCATATGATCATGATTATCTGGTAATAGATAGTCCTAATCATTTGACAGAAGATAGCTGGTATAAATATAGATGTAAGAATTGTGGACATGAGGCCTTTGAAAATTCAAATATGGATAGTCGTCAACAGGGTTTCATCAAAGAATAACAATAAAAAGTTCAGAAATAATAATAGACAATACATATTGATTAGAATGTCTGGACTTTTATCAGCTGACAATTACTGATGGCCGCTGATGGTTATGATAGTTGAAAAAAGGTGATTTTAGTAATATAATTGAACAAGAGATTAAGAGGTGAAAAATATGGAAAATAAAAAGATATTGGTAGAAACAAGTGCCAGACATGCTCATTTATCACAAGAACATGTAGAGGCTTTATTTGGTGAAGGATATCAGTTAACAGTTAGAAAAATGCTGTCACAACCTAATCAATTCGCAAGTAATGAAAAAATTACAGTTGTTGGTCCTAGAGGTGAAACAAGAATGACTGTTTTAGGTCCAACAAGAAAAGATACACAAATTGAATTATCTTTGACTGATGCCAGAGGTATTGGTGTAAAAGCCCTGGTAAGAGAATCTGGTGATATTGAAGGTACTGAAGGGTGTACAATTGTGGGACCAAATGGATCAGTAACTCTGGATAAAGGAGTTATTGCTGCTAAAAGACATATTCATTTTACTGAAGCGGATGCTGAATATTATGATATTAGTAATGGAGATGTTGTTTCTGTCAAGGTTGAAACTGATGGCAGAAGTTTAACGTTTTCAGATGTTGTCTGCAGAGTCTCAGATTCTTATGCTTTAGCTATGCATATTGATACAGATGAATCAAATGCAGCTGGCGGACCAGTTGAAGGTACAATTATTAAATAACCAGTAATAGGGGTTAATTTTTTAACTCCTTTTTTTGTGATTTATAATGTCTTGGTTTTAGTGTATAATTAGTTTTGTGTTAAGGAGTATAAAGATATGAAAATTGAAGAAAGATTTATAAATTACACCAAAATCGATACCACTTCAGATGCTGAAAGCAAGACTTGTCCCAGTACACCAAATCAATTGATTTTAGCTGAAATGTTAGTTGAAGAGCTAAAACAACTGGGTGTTGAAGATGCCAGAATGGATGAAAATGGCTTTGTTTACGGGACGGTTGAAAGTAATGTTGACCATCAGACTGATGTTGTTGGCCTGCTTGCACATCTTGACACCAGTGATGCTACCAGTGGTAGAGATATAAAAGCAAGAATTATCAGAGATTATGATGGAAAAGATATTCTTTTATCAGAAGGAATTTATACTAGAGTTAGTGATTATCCTTTTTTAAAAGATTTAAAAGGAAAAGATTTAATTGTAACTGATGGAACTACTTTACTCGGTGGTGATGATAAAGCAGGTATTGCTATTATTATGGATTTTATTCAATATCTTTATGAAAATCCAGAAGTTAAACACGGCAAAATAATGATTTGTTTTACTCCAGATGAAGAAATTGGTTCAGGTATCTTAAAGATAGATTTAAAGCAGTTTGTTTGTGACTATGCCTATACTTTGGATGGTGGTCCGGTAAATTGTGTAACCTATGAAAATTTCAATGCTGCTAATGCAGTAGTGACATTCAGTGGAAATAGTATTCATCCTGGTGATGCAAAAAATAAGATGATTAACGCTACTCAATTAGCCATTGACTTTCATAACATGTTGCCGGTAAACCAGAGACCTGAATTTACTGAAAAACGAGAGGGATTTAATCACCTTCTGGGTATTGTTGGAGATTGCCAACAGGCTAAAAGCACTTATATTATCAGGAATCATGACTTAGATTTGTTACATCAGCAGATGCGTCATTTTGAATTAATTACAATGCATATTAACGAGATGTATAACCGTCATCTAGTCGAATTACAGATAAAAGAAAGTTATTATAATATGAAAGAGTGCTTGACTGATAAGATGTTTATTGTAGAACAGGCAGCAAAAGCTATCGAGCAGTTGGGTTATAAAGTAGAATATGATCCAATCAGAGGTGGAACAGACGGAGCTCATTTGTCATTTATGGGTATCGCTACTCCTAATTTGGGAACGGGAGGAAGAAACTGTCATGGAAATCACGAATTAGTTATAATAGATGAAATGAAAGAAATGGTTAAAGTTTTAGCCAATATAATAAATATAGTTGTAGAAAGAGGTGTTAGAGAATGATTATTCAATCAAAAAAAGTATGGGTAGCTAACAATTTCAACCCTTTACAAATTGAAATTGAAAATGGAAAGATTGTTGCTGTATATCCTTACGGCACAAAAGAAGTAGATTATGATTATGGCAGTTTAAGAGTTTTGCCAGGATTTATTGATGTTCACACTCATGGTGCATATGGATTTGACACCAACGATGGAGATGAAGAAGGGTTAAGAAACTGGATTAAAAGGATTCCGGCAGATGAAGGTGTTACATCAGTTTTACCTACTACCATCACTCAATCGGTAGAAGTATTATCTAATGCAGTAGCTAATGTTGCCAAAGTAGTTAGAGATGGTTATCAAGGAGCAAATATTTTAGGTATTAACTTTGAAGGCCCTTATTTGGATATGAAATATAAAGGAGCGCAACCACCACAGCATATCTTGCCTAGTTCAGTTGAACAGTTCAAGATGTATCAGGAAAAAGCTGATGGTTTAATTAAAATTATCACCTTAGCTCCAGAACATGATGAAAATATGCAATTGACTAAATACTGTTCTCAAAATGGAGTAGTTGTTTCTTTAGGTCATAGTTCTTCCAGTTATGAAACAGCAGTATTGGCAGCCGCAAATGGTGCTAAACTGTTAACCCATGTCTATAATGGCATGTCACCTTATGGACATAGAGAATTAGGTTTGGTTGGGGCAGCTTTTAGAATCAGAGATATGTATGGGGAAATCATTGCTGATGGATATCACTCTAATCCTGAAGCGGTTAACAACTATTTCCGTGTTAAAGGACCTGATCATGTGGTAATGATTTCTGACTCATTAAGACCTAAAGGTTTGCCTAAAGGAGAATATACTTCAGGTGGATTAGCTATTGTTATTACTGATGAAGGCACTGCCAGGTTAATTGATTCAGGATCTTTAGCAGGTTCAACGCTAAGAGTCAACAGAGGCTTACAGATTTTAATTGAAAAATGTCTGGTTGATGTGGCTTCAGCAATTAATTCCTGTACTTTAAATCCAGCCAGACTTTTAAGAGTTGATGATCACAAGGGCAAGATTGCTGCCGGCTTTGATGCTGATATAGTTGTTTTAGAGGATAACTATGATATCCATCAAACGTATGTAGGAGGTAAAGCGTTCAAATAATAACGTAAATTTTGAAATGAAATATGTATTTATTGTTAATCCAACCAGCGGTAAGGGGAAAAGTCTCAGATTTGTTCCTCTTATTGAAAATTATTTTAAAAATAGTGAAGAAGAATATGAAATTATCTATACTGAATATCCAAAACATGCTACTGAAATAGCTGCCAGATATACGGAAAAAGATGATGTAATTCTTTATAGTGTTGGAGGAGATGGAACAGCTACAGAAATATTAGATGGTCTTGATCTGTCAGTTAGATTTGGGGTTGTTCCTGGTGGAACTGGAAATGATTTCTTAAAATCAATTGATGTTGAAAAAAGAACTGATGAAGAAATACTTAAAGCTTCAATTGAAGGAGAGGATATAGATATAGATTTCGGCTTATTAAATGGAAAAAGCAGAATTCTAAATATTGTTTCTTTTGGATTGGATGCCGCAATTAATGTTTATGCTAATGAAGTAGCTAAAAAGAAAAAAACAATAATCCCTGATAAATTTATCTATTTTTACAGTATTTTTAAAGCTGGGTTGAATCCAAAAAGATATCATTTTAAAATGACAGTTGATGGTAAAGTTTATGAAGAAGAAACGATTATGGTTGCTGTTAGTAATGGTAAGTTTTATGGTGGGATGTTTAATGCTTTCCCAGATGCCAATATAACGGATGGTATTTTTGATATCTGTTATGTCAGACCGATGAGTCTGCCTAGAATGATTGGATTAATTGGCAAATATGCTAAAGGGACACATCAAAATGAATCGGTATGTAACTGTTTTACTGGAAAAGAAGTTTATATTGAATTTGACAGAGAAATACCTGTTCAACTTGATGGTGAAAATAAGTTACTCAAAGAAGTTCGTATTGAAATGAATAAAGGGCAATTAAAGTTTCGGGCCCCAAAATTTGATTAGTTTGTAAGGTAAAAAAAATAATGATAAAATAAAAATGGTGAGGTGAATTAAATGATTAAAGTTATTGTCTGTAAAGATTATGAAGAAGTAAGCGATAAAGCTGCTGAAATTATGTTAGATGTAGTTAAAAGTAATCCAAAAGCTGTTTTAGGTTTAGCTACAGGTTCTTCTCCAATTGGTTTATATCAAAGAATGATTAAGGATCATCAGGAAAACAACACATCATATGCTGAAATTACCACTTTCAATTTGGATGAATATGTCGGATTGAATCCAGATCATCCGCAATCATATCATACTTTTATGCATGAAAACTTATTTAATCATCTTGATATAAAGAAAGAAAATGTTAATCTTCCTTCAGTTTTAGGAGATGATATGCAAGCTAACTGTGATGCCTATAACGAATTATTGTCAAAATATAGCATTAATCTTCAATTATTGGGTATCGGTTCTAATGGACACTTGGCTTTCAATGAACCGGGAACACCCTTTGACAGTGTTACTCAAGTTGTTGATCTGGTAGAATCTACTATTCAGGATAATGCACGTTTCTTTGATTATGACCTGTCAAAAGTACCAACTCAATCGATTACTATGGGTATTGAGAACATTATGGAAGCTGAAAAGATTCTTCTGATAGCTTCAGGAAAAAACAAAGCAGAAGCTATCTATCAGACTGTTAAAGGAGAAGTCAGTACTGATTGGCCGGCATCAATCTTACAAAGACATCAGGATGTAACTGTTGTTGTTGATGAAGAGGCAGCAAGTCTTCTGTAAGGAGATAAAGATATAATGCTAGAAGTTGTCACAAGCAAGAATTTTGAGGAAGTAATTAATTCAGGTCCAGTATTGGTTGATTTCTATGCTGACTGGTGTGGACCATGTAAGATGATTGCGCCAATTTTAGAAGAGTTAAGTAAAGTGTATAGCGGAGTAGTAAGAATTGTAAAAGTTAATGTTAATGATGATAAAGAATTGGCAATAAAATATCAAATCAGTTCTATTCCCAATTTATTAGCTTTCAAAAATGGCGAAGTTGTTAAGCAGGTTATTGGATTTCAGACCAAAGATAATCTGATAAAAATATTAGAAGAAATCAAATGAAGTTTATAAACTAATAACAAAATCCAGGTTTATTAAAATCTGGATTTTTTAAGATGATAAAGTTCTCAAAGAATATTATTGAAAGAAAGGTGTAAAAATATACCATTTTTTTTCACAGGATTATAGAAAAATGGAATTCGAGTATAAACCAAAAGGTGAATGTTTTATAAGATATCTTTTGTAATAGAAGTTAACATTATTAATGATGTAGAAATAATTGGTGGTTGTTTTAATTAAATCGCTATAGTTTTAGTTTGTATAAAAGAAAAAGGTTCAATTTCGAACCTTTATCGATCATTTTTTATAATATGGAGAGCTTCATCTAAAGGTTTTTCAGCTACCAGTGATAAATAATAATGTAGTTTGTTGCTAGTTTCAGGTGGTATTAATATTCTTTCTTGAGAATTTAAATAGAAGTTTAAAGCACTATTAGCTCGATAATCTTTTTTTTGATAAACCATACAGGCTGCAATGCGATCGGCTAGCATTTCCTTAATGTATTTTAAGGGCATTTCAATATATATAACCTGACCTTTTTGAAAATCTGTCCAGTATTGCCAATGGTGCTTATTTCTTCCTTTGTGATGCAGCCAGCAATCTGAATATCCTTTTATTTTTTTCTCTTTGTCAATGGGACTTTTTGTGCCAGTAAAATATTTTACCGAAGTAAAAAATTCAATCAGAGAATATTTACTCAAATCATGAGTTAATCCCTGCCAATATAGTCCTAATTTAAAACATAATCTCATTACTAGAAAACGGTGTTTATTTATAGTATGTAAATGTTTTAAAAAGTTTGTCAGCATTAATTAAATCTCCAGACTTTTGAAGAAATTAACAGTTTTTTTGAGAACATATAATTTGTAAATGAAACAAAATAATGCTCCAAATGATCCAAGTAATAATAACGGATAAATTAAATCAATTATTCTTTCCATTTTATCGATATAATAAGCAGAAATAAAGGCTGTTATCATCAGCAGAATACTGGTAGGAAGATAAACGTACCAAAGAAGGTCCCATTTTTTAACGATGGAATCCTCTAATCCCCTTAATATATTAACGAAGCCTGAATGTTCTAAATATTCACCATATAAACTTAGTGGTGCAGAAATAGTTGATATTATAGCTATCGCCAGTGGTGGAAGCTGCAATAATTTAGCTTCCGGTATAAAACCTGTTAAAAGATTTATGATAGTAAATAAAGCGAAAAACAGTGCTGCTTTACCAAATGTTTTATCTATGACAGATAATTTAAAAAGACAATAAACTATGACTAGACTTAAACCGGAATCGATAACTGAAAATATAATGCTGACAGTTAATCCGATTTCTCCAGTTCTTGAAAGAAAAGAACCGATAAAAACCATTATATGACTTACTATAGTGATTATAAAAATATAATTTATCCATTTAGCCAGGTAATCGGAGTTGAGTTTTATGTTGTAAATATTGTTGTTATCCATATTAATTTCCTTCTTTCTATCCACATACATTATATAAAAAGAAGTAAAATTGAACAATGAAAAAAGTTCATTAATACCCCCAAAAGTTGTTAATTTAAAATTTTTAATTGTTAATGTCAGTTTTATTCAATTTAAAAGAAAAAATTTTAAGTGTTAAAGACTTATTAATTTGATATCAAGATTGAAAAAGAAAACATTATTTTTTTCAAACATTTACTTTTTTAAAGAAGTCGGATGTTTTATAAAGGATAACCAATAGATATATTTGGGCAATTATAACTGCGATAGCAACAACTGAAAACCATGATACTACAAAGAAAGATTTCTTTTCTAGATTGTTTATAAATACTTCACTGATTAAAGAACCAATTAATAATAAAAAGTTAATAATTACAACAGTATACCAACGTATTTTCCAACTTTTAGCTAATGGATCATTTAACCCGGTTAATAGATTTGTAAAACCTCTGTATGCTAAATATCCACCATACATATCTAAAATAAATTGAGTAATAGAAAATAAAACTACAAATATTAAAGAAGAAAAAGTGTTATTAATTATAAAATTGCTGAAAACAGTAAATAAAGAATGTAAAACAATAAAAAATGCTGATTTACTAAATTTTTTTTCCACTGTAGCTAATTTCAAAAAGCAGTAGGCGATTAACAGTCTTGCAGCAACAGCTAAATAATACAAGACATAACTTATAGAAATTTTTCCACTTTCATAGCTTAAATTCTCTAAAAAACTAAAGAGATAGCCAGCTGAAACAAATATGAAAACATATAAAATCCATTTTGCTAGATATTCAGCATTAAGTTTAATGAAATAAGTGTTTTCCTTTTCCATATTAAAATCCTTCTTTCCATTACTATTATATAATAAAATTAAAAAAATCTGTATTTATCCTGCTGTTTCGTCCTGCTGTTTTAATTAATTTTTAAATTTGTTATAATATCTATTGGTGATTTAGCATGAATGAAACTATATTTATTTTACTGTTAGTTTTAATTGATCAGGCCTCTAAAATAGCAATGAAAGCTATTAATAGAATTCATCCTGACAGTTTTACTATCATCAAAGATTTTTTCTATATCACCTATGCTGAAAATACTGGTGCTGCCTTTTCAATTCTTAAAGGTCAAAGATGGTTTTTTGTAATCATGGCATTAGTGGTAAGTGTTGTAATCATTTTATATCTTATTAAGCACAAACCCAAGTCATTGGAAAAGATTTCTTTACTATTAATATTGGCTGGAGCAATCGGAAATGTTATTGATAGAGTTGCTTATGGGTATGTAATAGATTTTTTAGATTTTTATATTTTTGGTTATGATTTTCCGATATTCAATATTGCTGACAGCTGTATTACTATTGGAGCAGTGTTGTTAATCTTAAGTGAATTATTTTTGGGAGATAAAAAGCGATTATGGAAGAAATAACAATTATCGTTGATGATAAAATGGACGGTTTAAGAATAGATAAGGCTTTAAGGGATAAAGTTGATTTGTCGAGAACTAAATTACAGAAACTGATTGCTGAGGGTCTGGTTTGTGTTGATGATGAACCGGTTAAAAGCAATTATAAAGTAAAATTAGATGAAGAGATTACTGTTGATTTACCTGAAGAGGTAGAATATGTTGTTAGACCATCCAAAATGGATTTGGATATTGTCTATGAGGATGATGATATAATTGTTCTCAATAAAGAAAAAGGAATGATAGTTCATCCAACAGCTTCAACAAAAGAACTGACTTTAGTTGAAGGTGTGTTATATCATTGTGGCAAGCTAAGTGATGTCAATGGTGTATTAAGACCAGGCGTTGTGCATAGAATTGATAAAGACACAACAGGATTAATTATTATGGCTAAAAATAATCAGGCGCATGAGTTTTTGGCTGAACAGTTGGCAAATCATAAAATGAGCAGAAAATATTTTGTTCTGGTACATGGAGTTATCGGCCATGATCATGGTACCATTGATGCTCCTATTGGCAGAGATCCATACGACAGACAAAAGATGGCTGTAACTGATAAAAACAGTAAAGATTCAATTACTTATTTTACAGTCATTGAAAGATTTGAAAATCACTCCTTAATAGAATGTTCTTTAAAAACCGGTAGAACCCATCAGATAAGAGTACATATGGAATATATTGGTTTTCCAGTTGTTAATGATCCAAAATATTCCTTTAGAAAACAAAAGGGTGATGGACAGTTATTGCATGCTCATCAGTTGACGTTTGTTCATCCAACAACGGAAGAATCTATGACAGTAAATGCAGATTTACCTGAGGATTTTAAAAGGTATCTGCAAGAATTAAGAGAAGAGGTAGGATATAATGAGTAACAAAGCTTCATTGTGGGCTTTACAGTTAATTAAATATTTTATGATTTCTAAAGAGTACTTGCAGGTTTCGGTAGTGAGTAATTTTAAAGCTGAAAAAAGAGAAATCGATTATTGGTTGGTCAATGAAAAGAATCCATATTTCCCAATTATTCATATCAGTAATGATAATGACTTGACAAGAAATGGAAAGTATCAGCTGTTGGCCGCTACAGTTAATAAAATCAGGACTTTAATAAGATCTGAGGCTGGTTTAGTATTGGATATTTCTTTTAATGAAGATTCAACTGATTATCTGTTTGCCGATGTTCAATATATCAGGTTACATCCTAATATAGATGTTTTAGAGCCGGTAGTAGAATCTTTTCCTGAAATATCAACAATTATATATGATGTTGAAAATGTAGATGAAGAAAAAAGAAAAATTGAAAGAGAATTAACAGTAAGATCTATTCAGAAGGCCAAAAAAGCTAAGGAAGAAAGAAAAAAGCTTAACCTGAAGGAAAGCATGTGTTTGTCTTTTCTTTTGCCAGCAGTAATCAGTATAGCTGTATTTATTGGAATACGTGTATTTGCGATTGTTTATGAAACCTCTTTATTAAACAGTGCAATCATCTTTGGTGCATATTATAAAGCTTATATTACTATATTCCATCAGATATACCGTTTTGTGACAGCGGGATTTGTTCATACATCTTTTTTCCATCTGTTATTTAATTTGATGGCCTTATTTGATATGGCTTTTATCGCAGAAAAATACTATGGAAAAAACAAAACCCTACTGATTTTATTTATAGCTGTTATTGTAGGTAATGTATGTATCTTTATTGGAAATGGTAATATAATAGCTGTGGGTCTTTCTGGTGGTCTTTTTGGAATTTTTGGTGCTTTAATAGTAATGTTTGCTTTAAAAGGATACTTTAAGATTCCGACATTCAGAAGACAGATATTCAGAACAATATATATGAATGTAATTATTTCCTTAATGCCTGGTATTTCACTATTGGGACATTTAGGTGGATTTATTACCGGTATTATGCTGGGAATGATTTTTGCTAAAAACAGCAGTTTATCATTAAGAATCAATACGTTAATCTGTAGTATTATAATAGCAGTAGTACTAGGTTATATGTCATTTACTTATAAAGACTTCAATGATTTCTATGCTGGAACGGACTATGAAATCAGTCAATTGTACCAGAAGATGAATTTGGATGAAATCGCTAAAAAATATATAACAGAAACACAAAATTATTACAAAGGGGAATAACTATGAAAAAGGTAATTGATTGGCATACATATTTTATGTCTTTAGCCCATTTAAGTGCTTTAAGAAGCAAAGATCCTAACACCGGTGTTGGTGCGGTAATTGTTGATAATGTAAACAGAATCGTTTCTATTGGTTACAATGGTATGCCTAGAGGTTGTGATGATTCTCTATTTCCTTGGGACAGGGAGGGAGACTTTCTAGATACCAAGTATGCTTATGTAGTCCATGCTGAGCTTAATGCAATCTTAAATGCGCCAAGAAGTGTTCAGGATTGTAGTTTATATGTTTCATTATTTCCATGTAATGAATGCGCCAAAGCAATTATTCAATCTGGAATAAAAAAAATATATTATGAATCAGATAAATATGCTGATGCCGATAATACTATTGCCAGCAAAAGAATGTTGACTGCTGCTGGTATTGATTTAATTCAATTGGATTACACAATTGATGTCAAAATAACGAAAACGTTAAAATAAACAGATTTTATCAATCTGTCTAATGAAAATGAAAAGACCCACCAGGTCTTTTTTTATTGAATAATCATTGAAAGTATATGTGCAGCTTTAAAGGCCGAACAGTCGGTAGTATCAACATAAGATATTTTGACAATTTGACCTGTTGATTCGATGGTGTAGTAGTCTTTATGATACTCTTTGTTTAACAACTCGAAATTTTCAACATCCTGAACACTGGTATCAGTTAAGTTAAAGATAGTTATCTGAACATCTTTTGAATCTAAATGTTTTACCAATTGATTAATCAGTTCAAGATCTTTAAACTTCCAGCCAATAATGATGTTGTCAAACTTTTTCGAATGCAGAAAATTGTTGATACAATAAACCATATTGTCTAAGGCAATATTTAAAGTCACCTCATCAAAATATCTGCTGAAACAACCCCAATCAGCATCTAAAAGGACAGATTTATCTAACAGTTGCAATAATTCATTTCCCACAAGAGTATCTCTATATTCTTGCTCGTTGATGAAAATAATGTTTAACATGGTTAATCTCCTTTATAAATCTAATATCTTTTCTAAGTCAACTTTAAGATATTGTTCATCTCTGGTTTTTAGATAATCAATAACCTGCTGTGTCAAATAATTTGGGGTTGAAGCCCCAGAAGTTACAGCAACTTTACTAATATTATCCAGGTTAATTGAGGTTAGTTCAAGACTATTTTCAATTTTGTAGATATTTTTTATGTTTGCCTGTTTGCCAATATTAGCCAGCTGAGTAGTGTTGTTGCTATTTGGATCTCCAACAACTATTAAAACATCAAAATCTTTTAACTCTTTTACTGCCTGTTGCCTGGTTCTGGTGGCACTACAGATTTCTTCAACAACTTTAGCTTGAGGATATTTTATCAGTAAGGCATTAATTATTGTCTCAATATCATTAATTGACATGGTTGTCTGATTGGTAATCAATATTTTATTGTTAGTGATATCTGTATTGTTTACATCATTGATATTGGTTATTAAATGAATCTTTTCATTGAGCGCCAATACAGCATCACTTTCCGGGTGATTTTCTTTACCTATATAAGCTACATCATAGCCATTTTTTAAATGTTCAAGGCATAAATTAGCATTTTTTGTAACATCAGAGCAAGTAGCATCAACAACTATTAATCCTTTATCAATGGCTTTCTGTTTGATTTTCGGATCAATGCCATGAGCAGTAAAAACAACAACACCATCATCTATGTCATCTAAAAGTTGTTCCTTAGATTTGTTTTTATCTGATAATGTAATAACATTGTTTAACTGAAAACCGCCAACTACATATCTGTTATGTACTAGCATTCCCAAAATATATATTTGTTTATCGGGATAATCCTTGATGGCTTGTTTTACTTTATTAATAGCATTAATAACGCCTTTACAATAACCAGAAGGTATAACTTTTACTACTTCCATATCTTCAACACCATATTTATACTAACATAAAGTAAAACTTTTATGTTACAATAAATTCTTGAGAAGGAGGAGATAAAGTATGAATTTCAAATTTAGAGAAGATATTCAACAATTAATTGAATATAAAAGATTTAAAGACTTTTCACCGATTCAGAAAAAGGCAATTCCTCTGATACTGGATAAAAAGGATGTAATTGGAGTTTCAGCTACCGGTACCGGTAAGTCACATGCTTTTATTCTTCCCATTTTACAGATGGTTGATAGTAGTTTGAATGAAATACAAGCTATTATCGCTGCCCCGACTCGTGAGCTGGCAATTCAGCTATATACCATGATAAGTGAAATTAATATGTTTAATGAAGATATAAACATAAAATTAATCGCTTCTGGTAAAGATAAAGAAAGAATGATTGAAGGCCTGAAAACTCAACCTCATATTGTGGTTGGTACTATTGGCAGACTTAAAGATTTATTCGTTGATGAAGCGGTATTGAGATTAGATACGGCTAAAACTATCGTAATTGATGAAGCTGATATGACATTGGAATTAGGCTTTTTGGAGCAGGTTGATGAAATTTGTGGCAGATTACCTAAAAAATTACAGATGTTAGTATTCAGTGCGACCATTCCAAGTCAATTGCAACCATTTTTAAGAAAGTATATGAACAGGCCAACTCTGATTGAAGCTACTGAACAGCATGAACTATCACCGGATATTGAACATGTATTAGTAAATTGTCGTTATGCTTCATATACTGACAAACTTTTAAAAATCTTACCAGGAATTCAACCCTATGTTTGTATGATCTTCGCCAGAACTAAACAAGAGGTTATTTCTGTTGCTGAACTGCTAAAGAAAAAAGGTTATGATATTGTAGAAATTCATGGTGATCTATCCAACAGAGAAAGAAAACAAGCTTTAAAGGCTATCAGTGCAGATAAAACCAGTTATATTGTCTGTTCAGATATTATGGCCAGAGGGTTAGATATTGAATCAGTAAGCCATGTTATATCATTAGGTTTACCTTCATCTTTGAATTATTATACTCATAGAAGTGGAAGAACCGGAAGAGCGGGAAGAAGTGGAACAAGTTATGTTTTATTTAACCAGAGTGATTATAACGGAATTAAAGTATTAAGAAACCAGGGATTCGAATTTTTGTATAAAGATTATAGAAGAGGACAGTGGGTAGATGTTAAACCTTTTGATTTTAGACCAACTAGAAAAAAACTTACTGAAGAAGATCATGAAATACAGAAGATCCTCAAAAAACCAGTAAAGAAAGTTAAGCCTGGATATAAAAAGAAAAGGCAGGCTGAAATTGACAAAATCAGAAGAAGACAGAGGAGACTGAAAATTAAAGCTTCAATAAAACAACAACAAAAAGAAAGAGCTAAACAAGCTCAAAGAGAAAAAAGAGAGCTCAATAAATGATTAAGTTAGGCTCACATGTTTCAATGAAGAAACCAGATTATCTATCAGGTTCGGTAAATGAGGCTTTATCCTATAATGCTAACGCCATGATGATTTATACCGGAGCTCCACAAAACAGCTTCAGAGTACCAGTTGAGAATTTGAAGATTCAGCAGGCTAGAAAACGATGGTTGGAAAATGGTCATAGTATGGATGATTTAATTGTTCATGCTCCATATGTCATTAATTTAGCCAATACTGCTAAGTTAGAAACTTTTGAAATGGGGAAAAGAGTATTAAGAAATGAACTTATCAGAAGTAGTGCTATCGGAGCTAAATATCTTGTTTTACATCCAGGCAGCAGTTTAAAAGATACTCTTGAAAATGGAATTGATATAGTTGTTGAAGGATTAAATGAAGTATTGAAAGAAGGCTTTGATGTTACTGTCTGTTTGGAAACAATGGCGGGTAAAGGTTCTGAAATCGGTTATCGCTTTGAGCATCTGGCAGAAATTATCAGCAGAGTAGATTATCCGTTAGGTGTTTGCTTTGATACTTGTCACACCTGGGATAGTGGCTATGATTTAAATAATTTAGATCAAATATTAGAAGAGTTCGATAGAATAATAGGCTTAGACAAACTTCATGTTCTTCATATTAATGATTCTAAAAATGTTGTTGGAGCCAGAAAAGATCGCCATGCTAATATTGGTGAAGGAAATATAGGATTTGATATTTTAAGCAATGTAGTCCATCATCCATTATTAAAGGGAAAGACAATGATTTTAGAAACACCTTATATTGATGGTTTGCCACCTTATAAAGAAGAAATCAAAAAACTGCTTAACAGGAATAGTTGGGGGCTGTAACGAATAAACAGCCAAAGTAATAAAAAAATGTATCGAGTTTGAAACCAAACAGGATACATTTTTTGTTATAATTTAACCATGGAAAATCTAAATAAATGTAGGTTAAATTATTCCTCT
>JAAYOQ010000023.1 GCA_012520255.1 Erysipelotrichia bacterium | reverse complement strand
GACCATTGGAGGGACAATAATCAGTCCCTTTATTTGTTTTTTCATCAAATTTTACCAACAATATATAATTTTGAGGTCAAATGAAAACAGACCTTTTTAAAAAAAGTCTGTTTGTCAACAATCTGAGATAACTAGTCGATTGACTAGTTATATTTTTAATATTCGTTATATTTTTTGGCAGAACCTTTAACTTTTTCAGCAGGATACCTCTTAGCGTTTTTTTCATATTTTCTATAGACAATATCAATTGGATCCAGGTTTAGCTGAATGCACATGTCAAAACAATAAGCTAAGACATCAGCTAATTCTTCTTGAATCTTCTCCTTGTTTTCAACTTCACTATTAAATTGAAAAGATTCTAAAAGTTCATTAGCTTCTAATACAATTGATTTGGCTAGATTATTTGGCGTATGGAATTGGTTCCAGTCACGCTGGTCATTAAAGTTTTTAATGAATTCTAATAATTTTTTCATAAGATACCTCGCATAAAATATTATAACATTTCGTCTTGCTTGAAACAATTTAGTGTGCTATCATAAGTAAGCACAAACAGGGGTGTCGTACAGTGGTAGTACAACGGTCTCCAAAACCGTGGACGCGGGTTCAATTCCTGCCACCCCTGCCATTATCAAGAAATCTAATTCGCACCTATAAAGGTGTTTTTTAATAATGAAATGCCTACATTTTTGGTAATGAAATGCCTGCATTTTTGGTAATGAAGATTTTCAGGGCTATATTTGTCTTAGCATAATGGGTTGCTATCTACTAAGATTTGATTGTTAAATCAGGTGTTTAGAATATTATTTGATATAAAAGCCTTTGTAAAATGTTTTTAATTTTATCCTCGTTTTTAAGTTTGAACTTATTTTAAAATCAAGATATCATATTACATAATATGTAGATAAACAATTTATAAGATTTGTGATAAAATCATTTTAATAGAATAAACCTGATGAACCTCAGGTTATTGATTTTGCAACAGATAATACAGAAAGCAGAGGAAATAAGATCATGTTAAAGGAAGTAAACAATATTAATTCTCAAAAGGTTCAATATAGGATATTGTATTTATATTCAATATTGATAGTTTTTGCGGGTCTTTTAATGGGCCCGCCTTTAGAGTCAATTAAGCAATTATGGACTTTGGTTATTTCGCCATGTTACTTATTTACCGATTATTTTTATATCAGCAGTATTGGAACAGCCCTGATTAATAGTGGTTTACTGATGTTTTTGGCAATTTTTATAGCCAATGTGAGTAAGACTGAAATAAGTGGACTTCTAATAGCTTCTATTTTTATAGTTACTGGTTTTGCGCTCTTTGGTAAAAATCTTTACAATGTGGTGAGTATATATTTGGGTGTTTATCTATATAGTCGTTTTAAAAAAGAAAGTTTTTCCAAGTATGTAACTATGGCAAATTTTGCGACATCGTTAACCCCTTTAGTGAGTCAGGTTTCCTATGGTATGAATTTTGAGCCTGTTTCAGCTATAATATTGGCTAATGTTATTGGTCTGATTGTAGGTTTTATCTTTTCTCCTCTGGCAAATAGTTTTGCTGCAATTCATAGAGGATTCAACATCTATAATGGTGGCTTTACATCAGGTATTATAGGTATGTTATTTATGTCTATATTTAGAATGACAGACTATGATCACTTTTCAGTAAAGTTGATTACTGATAAAACGGATAATAGACTGGTAATTTTTCTGTTTATCTTTTTCTTATCGATGATTATAACAGGATATATAAAGGGGAAAAAGACATTGAAAGAGTATAGCAGGATTTTGAGTTATTCCGGCATGCCAAAAACTGATTTTGTTGCTCTTGAAGGTTTTGATTCAGCTTTGGTAAATATGGGGATAATGGGAATAAGCGCCACAGTTTTAGCATTAATATTCAAAGCTCCTCTTAATGGACTGGTTACAGGAGCTATATTAACGGTAGTAGGGTTTTCTGCTTTATCTAAGAATCTGTTTAATACGATACCAATAGTTGTTGGAGTTGTTTTAGCTTATACATTAGCAGGACGTTTCATGTCTGATACTGTGTGTATGATAAATGCCTTGTTTGCAACATCGCTTGCACCTGTAGCAGGAGTTTATGGCTTACCGGCTGGAATGCTGGCTGGATTCTTACATGCTGTTTTAGTCGGAAATCTGGCATATTTACATGGGTGGATGAATCTTTATAATAATGGATTTTCGGCAGGTTTTATTGCGGCTATATTAGTTGGGATATTGGAAATTTTTAAGAAAGAAAAATAAAAAAGAGGTGTCGCTATGAATAGAAAAGAATTAAGTTTACCTATTCGTGTTTTTGTCAGGTTAATTGCAGCTGTACTGATATTTTTAATAATAACAGCAGGAATTTTATGGTTTAAGGGTTATAGCTTTACTGTAGGTAAATTGTATTTTGCAGACAGAGGAACTTATTTAATAACTGAAACTGATACAGCGTTTCTTGTTTTTGATGCCAGCAGAGAAGAAAACCTTTTTGAGCAGTATTCAAATGGTGATAAGGTTTTATTGATACATGGTGTAATAAGAGAAACTTATCCTATGACAACTGATGGAGTCTATATTATTGTCTTGGAAAAAGGAGATGGAAGTTACAAGCCGGATGATGATGTTGTCGGCCTTGATAAACCAGATGCTGAAATAGAGTTTAAAGTGCAATATATAAGAACTGATGGATATCATGAGGGAATCAAATATCCGATTGTAAAGATTATTCGCTCAGTGGATGAGTTAAATAACTATTATGAAGCAAATAAAGCGCTATACAATCTTGAAGGTTATGATGATGGTCCAAAAGGTTTTCTTGCTGCTATTGATAAATATGATGATGCTTATTTTAAAAATCAAATTCTGATTATAGTTTTACTTGAAGAAGGTAGTGGATCTAATCGTCATAAGGTAAACAAGATTACACTTTTAGATGATGAAACATTACTGATTAATATTGAAAGAATAATTCCGGAAATAGGTACTTGTGATATGGCACAGTGGCATATTTTAATTGAACCAAAAGCTGAAGTAAATGTTGCTGATGAGTCTGAAATTACCGTTATCATAGATACTGGTATGGAATAGAAAGGTGTAAAAAATGAGTGTTAAAAAATATAAAATTGCTAAAGACTACATATACGCACACCTGGATAAAAGTAATTTTTTAGAATTTTTAGCCTATCATTTAAAACGTGTTAAAAGTAAGAAATTTGAAACCCCAATGTCTACTATTGAAATAAGCTGGAAGAGCTATGGTGTTTTTTATTTAGAAGTTTACTTTTTAAAAAACGTTGAAAAGATACCGATATTAAAATTGGATGAAAAAACATTAATACAATTTTTAGATAATTATTTAAGGTTGGAAGTTTATTGTTTAATAAAATTTACAGATAAAATTTTGAAAACTGACCAAGAGTTAAAAGATGTATTGAATTTGTTTTTTAAAATAGCTCTACCTGTTTATGAAGTGATACAGGTTAAAGTATGGGAATCTGGAAATGTTTATGAATATCCAGACTATGAAGGGGACGCAGAAGCATTTAAAGCCTTTGGATATAATGGAATTACCTGCGTTTTGGAATATACTCATTCATTGTTTGTGCTGCTGGAATCTTTAAAAGATAAAGGCTTAATAGAGTATGGATTTAAAAATGCTTCCTTAGCAGGTAGATTTCATAAAGATAAAGATAGATACTTATATCGAAAGATTATCGAATATGATTGGCGTTATATCGATACATGGCAATAAAAAAAGTTGACATTTAAAAAACATCAACTTTTTATTTTGTTATTTTTAAAACTTAATCAATGAAATTGAAATGTTTTAAAGCTCTGGCAAAGCCATCTTCTTTAATGTCCGGGCAGATGAAGGTTGCTGCTTTCTTGCAATTGAAACAGCCATTACCCATGGCAACTGAAAGTCTGGCTGCTTTTAACATTTCTGTATCGTTATTACTATCTCCAAAAGCGCAGATATTTTCTGGTTTTAAGCCTAGAAGTTCAGTTACTTTCAGCATTGTAGTGGCTTTGGTAACACCTTTTCGGGCAATTTCGTTACCACTTGATATTTTTGTTCTTTGAACACCTTTTGATAAATAAGCTATTTCATCTTCTAGTGATTCATCACTATTATAGAAGACAAATTGAATCAGTTGTTCTCCTTCATATTCTTTTATCGGAAATGAATTCTGGTAATAGACTCTAAGTCTTTCTGCTCTTTCATGTTCTTTGCGGTAGTATGTTTTATTGCCAATTGTGACGTAGCGGAAAAACATATCTCTTTTCAGGAAGAAGTCAGTTAGAGGCTTAGATGCCTCAATATCAATTGGTTTAAAGTAATGTTTTTCATCAATTATATAGTTGGCACCATTAGACAAAATCATACCATCCATCAGATCAAGTACTTCTTGTGAAATTCCTTTTACTTCATCGTAAGATCTTCCTGAATTAATAAAAAGAATATATCCTTTCTCTTTGAGTTGTTTTAAGGCTTCTAAAGTTGTATCCCTTATCTCCCTGATTGAATGATCATAGATGGTATTATCAACATCCAAGAAAAAGATTTTTATATCATAAGGTTCTTTTTCAATGATGCCAAGTTTAATTAACAGCCTGTTAAGGCCACCTTCTTCAATAGTCAGTGGCATGATATGAGTGCTGGCAAATTTAACCTCTTCACTGGCATCAATTGTAGAAATTGAAACAGCTGTTTCTTTAAACATCGGAATATCAGATAATGCATCACCGACAGAGATAGTTTCTTCTTTGGTAAGATTAAATATCTCCATAAATTTTCTTACTCCATAGCCCTTGTCAATACCTTTTTTAGCTAGTTGAGGACCACAAAATAAAGATGTTGAGGATACTTCTGAAGTTAGCAAACTAATTTCTTCTTTTTGTTTTTCATTAGGGAAATAAGCTAGAATATTCAACAGCTTTTCATCTTCATATTCTTTAAAAACAAATTCTGATAAATTGCCACGATAAAACTCTTCTAACAGGCCTTCAGGAAATTTATTAAAAAAGTAAACATTTCCTTCGCTATCAGAATAGTGATAAGGGATATTGTTTTTATCCAGATAGTCGATAATAGTTTTAGTCGCAATTGAAGAAATAGTGTTTTTTTCAATCACCTGATTGTCTTTGATAATGGTTGATCCATTTCCTGAGACAATTAAATCCATTATTGCTACACAATCTTTGTCTAAATCGTTTAATTCAAACTGTTCCCTTGAAGTGCAGAGAGCTAATTTGATGCCTTTTTCTTTTAATTTTCTTAATGTTTTCAGAGTTAAGTTAGGCACAAACTTTAACTCATGAGAGTACAATGTCTCATCGTAATCAAAAATAATTCCTTTAACCATAAAAGTATTATACAATAGAATGGGATGAAAGGGAGGTAAAGTTATGGTAAATAATATTAAAATAGAAATCTGTTGTGGAAATATTGATGATGTAGTTGGAGCAGCAAAATTTCCAATTGATAGAATTGAATTGAATTCAGCAATGGAATTAGGTGGCTTAACTCCTACTATTGCTTCATTAAAAAAAGCTAAAGAAATTACTGATGCAGCTGTTGTTTGTATGACCAGAACCAGAACTGCAGGATTCTGTTATAGCGAAACTTCTTTTGAAACGATGTTAGAAGATGCAAGAATATTATTGGAAAATGGTGCTGATGGTATAGTGTTTGGATTTTTAAATGAGGATAATACAGTTGACAGAGAAAGAAGTAAAAAAATAGTTGATTTAATAAAATCATATGGCAAAGAAGCTATTTTCCATAAAGCCTTTGATCAAACTGAAGACCCTTATCAGGCTATTGAGACTCTTATTGAAATAGGTGTTGATAGAGTGCTTACTGATGGACAATCAAATACGAATATTTTAGAAGGCTGTCCACTATTAAAAGATTTACATAAAAAATATGGCGATAAAATTGAAATACTGCCCGGTGGTGGAGTAAGAGTTGAAAACATCAGAGAGATATTAGATTTAACAGGTATTAAACAGATACATATGAGCAGTAAAAAGACTTATTGCGATAATGGGACTTATTCAGGATTTGAGCCGGAGCAGTTGGCAAAAATGCTGGAAAGACTATAAAAAAACTGGAGACCAGTTTTTTTGTATTAATCTTCAAAGACAATCCCCGCAGTTGCCAAGGCTTTTTCTAAGATTTCATTAACTATCAAGGTATGTTCATTTAACTTTTGAGCTGTTTTCAGGTCTTTGTTTTTAAATAGTCGTTTAAATTCATCAAATTCATAGAAGTAGCCATCTTCAGTATTCAGTCTATATTCTACACCTTCTTCTTTATTAGGCTTATAGATGACGGTGTTTAACTGACTGCTTGATTCAGTTGATTGGATATAAGCTTTATCTCCTTGAATCAAAACATGAAGAGGAGCTTTACAGTCTTTAGCTGAGATGCAGACAGCTTCAAAGGTAGGATATGACATAATCAGTACTCCGGAAGTGTCAACACCTTTTTCAATATTGGCAAAATAATGAACTTTATCTGGTTTGCCAAATAATCCGACTACAAAGTGAATGTTATAGACACCCAAATCCATTAATGAACCTCCAGCTTTTTTATAATCAAAGGCTGGTAAAGTGATTCCTGATTTAAATTTGTCATAACGAGAAGAGTATTGGGAGAAGTTTAAATCGAGTAGTTTTATATCACCAATATCTGGCAGCAACTCTTTTATTTTCTGATAGTTTGGCAGTGATTGATTGGTAATAGCTTCATAAACAATCAGATTTTTTTCTTTTGCCAACTGAACAATTTCTTTGGCGAATTTGTATTTATGGCAGAAAGGTTTTTCTACAATAACATGCTTGCCAGCCAGCAGGGCTTCTTTAGCATAGAAATAGTGATCTGAATTAGGAACGCCTAAATAGATAGCATCAATTTGGGGATCATTGAACATTTCTTTATAATCCAAAGTGTAGTAGTCAATAGAATATTTTTCTTTTAATTCACTTAATACATTTTCTCTTCTCGCCATAATGCCTCTAATATGATAGCCACCCACATTTTTAACAGCTTCAATAAAAATTGGAACAATAAATCCAGAACCTACAATACCAATATTAATCATAAATTTCCTCCTATTATTTAAAATGACTGACATTTTTGCCAATCTAAAATTACACAATTGTAGTTTTCTTTATCATACATTAAACCATGATAAGCAGTTTCGATATCTTCTGGTGAGATGATGTGACTGATTATTTTTTCTACATCAATATCACCGTTTTTGATTAAATTACAAACAACCTGATAATTTTTAACAACACTGTTAAAAGAACCTTCAACCGGATTAACTGGTGCTAATTGATTAAATGCGCCGATTACTTTTAAGTTTTTCATATGTATGCGGTTAAAAACAGGGGTAATGTCAGTTTTATAAGATGCTCGAGGAGAACCAAGTAAGATCACTTGACCATATTGTCTGGTGCAGTTGATAGCGGTAATAATAGCTTCACTTATTCCTGTAACATCAACTGCAATTTCAACACCTCTATCAGCTGTAAACTTCATGATTTCTTCAACTTGTTTATCAGCTTGTTGACAGATAACATTTTTGATTCCCATCTTTTGAGCCAGCTGACATCTATTTTCTATCGGATCAACAGCAATAACATTGGCTCCTGATTTCTGATACATCAAAGCAGTTAAGATACCAATATTACCCATACCGAAAACAGCCACATTGTCTGAAAGTTTGACTTCGCTGCTGTTGACACCACTTATAGCTACCAAAGCCAGATTAATAATGGTCGCATGTTTAGGATTTATGTCACGATCTAACTTATAGATTTGAGGACCTTGAGTGCTGTTGGTATGTTTCCATCTGACCAAAGAGCTATGTGGAGCATTGAAAAAGACTCGATCATTAATTTCTAAATCTTTTAATCCAGCACCTTTTTTAATTACCGTCCCAACAGAACAGTAGCCAGGTCTGACAGGATATGAAAATCCTTTTTTAATTTCAAATACCCTTGACAGTTCTGTTCCGGCTGAAATCATACTGAAGTCTGTTTGTATGATGGCTTCATTATCTTGCAGGTCATCTGTACAGATTTCTTCTTGAGAAATTCTAGCTTTTCCCTTTTGATAAAGTTCAACATAAGATGATTTCATAATATTTCCTCGCTGATTTTATTATAACAACTTTTTTAGTTTCTTTCATTTAAAAATCCTGTTAAAGGGTTTATAATAAAATAGAAAGGATAACTAAGGATAATAATGTAGAAAATAGAAAGGTGTTGGAGTTTAAAAAGTAATAAAAAAGAGAGCGAAAGGGTGAAGGAATTTATGAAATTTGAATATAGTGAAAAGATTATTGCTTTATGTAAACATGCAGAAGAAGTTAATAGAGAGAAAGTAATTTATCTTTCTGAAAAAATAGCTGAAAATATTGAAAACGATAAAATCATCTATGTATTCGGTACAGGACATTCTTATATGGCTGGTTTGGAAATGTTTTTCAGAGCAGGAGGCTTAGGAAATGTTTGTGCGATGTTAGATCCAGATGTGCTGGTTACTTTTGGAGCAAGAAGAAGTGGACCGATGGAAAAAACTCCTGGTGTTGCAGATGTTATCTATGATACTTACGGAATTGAAGCCGGAGATATGATGATTATCAATACTAATTCAGGTAGAAATGCGATGCCAATTGAAATGGCTGCCAGAGCGCAAAAAGAAGGAGTCTTTACAGTTGTAATAACTAACTTAAATCAGTCTAAATCTTCTACCAGTAGACATCCAAGTGGTAAAAAAGCTTATGAGTTTGCTGATTTGATTATTGATAACTGTTGTCCAATTGGTGATGGAATGATGGATATTGATGGCATTAAAACTGGACCAGCCAGTACAATTGTAGTAATGTTTTTATTAAATATTGCCATTACTGAGGCAATGAAACTTGTTGTTTCTCGTGGTAAACGTCCTTATGTATTCCAATCACAAAATGTTGATGGATATGATAATGAAGCAATTTATAAAAAATTCGGTAATAGAATTAAGCATCTATAAAAATAATTTGTCATTGTTTAAAGTGTAAAATATAAAAAAACTTCAACTATTATTGATCAAAATATCAGACTATATTATTAAATTTATCCATAGAAGGTATTTAAAGTTGACAAATATTATTTTTAATCAATAATTCTAGATAAAACCCTAAAAGTTGAATGGAATCAAATTTAGGGTTTTTTAATATTCTTTAATTGAAAATGTCTCTAAAGGATTTATAATAAGAATAGAAAGAAAAAGAAAAAAATCAGATAATATTGTGGAGAGGTAAAATATAATGAGTTTTGAATATGAATATAGTGAAAAAATCAGTGCTTTATGTAAGCATGCTGAAAAAGCAAATAAAGAGTCACTGAAAGTACTGGCAACAAAGATTGCCGAAAATATTGAAAATGACAAGTTGATTCACACTTTTGGAACTGGCCATTCTCATATGCTGGGTATTGAACTGTTTGTCAGAGCAGGTGGATTAGGGAATATTAATGCAATGTTAGATCCTGATACTTTAACTTCATTTGGGGCAAGAAGAAGTGGGGAAGTGGAAAGAACATGTGGATTGGCTGACATTATCTATGATTCTTATTTTATTGAACCAGGTGATATGATGATTATCACTTCCAATTCGGGTAGAAATGCAATGCCGATTGAAATGGCAGCCAGAGCCCAGAAAGAGGGAGTCTATACTGTTGCGGTAACTAACTTAACGCAGTCAAAAGCTTCGACCAGCAGACATCCAAGTGGCAAAAAGCTTTATGATCACGCTGATTTAATTATCGATAACTGTGTTCCTGAAGGTGATGCGATGATGGATATAGGTGGAATTAAAACAGGTCCAGCCAGCTCAATTGTGACAATGTTTTTATTGAATATTGCGATTACTGAAGCGATGAAAATTGTCGTTGCAAAAGGTAAACGTCCTTATGTATTCCAATCTCAAAATGTTGATGGTGCTGATAATGAAGCTGTTTACAGACATTTTTTGGGTCGAGTAAAGCATCTATAACAGCTTGATTTATTCAATAATATTAAAAAGCCACTTTTGCAAGTAGCTTTAATATCAGATAGTGCTGATGATTTTCATCAGTTTTTCTTTTGTTTGAACTGTCAGGGTATCGGTAAACATTTCATAAGTCAGATATGGAAAACCGATTGGTAAAATATATGGTCCATAGCCATTTGAGTAAGATACTAAGATGGTTTTCGAAAGATCTAACGGGCTCATATATGCTGAAAATATTTCATTAGGAACGAAAACAATCTTTACTGCTCCTAAATTCCAACTGGCTAAATTGGCTTTTTTGATGATGTCGTTAGACTGTTTCAGCTGAGCTCGCACTATTTGACCATATCGGATAGTTTCCAGTTCTCTGGTCGTTAAATCTGTCCGAATAGCTGATAAATCAATAGGAATAAATTCATGTTCTAAAGCTACTTCGACTTCATGATAGTCAAGTTTCAATGGGTATTTATTGCCATCTCTATTGATTAAAACTTTTATTTCTTCAAACAGTCGTTCAGCCAGTTCAACCATGTTTTCATATTTTTGACCACTTCTGACAAATCTGGAAGAGATATCTCCTGAAGCTCCCATCATAAAACTGTGATCAATATTTTTATTTTCTTTTTCCATCAGTTTTAAAACATAACCTGGATATTCAGCTGAAAAAAATGGAACATCAGCATGCAGAATGGTAGGGTGGCAGTTATTAACAACAATTCTTAAAAAAGGAATATTTTCATTTTTGTAGAAGGTGATTAAGTTTAAATATTCTAAATTTGTCTCATAACCTGAAATTCTTGATTTTCCAACAGCTGTAGTATGCATGTTGCTGTAAGTACACTTTACTTCTCCAATCTGTTGGTATTGCATTGCCGTAATGCCTTTAATTAATATTTCCATCAGGTATTTTAGATAGTCAATATTATTGATGTCGTTGCCATAATGGGTATGAGTAGCAGAGGTTATTAGATTAATATTGTTATTATTCAGTTTTTCTCTAATGGTTTTTTGAAGTTGTAAACGAAATTCTCGATTAATTGCTAAAACATCAGCGGAAATATGAAACAACCAGTTTTTATCATCTTTAAAGCTGATGACTCTGGCAAATAGATTATCTTTGTAATCAGATAATTCTCTTGTTTGAGAAATATGTCCACATTGAGTAGTGGGAAATGGTGAGGCAATATTAATTTTTTTAAAACAATAGTACATATTCTTTTTCCCTTTCAATTTGATGAAAATTTAAACCTGGTCAATAATTGTTTTTTCAATGGTTACTTCTTTTTTCCTTTTTTTAAAAAGGCAAAACCGATAAGTTCAACAATAGTAAAGAAAATTAAAAAACCAAGGCATTGCTGATAGCCTTTGCCTACCCAGCAGCTGTAACAGAAGAATAAGCATGACAACAAGCCTAAAAATGGAATAACAAATCTTTCGATAAAGGATAAGTTTTTAGCTTTGACCATCAGTCCAATCATCATTGGTATATACATCAAATATAGACAGATGATACACACTTCATCTGGTTCCCAGCCAATCCAGTTATTGGTATGTAATGTGCCCATCATATCTGGACCACCCATCCAGATAGTGGTAGTCCAGCCATACCAGAAACCAGCTAACATCATACCTATCAGTGATGATTTGATAGCAAAATTATTTTGTTTGTCAATATCTCCGAAGAATTCAGGATCAGGCCCCAGATTTCTAACTGATAAAGAGTAAAGTGAACGACAGCTGCTCATTACAACACCATTAAGTGTGCCAAGACAACTGATAGTTATAAAAACATAAATTAAAGTTCCAAATGGCTTGCCAAAGACATTTGCGAAAGCCAGACCAGCCAGTTTCTCCCCAAAAGGCCAGGTGCCTATGATAAGAGAAACATCTTTTAAAGAGCTCATAGAGAAGATGTACAGGGCATACAATATTGTTACGGTTACTGAGCCAATTATTAAAGCTAAAGGTAAATTTCTTTTAGCATTTTTAAGTTCTGAATTAATAGAAGTAGCAAAAATCCAGCCTTCATAAGCAAAGGCAAAACCAACAACAGCATTAAAGAAGCCACCTTCACTGGAGACATATTCAGCAGTATTAACAAAGTTTAAAACTGTTTGTGTTGATCCATTTTTAATTCCAACAATTGTACCGATAACCCCCATCAGCACTAGAGGAACCAGTTTAATGATGGTTGAGCCTACTTGAAGTTTACCTGCTATTATTGGTGATAAGGCATTGATACCATAGGCCAGCATTAAAAATGTTGCTCCAATACCAATGGTCATATAGTTGATATTTCCAGTTGCAAAATCGACAGCTTCGATATTGAATAAAGCTCCAAACATCATGGCCGAGAAAAAAGCTAACATTGCAGCGATTGTCGGAGCAAAGATGGTAGTCATAAACCAACCGACAAAGTAGGCATATTTGGGGCCTAAAGCTACTTCAGCAAAATCTACCACACCATTGACATTTTCATATTGTGAACCCAGGGAAGCAAAAACCAGTGAACAGATAATACAGATCAGACCGACAACAAGAATTACGGCGATTGCCTGGAGCATGTTTCCGTTAGTCAGACTTAAGATTTTGCCTCCTTTGATGAATATTCCTGAACCGATAACGATACCAATGACCATTGAAATAGCCGTTGGTAAGCCATATCTTTTTTCCATTCTATTTTTTTCCATAATTATCCTCCACTCTTTTTAAATATGTGATTATTATACAAGCCTTTATTTTATTAGTAAATAAAAAAGAGTGCTTGACACTCTAAATGAAGAATCTCTTATTGAGATAATTTTTTAAAGGTTTTATTATTCCAGCCAGAATCAAAAAGATTCCAAAGATACCACAACATACGACAACATATAGTGACCAGACAAACATTTTGGTATCAAAAGTAAGATGTTGAAAAAATTCAATCAACATACTTGAAAGACCAATAAGAATAATTATTCCTCCAGCGAAAAAGTATCGACCTTTGCTGACATATTTAATCAGGATTATGGCAAGTATGACATTGACACAGATGATGATATTTAAAGGTAAAGCAAAGGATAAAAACCAATCGCCTCCTGTTTTAAGGTTAATGTATAAAAGAAATAGCGAAATTGCTGTATGATTGATTAATACAGAAATTATCGGGTTAATCTTTTTAAACCATAAAGGTAAGACAAATACACAATAGAAAACACCGACACTGAAAACAGCATAGCCACCCCATCTGATTTCATCATAGACCTGATAACATAAAATCAGGATTATGGAAATAGTAAGTAATGAAAGCATAGTCAAAATAGAAGCGAGTGATCTATTGGCGTTGCTTCTGGTTGGCATTGTTTCAGGATATTTTTTTTCTTTTATTGCTTTAATCTGTTCTTCATTATAGTAGATTTTTGTTTGACATAAAGGACAAACAGTTAAGTCATCACTTAATTTAACTCCGCATTTAACACAATACATTTATTTACCCCCTATTACTTTCTATGGTCACAGGTATACCCAGTTCAACCAGTTTAGAAAAGAAGACTCTTTCTAATTCTGATTCTACAATATTGCGATTAATATTGATATAAGTATGGTTTTTATAAGAAGAAACCGAACAGTTGTTGATGTTATTTTTTTGTGGCGAAATGATAAACTCAATTCTCTCAATAAAAGGATCCATTTCTTTTGGCAGTTTAACAAGACCAAGATTAGAGATGTTTAAACTGGAAGTTAAAATTCCTGCTCTATGATAGACAGCTCCCATTACTAATCTTTTTATTGGTAAAGGAGTAGCCTGTAAAAGGATATTTTTTTGGGGATTAACATTAGAGGCTATTCTACTAGCCATGTTTTGAGTTGTTATTTCATAATTAAATTGACTGGCAATAGATATACAGAGATCTTTCAGAGAATAATCTCCCTTTTTAGGGTCTACTCCTACATTAATTGGTAAAACAAAATTACGAACAGTTTTACTGCCAAATAGTTTTCTCAGATTGACAGGAATAGTAATTTTGACATGTTTTTGCAGTTGTGGTAAACATTTTTCTTTTTGTATTTCGATAAGACTTTCAATCATTACAGCTGTCAGAAATACTGTGATGGTACAGTTGTAACGATTGGAGATTTCCTTAAGCTTTGTTGTTTCAACGATGCCGGTTATTAAAGTAAAATAATCATTCTTATTTTTAGTTCCCTTTAACTGATAAGAGCTGGTTTCTTTTCTGCTGGCAGGATAATCATTAGTATGTTTATGAAAACTATCTTCTAATTCCTCCTTGCTGACAGGTTCATCATGATTAACCACAAAAGGGCTTTTTCCAATTTCGATATCGAATTTAATTTCTAAATAGCGAGCCAATAGTGAACAAAAATAAATGTTTCCTCCGGTTCCATCAGTTACACCGTGAAAGAACTCTACGGCAATTCTGTTTTTGTAATAAAGAATTCTCATACAGCTGTTTTTCAATTCTTTATAGGACATAAAAGTCAAAGGATAGGCAAAATCACTCATTACTTTAGGAGTTTCTTCCATCTGTTGTAAATAGCACCAGAAAAAACCAGTTCGCAAGCCGACATAAAAAGAAGGAAAGCGTACCTGCAAGTCATCGACAGCTTTTTGCAGGATAAAAGGGTCGACTTCATGATTGATAGTCGCTTCCAGCCTAAAAGCATTACTCCAATTTTTGTTCATAACTGCTGGAAAGAGTAAAGCAGCAGTATCTAATCTATACCAATTTCTGTTCATAGTTTTTTATTAATAAATTGTCTATCTCTATTATAGAGTTTTCTGGCCAAAAAGTGAAAGCAAAAAGACTGTTTCGTTAAATTCTCTGAATTTTAAAATGAATATATCAGTTAAAATACTTTAAAATTGATATTTATTTGATTCATACTATAAATATATAACAAAGGGTTATAAGTATGACAAATTTATACAGACAAGAGATGTAAAGTTGAAAAGTAATTTATGTTGCATTTACCAGAATTGTTTATGGGTAAACTATACTTAAAAAAGTATCTTGTTTTTGACTTGATACCTTTTTTAATTATGTGATAGTGCATCTGTTACAAACTTTTTTCATTAATCATCATTATTTTGCTCTTGCATGATGTAATCATTCCAGAAAATATCAATGTTTTTTGCTAACTCCATCGCATCAGGGACATTGACATAGTCCTGTTCATTTATTTCTAAAACACAATCGACATTATAACCTTCTTTTTCGTAGTTGTAGATTTTCCATAAAATATTATTTAAAAGATAGGAGTTTCTGGAAAAGTTAGTTCCATGTACCCCACCTGTTTCTTTTTCTCCTGAACCAATACTATCATTTAAATGCATAATAAAGCATTTGCTTTTATAGTTATCCATTGTCTGGAAAAAAGAATTTTCTTCATATTTGAAAGACATAGAACTCATCATTAAATGACAGGTATCTAAAAGAGGATAAACAAATTTGTCACCAATTCTGTTTTTTAAATATTTAGTGATATTTAATCCTTCTTTCGCTCCAATATGTAGATAACAGTTTTCTACATGCAAGATGATTTCTTTTCTTTTGATGATTTTACAGAAAGCTTCAACATCGGGATTGTTAAAGACATCAAAGGAAGGACTATCAGCATGTATTATTAGACCTGCATTTATTGCTTTGCAGAAATCAATTACTTTTTTAAAGTATTTAGTATTTCTTTCTTTGGCAACTTGGACAATATCACATCTCTTTAGTGGATAGTGTACGGCCAAAACGGGTTTATTTAACAAAGGATATAAATTAAAGTTGTCTCTTTCATCACCATATAGATGTATTTCATAAGCATCAATAATATCATATTTGTTTTTGACTTCAATCTGTTCTTTTTCCAGGGCGATTTTTAAGGCTTTTCTCATAGGGTTCTCCGTTCTATTAATTATATTATATCTCAATATCAGCTTCAGTTAAATAAAACAAATGAAGTGATTCTGTAAGATAGCTATTATTGATATATAAAAACAAAATTGAATAAATAATGGCATGATTATTATACTTTTATAATAAATAGATTCCTCAAGCTGAAAAACAACCATCTTTTCAGCTGCTTGTTGTTTTTACAATATAAATATCAATGTTGCAATTCCAAAATAGATCAGTAAAGCAAACAGGTCATTTAAAGTAGAAATGATTGGTCCTGAGGCAATTGCTGGATCTACATTTAATTTTTCTAAAATGATCGGAATGAAAACACCTGCCAGAGCAGAGACAAACATACCACCTGTTAACGAGGTACCGATTGTTAAAGCCAGCAATAACGGACTGTGATTTCCGATATTGATCGATTTTAAAATGCCGTAAGATAGCAAGAATCCTGCGATGCCAACGGCAATACTATTTAGAAAACCGATTCCTATTTCTTTTAAAATATGTTTCTTTTCCGCCTTTTTCTCTTCAAGTTCATCTTGATTTAATTTTAAAATTGTTACTGCGATTGATTGTGTTCCGATATTTCCAGCCATACCTAAAATCATCGGCTGAAACATTATTAACGCAACCACTTCAATTAAGGTTTTTTCAAACACTGAAAGCAACACGGCTATAACTAAGTTCAGCAGTACCGATATCAATAGCCATGGAAGCCTTTGATACGCTCGAACAAAAGCATTAGAGGATTCATCATAATCTCCAACCCCGGTCATTTTTTCAATATCTTCTTCATGTTCTAAAACCATTACATTTAATACATCATCTGCAGTGATGATACCGATTATCTGCATTTCATCATTTAAAACCGGCAAGACATTTTTAGCGTAATTCTTGAATTTTTTAAAACCTTGATTGATAGAGTCATCTAATTTCAGATAACTGTTAATAGAGTAGGTAATATCATTAAGTGAATCGTTTGCTCTGGCGCTGATTAAATCTTTTAAATTAATACTTCCTATTAAAACATTATTTTCATCTACGACGAAAACATCATCAATAAAATCACTATCTTTGGAGTTATTGATAACGTGAGCAGTAGCTTCTTTAATATTCGAATTTTTATTAATAGTAATAAAATCAGTACTCATAATAGATGCGATAGTTTCTTCATCATAACTCATCAGTGCTTTAAGAGTTGCCTGTTTGGTATTTGATAATAAACCTGTCAGATAAAATTGGTAATCTTCTTCGAAACTGGTAATGAAAAATTTTAAATCATCCATTTCAAATTCCTGTAAGAACCTTTTCTTCTGATTTTCAGTTAATAAACTGAAGTAGTTTCGTGAAACTTCAGTTGGCAATTCTAAAAAGACTTCAACTGTTTTATTAAGTGACATTAATTTAATTAAACGCATTTGGGCATCACTTGATGATTTTTTCATCTGTTCAGCAATGTCATATGGATGCATTTTAGATAAAGTTTTCTTTAATTGAGCATCATTCAGACTCATTAATTCTTTCATCTAAATCACCCCCAACAATAATGTAGCAAAGCCAAAATAAATTATTACGCTAGTAATGTCAATTAACGTAGTGATAAAAGGACTTGATGCGACAGCTGGATCAACATTCATTTTATCTAATAAAATTGGAATAAATAATCCAAAAATTGGTCCTGTAGCCACAGTCAGACTTAGTGATAAAAACACCACTAAAGATATATCAAACGGTTCGTGGATACCCATGACCTTGGAAATAAGATAAGAAACCAGGCCAGCAACAATTCCCAGTGTTATACCATTAATGAGACCTGCAAGAATTTCTTTTCCACCGTTTCTTAAGGCTTTTTTAGAATCCGTAGTAAGCAGCCTTAATGTTACAGCTAATGT
The DNA here is from genome assembly GCA_012520255.1 of Erysipelotrichia bacterium. GTDB lineage: Bacteria > Bacillota_I > Bacilli_A > Erysipelotrichales > Erysipelotrichaceae > UBA1783. Next base: position 1,271 of record JAAYOQ010000023.1, on the reverse strand, counting down.
CTGGCTGGCCACATCTCCTCCAGCATCGAGAATCAGCGGTTGAAATAAGGCAAGTACAGCTACTGAAGTAATTACTTCTTCAAAACGACTGGTTGCTAAGGCAATTGGCATTGATAGAACTAATAACAATAATAACCATGGCAGTCTTTTTGCGGCTGATATTAAAAGACCTTTTGTGCTTGTATCAGGCAGAGCAGATAATTTTTCAAAGTCATCAACTGATTCCTCATGATAAATTTCAATAGCATCATCAATAGTTAATATACCAATAAGTTCTAATTTGTCATTTACAACTGCCATATCATATAAGCCATAATTTTTCATTTTATGAACTGCTTCTTCGATATCATCAGTATCTAAAACATATGGACTTAATTCCGTTATATCGTCGATAAATGCAGGTGCTTTAGTTTTAATTAAATCTCTTAATTCAACAGTACCTTGAAATTTATTTTTATCATCAACAATAAAAATAAGATTAAGGATGTCTACTTGACCGGCCTCTTTGATAACTTTTTTAGTAGCAGTTTTAATATTCATGCCCAAAACAAGGTCGATATAACCATCGGACATATGAGCACCTACTTCATCTTCATCATAGGTAAGAACTTGAGAAATGCTTTCTTCATTCTCTAAGGCATCAATTAATTCTTCTTCATTGTCCAAATGAACAATAATGTCGGCTGCATCATCAAGGTCTAAGGCATTCATAATATTTTTTTGAATTTCAAATTCAAAATCATCAATTACATCTGCCGCTTCTTCAGGTTCCATATAAGCGATAATTCTTCCGATTTCTTCTTCTGGAAGTAATGAATAAAACAAATCCTGTTCTTCTTCAGTGAGTTCTTTTATCGCTTCAACAATGTCGTATGGATGCATTTTTTCAAGATGCTCAAACAATGCTTTTTTATCTTTCTGATTAATAATTGTCCTCATACTAAAACTCCTTTCTAAAAATATCGCTATTTCCGTGTTAATTATACCATATTAACCACATTTAACTCTCTTTTCATGCTGGGAAATAGGGTCAAGATTAAACAGTAATAATAAGGTTTTATTTATTGAATTTGGAATACAAAAAAACTGCCTTGATATCTACTTATCAGCGGCAGTCTTGGCTATTAACTTAACCATTACAATCAATGGAGCAAGTGAGGGGAATCGAACCCCCGTGTCGACCTTGGCAAGGTCGCGTTCTACCATTGAACTACACCTGCAAGATGGCGGTCCAGACGAGGATCGAACTCGCGATCTCCTCCGTGACAGGG
>JAAYOQ010000022.1 GCA_012520255.1 Erysipelotrichia bacterium | reverse complement strand
TTTCAATTAATTCCTTTGGCATTCTGATAGTAAAAGACTTAACGGTTTCTTCTGCAGGTATTTCTTCCGGTACTTCTATAGCAGTAACTTCAGCACTTTCTTCTTTCTTTACATCTAAATCAGGATAAAGTTTCAATAGTGACTGTTGAGCAAATTTATAAAGATCTGTAACTTCTTCAGGTTTTTCATCAGTTTCTAGTTCTTCTACTATCTGAGAATCAATTGTTTCTTCAATCAACTCTTCATCAGTTTCTGGTTCTTCCACTGTATCAGAATAAGTTTCCTTTTCAATTAATTCCTTTGGCATTCTAATAGTAAAACTCTTAACGGTTTCTTCTTTTTCTGCAATCGGTACGTCAGTTTGTGTTTCAAAAACTACAATATCATCAATTTTTTGATCAACAGTTTCTATAATTGCTGGCTCTTCAACTTCAATTTCTTCTTTGATTTCTTCTACTTCTAAAGAAGTATCAGGATAAACAAAATGAGGTTGTTCAAGTTCAGAAACAGGATCTACTATTGTTCTTTGACTAAATTCATTTTGTATTTCTATCTTTTCTTCTACCGGTTTTTCAACGGCAGGTTGAATATATGGTTGACCATAAGACTGATATTCAGTATCTGGCTGTTGTACATATCCCTGTTGCACAGCAACAGACTGCTGTATATATTGCTCAGAGACTTCCTTTCCAGCAGGCTGAGTATATTGTTGCTGAACAGGTTGAACATATGGCTGTTGCATAAACTCATCTTGAGTCATTGGCTGAATATAAGGTTGTTGAACATACTGCTCAGCCATTACTCTTTGGGTCGGTTGAGTATACTGCTGCTGAATAGGTTGAACATATGGCTGTTGCATAAACTCATGTTGAGGCATTTGCTGACCATATGGTTGCTGATACTGCTCAGGCATTACTCTTTGTGTGGGTTGAGTATACTGCTGCTGAACGGGTTGAACATACGGTTGCTGAACATATTCCTGTTGAGGCATTTGCTGACCATATGTTTGTTGTACATACTGCTCAGCCATTACTCTTTGGGTAGGCTGGCTCTGTTGTTGAACTGGTTGGCTGTATTCATGTGGAGCTGCAGTAGTATGCGCTGTTTTTTGAATGCTTTCAGGTTTCATTTCAGTGGTTTCTACAGTTGAAAAAACACTTTGATCAAGTACACCAAACTGTTCATCTAAACTCTTTAAAAACTCTTCGTGTTCCTTTAACAAAGAATCATATTCACTTGTTTGATATAATCTGCTCCTACTTGTTTGACGAGAATAGCCACTTCTGAAATTAGGATAATTTCCTACCCTGGAACCAGTCTGGTCTTTTTGAACAGTAGTTTTTTCATCTACGTTTGTCTCATTTGATTTACCTGAACGTAGATTCTGATATCTTTCTAACCTGCTTCTTCCATTCATAAATATACCTCCTATAGTCTATGCGCGACTTGAATACTCACCAGTATCTGTTGTTACTAATACTACCTCATCTACTCCAATAAATAAAGGCACTTTTATTTGTAATCCTGTTTCTAAAACAGCATTTTTTCTAGCATTTGTAGCTGTATCACCTTTTACTGCAGGTTCTGATTCAATTACCTTTAAAGCAACCTTATCAGGAAGGCTGACACCTAAAATTTCATTTTCGAACATTGTAATCATTACATTTTCCTGTGGCTTTAGAAAATTCAGTTCCCACTCTAAACGTTCTTTACTGATTTCAATCTGATGATATGTATCATTGTCCATAAAAACAATGCCCTCACCTGCATCATACAGATACTGCATTTCTTTCTTTTCAATCATCGCTGGCTCAACTTTATCACCACCAGTGAAAGTCATATCTTTAATGGTACCTGTTCTTAAATCCTTTACACGTACCTTGACTACCATTTGTCTCATTGCCGTTTTGTTTAAAGATGTATTTAAAACAGTGAAAATACTATCTTCATATTGAAATGTTTGACCTGTTTTTAAATCATTAACTAAAATCATATATTATTCCTTCTTTCTTAACACACTGAAAACATAATCTGAAACGATTAAATATAACTTAATTATACCAAGCATTTACTTTTAAATAAACACTTTAAGCCTTTTTATTGTGGCCATAAATTGAAAAATCACTTTAATTAACTGCATTTTTTGATTACCTTGCTATTTTATACAACTATTCAAAATATGTAAATAAGACTGATAATAGTCTTCTTATTGCTCCTTTATAATCTGGATATGAAGTTCCTTAAGCTGGGTTTCATCAACAGGAGTCGGAGCATCACTCATTGGACATTTGGCATTAGCATTTTTTGGAAAAGCAATGACATCTCTTAATGATTCTGAACCGGTTAATATCATTGCCACTCTATCCAGTCCTAAAGCTAAACCACCATGTGGAGGGGTTCCATATTTTAAGGCATCAATAAAGAATCCAAATCTGGTTTCAATCTCTTCATCAGTTAAACTTAAAAGCTCAAACATCTTCTGTTGCAACTCAAAATCATAGATTCTCAAACTTCCACCACCAAGTTCATAACCATTTAATACAATGTCATACGCATAACTTCTTACCTTTAAAGGTTCAATATCTATTAAATGTAAATCTTCATCATATGGTCTGGTAAACGGATGGTGAACTGAATAATATCTTTCATCTTCTAAAGAATACTCTACCAATGGAAACTCCACAACCCATAAAAAGTCATAACTGTTTTTGTCAAACAGCTTTAATGTTTTACCAAAATGGCTTCTTAAGGCTCCTAGTACTGAGCAGGTTTTTTCCCAAACATCTGACACTATCAATACTAACTGATTTTCTTTCAATTCTAATATTTTAATCAGATTTTCTTTTTCCTGCTCACCAAAGAATTTTACTGCCCCACCTTCTAATTCGCCATTGAGATATTTAATGGCTACTAAGCCTTTTGCACCATTTTTCTTAACTAGATCAGTTAGATTATCAATATCTCTTCTAGAATAATCACCAGCATTATTGACTACAAGCGCTTTAATACTTCCCTTTTCTGTTAAACCGGTTTCAAAAGCTCTGAATTGAGAGTTTCTAAATACTTCTGTAACATCAACAAGTTCCAAATTGAATCTGGTATCCGGTTTATCTGAGCCAAATCTATTCATAGCATCAACATACTTAAACCTTCTGAAAGGTAATTCAATATCAATGCCTTTAACATCTTTCATTACTTTAGCTAACATACCTTCAGTCAATGTTAATATTTCATCCTGAGACATGAAACTGGTTTCAATATCCAGTTGCGTAAAATCTAACTGTCGATCAGCTCTTAAATCTTCATCTCTGAAACATCTGGCAATCTGATAATATCTTTCAAAACCAGCTACCATCAAAAGCTGTTTAAACTGCTGGGGAGATTGAGGTAAAGCATAAAACGAACCTGGATGAATCCTGCTTGGAACTAAATAGTCTCTGGCTCCTTCAGGAGTTGATTTTGCCAGAATCGGTGTTTCAACTTCAATAAATCCGTTAGCATCTAAATATTCATGCATGGCTTTAACTATTTTAGCTCTGGTGAATAATTTCTGTTGCAAAACAGGTCTTCTCAAGTCCAAATAGCGATATTTTAATCTTGTTTCTTCTAAGGCATCAGTTTCATCAGCGATAATAAATGGTGGCTGATTGGCACTGTTGATAATTTTTACTTCTTGAGCTTTTATCTCGATGTCGCCTGTTTTCATACTTGGATTTTTGCTTTGTCTTTCTATTACTGTTCCTGTTACCTGCAAAATATATTCATTTCTGACATTTTTAACAGCTTCAGTTAAATTTTCATCAAATAAAATCTGAGTGATTCCCGTTCTATCTCTTAAATCTATAAATACTAAACTGCCCAGATTTCTTCTTTTAGCCACCCAGCCGATAAGGGTGACGTTTTTACCGACATCTGATATTCTTAACTCTCCATTAACATGTGTTCTCTGCATAACTTTTACCTCTTCTAAACCATACTTTTAACTTTTTTAATTAACTCTTTAAACTCAACATCTTCCTGAGTTTTGTTTACTGTATCTTTTAGCTGAACAATATTGTTATTGAATTCATTTTCGCCAACAATAATTATAACTTTAGCTTTATATCTGTCCGCTGATTTAAACTGAGCTTTAAGACTTCTTTTCTGGTAATCCATTTCCGTTTTAATCCCATTGTTTCTTAAGAGCTCGACAATCTTACAACTGTATGTTTCAACATCTCCCAAAGAAATGACATAAACATCAATTTTTTCCTCTTTGACAGTCAATGAATTTTGTTTTCTGGCTAAAGCAATCATTCTTTCCATCCCCATGCCAAAACCGACTCCTGGAAGTTTTCCACCTCCAAAACTTTCAACTAAACCATCATACTGGCCACCAGCAAAAACTGTTGCCTGCTGACCATCATCATCTTTTGGAATCGCTTCATAAACTGTATTGGAATAATAATCTAATCCTCTTACAAGATTATCATCAACTCTGTATGGAATATTTAAATCATCTAATCCTTTTAACACCAGATTGAAATATTGTTTGCTTTCCTCGTTTAAAAAATCTCGACATTTTGGAGCATCAGCAAAACAAGGAAGATTTCGATCCACTTTACAATCAAGCATTCTTAAAGGATTTTGTTCATATCTTCTTTTGCAGTCTGAGCATAACAGCTTTAAATAAGGTTTAAAATACTGTTTTAAAGCTTTGGTATAGTTACTTCTTGACTCATAATCACCTAATGAATTAATTAAGATTACAACATCTTTAATTCCCATTTCTTTAGTAATGGAATAACCTAATGCAATTGTTTCAACATCCAGCAATGGCGATTTTGTACCAATTGCCTCAATACCGAATTGATAAAACTGACGATATCTTCCTTTGCCAGGTCTATCATATCTGAACATCGGTCCTAAATAATACAATTTAACCGGCATATCGACATAACCATACATCTTATTTTCTACAAATGATCTGATTACTCCTTTAGTCCCTTCTGGTCTTAATGACAGATCTCTTTGACCCTTATCTTTAAAGGTATACATTTCTTTATTTACCATATCAGAAGAATCGTTATCACCCACAAAAACTTCTGTATGCTCAAATATTGGAGTTCTGATTTCTTTATATCCGTATAATTCACATTGTTGACGAATGATTTCTTCCATTTTCTGCCAATATGAAATATCTTCACCATAGATATCCTGTGTTCCTCTTGGAAGTTGAAATTTTTTTTCAGCCATAAATAATTCTCCTTAAATAAAAAACGTCCTTCGATAAGGACGCTGTACTCTGCGTGGTGCCACCTTAATTACTTCTTGATGGGTTAACGCCCCTAACGTTTCTTCCTACTGTTAGTTCAAAAGAAATTCTCCAAAGTGTCCAGTCAGTAAGCCTGATTAGAAACTTTCACCAATTGTTTCCTCTCTGCAAACTCAGCCTAAAGACTCTCTTTATCATCAAATATGTAACCATTTTATCATATTGAAAATAGATATTCAAATTATAAATAACAATCTGATACACTGATTAAATCTTTATCTGATTCTTCTGGCGACATCAACAACTGAATTGATTTTTTTCAGGTTTGTCATGACATTTTCAAGCTGCTGTAAATTATTAACCTTTATTTTGATATCAATATGAACATTTAACTTATCTGGCATTACTTCTGAATTAATGCCGTTTAAAGTTATCTTATATTGTGAAAGTAAAGTAATGATATCGCTAATCAGATAATTTCTATCTGTAGCATCAATTCTAAGCCAGCTGTCATACTGATAGTCACCATTATCATCCCAATTAACTTCAATTAATCTTGATGTTTCATTAGCGATATTAGGACACTGTACTCGATGAACCTTGATACCTGAACCTCTGGTAATGAACCCAACAATTTCATCACCATTTACAGGCATACAACATCCGGCAACGTTGACCATCATCGAATCAATGCCTTCAACAATAACTCCAGCTTCTGATACGGTACGTGGTCTTCTTTTAGCTTTTTCCTGGAAAAGTTTTGTTAAGGCCTCATTATCCATTGCATGACTTTTAGTATTGGTCAACCTGTCTAGAACCTGGGATAAAGAAATCGATTTATTTCCAACAGCATACATAAACTCATTGTAGTTATTACTTGAAAATTCCCTATAAATTGATTCAAGTTTATTTTTATCAGCATAAATCTTTTCATCAAGGTTTCTCTTTCTAAGTTCTTCAGAGAATAATTTTTCACCTTTTTCAATAGTTTCAGCTCTGGCTTCAGTTTCTTTTTTCGTCAGATATGATTTAATCTTATTTCTGGCTGTTGCTGATTTAACAATCTTAAGCCAGTCTTCAGAAGGGCCGGTATTTTTATTAGTTCTGATATTTACAACATCACCTGTATTCAAGACCGTATTTAAAGGCACATGAGCGCCATTTACAATTGCACCCACAGCAGTATGACCTACTTCAGTATGAACGCGGTAAGCAAAGTCTAAAGGTGTAGAGCCATTTGGCAATTCAATAACACGACCTTTCGGTGTCATAGCATAAACATTGGCCTCAAAAATATCTTTTTGTATCTTATCTACCAGATCAGTAGGATGGTCCTGCTCTAAGTCATCCAGTAAACCGATCATGTCATGAAACCAGCCAAGTTTGTTTTCAATTTCCTTTTGTTCAGCTTTGCTGTTGTATTTTCCTTCTTTATATGCCCAGTGAGCTGCAACTCCCATTTCAGCAATATCGTTCATCTCTTCAGTTCTGATCTGCACTTCAAATAAATTACCATTGTGATCTAAAACCGAAGTATGTAAAGACTGATACATATTCGGTTTAGGTACAGCTATGTAGTCTTTTAATCTTTTAGGAACAGGTCGATATTTATTGTGGATATGACCTAAGATTTCATAACAGTTCAATTCTGTTTGTGTTATTACTCTGATGGCATATAAGTCATAGATTTCTTCAAAACTTCTATTTTTCTTTTCCATTTTTCTATAAATAGAATAAATATGCTTGCTGCGGCCAAAAATTCTAAATATTAAATTTTTATCAGATAACAGTTCATCAATATCGATAATCATCTTTTTGATTACCTCTTCTCTTTCACTCTTTTTAGCTTCCAGCAGATTAGCTATTTCATGATATTTTTCATTTTCCAAATACATGAAAGACAGATCTTCCAATTCATTCTTCATTTCCGCCAAACCTAAACGGTGGGCTATCGGAGCATAAACATTTAAAGTCTCTGAGGCAATTTTCTTTTGTTTTTCTTCAGTGTGGTACATTAAAGTTCTCATATTATGCAATCTATCGGATAATTTAATAATGATAACACGAACATCCTTAGCCATAGCAATAAAAATCTTACGATGATTAGCTGCCTGATATTCTTTTTCATCCTGAAACTTTAAAGAACCAATTTTTGAAACCCCTTCAACAAGTTTAGCAACTTCTTCATCAAACTCTTCTTTAAGTTCTTCAAAACAGACACCACAGTCTTCCATTGTATCGTGCAGCAGTCCAGCACTTACAGTCTGCGGGCCTCCTTTTAAAGTAGCCAAAATATAACCAACATTTAAAGCATGATAAAAATAAGGCTCACCGCTTTTTCTATACTGACCTTCGTGTTTCTTTTCAGCATAGTTATAAGCCTTTTCAATCATGTTCAAAGAATCCTGCTCATTAATGTAAGTTTTGACTCTTTCAAACAATAATTCCTTTGTGACTTCAACTTTCCCACTCATTTTTATACATCCTTTGTATTATTATTTTATCATAAACATTTATATATAAAAAGAAAAGACAGTTTTCACTGTCCGAAATAAATTATTCACCTTCAAACTCTAAAATAGAGTAAACATCATATCCTGCTAAGACATCTCTTCCCTTAAGATCGACAAGTTCAATCAGAAAGGCATTGCCAACAACTATTCCACCCAGCTGTTCAACCAGTTGATTGGCAGCTTTAATTGTGCCACCTGTTGCTAACAGATCATCGATAACCAATACTTTCTGTCCTGGTTTGATAGCATCCTTATGAATCTCTAAAGTGCTTGTACCATATTCTAATTCATATTCAACAGAGATTACTTCCCTTGGCAGCTTATCAGGTTTTCTGGCAGGGACAAATCCGATATTTAATTCATATGCAACTGGGCAGCCAAAAATAAAACCTCTTGATTCCGGGCCTAATATCACCTCAGCTTCAACTTTCTTTGCATATTCAACTAATAGTCTGATAATTTCTCTAAATGCTTCCCCATTCTGAATAGCGGGTGTCACATCTCTAAATAAAATCCCTTCAATCGGATAGTCAGGAATGCTTGCAATATAATCATATAAATTCATTTTCAATTCCTCCTTTTCAAAAAACAAATCAATTATAACAAATTTTCTTTGACATTAGTATCAGTTTCGCTATGTTTTATAATATTCAGGCTAATATTTCTCTGATTAGAACCTGATAAGTTGTTTTACCGTAAAAATTATTTTCTTGAAGATAACCGTAAACTTCTAACTTATCCAGGTTTTTATAATACTCATATCCTTTATTGTTGTTAAAAGTTATAAACTCCAATCCTTTACATTTCCATTTCAATTGGCATTCATTTTTTAATGATGTATATTCAACTATATCTTCAATAGTAACCTTTATCAGTGGTAATTTTCTATCCTGACCAAAAGGACGATAGGAAAACAGTTCTTTAAGGTTTTCAATCGTCAGATCTTTTGAATTGATTTCACAATACTCTTCAACTGCCTCATTATCGTGATGATTTAATCTATTTTCCAGATACTCTTTAAAAGAATCAAGCATATCTGTTTCAATTGTAAGGCCACAAGCCTGTTTGTGGCCTCCTAAAGCAACTGTACTGACTCTAAAGTCCTCCAGAATAGCTAAGATATCAATTGAACCGTTTGACCTTCCAGAGCCTTTAATTTGATTTTGACTATCAGTCATGACAAACGTTAGTTTTTTAGTTTTATCAGCTATTCTAGTAGCAATTAACCCTAGCAGCCCTTCATGAAGCTCTGGTAAATATATCAGATTAAAGTTATCGTTAAGATCAATTTCTTTTTTAACCAGTTCATTCTGTTCATTGGTCAACTGTAACCTGGCATTGTTTACTTCGATAATTTGCGCCGCTAGAGAGTTTATTTCTCCAACATCATCAGTAAGTAAAAATCGGACCACATTATTGACATTGGCGATATCAGCCATTCTTCCTACAGCATTAATTTTCGGAACAATTTTAAAAGCGACATTTTCTTCGGTAACAGGGATAGTAAATTTATCTAAAGCCAGAACATTTTTATATAAACCCTGATTTAAATAAGCCAATCCATCTTTTACAATCTTTACATTAACTCCTTTTAAAGCTACTACATCAGCGATAGTCGCAATCATTGCCAAAACAGCAATACTGTAATCAGCCAAACCTAAATAGCAGGCTAACAGATAAACAATACCACTGCCGCATAAATACCTGTAATCATCACTTAATAATGACGGGTGTAATAAATAGTCGCTGTTGACTTTATCAACAATGACATGATGGTCAGTGACGATAGAAATCATTGATTTTTCTTTGGCATATTGTAAAGCTTCTTTACTGGAGATGCCGTTATCAACAGTAATCAGGACTTCATAACCCTTTTTGTAAGCCACTTCTAATTTTTCTTGTGACAGTCCATACCCCTCTTTAAAACGATCAGGGATATAAAAACCATTTTCAATTTCCATTTTATCTAATATCTTTTTAACAATCGTTGTAGCACAAATTCCATCACAATCATAATCACCAAAAATGAAAACTTTTTTGTTTTCCTTTTTTATTTTTTCCAGGCAGATTTTTATAGGTTCAAAAACTTCTTCAGTTAAATCAAACTCTGTTAAAGGATAGAAAAAGGAAGCGATTTCATGCTCATCATATTTCATAGCTGATAATACTTTCGCTAGCAAAGAATTGATTGAATAGGTTTCCATCAGTTTTTGATAGTCACTTGTATCAGTTTTGATATAGATCATATTGCTTCCCCTCTAATAATTAATTTGGATTGTTAATACCGAATATTGTTCTTTCTTTTACTTCTTTTGTTTTTCTTCTTTTCTTTTGTTTAGGTCTGCTGGCAGTTTTAATTGTATAATCCAACCATAATTTGCAGGTTACAATAACCGCATATATTAATACTATACTTATCAAAACTGCATAACCGATATCAGTTAGTGCAAAAATTGTTCCATAGACCACAACCGCAAAGACCGCAACAAGAGCAAAAACTACCAATATTTCATTAAACAGATTATTAAATATTTCCTCAAAAACATTATTTATCTTGGCATCAGTCAGCTTACCTCTGGCATTTTCATTAAAATCATCTTTAATCTGTGATAGCACAAACCCGATTAACGAAAGTGCTACAGCAGCAAAACTGTAAACCAGACCAACTGTCATTTTATTTGTTTTTTCAAATAGCATACCACAGGCCATAACTCCAATAATTGTGGTAAAAACCGCTATCGATAAAATTGTTAAATCATTATTCCTATTTCGATTCTTCAAATATAAACCGCCAGTTAAGGTTGAAACTGCAATGATAAACAAACCTGCCAGCAAGGTTTTGATATGCTCAATAACATTAGTCAGATAAAGCAGAGCTCCCATCAAGATTAATGCGATAACTACATAATGAAACTTCGAATTTAACAGTTCAACAAAATTTCTTGCTTTTACTTCGCCATTTTCCTGATATCCAAAGGCTTTGGCCTCAAAATAATTTGAATTGATCAGATCAGCCAGCATAATTCTTTGCCATCCGACAAAGAAGATAGCAGAACAGACTGCAAAAGTCATGATCGCAATTCCATAACCCAGATAATCCTGTTTAAATGCGACAAAACCAATAAAGCCGGCAATCAGCTGTATAGCCAAAGCAGCTAGAGCATTAACCAGGGTCTTATTATATGTTGTTTCTAGTGCTGTTGATGGCAGTCGACCGGTATTTAAAACTCTCACAAAAGTATTGTTAACATGTATAAGATAAGCTAATCCGACAAATAGACTGATTATCAGCAAAGTAATGATATTAGTGTTGAAAACAACTCCCAAATATGACACAGCCACTAAACTGCTGACTGTATAACCTGAAATCATCAGAGAACTGACAAAACCTGACATTTTATATCTGAATATAAAATATAGTGAACTTAATACAACTCCTACTGCTATTCCTGTTAAAACTTTAACATCAGCATCTGCACCCAAGGTTGCTTCAACATTATCAAAACCAATTTCAGTTATCGGAGCTTCTAAAGATCCCGCATTTACTGTCGCGACAATATTTTTGGTATCATCAAAACTTTGAGCTGAAGTTATATAAGCATCTGAATCAATAACGTTGTTTACTGCTGCTGCCGCTAAAAAGGATGGGCTGGTGCTCTGCATTTCATTTTCAAATTTTTTGCTTTCATCATAGTCAACCCAGACAACTAAATACTTGTTGGTTTCAAACATCAGCTGGGTTGTTACAGCTTTAAACATTTCTTTATCTTCAACCAGAATATACAATAATGCTGAATCCTTATTTTCCTTATCAGCAGTTGGAGAAAGGGCAACCATAAAAGGAGTTTCCTTATTCAAAACTGAAATATCCATTAACTCTTCATCCGCTGCATTTCTAAATGAGACCTGACCAGTCATGGTAAGATATTTTCTGACAATATCACTATCTTCAATACCCGAATAATTTAAAGTAACCTTTGAATCCTCGATAGTAGTTTTTACTTCAGTTGCTCCAAAGTTATATAATCTTTTCTCTAAAACTTCAGCTACAAGTTCTATTGTCAACAGGTTTGTAGAATCAACCTGATAAACCAGCTGATGGCCGCTGGATAATTCAAAGTTTTTATTAGTGATAGCATTTAATCTACTTCCAAAAACTACAGATAATACAGCAATCAGAAGGATACCAATTAATGCTGATAGTAATTTTTTATTATTCTTCCTCATATCCCAACACCTCTAATTCTTTTCTCATTTCCTCAATGCTTCTTTCAAGCAAATCATCTGAACTGGTAAGAAATTCAACTATTTCTTCAACAGTCAGCGTTTCTATATCACTGGCAATCATACTTAAACTATCTGGAACATACATCCTCCATCTGGTATGATATAAAACTCTTTGCAGTTGCTCAAAAGTCAAGCTATCTAACGAATCTCTTTTTATTGAATTTAATTTTAAATTTATTAAACAATTAATATATTTTTCCATCTTCAACACCTCTTACATCAAAGCACCTATTATCAATCCCAGGATGCAGCATATAGCTCCAGCAGCCCAAAACACTCTAACAACTTTAATCTCAGGCCAGCCACTTAATTCGAAATGATGATGAAGTGGTGCCATTTTAAATACTCTTTTTCCTCTTGTCTGAAAAGAAACAATCTGAATGATAACACTGAGTACTTCTACAACAAAGACTCCTCCAATTAAAACTAAGGCGACTTCTTCTTTAGTTACCATCGCAACTGCTGCCAGAAGTCCTCCCAAACCCAAAGCTCCAGCATCACCCATAAAGATTTTTGCCGGATAGATGTTAAATTTCAGATATCCAAACAATGATCCAATCACCGCACAAAGTAAAATAGCAACAGAATTCATTCCAATACGACCACAAAAATATATATAGGGAATAAAGGCCAGAATTGAAAGTCCGGCACATAAACCATCTAATCCATCGGCCAGGTTCACTCCATTTGTAGTCCCTGTAAACATAAAAAATACCAGGACAATATAAAACCATCCCAAATCAATTTTAATCTGCGTAAAAGGAATGATAATAAGACTGTTTGTCAATCTTTGATAAACAATATAGAACACAATTGCTAAAACCGATTGCATCAAAAACTTGTGTTTAGCCTTTAATCCATCATTTTTCTTTTTAACAACGATCAGATAATCATCTATAAAACCAATAATCGCATAACCTACAAAGGCTAAAACAACTACTAAAAAATCAAAACTGGCAAACGATGAAGGGGAAACAATTAAAGTGGCCACCAGACTTGTGATAATAAATACCACTCCACCCATTGTAGGAGTTCCAGCTTTAACCATATGAGATTTAGGTCCTAATTCTCTAATTGACTGGCCAAATTTAATTTTATGTAAAAAAGGAATAGCAATAGGATAAGCAAGTAAAGCTAATCCAAGTCCGATCCCAAATGCTAATATCATCTTAATTAACATAAAAAAACCTCCACACGCTGAATAATTATATCACTATTCAGCCGTTAAAAACAATAGAGAAGCACTGTACTTCTCTATTGTAATTGAACTTCTATTGTCATAGTTTTATCTATTTCAGTCCCCTTTGCAAAGTTTTGGGTTTTAACATAACCATAGCCATCAATTGAAACCGCAATGCCAGTCATATTCCAAAATCCAATAACTTCTTTTCGACTCCAACCTTTCATATCAGGCATCAGTATAGTATCTGAATTTGTTAAAACCATAACTCTTTGATTTGAAATCATTGTTGAACCAGCTTTTGGATATTGGCTGATTATTGTATCACCATCACCAATAACCAATAGCTCAAAATTATATTTTCCAGCTTTTTCCAATACATATTCTAAGGAGTGATTGACATAGTTATCCAATCCATCTCTTAGAACAACTCTATTAACAATATCCTCATCAATAACTCTATTTCCACTTAATCCCAATACTGAAGCTACAGTCCTTTCAAGTTCATTGATATAAGGAATATTTTCAGAACCATATGGATTCCAATCCTGATAGGCAAAATAAATCAATACTTCCGGATTGTCAATTGGCATAGCTATTACCATTGAGTGAATTGTTAAAGCGCCATATCCACCCTCAGGTAAAGCAACTTCTGCTGTTCCTGATTTTCCTCCCACTTTCACTCCTGGTATTTTGTATCTGGAACTGGTATAAGAGCCTTCGTTTACTGCTCCTGAGAGCATGTTCAACATTTCTGTTGCTGTTGATTCACTGATTGGAGTTCCTACTTCTTCCCTTTGTCCCTGATATATGATAGTTCCGGTTTCTGGATCAACAATCGATTTTATAATGTAAGGTTTTATCATCGTTCCTTGATTACAGAAAGCTGAATAGGCACGCATAATCTGCAAAGCTGTTGCTGACATGCCCTGACCAAAAGAGGTTGTAATAATACTATATGAACTTCCATAATCAGCCGAACCATAGAATTCTCCTTCATCAATACCATATGTTTCAACCGGCTGATAAAATAAAAACTTATCCATGTAATCCATATATACCTGTTGGTCGATGTATTTTTCCAATAATACAGCACATCCAACATTATGTGAAAAACAGAAAGCTTCATAAAAAGTTGGATAGTTGGGCTGGAAACCTCTATAGTTATGAATTTCCTGATTTGCCATTACTCTATAAGGGCTGCGGGCTATTTTACCGTTTTTATCTGTTGTAACATAAAATGTTCGGCAATCAAAAGTAGTATCTTTTTCAAAGACTCCTTCATTAATTGCCGCTGCATAAATAAATGATTTTATTGTTGATCCCGGCTCATAAGGTAACATCGCACAGTAATCATTATAATCAACTATATCCATATCGTTGGCACTAAAAGTAGGATGAGAACCATATCCTAAAATCTCTCCAGTTTTAGCATTCATGACAATAGCCCAGGCTTTTTCAACATGATTGTTGACTTCCATAGTTTTTTTCAAAGCTTCCTCAACAGCCTGCTGAATAATATTATTCAGGGTTAATGTTATATCATAACCATCATGAGCCTTTTCACTGCTTATCAGGCCACCTGCTACTGCAGAACCATTTTCATTATTTACATAATAGGAACTTGAACCTTCAATACCAGACAACTCTTTATCAAAGATTCCTTCAATCCCTGAAATGCCAACAATCTTAAAACCATCTTCTTTTTTCTGATTTTCTACATATCCAAGTAAATGGGAAGAAAACTTTTCGTAAGGATAATATCTTGAAGTTGATCCGATAAATCTGATTCCTGGCAAATTCAAAGCTTCAATCTGCTCTTTTTTACTATAAGAAATATTACTTCCATAATATCCAACTTCTACCTGATAATATCCTTCATCCTTCAAAGATAATCTTTCCAGTAAATAATCATGAAATTCAGCGGTATCATTCAAAATAGGGGCAATTAAACTGGCAGTCAATTCAGGATCTTTAACATAATCATCAACTAAAACCGGTTCCCCATTTTCATCAAGTTCATATCTTTGAACATTTTCACTTAAAATAAAAGCTATCCTGTAAAAGGTAACATCACCAGCTAAAATATTTCCATCAGCATCATAGATGGTCCCTCTTTTAGGATATATTGTCTTATTCTTTATAATTACGCCTTCCAACTTTGAAAAATCTTTATTGGACATAAAGTTTTTCCCTGTCAGATCGAGCAAAAGGACATTCCCTAATAGTAATGTCCCAGCTATAAATATAAGTACGGAAAGAAAGGAAATCTTTACACTTTGTTTTAATCTGATTTTTTTCATAGCATTAATTGGCACCGTTTTCTATTGAAACAACTATTGAAGTGTTGGAATTCATATCACTGTCAACAGTGTCCATGACTCTATTATAGTCTGTTAACTCCTTAACTTGAATAGTTATTGCATCAACTTCTGCACTTAATGCTTCAATTTTAGCTTCATTTTGAGCTAACTGACTTGCCAAATTAACGTTAAATGAGTGTAAGCAGATTGAAAAGGCAACATAAAATATAATTGTTGCTAAAAATACTAATGTTAATAAATTGAATACTTTTATTCTTGTTTTTGTTTTTCTCATTTCATTTACCTTCTTTCTATCACTCTTAATTTGGCACTTTGAGCTCTTCTGTTTTTGTCTAACTCCTCTTTTGAAGCAACAATCACTTTTCTGTTTACCAACTGATATTCACTTAAAGGGATTTCATCAGCCTTCAAAGGTATCCTTTTATCAATAACTGGTGGACTGGATGCTTCTTTGAATATTTTTTTAACTATTTCATCCTCCAATGAATGAAAAGTTATTATGGCACACCTTCCTTTTGGTTTTAGAAGTTCAATCGCTTTTTTTGTGGCAATTTCCAGATTTTCCAATTCATTGTTAACTTCTATTCTTAAAGCCTGAAAGCTTTGTTTGGCTGGATGGCCTTTTTTACTCAAAACTTTCGCTGGTAAAGCGGATTTAATTACTTCAACTAGCTGACCGGTAGTTTCAATTGGAGAAATTAACCTTTGTTTTTCAATTGCTCTGGCAATCTCTTTAGCAAACTTCTCTTCTCCATTTTTTCTTAAAATTCTTACTAAATCATTAAATGCATATTCATTGACAATTTTGTAAGCATCCAAACTTTGGCTTTGATCCATTCTCATATCCAGCCTGGTATCATAACGATAGGAGAATCCCCTTTCCGGATTATCAAATTGGGGTGAAGAAACACCTATGTCTAAAAGAATTCCATCCACTTTTTCAATACCTAATTCATTTAACTTTTCTTTGATGTAAATAAAATTAGCTTTAATAATTGTATAGTTGTCAGATATCTCTTTTAATATGGCATCTGATTTTTCAATTGCCTGCTGGTCAATATCGAAGCAGTACAAATGACCACTAGTTAATCTTTTCAGGATTTCACGGCTATGACCAGCTCTTCCTAATGTCCCGTCAACATAAATACCATCTTCCTTGATATTCAAGTGATTGATAGATTCTTTAAGCAGTACACTTTCATGTTTCATTACAATCCCTCAATCAGATCAGCCATATCAATTTCTTCAATTTCTTTGACGCGATTATCCCAGGCATTTTTACTCCACAATTTGATTTCATCCAAAGCTCCAGTAAAAACACATTCTTTTTCTAATCTTGCCGCTTCGATTAAATCTTGTGGAAGATAGATTCTTCCCTGGGAATCAAAATTCAGTTTATATAATACAGATAATCTAAAATCTATATATCTTCTGACATCCTTCTTATTTCTGTCCATGGCATATAATCTCTTCTCTTCGATTTCCCATGTTTTTTCAGAATATATAGCCAGGCAATCATCAACATGCCTTGTAACTACTACAACATCTCCTAACTCATTACGAAACTTCGCTGGAACAGCGATTCTTCCTTTTCCGTCCAAGTTATGCAGATATTGACCTGAAAACACTTGTAATTCCCCCTAACTCCCCAAACTATGGGGTAGATTCACCATAATTATAGTTGCTAAGGATATTTTTTGCAATAGTAAAAACATAAAAAAACAAAAATTTTCTTTTTTTATTATTTTTTAAAAAAATGATTTAATAATTACTCAGATTTAATGCCAATTAAAAAAAAGACAGCCGATTACTCTGCTGCCTTAATTTGAAAATCACTATTTTTGTCCGCATTCACATTGGTAATGTGGTCTTTTGTATTCTCCACAATTTGGACATTTAACCAATGTAGGAGCAACTAACTTGTAGTGTGTTCTACGTTTATTTTTTCTTGTTTTTGATACTCTTCTCTGTTGAACTGCCATTGTTCTTCCCTCCTATTCATCCTGCGGTAATAATTCTTTTAATTTTGCGAGTCTGGGATCGACTCTTTTCTCTTTCTGTTTCTGGTAAGTCTCTTCACTTATAACTTCCCAGCCATCGCCTTTTGGATATTCAATCCTGCCACTTTTTACAACTTTAATTGGTATCTCAATTAAAATTAATTGCAAAACTGTTGGTAATAACTCAATAACTTCTCCATTCGCTTTTAAGATGTTGACATCTTCTTCCTTTTTATCAAAGGTAAAGATTTCATCAGCTTCCGTATCGATTGGAACTATAACATCTTCAAAAGTTACATCACAACCAACAACCACAGAACCTCTTATTTCGAAATGAATTGCCAGTTGTTGGGTATTTGGATCATAGATACCATCAGCCTTTACATTAATATCATTAATCTTTCTTATTCTTGGAAATTGTCTTGATACTTCTTGTGTAAAAGCAATATCTTCATCAATTGTAAGGCGATAATCTTTTAACTGTAACAAATCAGTACGTGAATATTTCATAACAAACCTCCTTGCACAGCCATATAATGATATAACAATATCCCGACTTAGTCAATAATTTGTTGAGCTTTTTCTCTTATTGTTATCAGTTGCTGACTTAACCAGGTCAAGATATCTTTATACACTATTTTCTTTTCTTTTTCATTAAGTATTTCATGACGCATATTTTGATAAATGTTAGCCTCAATTTTACTGTAACCTACTTTTGACAGATGATTTAAGGCATGTTTGAAACCTGTTCCTACATCTGCACAGACATCATCTTCACCAACCACAAATAATATTGGCATTTCTTTTTTCAATATTCTCCAGTCACTTCTGGTGTAAACATCCTGCATTCCATCTAACAGATCATAGAAACCTCTGTTTGTAAAAGGAAAACCACATAATGGATCAGCTATATACGCATCAACGTTATCAGTATTGTAACTTAACCAGTCATACCTGGTATTCGGTTTAGCAAGCAACCTGTTATAGTCGCTTCCTTCCACAAGTAGTTTTGAAACTGATTTTGGTTTCATCATACCAGCTAACATTTTAGCTGCACCTGCTTTATTATTGTAAGCAGGCATTCCCGAAAAGATGGCTCCATCAACAATATCTTCATATCTCTTCAAATATGAATGACCGATTAAAGCTCCCATTGAATGACCTAAAATAAAGAATGGCAGATGAGGATATCTTTCTCTTATTTCAAGAGAAAACATATGAATATCTTGCAAATTAACCAGCCAGCCATTTTTATCAGCAAAATATCCCAGTGGAATAGATTCACTTACACTTTCACCATGTCCCCTGTTATCGACAACAACAGTGATACAGCCAAAAGCAACCAATACGTTGGCTAACTGTTCATATCTTTCCTTATGTTCTGCCATACCATGAATAATCTGGACTACAGCTTTTGGATTGTCACATATATATACGTTAGCCGATAATATCAGATCGTCTGTTTGACTCTTTAATGTCAATTTTTCTTTCTTCATCATATAAAACTCCTCTTGTATGATTTTTGCTATTTTTATCTTTTTTCAATATTTTACTTATTGCTTAAAACACTTTATATTATAATATATATTAGTAAAAAAAGTAAGGTGTGCATTTTATGAAGGTCTGTGGACTGGTAGTCGAATACAATCCGTTGCATAACGGCCACTTGTATCATCTGCAAAAAGCCAAAGAATTAACCAAAGCTGATGTTGTTATCGCCGTTATGAGTGGTAACTTTGTTCAGCGTGGTGAATTTGCCCTGATCGACAAATGGTCTCGAGCAAAAGCGGCTGTTGAAGCAGGTGTTGACATCGTTTTTGAACTTCCTTTTGTTTTAGCTGTACAAAGCGCTACTCAATTTGGGAAAAATGCTATTGATATTTTAGCTAAAGCAAAATGTGATTATATTGTATTTGGTTCTGAAATAAATAACATCGAAGAATTAAAAGAAATATCTTCTCTGAATTTCAACATTGATAATTTTAAAGAAACAATGAAAAAAGGCTATTCTTATCCAGCAACCTATGGTTTTTTTGCTGATAGCTATGGTCCAAATGATATCTTAGCTATTTCTTATTTAAGAGCTTTACAGAAATATCCGGAAATTAAACCAATTTCAATACTAAGAACTTCAGACTACCATAGCGATACACTTGATAATGGACTTCCAAGTGCCAAAGCAATCAGAATTGCTCTTAAAAAAAATCAAAACATAACAAATTTTACACCAATGAAAGATTTAGAAAAATACCCTTCTCCAAACTGGAATGAGTATTATGGTTATATTAGAAATCTTTTATTAACAACACCCAAAAAACAACTCCAGGAAATCTTTCTAATGGATGAAGGGATAGAAAATCATTTATATAAATGCGCCTACAAATGTTATAGTTATGAAAAATTCATCAATATGGCAATTACCAGAAGATATACCCGAAGCAGAATTCAAAGAACACTTTGTCATCTTTTAGTACAAAACACTAAAAAAGAGATGAACGAAATAGTAGAGTATAACATCCTTCGACCATTAGCTTTTTCCCAGAAAGGGCAAGAATACCTGAGACTATTACAACAGCACAATGTAATGATTGCTAATCATTTTACTGCTAACATCAAACAGTATCGAGATGTAGAATTCAAAGCAGCAATTGCCTATAGCATGAATATGGATGAAGATATGAAAAAATATATTACCAGAAGCGAGATATCTGGTTTAAATTTCAAAAAATGAGCAAAGGTCGTCTGACCTTTTTATTAATAAAATAGAAAATTATTAAAACATCATTCAAAATTATCACTATGATCAAGGAAAAATTGATTGTATACTTTAATATTTTCTAAATCTGTCCACCTTCTTGTTTTTACAGGAACACTATCCAAATCATATATTTTTGCACCATCTATTGCCAATAAAAACGGTGAATGGGTAGCAATAATAAACTGACAGTTGTAAAATCTTGCTGATTCTTCAATAAAAGTTTTAAGTTTTAATTGATTGGCTGCTGATAGACTGTTTTCTGGTTCGTCAATGATATATAAAGCATTATCTTCAATTTCATTTTGCCAGAATTCTAAAGCAGTTTCTCCATTAGATTCTTGAATAATATTATTGCTTCTAAGCCGTATTCTAACATGTTTTGATACCGTCATTCTATTAGCGTCAATTTTATTTTTAAGATCATCATATTTTTCTATATTAGAAGTATATTCTTGAGCTGGTGTGTTTTTATATTCGTAGTATTCATTTATTAAATCACTCTTTCTTCTGTTAACACTAGAATCAATAGCTCTTAAATCCAACATATAATCAAAAACATCATCACTGGAGATATATTTTTTTATTTTACATTCATTTTGATTTATTTCTTCAAAATCAGTCATTTTTACATACTGATCAAATAAATCTCCCTTTTTATTTATGTTTCTTCTTGAAGCATTTATTGCATCAGCAATTATATTTAAAACAGTTGTTTTCCCTGAACCATTTTCACCATAAAAAATAGTGATTGGATTGAACTCTATATTTTCCAATTTTTCTCTGCAAATATTTTAAGAGGATAGATATTGTTATGTATATTCATTTTGCTCATGATGATACTATATTCTTCACCATCATTTAAAAGCCTGAAACTTTTTAAATAAATCATTCTATCACCTCGCTTAAGTTAACAAAATAGTATCACAACTTCAAATATATTTCTTTTAAATATAATATCTATTTAAAAAAGAGGGTCAGTTTTGACCCTCTAAACCTCATTGATAACTACTTTTTTCTAGGATACTTAACAGCAGCCTGAGCAGCAGCAAGTCTAGCTAAAGGTACTCTAAATGGTGAACATGAAACATACGATAAGCCAACTCTGTGACAGAACTCAACAGAAGAAGGTTCACCACCATGTTCTCCACAAATACCTAATTTAAGATTTGGCTTGACACTCTTACCTTTTTCAACAGCCATTTCCACTAACATACCAATACCTTTTTGGTCCAGTTTAGCAAATGGATCCTGATCAAAAATCCTAGCATCATAATATGAATTCAAGAACTTGGCAGCATCATCTCTTGAGAAACCAAAGCCCATCTGAGTTAAATCGTTTGTTCCAAATGAGAAGAAGTCTGCTTCAGTAGCAATTTCATCAGCTAGTAAAGCTGCACGAGGAATTTCAATCATTGTTCCAACCTGGTAATCTAAATCAACTCCCTCTTCAGCAATAAGAGCATCAGCGACTCTAACTACTACATCTTTAACATATTTTAGTTCTTTAACATCACTAACTAATGGAATCATAATTTCAGGTAATAATTTCCATTCCGGATGTCTTTTTTGAACTGCAATTGCCGCTTTAATTACAGCTTTTGTCTGCATTTCAGCAATTTCTGGATAAGTAACAGCTAAACGACAGCCTCTATGTCCCATCATTGGGTTGAACTCATGTAAAGAAGTAATAACTTCTTTCAGTTTAGCAACAGTAATATTCATCTCTTCAGCTAAAGCAACAATATCTTCTTCTTCTGTTGGTAAGAATTCATGTAGTGGTGGATCCAAATAACGAATAGTTACAGGATAACCCTGCATTGCTTCATAAATTCCTTCAAAGTCTTCCTGCTGTAAAGGTAAAACCTTTTCTAAAGCAGCTTTTCTCTGTTCTGAAGTTGTAGAAAGAATCATTTCTCTAATTGCTTTTAATTTAGTAGCTTCAAAGAACATATGTTCTGTTCTAACTAAACCAATACCTTCTGCTCCAAATTCAACTGCCTGAGCAGCATCTTTTGGTGTATCAGCATTTGTTCTTACTTTCATATCTCTGATTTCATCTGCCCAACCCATAAATCTTTCAAAATCACCAGAAATCTCCGCTGGGACTGTAGGAACCTTTCCAGCATAGATTTTCCCGGTAGAACCATCTAATGAAATCCAGTCACCTTCTTTATAGGTTTCTGAACCGATAGTGAATTCTCTATCTCCAATAATAATTTCTTCACATCCAGATACGCAGCAGATACCCATACCTCTAGCTACTACCGCAGCATGAGAAGTCATACCCCCACGAACAGTTAATACACCTTGAGAAGATGCCATACCTTCAATATCTTCTGGAGAAGTTTCCAGTCTGACTAAAATTACCTTTTTCCCTTGGTTTTTCCATTCAACAGCATCAGCAGCTGAAAATACAGCCTGTCCATAGCCTGCACCAGGAGATGCAGCTAAAGCACTGCCGATCACTTTTGCTTCTTTTAAAGCAACTGGGTCAAATTGTGGATGTAATAAAGTATCTAATTGCTGAGGTTCAACCTTTAAAAGAGCTTCTTCTTTAGTAATCAGGCCTTCATCATATAAATCACAAGCAATCTTTAAAGCAGCTGCAGCTGTTCTTTTACCATTACGTGTTTGCAGGATGTATAATTTTGATTCTTCAATAGTAAATTCCATATCCTGCATATCTTTGTAATGCTTTTCCAGTTTTTCACAATATTCAACAAATTCATCATACACTTCAGGCATAATATCATTTAGATGTTCAATTGTCTGAGGTGTTCTTACACCAGCAACTACATCCTCACCCTGAGCATTGATTAAAAATTCACCAAACAGTTTATTTTCTCCAGTAGCAGGGTTTCTTGTAAAGGCAACACCGGTACCACAATCATCACCCATGTTACCGAAAACCATCATTTGAACGTTAACAGCTGTTCCCCAATCAGAAGGAATATCATTCATTCTGCGATAATAAATTGCTCTATCATTATTCCAAGAACGGAATACAGCTTCAACAGACTTCATTAACTGAACTTTTGGATCTTGAGGGAAATCATCACCAACAGACTCCTTATAGTAAGCCTTGAATTTTTCAACCATTTCCTTCATATCATTCGCACACAAATCAGTGTCAAGTGTAACACCTTTTGCTTCTTTCATTTCATCAATGATAGTTTCAAAAGTTTTCTTGCTGACACCCATAACAACATCTCCGAACATTTGGATAAATCTACGATATGAGTCATACGCAAATCTTGGGTTTCCTGTTCTTTCAGCAATTATTTCAACTACTTCATCATTTAGGCCCAAGTTTAAAATTGTATCCATCATTCCAGGCATCGATGCTCTAGAACCAGATCTAACTGATACTAAAAGCGGATTTTCTTTACCACCTAACTTTTTACCAGCTTTTTCTTCCAATTTAGTCAGGTTAGTTAAAATTTCTTCTTGAATTTCTTTGGCAATTACTTCGCCATCTTCATAATAACGATTACATGCATCGGTAGTAATTGTAAAACCCCCAGGTACTGGCAAACCTAAGTTAATCATTTCAGCTAAGTTTGCACCCTTACCACCCAGGATATTTTTCATACTTGCATTGCCTTCATCAAATAAGTAGACATATTTATTATTCATTAAATATTTTCCTCCCTTTTAACACTCTTATTATTATATCATTTCAAACATAAAAATACTATGCGAAATTAAGCATTTGCGAAATTAAACATTCGCAAAATTAAACTTCGCAAAATTAAACATTTTTATTTTTAATGCTAAATAAAATTTTTCGCTTAGTTAACGAATAATATCCTTTTTCTTTATTTTCTCCCCATAAATTTTAAATAATTGTCCATAACTGCACCTGGTTCACCTATTTCTTTTATCTTACCATCGTGTAACCAAATAACTTCATCACATAATTCTTTAATCGTTGATGCATTATGTGACACAATTAATACTGTTCTATGTTCAGCAGTTATTAATTCTTTCATCCTATCATAGCTTTTCTTTTGAAATTCAGCATCTCCTACACTTAATACTTCATCAATTAATATAATATCTGTTTCTAAAATTGAAGTTATAGCAAATGCTAATTTTGAATACATACCACTTGAATATGTTTGAACTGGCTTATAAATAAAATCTCCAATATCGGCAAATTCAATGATATCATTCATTTTTTCTTTAATTTCACTTTCGGTAAATCCTAATAATAAACCATTTAAATAAATATTTTCTATTCCAGTTAATTTCCTTTGAAAACCTACACCAATACTTAACAAAGAAACTGTATTGTCATGTAAATCTATTATTCCAGAATCTGGTGAAAATATACCAGCAATTGCTCTTAGTAAAGTGCTTTTACCAGAACCATTTTTCCCGATTATTCCAATAATTTTACCTGCTTCAACATCATAACTAACATCATCAATAGCCGTAAAAGTATCTAATTTAGATTTCTTAAATCTTAACAAATTCTTCTTAATAGAAAACTTTTTTATTGTTTTATATGTAATCGTTAAATTTTTTATAGTTATAGCAATTTTATTATCTTTTTTATTTAAATACTTTTTCTTTAAAATCATCTTTATATCACCTTAGCATAGCTATTTTCATATTCATGAATAGTATTTACTCCTATTATTGTTAAAATTATTCCCATTATAAACCAAGCAACTAACCATTTAATACTTGGAGTACCACCATCTAATAATGTTACTCGCATTTCGTATATTATATTTGCAATTGGATTATATCTTAATAAAACATATGATAAATTTAATCCACAAAATTTTTTAGATTCCAGTCTTGACTTGATGTCATAAAATATACCTGATAAATAAAAGAGAAATCTTAATACAATATTAGTAACATTAGCTAAATCATCCACATATACACCAAAATGCATTAAAATACTAGCAATTCCAAATGATACTACATATAAAACAAATGTTATTGGTATTGCCCATAACATAGACCAAGTAAAAGGCACTTTAAAAAATAACATTAAAATTAATAACAATACAAATGATATAAAATATTTAAATAAATATGTAAATGATTTAGATAAAAGCAAAATATATTTTGGAATATACACTTTAGTAACAACTGTTCGATTATTTACTACTAATTTAACAGAACCACTTATCATTCTATTAAAGAAATCCCAACAAGTTAGTGCAGTAAATACAAATACTGGAAAATATTTTTGACTATTACCAAATACAACTTGAACAACAAATGAATAAATAATCATGAAAAACAATGGGTCTAAAATCCACCATATCCAATTCAAATATGAATTTGCTACTTCTGCTTTTAATTCAGCTTTAGCTTGATACAAAGCGTACTTATAATATTTTTTTATATTTATAAAAAATCTAATCATATCTTACTTTTTTGTTTCTTCCTCATTTGTTAGTTCTAAATCAGATTTAATTCTTGTCGTTGATATATTTTCAGTTCTGCTTAAATAAACAACATCACAATATTCTCTTAAATATTCAAATCGCGCACTATTTGTCCAATCATCACCCATTGTGACAATATCAACATTATTATCCAAGACATCTTTTGTTTTTTGTTCCCAATCATTTTCTGGTATTACTTTATCTACATATCTGATTGCTTCTAGCATTTCTTTTCTTGTTTCGTAATCATAATATGCTTTTTTCCCTTTAATATCATTAAATTCATCTGTTGATATTGCAACTATTAAATAATCTCCCAATGCTTTTGCTCTTTTAAGTAATCTTATGTGGCCATAATGTAAAATATCAAATGTACCATATGTTAATACTACCTTATTTTTATTTCCATGTTTTTCTTTCATATTGCTTTCTCTTCTTTCCATTTTTTACATTTTATTTATTTCTTTAACAGATTTTCAAAAGCGTGAATAGCTTTTCTGTTATATTCTTCGTAATCTATATTCATTGCCTTAATTTTTCCATTTAATAAATCAAGCATTCCTTCATATATCCCGTCCTCTGAATTTGGAACTAATTTTCCACCATTTTCTTTCATAAAAGTTCTAGGACCTAGAATATCTGTTGAAATAACTGGCAAGCCCAATATGTCAGCTTCAGCTAATACCAGACCAAATCCTTCATAAAATGATGATAAAACAAAATAATCACATTTTTTCAATATTGGAAAAGGATTACTAATTGATTTTATAGTAATTATATTTGTACCACATTCCAAACTTGCAATATAATTAATTGTTTTTTCATATATATTTCCGTGTCCACCAATAATTATTAAATATGTATCTTTATTATTAACCCAAATTCTATTAAAAGCATTAATCAATCTAAAATGACCTTTTTCTTTAGAATATCTACCTATTGTTATGTATTTTTTGGATTTTTTATTTTCTAAAATATTTAATAATTCTTCTTCTGTAAAACTAGAAATAGTGTTTTTGTCGAAAGAAACTTCGCATTTTGATAATATTTTTATATTTTGATAATCGATAACATTGTTTATTACTTTAATTTTTTCTATTTTTTTATTTTTCATTATTTGTTTTGTCGGTTTAAACATATCGTTTGTTACTATTGCTATATTATCATAATTATGATACACAACATCCAGTCTTTTTGGATTTACTCTATTATTCTTTACTTCTTCTACCATATTACTATGAACAAAAACTGTTTTTGTTGAATTAAATTGACTAAATAAAGTTAAACCTTTATATCCATAACCTGTATAATGAATTACATTTGAAAATTGTATATTTCCAAAATTTCTTTTTATTTCCAAACCATAAGCTTTCTTTAAACATTTAAAAAAAAGTTTATAATTTATTATTTTCAAACCATATAATGCAAACACAATTTTCTCTACTATATTAAAATTTGCTTTCCCCATTATTCCAATATAATTAATTTCTTTTGGAAAAGAATTTAAAGTTTCTGAATTTCCAGCTATTGATGCAGCATAAAAAGTAAGATAATAATTTCTTTTATTCAAATCTAAATTTTCTATTAGATTTTTCATTGCAGTCGTAATTCCATTTTTTTGTAAACTTCCAGCATAAATTAACACATTTTCTTTTTGATTTGGTTTTTGTTTTATAATTTTTAAATTATTGTTTTTATTGAATATGACCAAATCAAGAATTTTTTCAGTTACATTACGAGCATCATACGGGATAAATTTGTTAATATCTTTATTTTCGTATTTAATATGCATACTTCTAATTTCATTCATTAAATCTTCTATGTTTTCAGTCTGTTTAAATGGTAAATCTTTTAAATTAATATATAATCCTCGATTATGAAAATACTCTTCTTTATCGAATGTAAATAAAACACATTTTTTCCCTGTTTGCATATAATCAAACATTACGCTAGAATAATCAGTTATTAATACATCACTAATTTTTAAAAAATCATATGTTTCATATCTGTCAGGAAATTTTTTTATTTTTTTCAAACCATAAAAAGAAATGCCTTTAGAAGCGATTGGATGTAAATTAACAAATAAAATTTCATCATCCTTTAATTTTTTATCAATTTCATATAAAAAATATTGAATATATGTATTTGACTTACTATCAATTTTAGATACAACGCCTCTCCAAGTTGGCATATATGTATAAATTTTCTTATTCGTTAAATTCATTTCTTCTTTTATTTTTTCTACATTATCCCAAACTAAACCTTCATTCCTAGGATATTCAGCTAAAATATGTGTAGCTTTAGTCAATGATTTGATCATATAATCATTTGTAATTTTTTCAAAAGTAAATTCATTTGGATACAACAAATAATCTGCAACAATAAAGTTCTTTTGGGCATTACCTATGTTGTGAAAATCTTTTACCATTTCTCTACCTAATGTTTTTAATGGTGTGCCATGCCAAGTGTTCAAATATATTTGACCATCTTTTTTTATAAAGAAAGACTGAAAAGTATTATCATTGATTAGATATTTAGCACTTGCGATTACTTTATAATATTCCTTTGAACCAATAAAAATAAGCTTAGCTTTTAAGTTATATTTTTCTAATTTTCTTTTTATTTTTGCGATACTGCTTTTATTAACAGTTAAAAATATTTCAAAATTTTTATATTTATTTTTATTAAGTTCATATAAAATATAAAAAATATTCCCATCTACCCCTCTACCATGTTGTGATTCCAATAGAATCCAATTTTCATTAATAACTAGTGTTTTGTAATATGTTAAATATTTGAGTTTTGGTGAAAATATATTTTTGATTTTTTTAAAATATTTAATATATTTTTTCATTTAAATATCCTCCTTATAACTCTTTCACTTGCATTACCATCATCCAAATAATTATATTTATTATTTAACTTTTCATATTTTTCTTGATTGTTTACAAAATGTTTATCGGTATCCAGAATAGCTTTTTCTAGTTCTTTTTGAGTTTTTACAATTGGTCCTGGTAATTCATCCATCGAAATGTAAAAATCTCTTAATTTATTTTTATACTCATCATAATCATACATATAAAATATAATAGGTCTTTTTAAATTTGCAAAATCAAAAAAAACACTAGAATAATCTGTTATTATTATATCACTAATTATATACAAGTCATTAATATCATCGTAATTTGATACATTTACAACAAAATCTTTGTATTCGCTAAAATCAATTTTACTCGCTACAAGATAATGTGCCCTAAACAGAACAATGTAATTATTGCCAATTTTTTCTCTTAACAATTTAAAATCTAATTGTAAATCATAAGTATATCCTACACCCGATTCATGTTGATTATCCCTAAATGTTGGGACATAAAGTAACACTTTTTTTGCAGAATTTATTTTTAATTTTTTCTTTAATTTTAAAATTTTATTTGAATCTATGTTAAATAAAGAATCATTTCTTGGATATCCCTCTTCTATAAGAATATGTTCTTTATTTAGTGCTTTTAAATTAAAGGCTGAAGTAAATTTTTCAGTACAATATTTTGACGGTGATATAAAAAAATCAAATCTTTTTGCATCAATATCATTGCTTTTTTTCCACTCTTTTTGAGTGTTAAAAATATTTCCATCTGCTTTTATATCATATCTCAACTTTTTTAAAGGAGTCCCATGCCAACATTGAATATAAATTTGATCTTTCTTTTTTATAAAGTGTAATGGTACCATTGAATTTACAATCCAATATTTTGCAGAAGCAAAGTATTTAAAATAATCTTCACTATTAGTTTTAACAATAATTAATCTTTCATCTTCTTTTATTTTATGTTTTTTCGTATTTATAAATGACCAAACAAATTTGTAATCATTAAATTCTTCCATTGTAAGCATTTTTTCATAAATTGCTTTTGGTGAACATGTATAGTTTCGTCCGCCAAAAGCTTCAAACAAAATAACCTTATCATCAACTTTATTAGTTAACATATAATATATATATTTCGATTTACGATTAATATGTCTAATTTTTCTTAATGTTATTCTAAACAAATAGTTTTTTTTGGATAAATTGGTTAAAAATATATTTTTTCTCCTTTTCAGTTTTTTAACTCCTTTTTTCAATTTTGTCAAATGGTTTTTAATTTTCTTTAAAAACCTCCATAACAATTTATTCTTCTTACATAATTTTATTAAAAATACCTTCAGTTTCTTCATTATAATTCCTTTCTAATTAAATTGATTATCCTTTTTGTACAATTACCTGGTATATTAAGCACATATTTTTCTCTCAATCTTTTTAATTCTTTTAAATCATAATTCTCTTCTTCTAACACTTTTAACAATTTTTTAGTAGTTTTTGATGTATATAAAGGATATTCCTCAAACAAGTCAATGTTCAAACCATTTTGTTTTGAATATTCTTCATAATCATACAAAAAAAACATTACTTTTTTATTGCAAACTAGGGCTTCAACTGCTATTGCTGAGTAATCGGTAATAATATAGTCCATGCACTTTAAAATGTCAAGTGTACTAAATTTATTATCATGAACAACAGTAATTCTTTTATCTTCAATTTTAATATTGCTTTTTGGGTGTATCGTCATAACTAAATTATATTTTTCATAATCAAAATTATCTATTAAATCTTGGAAATTATAATTGTCATCATTTCTAAAAGTTGGTGAATATAATACATTTTGTTTCTTTCTTAATTGCGGAAATGCTTTTTTAATTTGTTCTTCTTTTTCATTATCTTCAGTCAATAAGTAATCAATAATAGGAGTTCCAATTGGCAATACTTTTTCAATTGGAGTATTAAACGCTTCTGCAAATGGTTGTCTCATAGCTTCACTAGCACAGATTATATAATCGTAATTATTATGCATTTTTAAAATCCTTGCAACATCCTCTTTTAATCCATATGCTTTACCAATAGTTTGATAACCAAATTGCTTAATAGCTGCTAAAGCATGCCATAACTGAATTACTACAGTACCTTTCTTATGTTTTAAGATGCTAATTGGTAAATTATATCCATCGATAATTATTACTTTACTTGTAGCAATATAATACATTTGTTTATGAATTAAAAAATAATATTTAATAGCTGGTTTAAGCCTTTTAAATAAATTCTTGTTTTGTTTTTCATTTCTAATAGCAGCATTAATATCTTCATCAACTTTTTTACATACTACTTTTATTTCAATTTCTGGCTTAATTTTTTTTAATTCCTCAATA
>JAAYOQ010000021.1 GCA_012520255.1 Erysipelotrichia bacterium | reverse complement strand
CGACCTTGGCAAGGTCGCGTTCTACCATTGAACTACACCTGCAAGATGGCGGTCCAGACGAGGATCGAACTCGCGATCTCCTCCGTGACAGGGAGGCATGTTAACCACTACACCACTGGACCGTATAAATATATAAGTTTTTAATCAATAAGAGAATGGCGGAGTAGGAGAGATTTGAACTCTCGCGCCAGTTTCCCGACCTACACCCTTAGCAGGGGCGCCTCTTCAGCCTCTTGAGTACTACTCCATTGTCTGAATTTCAGTGCTTATAAATAATACCACAAGTAATGCTGATTTGACAAGAGATATTTTTAAAAGTTATAAATAGCTCTTTATATCTCCGTATAAAGAATAATAACACAAATATTTAGTAAAATCCAGTACAATAATAAATAGGAGAACAAATAACTGATATGAAGAAAATAGTAAATTTTAGAGAATTAGAAGATGATTTGATTATTTTAAGGATGGATTATTTTTTCGATCGACAAATAAGCTATTTTATTTATCTGAAAGAGACAAATGAATATATAGGCTATTGTGATTTACGATTATATCATAATCCGGAACTTTATTATTACGGCAATATTGGTTATAGAATTGAGCCTGCATTTCGAGGAAATAACTATGCCAGAAGGGCAGCTTTAATGCTGATTGATCTGGCAAGAGATTTTGGAATGAAAAAATTGATTGTTACCTGTAATCCAGAAAACGAGGCTTCCAGAAAGACGATTGAAGCTATCAGGGCCAGATATATTAAAACAGTACGTGTGCCATTCTGGCATCCGTTGTTTCCTGAAGAAAGAAAAAAGATGATTTATCAGATTGATTTGGAAAAGAAAGAATAATTTATAATAATAGAATTAATAAAAGCAAATTATGTTTGAAGATGTTTATAGAAGAAGCCGGTTTAATCAGAAAGCAGAAATTATTTTTGTTTGCAGTGGCAAAGAAGAAAAGAAGGGTAAAATTGTGATTTGATAAACTGGAAAAGATTTATACTGTTGTCCAACTGTTTAAAACTGATGTGATTGTACAGTCAAAGTTATCTTTTCTTACCTGGTTTTTGAAGTAATATTGTTTCATTTTAAAGTAACAGATTCTAAAAATAATCAGTAAAATAAAAAAATAAAGGGATAATTCAATTTTAATATTATCAATCAAGGGAAGAAAATAGAAAAATGGTATATAATGAAAACAAGGGAATTATTTTAATTGATCAGTAGTATGTTTATTAATATACTAATCAATTGATAGATTTCGTTTGTTGTTGTAAAAACGGCTTAGTTGATTTAAAAGTTTTAACGGAATTTTCGCTACAATCAAATGTCGTTTTCGATCATGATGAAAGGATTTAATATGAAAAGTAATATTGGATTAGTGCTGGAAGGCGGAGGATTTAGAGGTTGCTATACAGCGGGTGCTTTGAAATGGCTGAGTGATAATAATATTTATATAAAATATTCAGTTTCAATTTCAGCGACAACGGCCTACGCTTTTTGTTATGCTGCTGAAAGAATTGAAGAGATGAAATATGTTTCTACTGTAGGTATTAAAGATAAGGG
Organism: Erysipelotrichia bacterium; assembly: GCA_012520255.1. Classification (GTDB taxonomy): domain Bacteria; phylum Bacillota_I; class Bacilli_A; order Erysipelotrichales; family Erysipelotrichaceae; genus UBA1783. The sequence continues at coordinate 55,626 of JAAYOQ010000021.1, read as the reverse complement.
AGTAATTGGCATTAGACCATTATTAAATGAAGGTGGTCTAATGGGTATGGGATATTTACAAGAGAAATATTTTGCACCATTTTATAAAGAGGCTTTAGATTATTTAAAACAGACAGATAGAGAAGTTGAAATAGGCCTGTTTAATATGGATAAAGAAGTTTTAGAATATTATGGGAAGAACGATTTTGATGAACGTGGAGACTATATTAAAGCCAGCTGTGTCTTGCCATTAGCTGGAAAGATGACAGAAATTAATGGTCAAAGATTTTTAGATGGCGGTATTAGAACAATGATTTCTATTGAAAGAAGTCTAGCTACAGGACATGACAAGAATTTAGTAATTATTACTAAAGATGAAGGTTACATCAGAAAACCAAACGGCTTTATTTTAGATAAAATTTTGAAGCTGGTATATAGAAAATTTCCGACAATGTTAGCTAATATCGATAATCGTGTAGACTCATTCTATCATGAGTTGGGAATGGTACAGGATTTAGAAAAGCAGGGCAAGGCTTTATTAATCAGACCATCTAAAGATTGTGGGGTTACCAGATTAAGCGGCAGTTATGAGCAACTGGAAGAGTTGTTTAATCTGGGTTATCAGGATATGGAAGATAGAAGAGAGGACCTATATAAGTTTTTTGAAATTGAATAAAAAGAGACAGTGATGAAAGTTGGAATAGCAGGATCAGGACTTATTGTTGATACGCTATTTGATTTTATAGGTAATTTAAAACAGATTGAAATTGTTGCGATTGTTGCAACTTCCAGATCAATTGACAAACTGAACAAGCTGAGTAAAGAACATGATATAAAATATGTTTATACCGATTACCGGTTATTTTTAGAAAATAAAGAATTTGATACGGTTTATTTGGATGTTCCAAATCATCTGCATTATCTTATGGCCAAATAGGCACTTTTAGCTGATAAGAACGTTATTGTTGAAAAACCTTTTACATCAAACTGTAAACAGGCAAAAATGCTGGAAAAGATAGCCAAAGCAAAGACAACTGATAATAGTTGAAGCTATCAGCAATCAGCACAATCCTAACTATCATAAAATAAAAAAATTACTGCCAACTATTGGAGATGTAAAGATTGTAATTTTAAATTATACTCAGTATTCAAGCAGATATGACGCTTTTAAAAAAGGTATAATTTTACCGGCTTTTGATTACCAAAAGTCAGGTGGGGCATTAATGGATTTAAATGTTTATAATGTTCATTATTTAGTTGGATTATTCGGAAAACCAAAGAAGGTTAAATATTATCCAAATATAGAAAAAAATATCGATACTTCGGGCATCTTAATATTGGAGTATGACAATTTTGTAGCGACATTAATTGCGGCTAAAGATTGTGGTAGTCCACTATTGAACTGTATTGAAGGTAATAAAGGTTGTATTTACACTTCATCACCTTTATTCACCTTGACACATTTTTATCACCAATTAAATAAGGAAGAACCGGTTTATTATGATTTGTGTGACAATGTTCATCGAATGGAACATGAATTTAAGAAGTTTGCAGAAATTATTGATAACAAAGATTTTAATCAGGCTTATAAATTATTAGAACATTCGGTAGCGGTAATGGAGGTGTTAACTAAAGCAAGAAATTCAGCAGGTATTGTTTTTTTAGATGATGAAGTGATTTAGAAAAGCTAATTAAATAATGGGGATTATTATGACAACAGATTTTAGAGAAATGAGTCAAATAGTAAAGAGTATATTTGACAAATGTAATAAAAGTAAATTTTTGCTTGAAAACTACAATCGGCAGGACAAAAATTATGACTTATATCTTTTGGTTCAGTTTGCATTGGATGAGATTGACGAAGATTCTAAAAGAATACTAACCCAAGAGTATATAAATAAAAGAGAAACATACTGGTGGAATGATTATTACTCTCAAAGTACGTATTATTCTCTTAAGCGCAAGGCTATGGAACAATTTTTGGCTTGCTTGAAAAGGTAGTTTAATAATGATAATATTAAATTAATAAAATTACGGGGAGAAAAAGAAAAAATGTTAAAAGGAATTGCAGCAAGTAGCGGTATTACTATCGCTAAAGCGTACAAATTAGAGACGCCAGAAATTATTATTGAACGTGTAGAATCAGATCCAGTTGTGGAGATTGAAAAGTTCAATCGAGCTCTTGAACAAAGTAAAAGAGATATCGAAGTAATCAAATTAAAAGCTACAGGCAGACTGTCTGAAGAAGAACTGAAGATTTTCGATGCTCATTTAATGGTCTGTCAAGATCCAGCTCTGTGTGATGGGGTAATCGATAAGATTAACAGTGAAATGGTAAATGCTGATTTTGCTTTAGACGCAGTAGCCGGAATGTTTATCAGCATGTTTGAATCTTTAGAAGATGCATACATGAGAGAAAGAGCAGCTGATATTAAAGATGTTACCAGAAGGATTAAATATCATATTCTTGGTGTAAATATTGCTGATCTATCTTTGATTGATGAAGAAGTTATTGTTGTAGCACATGATTTAACTCCTTCAGATACTGCTCAATTAAACAAAGATTTCACTAAAGGATTTGCGACAGAAATCGGTGGAAGAACTTCACATTCAGCAATTATGGCTAGAAGTTTAGAAATTCCAGCAGTAGTCGGTGTAACTGATATCATGTCAACTGTTAAACACGGAGATATGCTGATTCTAGATGCTTTAAAAGGGAAAGTGTTTATCAATCCGGATGAAGAAACAATTGCTAAATATCGAGTTGAAGCTCAAAGATACGAAGAAGAAGTTGCAGCTTTAAAAGAATACAAAGACAAAGAATCGGTAACTGTTGATGGACATCATGTTGAGCTGGCGGCTAATATCGGAACACCAGATGATGTGGCAGCTGTTTTAGAAAATGGTGGTGAAGGTATCGGCCTATATAGAACTGAGTTCTTATATATGGGTGCAAAAGACTGGCCAACAGAACAAGAGCAGTTTGAAGCTTACAAGAAGGTTTTAGAATCAATGGGTGATAAACCGGTAGTAGTCAGAACACTTGATATTGGTGGAGATAAGCATTTAGATTATTACGAGTTCCCTGAAGAAATGAACCCATTTTTAGGTTATAGAGCAGTCAGATTATGCTTAGACCAGAAAGAAATCTTCAGAACACAATTAAGAGCATTACTTAGAGCTTCTGCTTATGGAAAACTGAGAATTATGTTCCCAATGATTGCGACTATCAATGAGTTTAAAGAAGCAAAGGGCGTTTATGAAGAAGAAAAAGCTAAACTGGTTGCTGAAGGAGTAACTATTGGTGATGATATTCAAGTTGGAATGATGGTTGAAATTCCAGCAGCTGCGGTGTTAGCAGACAAGTTTGCGCAAATTGCTGATTTCTTCTCAATTGGAACCAATGATATGATTCAATATTCAATGGCAGCAGATAGAATGAGTGAAAAAGTTTCTTATCTGTATCAACCGTTTAATCCATCACTACTACGCTTAATCAAGATGACTATTGACGGTGCACATGCACACGGAAAATGGGCTGGTATGTGTGGAGAAATGGCTGGTGAGCCAGATGCTATTCCAGTATTGCTTGGTTTAGGACTGGACGAATTCTCAATGAGTGCTACTTCAATTTTAAGAGCAAGAAAGATTGTTAACAGTTTATCGTATGCTGAAATGAAAGAATTAGCTAATAAAGCTTTAGAACTTGAAACAGATGAAGAAGTCTTAGAATTGATTCAATCAACAGTTAAATAAGTAATAAAATGCAAGGTTCTCATATATGAGAGCCTTTTTTTTGGGTCGTTTATGAAATTTTTGTGAAATTTAAAACAATATGTAAGCGATTACAAAAAAGGTTGACAGTTAAAAAAAGAGTTGTTAAGATTAAATTGGCTAAAGAATTATGAGATATAATTTGAAGCCATATTATGTTTTTTTGGGAAAGGAAAATGAAAATGAAAAAACTTTTAACTCTATTACTTGCATTAATGATGATTTTCTCACTAACTGCATGTAAACCAGGTGGTGATGATCCAGCTGTAAAAACTTACAAAGTTGGCGTTGCTATCTATCGTTACAATGATAACTTCATGACTTTATATCGTGAAGAAATCGCAAGCTATTTTAAATCACTTGAAACTGATACAGTTAAGTATGACTTATCATTCGTTGATGGAAAAGATTCAATGGATGAGCAATCTAACCAGATTGATACATTCATTGCTCAGGGAATGGATGTTATTATCCTTAACTTAGTTCAAACTTCTTCTGCAGAAGTGTTAATCGACAAGATTGTTGCTGCAGATATTCCTCTAGTATTGATTAACCGTGAACCTTTAGGTGATGCTGGTGATGAATCTTATGAAGGAATCTTAAATAATCCAAATGTTTGTTATGTTGGTGCTGATGCTCGTCAGTCAGGTACTTACCAGGGTGAAATCGTCTTAGCATTAGAAAACAAAGGAGATATCAATGGTGATGGTGTAGTTAATTACATCATGATTATGGGTGACGTTGAAAACGTTGACGCGCAATACAGAACAGAATATTCAATTAAAGCTTTAGTAGATGCTGGTGTAGAAGTAAATTGCTTATACCAGGATACAGCTATTTGGGACCAGACAAAAGGTCAGGAATTAGTAGCTAATGCTTTAGCACAATTTGGTGATCAGATTGAAGTTGTATTCTGTAATAATGACGGTATGGCTTTAGGTGCTGCTCAAGCTCTTAGAGATGCTGGCAGAACTGTAGGTGTAGACGTTTACCTGTTAGGTGTAGATGCTCTTGACGAATGCCAGGAAATGGTTAAAGAAGGCACTATGACCGGTACAGTATTAAATGACCACATTGGTCAATCACACACAGCAGTTGATGTAGCAATCAAGTTATTAAATGGTGAACCTGTTGACAACTACTATTGGGTAGACTACGTTAAAGTTGACATTAACTACTTTAACTAATTGAGTAAACCTAATAGCTAAAGTTATCAAATAGTACCAGAGTAATAGGTGGGCTTTTGGCTCACCTATTTTAAAAATAAAAATATAAGTATACAATATATACAATACTTTTGATGTGGCTGTATAATAATATCAGTCTTATATTATTTGGAGGTTCAATATGCAAGAATATTGTCTAGAAATGCGTGGAATAAATAAAGCTTTTCCAGGTGTTCAAGCATTAGATAACGCTCAAATTTCATTAAAGCCAGGAACTGTTCACGCTCTGATGGGAGAGAATGGAGCAGGTAAATCCACCTTGATGAAATGTATGTTTGGTATCTACCACATGGACTCAGGAGAAATCATTTTTGAGGGAGAAAAAATTGAAATAAAAAATCCTGCTGAAGCTTTGGAAATGGGTATTGCGATGGTTCATCAGGAACTTCAACCAATACCAGCACGTACAATTGGAGAAAATATTTTTCTTGGTCGTTATCCGATAAAGAAACTTTTTGGCTTTATCCCTGTTGTTGATCACGATAAAATGTATGCTGACACAGAAGCTTTGCTCAAAAAAGTTCGTATGGATTTTGATCCTCGACAAATGTTAGGTGAATTGAGTGTCTCTCAAATGCAGTCAGTGGAAATCGCTAAGGCTATTTCTGCCAACTGTAAAGTAATGATTTTAGATGAACCGACTTCTTCTTTAACTCATAATGAAGTAGAAGCATTATTTACAATTATTGAAGATTTAAAAGAAAGTAATGTCGCAATAGTTTATATTTCTCATAAGATGGATGAAATATTAAGAATATCTGATGAAGTTACGATCATGCGTGATGGAAAATATATAGGTACCTGGGATGCAAAAGATTTGACTAATGACTTTATTATTTCTAAGATGGTAGGTCGTGAATTGACAAATCTGTATCCGGTAAAGGAAAATGTTCCAGGAGAGGTTGTTTTTGAAGTCGAAAACTTTACTTCTATAAATCCTCATAGTTTCCGTAACGTTACCTTTAATTTAAGAAAGGGTGAAATATTAGGAGTCGCTGGACTGGTTGGAGCTCAAAGAACAGAGCTGATGGAAGGATTATTTGGGATTCGTTCACATACTACCGGAACAATTAAATATCTTGGAAAAGAAATGACGATTAATCGACCTAAAGATGCTATCGATAGTGGTATCGCGATGTTAACAGAGGATAGGCGTCATAGTGGAATTTTAGGTGTATTAAGTGTCGCTGATAATATTTCAATTGCTTCCTTAAATCAGTATTTAGATTATGGAATTGCGATTAATGACAAAAAAATTGAAGCTCTAGTTCAAGAAAACATTGAAAAAATGGATATCAGAACCCCGTCCAGTAAAACTTTAATCAAGTCACTTTCTGGAGGAAATCAGCAAAAGGTGCTTGTTGGACGTTGGTTAGCTAATAATCCAGATGTATTAATTCTAGATGAACCAACCAGGGGAATAGATGTTGGGGCAAAGTATGAAATATATACTATTATTGCTGATCTGGCGAAACAGGGTAAAAGTATTATCATGATTTCAAGTGAAATGCCTGAACTCATTGGTATGGCTGATAGAATAATGGTTATGTGTGATGGTCGAGTTACAGGATTTATTGATGGTAAAGATGCAACTCAAGAAAACATTATGGAACTTGCAACAAAGTTCGAATAGGAGGATAATTCATGGAAAAAGTAAAATCATTTTTTAAGAAAATAATAGATTATTTAAAAGGAAATCCAATCGTCGTTATTTTGACTGTTGTAAGTTTGGTAGTTGGTTTAACGGTCGAAAACTTTTTCTCGTTTAACAACTTTAATAACCTGGCTTCAAATACAGGTGTTCGTTTTCTGATTGCCTTAGGTATTTCAGGCTGTCTGATTATTAAAGGAACAGACCTGTCAGCTGGTAGAATAGTTGGTATTGCTGCCTGTATTACAGCAGTATTGGTACAACGTGCTGATTATGCTTCAAAGATGTATCCACAAATTCCTGAGATGAATATGTGGTTGGTATTAGTTATAGTACTGATTATTGGTTCACTTATTGGATTAATAAACGGTTTGATTATTGCTGTATTAAATGTTCCACCATTTATCGCAACGCTGGGAACTCAGACAATTGTCTATGGTATTGCCCTTATTTTCACTAATTCTCAACCGGTTGGCGGTTATCAAAAAGTATTCAGTGAAACACTCAGTGCAAAACTGTTACCGATAGGGAAGTATCCGGGAATTCCTGTTTACGTCTTGTTTGCGATTGTGTTTGGCCTGATATTTGCCTTCTTATATAAGAAAACTACCTATGGTAAATATATGTATGCTATTGGTGGAAATGAGATTGCCGCTGAAGTATCAGGTGTAAATACTAAGAAAAGTAAGATTTTAATCTTTACTTTAGCTGGATTTATGTATGCTTTTGCAGGCTATTTATTAGCAGCCAAATCTGGAGGAGCAAATGCCGGCTTAGGACAAGGTTATGAATTGGAAGCTATTGCTGGTTGTACCATTGGTGGTGTTTCTACTACAGGTGGTATTGGTACAGTCAGTGGAATATTAATTGGTGTTCTGGTCTTTGAACTTTTAAAAGTTGTTCTACAGTTTTTGGGTGTTAACCCTTATTTCAACTTTATTGTTCAAGGTTTAGTAATTGTTACAGCTGTAGCTATTGACATTCGCAAATACGTAGCTAGAAAGTAATGAAAAAAGAAAAATCAGCTTGGCAAAAAGCAAAAGAAGCCCAATATGACAAATTGAATGTTACTGTCAGACAATTAGATATCATTATTGCTCTGGGAATAACAGGACTGGTAATTGTCTTTATCTTAATTGCTTTAGATGCTATGAATATTATTGGATAAATCAAAAAAGAGCAATTTAGCTCTTTTTTATTCGGTATTAAAAGTTTTGTAGTTTATTTTTGATTCAACAGTAATTTGTTTGTTATTTATCGGATGAACAAATGATAGCTGATAAGAATGTAACATTAATCGATTGTGCCTTTTGCCATCGTATATTGTATCACCAATAACAGGATGACCAATAGATTGTAAATGTACTCTTATCTGATGAGTTCTGCCTGTCTGCAAACTACATTTTACTAAAGTGGAATTGCTATTTTGTTTAAGTGGTCGGATAAAGGTTATGGCTTGTTTTCCGGTTTTAGAAACACGATATTTATTGTTTATATGTCTGTCTTTTCCAATAGGTTTTTTAATTGTAGCTGCTCTATCGATAGTGCCTGAAACCAAAGCCAGATAGTTTCTTTGGATCAGATTGTTGGCAATGCAATTATCAAAATAAGATATCAGATATGATTGTTTACAGTATAAAATACAACCACTAGTTTCTTTATCTAATCTGTGGACGTGTAACACTCGATGTTTTTGATTGGTTGATTGATAATATCCGGCAACCAGGCTATCTAAAGTTATATTATTTTTGTTTCCATCGCTGTGAATAATAATTCCTGCAGGTTTATCAACAATTAAGAGAAATTCATCTTCATAAAGAATTTTTATGTCCTGGAAAACGGGTTTTTTATCTATTTCTTCCTCTTTGATAACATCAATTTCTAAAAGATCATTTTCATTTACAAATATATCGGAATTAATGATTTTGTTATTAACTTTAATTCGACTTTCCATTTTTAAAAGATGAATATCTTTTTTGGAGAAGAATATTTGTTTTAAATATTTGTCCAGATTGGTTGATTTTTCAATTCTTTTTTTCATTTTCATGTTTTTATTATAGGATATATTCAATAAAGTGTGGTATTATTCTTATATGAATATTGAAAAAAAGATTCGCTTGAAGTTCAACATTATTATAGGGTTATTGACGGTAATATTTGTTATCAGTTCATCTTTTGTTGCCTATTATTATATTGATTCATTTAAAGCTAAAAAAGGAATTTCGGTATTAAGAAATCAATTAGATAGAGGAGAAAATATTAAAGTTCCAACAGATAATATTGAACAGCAGCAGGAAGCATTGAATGAAATTGAAAAAAGAAAACTTGAATCATATCAAAAACTATATGAACAAAACAATGATATGGTTGGTTGGATTCAAATTGAAGAAACTACTATTGATTTTCCGGTAATGCAGAAAAAAAGTATTAAAAACTACTATTTGCATAGGAATTTTAACAAAGAATATTCGTTTGGTGGTTTGCCATATGTGCAGGAAAACTGTGATGTTTTCGCTCCTTCAGATAATGTCATAATTCACGGACATCGTCGAAGCGATGGTTCGATGTTTTATGCGCTTCTAAAATATAAAGATGTTGAATTCTATCATCAACATCCAATTATTAATTTTGACACAATCTATGAGTGCCATCAATATGAAATTATTGCTGTATTCAGTATCAAGGTAAATACCGGAAATGATAAATTCCCTTTTTATAACTATATCAATTTTACCAGCAGTGCTGATTTTGATAAGTATGTTGACACCTGCAAAGAGTATGCCTTATATGATACTAAAGTAACAGCTGAATACGGTGATAAACTTATAACAATTTCTACTTGTGATTTTTCAATTACTGATGGTAGATTTCTAGTGGTAGCGAAAAGAATAGAGAAATAGAAACCTGGTGTTAAGTTTCTATTTTAATAATATAATAATTATTGTAAATAAGATTATAACCATTATGGTAACCGACAGAAAAAGCAGATATTTTTTGGTTTGTTTTTCAATATCTGGATGATTATTCTGTATACTGCTTTCCAGATCTTTTCTGAATCTGTTGTTTAAAAATGTAGAAATTATCGCAAACAATATACAAAAAATAATACCAACTGCTCTAACTGTCTGATTCATAGTTCCCCCATAATAAAATTATAACTTAATTATATAGGATAAAAGAATGAAGGAGAACAAATCCTCTTTTTATATGGAAATTTTAGTCTTATAGTTATATAATAAAAGTGGAAAGCGAGGGAATTTATCTCAATGAAAAAATTTTTAGTTATTTTATTAAGCCTATTGATGGTTTTCTCAATGGTTGGTTGTGGTGATAAAACGAAAAAAGACGACAAACACATTGAAAAATTAACAGTTGCATTTGTTCCATCAAAAGACGCAGATGTTATCTTGGAAGCTGCAGGTGGTAATGAAGAATTAGGTTACCGCTCATTAGCACAAATTATCATTGATGGTTTAGCAGAAAGAGGCTATACAGTTGATGAAGTTGAAGTATCTGTTGGTACAAGCTATGCAGCAGTTGGTGAAGGTATGGTTTCTGGTACTATCCATGTCGGTTTAATTCCTGCTTCTACCTACGTATTATATTCTGATGGTGTAGAACTGTTAGTTGAAGCATTACGTTATGGTGTTGCTGGTGAAGATGGTGTTGTTATCGATCCTTCTTTAGGAATTGACCCTTGGAATGCTGGAAGAACTACTGACGCTGAAGGAATGGCTACTGGTTATGCTTCATTAATTTATGTAAATATCACTACTGATATTGGTATGGATTTATATGAAAAAGCTCAAGCTAATACATTGACTTGGGAAGATGTAAATGCTGCAAACTGGTATGTATGTTCTTCTACTTCAAGTGCTGGTTATGTTTATCCAAGCTTATGGTTAAATAACACATTTGGTGAAGGCGCTGGAAATGACAAACGTACAGTTGTTAACTTAGAACATGTTACTCCTGACGGAAGTTATGCTGTTATGATGGAAAGTATTTTAACAGGTGGTTGTGACATTACTGTTGGTTATGCTGACGTAAGAAAAGATGCTGCTTCTACTACTGCATTTGAAGCTGCTTATCCTGAATTAGCTGCTGAAGGCAAAACAGTATGGGATATTATCAAAGTTATCGCAGTATCAGATTACATCATGAATGACACTGTATCTGTTACTAAAAACAATCCAATTATGACTGAAGAATTAATTAAAGCTTTACAGGAAGTATTTATTGAATTAGGTAATACTGAAGAAGGTAGAGCAGCTGTTAAACCTTATAGCCATATGGGTTATGTTGCTGGAAAAGACTCTGACTACGATTCAACACGTCAGGCAAACGCGTTATTCCAATAAAAATTAAAAAAAACTATTTTTGAGGGTGCATTAGCACAATAATGCATCCTCTTTTTTTAAAATCAGGGAGGAACCCGAACATAATATGATTAAATTTGAAAATGTTGACAAGGTCTATGCCAGCGGAACCAAAGCTTTAAATCAGGTTAGTTTAGAAATTGAACAGGGCGAATTTGTCGCTATTATCGGTCTATCAGGAGCTGGTAAGTCAACCTTAATTAGAACGATCAATAAAATGATTGATATTACTGCAGGTAAATTAACAGTAAATGGTATTGATGTTTCTACTTTAAAAGGAAAAGAACTAAGAAAATTCAGAAGAAAGATTGGCATGGTTTTCCAGTCTTTCAATCTGGTAATGAGAACTTCGGTTATCAATAATGTTTTAGCAGCAAGAGTTGCTGATATGTCATTACTAAGAACATTACTTGGCTTATATTCTAAGCAAGATAAAATAAAAGCATTAGAAGCTTTAGATAAAGTTGGAATATTAGATAAAGCTTATTCAAGAGCAGACCAACTATCAGGTGGTCAGCAGCAACGTGTGGCATTGGCGAGAACTTTAGCCCAAAATCCAGAGATTATTCTGGCTGATGAACCTGTTGCAGCACTTGACCCGGTTATGGCTGATGTAGTCATGGAAGACTTTAAACGAATCAATAGAGATATGAATATTACAGTTATTATTAATATTCACCATGTTGATTTGGCACTGCAGTTTGCTGATAGAATCATCGGCATCAATGCTGGTAAGATTGTTTATGATGGTCCAACAAAAGATATCACCAATGAAACATTGAAGATGATTTATGGACGTGAGCTTACAGACGATGACTTAATGAAGGAGAAGAAAGATGATTGATGATATTTTACACATTTTCTTTCCGCGTACATATACATTAGGAAATGGTAAAGTTGTCAAAGAAAAATTTAATTGGACACCGTATATTACAATTGTGGTAATTATATTTTCAATTTTATGTGCTATCGCTACCAGTGTAGATATTCCCAGATTAATTCAACGTTCAAATGCTTTTTGGGATTTAATTAGAGAAATGATCCCGCCTAACTGGAATTTCTGGAAGGATCTGCAAAAGCCGATGATCGATACAATTGTTATGTCGATTCTTGGGACAGTAGTAGGCTGTCTGATAGCTTTACCGACAAGTTTCTACCTTTCTAGCAACTTTAAATTAAATAATGTATATCTAGTGACACATAGAGGTGTTTTAAGTTTGCTAAGAACGTTGCCTACATTAGTTTATGCTCAGCTTCTATCAATTGTCATTGGAACTGGTACTTTAGCTGGTACAGTTTCTATCACTATATTTACCTATACTATTTGTGTAAAAATGTTATATGAACAGATTGAAACAGTAGATATGGGACCTTATGAAGCTTTAGAGTCAACAGGAGCCAGTAGAGCTAAATGTATGATTAAGGCAATATATCCACAGATTAGAGGTTATTTCTGGTCAACAGTTTTATATTGTTTTGAAACCAACGTCAGAAGTGCAGCTATCTTAGGTTATGTTGGTGCTGGTGGTATCGGTGTTCAGATTAATGAACAGTTAACCTGGAGAAGATATGGAAATACGGGATTGATGGTCATTGTATTAGTAATTACAGTAGTAATTATTGAAACTGTCTCTCGAGAATTAAGGAAGAAGTTGGTGCAAGGATGACAAACAAACAATTAACTGTTGAATCTCAATTAGAGAAATTCCCATCGGTTTTACCAAAATTTATTATTGGTCTTCTTTCCTTTGTAGTTTTTTATATATTATCTACAATCACTATTTCATTTAAAGGAATAAATGAAAGAGGATTAATGATCGCTGTTAATGCTTTTAAGGGTTTATTTAATCCTTCAATGAAAATAATTACAGATTTAGGTAAGTATGGTTTATTACAAATGCTATTTGAGACATTAGCTATTGCCTTTTTAGGAACAGTTATTGGTTTAGTGTTTGCTATTCCGTTAGCTTTTCTGGCCAGTAGAAATATGTTTCCGAAATGGATTAATAATATTTGTTTAACAGTGATTAGTGTTATAAGAGCATTTCCATCTTTCATGTTAGGTATAATGTTTGTTAAATCAATCGGTCCTGGAGCTTTCGCTGGTGTACTTTCAATGGCCATAGGTTCTATTGGTATGTTATCAAAACTGATAATTGAAGTTATTGAAGATTTAAATCCGGGAATAGCTGAGGCCTTGGATGCGGCAGGATGTTCAACCTTTGAAAAAATAAGATATGGACTTATTCCTCAACTCAGCTCAAATATTATTTCTATCGTTTTGTATCGTTTGGATATTAATGTTAAAAATGCCACTATCTTAGGTATTGTTCAAGCCGGTGGCATTGGAGCACAATTGATGTTTGCAATCAATGCTCGTAGATGGTCTGATACAGGTGCGATGTTGTTAGGAATTATCTTTATGACCATAGTCTTAGAATACTTCTCAACAAAGATTAGGGCTAAGCTGGCTGGTCATCAAAGTTAAAGAATAAAGCTTTGACTGTTGTACTGTCAAAGCTTTTTATATGTTTAAATGTAAGGTTGTCATGATATATTATTGTTAAAATAGAGATTATGGCAAAAATGTTATTTTGCATTGCTGGAGCAACATCAGATTTATAAATATAATGAAGTTGCAAAGGAGGAAATTATTATGTTCCAAGAAAATTTAAAAGCACTTCGAATAAAAAAGGGTATGACTCAAAAAGAGTTGGCTACTAGACTTAATGTAGTAAGACAGACTATTTCTAAATGGGAGAAGGGTTTATCAGTTCCGGATTCTGAATTGCTGATTAAACTGGCAGAGATTTTGGAGGTTTCAGTAAGTCAGCTTTTAGGTTCTAAAATTGAAATAGAAGAAAAGCCTGATGCTTTAGCTGAGCAGCTTTCCAGAATCAATGAACAGCTGGCCATTAAAAACAGCAGGGCAAAGAAGGTGTGGAAAGTAATAGCATTTATAATATTTGGTATTATAATCGCCTATGTTTTACTGATTTTTTTAGTTATGATATTTAATTTTTATCCTGAATCAACTTCTACAACACAGGAAACAATTAATATATTAAAAAGATTAAAACTGAGGGTGTAGCCATGTATGGTTACACCCCTTTAAAAATTTTAAATTCTGGTTTCAGTTTTAGCTTATAAATAGTTTGCGATGATTTCATCAATAATTCTTTTGATAGGATGGGTATCTTTTTGTTGAGCCTGAATAATGATTATGGCTTTTTTTTCTGGAATAACAACGATATATTGACCGTCTGTGCCAGAGGCAAAAAATAAATTTTCTTTACCAATCCAAATACCATAGCCATAAGCATAATACAGCAAATATTTTCGTCCACTTAAATCAACATCAGGGTTCAGCACTTGAATATTTGTCATCTTCTCAATCCAGGTTTGTGGCAAAAGCTGCCGATTTTGATATTTGCCCTTATGGAGCAGCAATTCTCCAATTTTAATTAAGTCTTCTGGTTGTAACCACAGTCTGGTTGCACCTGCCAAGTAATTGCCATACTTTATCCAGCTGGCATTTTTAATTTCTAAAGGTTCAAATAATTCCCTTTCAATAAAGGTAAATAAATCTTCCTTAAGAAATTCTTGTAAAACAACAGATAAAAGATAAAAACCAGCATTTGAATATAGATATTTTTGGCCAGGTTCATTTTTAATCGGATAATTGATAAGGTAATCAAGATATTTAAAAGGATCCATATCTGCAATATCACCACGCATTAGCAGTTTTTCTTCATAACCGACAGTATGGGTTAAAAGATGCTTGATTTTCACTTTTTCTAAATATTTAAGATTATTCTGATTAGTAAGATTTATAACCTCTTTAATGATAGGGAAAATTAATGTATCTAGATTAAATTCAGAATATACACCTTCTTTTGAGAGTTCAATAACTCTGCCAACAACAAGTGCCAGAACGGTTTTGCTCAGACTTCTAACATCAGAAGGCTCAGTACGTTGATTAAATCGATGTATAAAAACATGGTCATTTTGTTTAATGCCAAAGGAATTCATTTGTAGATGGTTATTGTTTGCATCTAGAGTTGTAGTAAACTTTTCAATTAGTTGAGTAAATTTCTCTCTGTTCATTTTTCCTCCTGAAATAATGTTTTGCTAAGCTTATTTATATTGGTATATATAAAATTATAATCTATTTTATAGTAAGATACCAATCTGGAAAGCAGATATGTTATTAAAATAAAATCGATTTTAAAGGAAAATCGGGTTAAAAGTAGATATTTGAAGTTTACTATCTTATAATTAATTTGAGGTAATAAATATGGCAAAATTATATTTTAAGTTTGGAGCAATGGGTTCTTCCAAAACCGCAAATGCGTTGATGACAAAGTTTAATTATGAAGAAAAAAATAAGAGAGTATGGTTAATTAAACCGGCGTTAGATGATAGAGATGGAGTCACAATACTGAAAAGCAGAATAGGTTTACAGGCAAAAGCTGATGTAATTCAGGCTGATGACTCTATTTTAGAAAAATGTCCTAAAAATATTGATGTTATTATCTGTGATGAATGTCAATTTTTGACTGCTGAACAGGTTGATGATTTAAGAATTTTAGTTTCAGAACACGATATTCCAGTATTGTGTTTTGGCTTAAGAACAGACTTTGTGACCAACCTGTTTCCCGGCAGTAAGCGCCTATTTGAATTAGCCGATTCAATTACTGAAATTAAATCTATTTGTCGCTGTGGTAGAAAAGCAACTGTTAATACCAGATTTGATGAAAAAGGGTATGTATGTACTAGTGGAGATCAGGTTGTCATTGGTGGCAATGATGTCTATGAAAGTATGTGCTGGTCATGTCGTAATAAACTTATTGTTGAAAACAAGACAAGATATGATTTAGATTAAATTATTAAAAACTTTATCTTATTTTAAAAGAAGCAATAATAAAATGCTTCTTTTTTTACTGAAAAATACTATTATATCTGGATTAGCCTGATAAAAATAAATGTCTTGAATATTAAAACAATATTTTATCATGGAGTTAAAGTTTTATTATCAGAGAGACCGAAGATTATTATTTTTAACATCATGTTAATCATTTCTTCCTCAGAAAAGAGTTGCTTACCTTTACAGTACCAGTAACATAAAGTTTCATAAAAGATTATGCACACAATATCTACTTTGTAGTCGATAACTTTTTTAGAATCATTTAAATCCAGAGGTGCATATTTCATAATGAGTTCTCTAAGCTTGTTTTTAAATTTATTTTGAAAGGACAAACTTCCTTTAGAACTTAAAAGATAGCTTACTTTTTCACCGGAATTCTTTTCTTCCTGCATAAAGATCTCTATTATTTCTCGACTGTTTTTAGAAAATGTAGCTTTTCTTAATTTTTCAAAATTTTCTTCCGATGGTAACAATTCATCTTCTATCTGACTATGCAGATCTTCGATATCTAAAAAGTAAGCATAAAAGGTTCCACGATTAAATCCAGCTTTGTTCGTTATCATTCTTACGGTAATTTTTTCTGGATTATTAGCAACATACAGTTGCCAATAGGCATCCATCAGTTTTTGTTTTGTTTTAGGGATAATTTCTTTTTGTTTATGTGACATGTTTCCTCCTGTTTGTTTATAAATCCGACAAAAGTAGTCATTCTGTTGATTGATAAAGTAAATAACTATACTTTATAATATACATAATAACACAACATGGTGTTGGATTTAAAGTGATAAATTAATTTGAGGGGAGTATTTATGAAAAAAAATAATTTTAACAACCGAAATAAAATAACAAAAACATTGCTGTATTATTATATTTTGGCACTGTTGGCGGTGTTTTTGTTTAACTGGTTTTTAATGCCTATGTATATGTCAAGACAGGTGAAAACAACAACTTATTCTGATTTTATAATTGCAGTGGAAGCTGGAGAAGTCAGTGAGGTTTATTTTACAGATGCAGAAATTAATTATATAAAAGAAGAAAATGGAAAAATCTGTTATTACAAAACAGGTATAGTAGATAATCCGACCCTTCCTCAACTGCTGCAAGAAAAGGGAGTGAGTTATGGAGCTGAAATTCCTGAAAAACCAAATTTATTTTTATCAACATTATTGAGTTACGGTATTCCTATTCTGATATTCAGTTTTATAGGTAAAAGAATCAATAAGAATATGACTGAAAAAATGGGGGCTGCAGGCCTTAGTATTCATGGTCGTGGAGTTGCAAAAGTTTATACTCCTGAAGAAGATAAGAAAACATTTGAAGATGTTGCCGGGCAAGCAGAGGCTAAAGAAGCACTGGTAGAAATAATCGACTATCTTAATAATCCCAAAAAATATGAACAGATAGGAGCGAAATGCCCTAAGGGAGTATTGCTGGTCGGTCCTCCAGGAACAGGTAAAACACTGATGGCTAAAGCTGTAGCTGGAGAAGCTAATGTACCATTTTTCTCAATTTCCGGTTCTGAATTTGTGGAGATGTTTGTCGGAAGAGGAGCAGCAAGAGTAAGAGAACTCTTTGATCAGGCTAATAAAAAAGCTCCTTGTATTGTATTTATCGATGAGATTGATACAATTGGTAAAAAAAGAGATGCAGGTTTAAGTACTAATGATGAGCGTGAACAGACTTTAAATCAGCTGTTAACTGAAATGGATGGGTTTGAAGGTAATAAGGGAGTAATAATTCTGGCAGCTACCAATAGACCGGAAGTATTAGATCCGGCCTTACTGAGACCTGGACGCTTTGACAGACAGGTTAGAGTAGAATTGCCAGATTTGGTTGATAGAGAAGCAATTTTAAATGTCCATTTGAAAAATATTAAAACAGAAAAAGATATAGATGTTAATCTTGTTGCTCGTATGACAGCAGGTGCTTCAGGAGCACAACTAGCTAATATAGTTAATGAAGCCGCTTTAAGGGCTGTTCGTATGAATAATAATCTTGTTACAACAAAAGATTTGGTAGAATCAGTGGAAGTAATTATTGCGGGAGCTGAAAGAAAGAATGCCATTCTATCTGAAGAGGAAAAGCGTATAGTTGCTTATCATGAAATAGGACATGCTCTTGTTGCCGCAAAACAAACCGGTTCTGCTCCAGTACAGAAGATAACGATAGTTCCAAGAACATCCGGTGCATTGGGATTCACCATGCAGGTGGAAGAAGATGAAAAATCACTATATAGTAAAAAAGATGCCTGTCAAAAATTGGAAGTGCTTTGTGGGGGTAGAGTTGCTGAAGAGATTGTCTTTAATATGGTAACTACAGGTGCATCCAATGATATAGAAAGAGCTACTGAGATTGCCAGAAATATGGTAACCCGTTATGGAATGTCAGAAAGATTTGGAATGATGGCCCTACAGACAGGTGGCAACAGCTATTTAGGCCAACCTGGTCAAATGACAGTTTCTTCTGAGACAGCTCGTCTGGTGGATGAGGAAATAAGAGATATTATAGCGAAAGCCTATAGCAATGCGAAAAGTATTCTTGAAGAAAATAGAGAAAAAATGGATGAACTGGCTGAATATTTAATTGAAAAAGAAACTATCAGTGGAGAAGAGTTTATGAAAATACTTGAAGGTTAAAAGGATGGTAATAAATTTTCACAAAGCTTAAAAAAAGATGTAGCGTATTAGCAACATCTTTTTGTATTGATTTCTGTCTTGATTATCCGGTTTAACTTTTTTTGTTATCTTTTAGCCATTGAATTGTATCATAGAGAGTTTTCTTAAGTGATCTTGGCTGATAATTAAAAGTATCACTGGCAGCTTTATAACTGAATTTACTATTAGAATCAAGAACAGTTACGGCATAGGGGGTAAAATATAATGGCTTTCGCATTTTTAAACACCATTGTTCATAAATATAAGCGAAGATTTTAGCTAATCTGATTGGTAAATAAGATACCTTATATTTAAGATTGAACATTTCTTTTACATTTTCCAGGATATCTTTAACTGTAGCATATTCTCCCGAGAGAATATAACCATGGCCTGGTAATCCCTGATGGCTACAGCAGATAATACCACTGGCTACATCACGCACGTCAACAAAATCATATCCGCCTTCCATGGCAATTGGAAGTTTTCCAGCCATAAAAGATAGCAAGGTGTTGGTAACACTTCCTTGAGTGGTATCACCTGGCCCAATAATCCCCGAAGGGAAAACGACACTGGCATTCAGCCCCTGCTTAACAGCCTTTAAGACAGCAGCAGTTGCCAGAGCCTTGCTTTTAGCATAGTCACCTACTACCAGTTCAGGATCAAATTTGGCATCTTCGGTAATTGTTATGCCCTTAGGTTTTTCCGGAATGGCATGAACTGAGCTAACATAGACAAGTTTTTGGATATTATAATCCAAACAAAATTTGACAATGTTTTTAGTTCCATTGACATTTACCTGGTAGACTTTATCTCCGGGATGAGAAGCTACTGAAACAATGCCGGCACAGTGAATTACACAAGTTTTATTATCTGCCTTTTCAAAAAAGGCTTTTAAAGAAGTTACTTCACAGACATTTCCAATAACTTTATGAACTTCTTTAGGAAGCTCATTTGCTAAAGGGTCGTTTTCCATTGCCAGGGCAAAAATATCAGCATTTTTTTCTAAAAGCTGAGCTACTACAGTGCTTCCAAGAAATCCTGTGGCCCCTGTTATTAGATATTTTTGAAACACTAAATCACCTCCAATTAAACGACAAGTGTTGATTATCTTTCATAAGTCTAGTATAATAGAAAAAAATATGGACAACAACCAACAACTTTTTTGATTTTGAAAGATAATTGACAGATATTTTATTATTGTAGAAAAAAAGAGCATTTTTTTAGTTTTGGAGGTTTTATGAAAAAAATTGATGCCAGGGTTCGTTATACACGTCGGGTTTTGAAAGATTCTTTTTTATTACTGCTAAAAGAAAAACCGGTCAATAAAATTACTGTAAAGAGGGTTTGTGAACTGGCTGAAGTAAATCGGGCCACATTTTATTCTCATTATAATGATTGTTTTGATTTGCTGGAAAATATTGAAAAAGAATTATTACAAGCATTTAAAGAGTCCTTAAAAATGAATAACTGTTTTGATGTTACAGCACTTATTGATGCAATCTATCAAATGGTCGAACAAAACCAGGAAGCTTGCAGGGTGTTAGTTTTTCAAGGTGCTAGCAGTTCTATTTTGATGAAGATGATTGATATAGCTAGAGAGGAAACTATTGCTCAATGGAAAGAGCAGTTTTACAAAGCTACTGATAAAGAGGTAGAAATGCTTTACACTCATTTATCGCATGGTCTGATGAATGTAGTTGTTGGTGGCTATGATAAGTACAGTAAAGAGGAAGTAATTAATTTTGTTAATAAAATTGTCAAAAGCAGTATGGAATTATATCAATGAAAAATGGATGATTCAACAAAACAAAAACGGTATAGCTTCAAAGCGATACCGTTTTAGAATGTTTTCTTAATTCAGAGGCCATTAACCTTTATTTTTAAGGGGGATCAATATTGTTCTAAAATAGAAAGGAGAATAATATTGTTGCAAGATTCTATCCTTCTTGCAATTTTATACTAACAGACATGTGTATGTAAATTATGTTTTGTTTGTGTGAAATAATGTGAATGAATAAAATCTATGGTAAAATTAAAATGGTGATTAAAAATGAACGTTTATGACTGGGATAAAACAATATATCCTAAAGACAGTACAGCAGAATTTTATGTATATAATATAAGAAAAGACTTAACACTTTTAAGATTTTTTCCTAAGCAATTAATCGGCTGGATATTGTGGGGATTAAAGATAATTGATAAAACAGAAATGAAAAAGTATTTTTACAGCTATTTAAAAGGTGTAAAAAACATTGATGAGAAACTGGAGGCCTTTTGGGATGAAAGAATTAGCAATATCAACAGTTGGTATAGAGATTTACAGAAAGAGGATGATATAGTAATCAGTGCTTCAGCGCATTTTATGGTTGAGCCAGCCTGTAGAAGACTTAATATTAAGTATTTAATCGCCTCAGAAGTAGACAGATACACAGGAAAAGTACTGTCTGAAAACTGCAGTGATAAAGAAAAGTTAAATAGATTTATCAAGGCAGGATTTAATGTTAAAGAGATAGAGAATTTTTATTCTGATTCCAATAATGATATTCATTTAGCCCTTAAAGCAAAAAAAGCATATAAGGTAACAGATGGGAAAATTACAGATTGGAAGTTTTAGGGATATTTATAAAGGTAAAATAATATCTTTAAGAGAGGGTAGGTAATGGTAGTAGAAAAAATAAAAGCTTATAAAAATTATGTTAAAATTGAAATAGCTGATAATGATTATCAAACTACTTTTAAAATTGGATTAGACGATTACTTATCTTTAAATTATAAAATTGGCCAATCAATAGATAAAAATGAACTTGATAAGTTAGAGAAAATGCATTTATTAGCCTATAGTTACAGCAAGTGTTTAAGAAGATTGGAAAGCAGTGATCGTAGCGAAAAAGAAATTAGAGACTTGCTTTATCTGATTAGAGAATTGAATGCTGATGATAAAGATAGAATTATTGAAAAATTGAAAGTTTCAGGTTTTTTATCAGATGCAGCAGTGGTGGAAAGTCAATTTTATGTTGACTCAATCAAGCAAATTGGTAAAAATAAAACCATTCAGACTTTAAAGAGAAGAGGAATTAATTCTAATTTAATTAATGAATATAGCAAGAAAGTTGATTCAGTGCAGCAGTTTGAAATGGCTGTTTCAAAAGCTGAAAGAATTTTGTCAACAATTAAGGATAAATCTTTTAGAGAAACGGTAAATATTTTAAAAGAAAGATTGATAAGAGATGGATTTGAAAATGTCAATGAAGTAGTATCAGCTCTGGATTTAAAAAAAGATGAGCAGAGTGAATATGAAAGTCTAAAAGCAGCCTACAAAAAAGCATTAAGAAGATATAAAAATAAATATAGCGATAAAAAACTATATTATACTATATATAGATTTCTATTAACCAAGGGCTTTGATAGCAACTTAGTTAAAGAGATATTATCTTTAGAAAGTGAGGAGTTGGATTATGAAGATTAGTGAATTTAGAAGTCCTTTGAGTATAAACACACCTCTTTTTATTGCGCAGGTAAAAGAAGGAGTAACAAATACCGGTTCACCTTATCTTTCAATCTCTTTTAGAGATAATTCTGGTGAGATTGAGGGCAAATTATGGGATGTAAAAGAAAGGCAGTCAGCAATTATCAAACCAGGAAAAGTTATGAATGTCAGAGGCGATGTAATCACCTATCGCAATGCTTTACAACTTAAAGTTTTAGAGTGCAGTGAAATAGAAGGTGAAGTTGATATGCAGGACTTTGTTTTCACTGGTCCCTATGATACTGAAACTCTGAAAAAAGAAATTAATAAATATATCGATACAATTCAAAATCAGGACATTTTTAGAATTGTTTCGGACATTTATTATACTTACGAAAAAGACATCTATGCTTCAGCAGCAGCAGTAAGAAATCATCATGAGTATTATGGTGGTTTAGCAACCCATGTTTACGGTATGTTGAAGCTGGCGGATATGGTTTGTGTCAACTATCCATATTTAAATAGAGATTTATTAGTCGGTGGTATTTTACTTCATGATATTGGTAAAGTAATTGAATTATCAAGTCCACCGCTTACAGAATACACCTTAGAAGGAAAATTATTAGGTCATATTTCAATTTCTCAAACGATTGTTAAAGATAGTGCTGATAAATTGAAAATAGATTCTGAGGAAGTAATCCTGTTGAGACATATGATTTTATCTCATCATGGCCAGTATGAATATGGCTCACCAGTTTTACCATCAATTATTGAAGCTGAAGCCTTAAATTTTCTTGATAATTTTGATGCCAAAATGGTAATGATAGAAAAAGAATTAAGAAATATTCCAACCAGGGAATTTACAGCCAGAAGCTTTGCCCTGGATAACAGATCGTTTTATAAACACAATATCAAGTAATTATGAAAGCATTTAAGAGAAATCAAATCAGAGAAATTATTGATGAAGAAATAAAAATGAATCGTTACAGTTATGATGATTTGATTTTTTCTAGTGCTGTAAGCTTATGTAATGTCATTTTAAAACAAGGTATTGAAGAAGTATTGATAATAAGCGGTAATAATCACAACGGAGATATTGGAATAGCTTTAGCTGATACCTTAATAAAGAAAACAAGTGTAAAACCGATACTGGTTCATTTTAATTTAACCAGCAGAAGGATTTCAGAGTTGTTAGATAAAAGTGTGGAAGTAATAAATGATGTTAGAAAAGTAAGTAAAATGATTGAAAAAGATATCTATATTGTTGACTGTATGTTTGGATATGATATCAGTGAAACAATCTATTATCCATTTAACTATCTGATCGATAAAATTAATGAATCGAAATGTTATGTGTTAAGTTGTGATGTCCCTTCAGGAGTTGATACTGATAATGGCTGTATTGACAGATCGACTATTAAAGCTGATGCAACAGTTGTTTTACAGCTGATTAAGCCGGGATATTATTTATATCCAGCTAGCAGTTATACCGGAAAATTAATTGTCGATAATATTGGTGTTTCTTATCAGACAATAGAAAAAACAGAAACAGATATTTTTGTTAATAATTTAAGTGAAATTAAAGAAATGATTCCCCAAAGAGTAAAACATTCCCATAAAATGAGTTACGGGAAAGTTTTGTTGATTGCTGGTAGTGAAGGTAAAATAGGTGCTTCATTGCTTTGTGGTTCAGCTATTTTGAAAACAGGCGCTGGATATCTGACTGTCCTATCATATCCGGAGGTAATCAAAGCCTTTAACAGTCAGTTAATAGAAGCTGTAACAGAAACATTTGATGTTTATAATATCAGATATCAGATGGAAAATAATTTTGATTTTAGAAATTATTCTTTGATTGTTATTGGTCCAGGTTTAGGAGTCAATTCAACAACTGAATACCTGGTAAGAAAAGTCTTAGAAACCGATATTCCGGTTGTCATTGATGCAGATGGTTTAAATTATTTGAAAAATAATTTGGAATTACTCAAAAGAGATGTTTTAACAGTAATTACCCCTCATTTAGGTGAATTTAAAAGAACTTTTGTTTACAATCAAAAAATAATAATTGAGGATTTACAAAGATATACTACCAGTTTTCCTGATCTGGCCATTGTTTTAAAAGGGGAGCATACTCTTATTGGCTATCAGGGTAAGGTTACTATTAATACTACTGGCAATAATGCTTTAGCTAAAGCTGGTTCAGGAGATGTTTTATGTGGTATTATCTCAGGATTTCTGGCTCAAAGATGTGATATTGAATCAATCATCAGTGCAGTTTACATCCACTCACTAGCTGCTGATTACTGGTGTATTAATAATTCACCATATTCACTGCTAGCCAGCGACTTAATTAAAATGATTGATAGAATTCTAAAACAATTAACAAGTCAGTAGATTTTATCAGATTGTTTGCAAATGCTGATTTTTTAAAAAATTGTCATTTTTTTTATATATAATTACAAAATATCTTTAACAATAAAGTAAGAGAAATTCTGTTGTCATAAAAATATTTTTATAATGCAAAAATAGTTTAAACAAACTGTTATTGTTGTTTTTTCATTTGAGAATATGACATGTATTCTCTAAAAGCTGGATTGTCAGGCTGAAATTTATGACCTTCTATAGTTTTAGGAAGGTTTTTTATTTCCTGAAGATTTAAAAACAGTTAATGAAAAAAACTTAATGAATTCTTAATGATTTTACTACTACTATCTTAATTGGCAGTAATGGTAAAATACAACATGTTAAAGGAGATGTCGATTATGGAAAGATTAAGTTTTATCAATTACGTTATATCGCTGTTATTTTTTCTTTGTTATTCTTATCAGTTTTTGTATATTCTTATAAAGATTTTTTCTCGTCAGAAAAATGAAAATAAAAGTGTTGAAAAAAAGAACTATGCAGTATTGATTTGTGCCAGAAACGAAGAAAAAGTAATAGGAGAATTAATTGACAGTATTCATCAGCAAACATATCCACAAGAAAAAATTACAATTTTTGTTATGGCGGACAACTGCAATGATGATACAGAAAAGATTGCTAAAAATAAAGGGGCGATTACATACCACAGGATAGATAAGGTTCTGGTTGGAAAAGGATACGCTTTAGATACAATGCTGAAGTTTATTAAAAGAGAATATCCGGATCAATTTGATGGTTATTTTGTTTTTGATGCCGATAATATATTAAAAGAAAACTACATTGAGGAAATGAATAAAGTTTTTGTTGCCGGAAATGATATCGTAACCAGTTATCGAAACAGTAAGAATTACGACAGCAATTGGATCAGTGCTGGCTACACCTTGTCATTTTTAAGAGAAAGTCAGTTTCTCAACGGAGCTCGAAATTTGATTCATAGCAGTTGTGCGGTTTCTGGAACTGGTTTTCTTGTCAGTGATGCAATTATTAAAGAGCAAAGAGGATGGCCATTTCATATGTTGACAGAAGATATCGAGTTTTCTATTTATCACATTATTCAGGGCAAGAAAATTGCTTATTGCGAAAAAGCAATGCTTTTTGATGAACAGCCAACAAAGTTTTCTCAATCAGTTCATCAGAGATTAAGATGGATAAAAGGATACATTCAGGTATTCAACAGGTATGGAAAGGAATTGATTACCAACATGTTCAAAGGTAGTTTTTCTTGTTTTGATATGGTTATGAATAGTGTGCCTGCATATATACTTTCTTTTGTTTCGATAGCAGCGAATGTTATTTTATCAATTTATACTGCTGTTTACAGCCATGATTATATGCTAGTGTTAAAATCAATTGCTCAGTTAATTTTAAGCATGTATTTAACGATGTTTGCTTTGGGTCTGATAACAACAATAACAGAATGGAAAAATATATATGCCAGTAATAAAAGTAAAATCTTATATTTATTTACTTTCCCAGTATTTATGTTCACCTATATACCAATATCAATAGCGGCATTATTCCTTAAGGTATCCTGGAAACCTATTGAACATGGAATTTATGGTAGAAAAGTTGAAGGATTGATGAAAAATGTTTAAAATTAAAAATTGTCTTATAAAAACATACCGGTTTATGTGTAATCCTCGTTTTGTGATATGTTTTTTAATTGCCTGGGTAATTACCAATGGTTGGGGATATTTGTTTATTATTCTTGGTTCCTGTTTTAAAAATACAGCATTACTGGCTATTGGCAGCAGTTATATCGCTTTTCTCTGGGTGCCATGTACTCCAGAGAAAGTATTGACAATTACTATAGCATTAATATTACAAAAAAAGTTGTTTCCTAATCATATATCAGATTCATTAAAGGAAATACAGACAGATGAAAATATAGTTATTCAGAGCAAATAAAGGCTTTAGAGAACTTGATACAATTATTGTTTTTTGATTTCTTAATCAATTCTTAATAAATCTTAATAACAAATGCACGAGAGTCACTGATATAATGATTAACGAGGAAAGGAGTAATATAGGATGAAAAATATATTAATTGTTGATGATGAAAGAGATATTGTTAATGCTTTAAAAATATATTTGTCTGATCCGGACTACAAATTATATGAAGCTTTTAATGGCAAGCAGGCTTTAGATATAGTAGAAAAGGAAGATATTCATCTGATTTTGATGGACATTATGATGCCGGTAATGGATGGGATTACAGCTTTAAACAAAATTAGAGAAAAAAGCTTTGTTCCAATTATTCTGTTAACTGCTAAAAGTGAGGATGCTGATAAAGTTTTAGGCTTAACAGTAGGGGCAGATGACTATATTACCAAACCTTTTAATCCACTGGAAGTTACTGCCAGAGTCAAATCTCAGCTTAGAAGATATTTAAGATATGGTTCAGGAAATGAGGATGTAGAAAAAATTACAATCGGTGGTATTGAATTAGATGATTCAACCAAACAAGTTTTAGTGGATGGAAATGAAATTACTCTTACACCAAAGGAATTTGAAATCTTAAAATTGTTGATGAGTAATCCAGGAAAGGTATATTCGCCAAAGGAAATATATAGCAGCATCTGGCAAGAAAAACCATATGGTGCAGAAAATACAGTTGCTGTGCATATACGACATATAAGAGAAAAAATAGAAATTAATCCAGCTGAACCAAGATATCTCAAGGTTATCTTTGGACAGGGATATAAAATTGAAAAGAGGGTATAGAAATGAAGAAGTTTTCTAGAAGCATAGTAGGCAAAACAACATTATTTTTAATAAGTTTGTTTTCAACATTATTATTATTAGGTTCATTTTTAGCAATGTTTATTTTATTTGAAGCAGACTTTTATTCTAAAAAGGAGGATCAACTGTTCTATTTTGCTGCAGAGGAATTTGTATATAGAGACAGTTTCGATGAGTTTGGATTATATCTTTCTTCATCAAACAGTGAGAAAGTAGAGGATAACGGAAACTTTGTTTTCGAGATTGTTGATGTTGATGGCAATGTTGTAAAGAGAAGTCGTTCTGCAGAAGTGGTAGAAGATTGGCAATATGAGTATTATTTTTATGAGAATGGAGAATATGATTATGATGGTTTCCGCAATCTTGAAGATAAAGAATTTACTGGTGACTATTATATTATAAAATCAACAATAATAAATCCATTTCAGACAAATGATAAGTATAGTTTTTTGGCAAATTCTATTAATCTGCTATACAGGTTACGTTATAATATCTATCTTTTAGCCTTGATACTGCTAGTTGTTGATGTATATAGCTTTGTAAGTTTAATAAGTGCAATTGGCTATAATAACGAGAATGATAAATTACATTCTGGACTTTTAAATAAGGTTCCTTTTGATTTACTGTTAGTCATATCAGCTTTAATTATATTTGTATCATTTCTGATACCGGATTACGTTGGTTTATTTAGCGGGATTGAACATCTAGGAGTATTGATTATTTATGTGATTGTTTTTTCAATAGTTGATTTAGCAATAATAATGGGTTTAATTACAACTTTTATATCAAGATTAAAGACAAAGACTTTAATTAAAAACACTATTACTTACCAGATAGTAATGTTACTTAAAAAAATATTATTGTTTGGTTTAAAGTTAATAAAAACAATTACCGCTGGTGCCATCAATTTGATAATTGCGATTCCGATTGTCTGGAAGGCAGTAGTTGCAACAATGTTTATTTTGTTTTTAGATTTTTTATTTCATAACTTTTTAGCATATCATTTTATTAAGTTTATCGTGCTTCTTCCATTGGTTGTTTATTTAGCGATAAATATGAAACAGCTTAAGGATGGCGCTGAAAGGTTGGCAAACGGAGATTTGAGTAATAAGATAGCTACAAAACATCTTATCCTTGATTTTAAAAAACATGGAGAAAACCTGAATCAGGTTTCAAAGGGGATGTCAATTGCTGTAGAGGATAGATTGAAATCTGAAAGAATGAAAACTGAACTGATTACTAATGTATCCCATGATATTAAAACTCCACTAACCTCAATTATCAACTATGCTTCCTTAATAGGTGAAGAAGATACAGAAAACCAGAAAATTAAAGAATATTCAGAGGTACTGGTAAGGCAATCTGAAAGGTTAAAGAGATTGATTGAAGATTTAGTTGAGGTCTCAAAAGCATCAACGGGAAACCTTGAGGTTAATCTTTCACCATGTGATGCGAATGTGTTTTTAACACAGGCTTCTGGTGAATATGCTGAAAAACTTGAAAACAGCAGACTGACATTAATTACAAAGCAACCAGATGAAGAAATCAGAATAATGGCTGATGGAAGAAGAATGTGGCGTATATTTGACAATCTGATGAATAATATCTGTAAGTATGCTCAACCAGAAACCAGAGTCTATCTATCAATTGAAAATAATGATGACCAGGCTGTAATTACTTTTAAAAACACTTCTAAAGAGCAGCTGGATATCAGTGAAGAGGAGCTGATGGAAAGATTTACTAGAGGTGATCATTCAAGAAATACTGAAGGAAATGGACTAGGTTTATCAATTGCAAAAAGTCTAGCTGAATTACAAAACGGTTCATTAAAATTGGAAATAGATGGAGATTTATTCAAAGCAATTTTAAGTTTTCCAGTTATTCAGTTTTAAAATATAGAATAATTTTGGAATATAAAAAAGCAGATAAAAAATGTTAAGAAAAACAATTATTTGAAAATAATACAGAATATTAAATAATTAAGTTTATCAATTAAAACAAGACAACAGGCTTGTTTTATTTTAACTCACTATGATAAAAAATATAAAAATGTTAAAATACAGGTATGAATATTGTAGTATCTGTTTTCAAAGAGCAATCTTTAACAACTCTTAAAAAGTTAAATGTAACTCATATTCTGGTTAATGAGATGAAATTTTCCAGTGGAACAAAAGGCTTTGATTTAAAAGGACTAAAAACTATTACCGCTAAAGCTCAGCAGTTGGGATTGAAAGTTATTGTTAAAGCGGATAGGTTGTTTGATCAGTCTGAACTTGAAGAATTAGTTTCTTTTTTGAAATATTTGCAGCTAATAAAAGTTGATGATATTCTCTTTTCTGATTTGACCATAAAAATATTAGTTGATAAGCATAAGATTAATTTGAAAACAATTTATGCTCCTGAAACATTATTGACAAATAAATATGATGTCCAGCAATTAAAAATTGACGGTTTTGATAGTTGTGTAATTTCAAAAGACATTCCTTTGAGTGACATGTATGAAATAGCTTTAAGTAATAAAGATTACTGCTATTTAAGAGTGCATGGACCAATACTTATCAGTTATGGTTTAAGAAGGTTTATCTCAGTTTATCTGGATGAGTTTAAAGAGTATACTGACAACTACTATTTACGTGAAGACAATAGAGAAACCCTGCTTCCGATTGTAGAAAAAGAAACAGGAACCTGGATTTATGGTGATACTTTGCAATCGCTTAATGAGATTGATAACATCTTCCAGCAGCCACTGAAAGGGCTTGTTTTTGATAATATGTTATATGATGATGAATATACCATTGAGGTTATTAAGATATATAAAGATGTTTTAAATCAGAAAATTGATTATCAAAGTGCTTTAGATAAATTAAGACAGCTAAATGATAAAATTATTTATACTGATATTTCTGAAATAAAGAAAACAGCATTAGATAAGGAGTAATATGAGAGTTGAACTGTTGGCTCCAGCCGGAGATTTGGAAAGACTTAAGGTAGCGATAGAATATGGAGCTGATGCTGTCTATATCGGCGGCAAACAGTTTTCTTTGCGGGCTAGAGCTTCTAACTTCTCTTTAGAAGATATTAAAGAAGCAGTAGAATATGCTCATCAAAGAAATAGAAAGGTATTTGTGACTGTCAATATGATTCCTCATAATTCTGATTTTGAAGGATTAAAAGAATATCTGAAACAGCTGGATGAAATAAATGTAGATGCAATAATTGTTGCCAGTGCTGCGATTTTGACAATAGCCAAAGATTTAAATCTGAAAATGGAAGTACATATTTCAACTCAACAAACAACAACCAACAGTGTGGCTATTTCTTATTGGCAAAATAAAAAGGCTGATAGAATAGTTTTGGCCAGAGAAGTAACCTATGAAAATTTAAAAGCAATTATGAAAGAAACAACTTTGCCAATTGAAGTATTTATTCATGGTGGAATGTGTGCAAACTTTTCCGGCAGATGTGTAATTTCCAATATGTTGACTAACAGGGATGCTAATAGGGGTGGTTGTGCTCAATCATGTAGATGGAGCTATCATTTATATCACAATGATGAATGTCTCGATAATAAAGATAGATTGTTATCAATGGGCAGTAAAGATATGTGTGCTTATGATTATCTGGAAAGACTTTTAGATATTAATGTTGCTTCACTTAAAATAGAAGGTCGTATGAAAACGGCTTACTATATTGCGACAGTTGTAAAAGCTTATCGTATATTAATAGATGATTATTACCATAATGGTAAAATTAGCCAAGAGAAATTAAATGAAGCAGCTATACTGTTTAAAAGAGGTTCTAATAGAGAATCATTCAGTGGTTTTTATCCAGGCCTGCCAGATATAAATGGGCAAATTTACAATAATGATGTCCAGGCTAACCAATCGTATCTGGCTAATGTTATTGATTACAGTGATGGGATCGCGACCATTGAAGTTAGAAATTACTTCAAACTGCATGACAGGCTTAGAATATTTAATCCACAGGGAGAGGATGTCTATTTTGATGTTAATTCACTGGTAGATTTAGATGGAAAGATGGTTGAAATAGCGAATAAACCAATGCAGGTATTAAAAATGAAAGTACCGGTAGTGGTTAATAATTTTACTTTTATTACTAAAAGTGAGGTTTGAAAATGAGGTTAGTTGAAGGAAGCATAGCAGTAAAAGCAGTTATTGACAGTAAATATCGTACAGTTAAAAAGATTTACATTAACAAAGATAAAAAGGGAAGTGATGTAGCTTTTATTTTGAGACAAGCTCAAAAAAAGAGAATAGAAGTTGAAAAAGTGAACAAAGAAAAGATTGAAGAGTTAGCTCAGGGAAAAACTCATGGCGGTATAGTAGCTAAAGTCAGTGAAAGGAAAACTCAATCAATCGTATCACTTTTAAAAAAGGATAAGCCTTTTCTTGTGCTGTTAGAAGGGATAGAAGATAGTTACAATCTGGGTTATATTTTCAGGACACTATATGCTTTTGGTTGTGATGGAATTATATTAAAAGAGCGTTATATCGATTATGATGACAGTACAATTATTAAAAGTAGCGCAGGAGCAAGTGAACTGCTACCAATTGTCTACAGTAATGATTTAGCTGGCACTATTGAAATACTAAAGAATAACAAGATAGTTATTGTAAGTGCCTATAGGGGTAAAGATCCAATAAATCTTTATGATTATGACTTTTCTGATAAGGGATTACTTATCTGTATTGGTGGACCTTTAAGAGGACTGTCAGCAGTGGTATTAGATAATAGTGATAATTTTATTTATATCCCTTATGATAATGATTTTAAAAATGCTTTAAATGCTGCCAGTGCCACAAGTGTTATTG
The DNA here is from genome assembly GCA_012520255.1 of Erysipelotrichia bacterium. GTDB lineage: Bacteria > Bacillota_I > Bacilli_A > Erysipelotrichales > Erysipelotrichaceae > UBA1783. The sequence continues at coordinate 23,575 of JAAYOQ010000021.1, read as the reverse complement.
CTTCAGAAATATACCGACAAAATAGAAAAAAACAGCTACCACAAACCATTTTATGTGGTGAGTAATTAAATTAATTATTCTTAAAGATTTAAACAGGATTAATGGTTATAAAGATGATATAATTGAACTAGCCAAAAAGTTGCTAGATAAGATAAAAGAAATTTAAAGATTATGAAGACATTAAAAAAGATTGCCTATTATTCAATATTCACTAATGATAAAGCCAGCAAAGTTATCAATGTTTGCGTTTATTTTTTGTTGGCCATCGGGATATTATTTACTACCAGTGCTGCGATGAATTCTAAAACAACAATCTTCACCACATTAAGTCACTTCAGCAAACAGTTTGTTGTAATTTTTGTAGGTGTTTTGATTTATCATTTAGCTTCAAATATGTATTCTGTTGAGCGATTGTCAAAAACAAAATTCATCATGATGGTTGTTGAATTTATTTTACTTATGGCAGCTTATGTCTACTGTTATATTAATGGTCCAATTAATGGAAACTATTCATGGATTGATTTAAAAATAATTGGAATTCCTTATTCAGTTCAACCTTCCGAATTTTCCAAGGTAGTAATGATTCTGTTAATTGCATCTTTTTTCTCGGACAAAAGGTTCAAAGATCAGCATTGGTTTGATGTTGTTAAATGGCCACTACTGACTTTTATTGTGTATACCTGCATCATTGCCTTTTTACAAAAAGATTTAGGAACAGCGATGATACTGGTATTAATAACTTTGTTGACTTTACTGATTCCAAAATGTGATAAAATCAGAGGCTTTCAGTGGATTGCATCATTAACTTTAATTTTTATCGGCTTTGCTTACTGGTTTTTGTTGACTCAACCACAAGGACAGGAAATATTGATGAAGATTTCACCTACCTTCGCAGCTAGATTTTCAGCTGTAACAAACCCTGATTATCATAATGATGCTACCAGAGAAATATTTTATTCATTATTAGGTATTTCAAGAGGAAAACTTCTCGGAGTTGGTTTGGGTAATTCAGTTCAAAAGTTTGGCTATTTGGTTAGTAGTGATGCTGACTATATTTTTGCGGTTATTGTAGAAGAAACTGGATTATTTGGCATTGGGTTGGTTTTCATCCCTTATATTGTTTTAATTGGAACTTTATTGTCAAAAGCCAGAAGAGTTGAAAAGGATACAGGAAGAGTTATTTTGATGGGAACTGTTTTCTACCTGTTTGTACATTTTATGTTTAATGTTGGTGGAGTTAGTGGATTGATACCACTAACGGGAGTACCTTTACTGCTGATATCAAGAGGTGGATCAGCTCTAATTTCTATTCTGTTTTTACTAGGTTTGTGCCAGGGAGTTATTGCTAATGATAAAAAACTGGCAAGAAAGAGGTAATGAAGTGAGAATAGTAGCTGGAAAACATCGCTCAAGAGTATTAAAGACTTTAGATGGATTAGATACCAGACCTACTTCGGATAAAGTAAAAGAAGCTGTTTTTTCTAGAATCGGTCCTTATTTTGAAGGCGGTATTATTTTGGACCTTTTTTCAGGAAGCGGCAGTATTGCGTTAGAAGCTATCTCAAGAGGTTTTGAAAAAGCAATAATTGTTGACAGGTCTAAAAAAGCCATTAATATAATCAGGTCAAATGTGAATTTACTAAAAGAAGAAAATAGTTGTGAAATTTGGCCAGTTGATTATAAAAAGGCTTTAAGTATGTGTCAAAAGAAACAATTGAAGTTTGATCTGATTTATTTAGATCCTCCGTATCATTTAGAACTGATAAATGAATTGGTTATTAAAATTAGTGAATATGATTTATTACAGAAAAATGGAATCATCGTAAGTGAAAGTTCAGATAAAGAAGATATCCAAGTACAAAGTCCCTTCTTTATTGACAAACAGTTAAATTACGGTACCACAAAAGTTACATATATAGGAAAGGATTAACTTATGATTGCATTATACCCAGGTTCATTTGACCCGATTACCTATGGTCATTTAGATATTATTTTTAGAGCCGCTAAACTATGTGAAAAAGTAATAGTTGTTATTATGGAAAATAATGAAAAAGAGGGAGCTTTCACATATAAAGAAAGAAAAAAGATGATTGAGCAGTGCATTGTTGATTTAGAAAATGTAGAAGTTCAGATAGGAACGGGATTGACAATTGATTATGCTGTGAAAGTTAATGCCGATGTTTTAATCAGAGGAGTAAGGGCTGTTACTGATTATGAATATGAGATGCAGTTGGCCACGACCAATATGGCTTTAAATGATAATATTGAAACTCTATTTTTGATGGCTAAACCAGAATATTCTTTTTTATCAAGTTCTACTGCGAAAACAATTGCTCAAAATGGTGGAGATTTAACTTATTTTGTGCCAGATAATGTAGCGAAGAAATTATATGAAAAGTACAGGTAGCGAAAGCTACTTTTTTATTATATTTGAATATTGATTTGAATGTGGTAAAATGAACAAGGTAGGATTAATTTATGAAAAGATTTGAGCCAAAAAAGAAAAAGATAGATTTAATATTTATTTCAGTAACAATTACAGCTATTGTATTAGTGGCTGTTTTGTCTTGGACTTTTCAAAAATCAGATATAAATAAGGATAATATTTTCATTTCAGATTTGCCGGATACAGCCGAAGAAGTAATCGGCAAATTAGTTATTAGTGAAGTAATGTCAAATAATGGTGGCATTTATGTTAATAGTAATAATGAAGTAACTGATTATATTGAGTTATATAACGGCACTGATAAAGCCATTGATTTAACAGGTTATGGATTGAGTGATAGAAATGATCGTGTTAAATGGGTTTTTGATCAGGTAATTATTGAACCGGGTTCTTATTTGGTTGTTGCTTTGACAGGAAAAGATGAAGAAGGCTTAAATGCTAACTTCAGATTAAGAGCAGCCGGAAAAGAACAACTCATTTTAGTAAATAAAAAAGGCAAAGTAATTGATGCTGTTGAAACTGTTTCTTTAGCCAAAAATCAGACAATGAACAGAAAAGCGGATGGTAGCTGGTTTATCGCCAATTATGGAACTCCAAATCATGAAAATTCATGGCAAGGATTAAATGACTATCTAGCTTCTTTAATGAGTGATGAAGCAAGTGAAATTGTAGTTAATGAAATTTTGGTAAAAAATGATGGTAACTTTATTAACGAATATGGAAGAATGGACGGTTTTATTGAGCTAATCAATATATCAGATCATCCAGTCAGTTTAAAAGAATATAATTTAGGTAATGATAAATATAGTCCATTCAGATATAAATTTGAGGATATAATTTTACAACCTGATGAAATATATGTTTTCTATACCGGAGATGGTACTTTAATTGGAAAAGATTATCTGGGTTTTACTTTCAACAATAAAAACGGAAATGTTGTCTTGAGTAAAAATGGCAGAATTGTTCAAAATATAGAATATGAAAATCTGGCGAATGGTTATGCATTAACCAGAATTGAAGATTTTTATGTTCATGTTCCTACTGTTTCGATGGGTCAGCCAAATGATGCTTTGGGAATTGAAAAATTCCAAAAGCAATATTTAAAAGCGAGTGAAGGACTGATTATTAATGAGGCGATGAATAAAAACAAAGAATATCTAGCTCAAAACGGTTATCAGTTTTATGACTGGATTGAACTTTACAACAATTCTGATAGCGATATTTTATTAAGTGATTACCATTTAAGTACTAACAGCAATTCTTTACAAGATTACAGGTTGCCAGAAGTAATATTAAAGCCAGATGAATATTATATTATTATGTGTAGCGGTGATACGGCATTAACTAACAGTAAGTACTACCACTCTAATTTTAAATTATCAGATGTTGAAGGGATATTCTTATCTAAAGATAATAAGGTAATTGATTGTATGTTTATTGCTGATGTCCCTTATGGCTACAGTTATGGCCGATGTGAAATGGTTGGCTATTATTATCTGGAAAAGCCAACTCCAGGACAAGAAAACGGCAGTGGAGTCAGATCAATTTGTATTTCACCTATCATCCTGACAGAGGCGGGTGTATACAATGACATTGCATCATTAGCAGTATCTATAAATGGAAACGGAACTGTTTATTATACTACTGATGGTAGTGAGCCTACTACTTCAAGCAGAGCATATAAAGAACCGATTAATTTAAATAAAACGACAGTATTGAAGTTTAAATCATTTAATACTGGGCAAATGCCATCTCGTACTGTTACTTCAAGTTATGTAATTAATGAAAATCACACTCTTCCTGTAATGATTGTCTCGATGGAAAAATCTGACTTTAATTACTTGAATGCCAACAGTTTTGTCAGAGATTTACAGTTGCAGTGTTATGTGGAGTTTTATGAGCAAGATTCAAGTTTCTCAATCCCTTGTTCGATTGCCTGTTTTGGCGGGAATGCTAGAGGTTATGATAAAAAATGCTATGCATTAAGATTTGACAGCAAGTTTGGCTCAACAGAATTAGTTTATGATTTATTTGAAAATAGAGAAAGTGTGGTCTTTGATTCTATAGTATTAAGAACTGGTTCTAACGATTGGTCCAGAGCTATATTTAGAGATGTTTTTTCAACAAGTATTATGGATGATTTTCTTGATGTGCAAGCTTTTAAACCCTGTATCTTATATATCAATGGCAATTATTGGGGCATCTATAATATCAGGGAAAAAATTAATGCCAAATTTATTGCTGGTCATTATAATGTTGATCCAGCATCAGTGAGTATTGTCAATGTTGATTTTTCTCAAAAGGCCGGAACAGAAAACATAAGATATCTGTTTAACTGGGTTAAAAATAACAGCCTGGCGATTAAAGAAAACTATGATTATATCTGTTCGAAAATAGATATTGTCAACTTTGCAGATTTTTGGATTGCTCAGATGTACTGTGTTAACCCAGATGTTTATAATGTTCGTTACTTCTGTTCGCCAGATATAGATGATGGTAAATGGAAATATATCTATTATGATATGGATCACGGTTTCAGGTTACCGGATATCAACTACTATACTAAATATTTATGTAATCCCTACGGTATGACAGGATGGATTAATAACACATATGATAATGCTTTACCAAGAGAGTTATTCAAAAACAGTGAATTTAGAGCATTATGGTTTGAAAGATTAGCTTATCATTTAAACAATTCTCTCAGTAAAGAAACCCTGACCACCCAGTTTGAATATCTTAAAGGGCTTTATAAAGATGATATTGCCAGAGATAGAGAAAGATGGAAAAACAGTTATGATCATTTAGCTAGAGCTAATCCCAGCATGAATCTATACAATGCTCAACTTAAAATCATCGAAAATTTTATCGCTAGCAGGCAAAGAATAGTCTTAAAGCAAACAAAAAATTACTTCTCATTAACTGAACAACAAATGAAAGAGTTATTTGGTGACTTATGGTAGAATATCGTTATGAATTAAAATATGTTATTTCTAAACCGATAGCTGAAATGCTTAAAAAACAGTTATCAGCTGTTATGGAATTAGACAAGCATTCGATTAGTGAGAAGTATTCCTATGATGTCAGATCCCTGTATTTTGATGATGTATATTCAACATCATTAGATGAAAAAAGAGATGGTGTTCAGTTTCGTGGTAAGTACAGGATCAGAATTTACAATTTTTCAAGTGAATATATAAAACTTGAGTGTAAGCATAAAGATATTGATATGACCTACAAGGAAGAAGTCGTATTACCTTTGCAGGCAGCTGAGGCAATTTGTGAAGGAAGGTATTATCAAATCAGGACGACTAATAATTTTTTAAATAAATTTTTAGCCAATGCTCAAGTTAGACAATTAAGACCTTCGGTGATTGTTGATTATCGAAGAACCGCTTTTGCCCATCCGGTAAGTAAAACCAGAATTACCTTTGATGAATATATTAGAAGTGGTAGATATGATTGTGATTTGTTTGATAAAAATATCGAAACAGTACCAATCACAAAACCTGACGAAATAGTATTAGAAGTAAAGTGCAACGATTTTATACCGGCACATATTACAGCTATACTTAATTCAGTTCCTAAATTAAGACAGGCGATTTCCAAATTCGCTTATTGTCGATCAGTAAAGTAGAAGGAGATTATTAAATTATGAGTATTCTAGATGCAATTAAAAAAGGTGTATTAGAGCAGTTTAACAGCAGTGTAACTGTGGAAATGATTTTGATTTCTCTGGCAGTTGCCTTTGTTATTTCTTTGTTTATAGTTTTTATTTATAAAAAGACTTTTTCGGGAGTTGTTTATAATAAGTCAACAGTTTTAACGATAGTGATTATTGCTATGGTTACAGCGATGGTAATCAGAACAATCAATTCCAATCTATCTCTATCTTTAGGTATGGTTGGTGCATTATCGATTGTTCGTTTCAGAACCGCTATTAAAGAGCCTATTGACACCGCCTTCCTTTTCTGGGCAATTACTGCCGGTATTATGTCAGGAGCTGGATTATATGTCATTTCAATAGTAGGTTCACTTGCTTTAGGTTTACTATATTATCTGTTGTATTTGGTCGATGTTAAAGCAAAATCACAATATCTGTTAGTTGTTGCTTATAGAGAAGCAGCAGCTTTGGAAGTTGAAAACATTATTAAATCAATCAATAAAAAGAAACTGAAAAGTAAATCTTTAAGTGATAAAGGTTTAATGGAACTTACTTATGAAGTTGAATATGATTCTTCAATTGATGATATGATGAGAAAACTCCAAAAGGTTGATGGAGTTAGAAATGTTAACTTGGTAACTTATACTAATGAATATGGATTATAAAAGCTGTCAACGGACAGCTTTTTTATGAATTAATTACATTTATCGGCTTACCTTTTATATAAGCATGAAGATTTTCTTTAACGATTAAAGCTCTTTTTTCTAAAGCTTCTAAACTGTTAAATCCGATATGTGGAGTCGTTAAACAGTTTTTGCAGTTGAGTAAAGGATGATTTAAATCTATTGGCGGCTCCATTTCATAAACGTCAATGCCAGCAGCTTTAATTTCTTCATTGTTTAAGGCTTGGGCTAAATCTACACTGTTGACAATAGGTCCTCTGGCGGTATTTATAAGTATCGCATTTTTCTTCATCAATGCAATTTCATCTTTATTAATCAAATTAACAGTATCTTCATTTAAAGCCAGATGAATTGAAATAATATCACAGGTTTTAAGCAGTTCATCTAAAGGTAGATAGCTGTAATTGTAGTTTCTGCTGTTTTTAGAGTAATAGAAGACTTCACAATCAAAGGCTTTGGCAATATCAGCCACTTTTGTTCCTATTGTTCCCAAACCAATAACGCCAAAATTTTTAGCAGCCAATTCATTTGAAGATAAAGATACTTTTGCCTGATTTCTAATAGCTATATTATGTTGGTTAATGTGACGATAGATATTGATAATAAGACCAAAGACCAATTCAGCTACAGCATTGGTAGAATAACCAGCACAGTTGGAAACAGTAATATTATTTTGATTACAATAATCCATATCGATATGATTAAATCCAGTAAAAGCTACACAAATGTATTTCAGTTTAGGACATTTTTCTAAGACATTTTTAGTTAGTCTGATGTTTGTTACAACAACAATGTCAGCATTTTTACACCTTTCAACAAGTGTTTCTTCATCTTCTTTTCTATTATGATAATAAGTAATGTGATGATGTTGTGAAATGTCGGAAAGTAAATTTTCTAATTTTTTGTGTTCAATACCTAATGGTTCAATAATTGAAATATGATACATAGTCAGCACCTCTTATTTTTATTTTAACAAAAAAAGGCACATGAAGTGCACTTTATTTTGATAACAGCAGAGCATCGTTGACTAAGGCTCCATTTGATAATTCATTGAATTTTTTAATTAAGTATTCTTTGGTCAAAGAAGCTTTTTCTTTCCCTCTGACATCGAGAATAATTTCACCATCATTCATCATAATCAGTCTGTTGCCATGATCGATAGCATCCTGCATATTATGAGTTATCATCAAGGTTGTCAACTTGTTTTCGCTGACCAGCTGATCAGTTAAATCTAAAACTAATTTAGCTGTTGAAGGATCCAAGGCAGCAGTATGTTCATCCAAAAGAAGTAATTTGGGTTTCTGAAGAGTAGCCATCAATAATGTTAAAGCTTGTCTTTGGCCACCTGATAATAATCCAACCTTGGTAGTTAAACGTTCCTCTAAACCCAGGTTTAAATCTTTTAGTTTTTCATAATAGAATTCACGTTCTTTTCTGGTGATACCGATTCTAAGACCTCTAAACTTTCCTCGGCGGTTTGCTAAAGCCAGGTTTTCTTCAATCCACATATCAGCAGCTGTTCCCATTAATGGATTTTGAAAGACTCTTCCAATGTATTTGGCTCTTTGATGTTCGCTCATTGAAGTTACATCGACATCATCAACAAATATTTTTCCTTCATCAACAAGCCAGCTACCGCTGATAGCATTAAGCATAGTACTTTTTCCAGCTCCATTAGAACCAATAACAGTTACAAAGTCACCTTCTTCTAAATGTAATGACAAATTAGAAAGGGCAGCCTTCTGGTGAATTGTACCAGGATTAAATGTTTTAGAAATGTTTTCAATTTTTAACATTTTGTTTTCCCCCTTTCTTAACATTTAAATTAGGTAATGCTAAGAAAACAGTAACGATAATAGCGGTAAATAGTTTCAAATCGTTGGAATCAATTCTTAGCCATAAGATAACTACCATTGCAATGTAGTAGAGAATTCCACCAATAATGACCGAAGTCAGACGAGTATAGAATGAACAGCCTTTTTTAAAGATGGAGTTAATTACCACTTCACCAATAATAATAGCGGCCAGACCGATGACAATTGCTCCTCTTCCCATATTAATATCGGCAAAACCCTGATATTGAGCCATCAGACCACCAGCTAAAGCGACAATACCATTACCGATTCCAAAACCAATGACTTTCATGTTATTGATATTAATGCCTTGAGCTAAAGCCATATTATTGTTGTTGCCAGTAGCTCTGATTGCTGAACCCTGTTCAGTACCGAAGTACCAGTACAATACAGCGATATGGACAATTGAAATTATTATTCCAATTAATATAGCGTTCGGTACATCTCTCATTGAGATTAGCAAATTAAATCTATCAGGGTTGGCGCTGACATTGGCACTCATATTCATAATGTGTAAATTGATTGAGTAAAGACCAAACTGCACCAAGATACCAGCTAAAATTGCAGGTATCTTGAGCTTGGTATGAATTAAACCTGTGACTACACCGGTTAAAATCCCAACGATGAAGGAAATAATTAAAGCTAATATGGGATTGACACCGGCCAGTATACACATTATTGTGACTGCTCCTCCTGTTGTAAAGGAGCCATCAACTGTTAAGTCAGATACATTCAATACTCTGAAAGTTATATATATTCCTAAAGCCATAATGCCCCAGATTAAACCTTGAGCAACACCGCCAGGAAGTCGATAAATAAGATTTGATAAGGTAATCATAATAAATTATTCTCCAATTGGAATAAAATCATCAGGTACAGTTATTCCTAAAGCATCACAAATTTCTTTGTTGTATTTTTTAACAGGATTTGAGAAATATTCGATTGGCATTTCTTCGATTTTAACTTCGCCTTTTAAAAGTTTAATGGCCATCTGACCAGTGGTAACGCCTAAATCATAATAGTTGATTGCTAAAGAAACGATTCCGCATTTTAAGCAAGTATTTTCTTCGCCGCAGAAGATAGGGACACCAGCAGGAAAGGCAACACTGTCAATAATTTCAGCACTGCTGGCAGCCTTATTGTCAGTTGGAATATAAAGAGCATCACATTCCTCAATCGCCTGACCTGTAACCAGATAGATATCATTAGAGTCGGCAAAAGCAAATGTTTTAACAGTAACTTTTTTACTTTCCAGGTATTCTTTAACAACTTTTACCTGATAGATTGAGTTAGCTTCACTTGAACAATACAGGATACCAACTACCTGCACATCAGGCATAATGTCCAAAATCATCTGCGCCTGTTCATCCAGGGGTGCTAAATCGCTAGTTCCCGAAACGTTAAATCCAGTCAGACCATTAAAGTTTTCAATATTTAAAGCTACACCATATTCTGTAACAGAAGTTCCTAATATTGGAATAGTGGTAGTAGCTGCCGCTGCTGCCTGTAAAGCAGGAGTAGAATTGGCTAAAATCATATCCACTCCATCTGCTACAAAGCCATTACAGATAGTTGCACAGGTAGCTGGATCTCCAGCAGCATTTCCATCAATAAACACTAATTTGTCTTCTCCAAATTCAGCAATCAGTGCATCTTTAAATCCCTGTGTTGCCGCATCTAAGGCAGCATGGGTTTCAATCTGACAGATGCCAATAACAAATTTTTCTTCTTCTTTTACCTCAGTTTTACATGCTGTCATAGTAACAGCCAATAATAAGGATAAAATAATGGTTAGTAGTTTTTTCATAATTCCCCTCCAAACAAAAACTGCCATATTGGCAGTCGAATTAATTTTTCACTATATAAACAGAGAACACAGTTGCCAACGTACACTAAAACATCTTACTTATTAAAGTAAAAGAAGAAGAAGTTAAAGTATGCGTTGTTGTATAAAACTGTTTTCATAGCAAATCTCCTTATGTTCTTTAGTTTACTACCTAAAAATGGTATTGTCAACGATTTATGAAAAATTAAATCAATAATTTCAAATGTTTATGAAAATCTTTTCATAAACATAAGATGCCGGGAGAAAGCATCTTATGTTTATTATTATTCAATTGGAATATAATCTTCTGGAACGACAATTCCTAATAAGTCACAAATTTCTTGATTGTATTTTTTAACTGGATTAGCAAAATACTCAATCGGCATTTCTTCAATATTGGCTTCACCTGTTAATATCTTGGCAGCCATTTTGCCAGTAGTAACGCCTAATTCATAGTAATTGATTGATAATGTAGCTACTCCACAGACTGCGCATGGGTTTTCTTCTCCACAGAATACTGGTACACCAGCCGGACGACAGACACTGTCAATAATTTCTGCACAGCTTGCTGCCTTATTATCAGTTGGTACGTAGATAGCATCACTCTGTTCAACAGCCTGAGTAGTTACTAAATAGATATCATTTGAGTCTGAGAAAGCAAACTCAATAACAGTGATACCTTTATTTTCTAAGTAATCTTTGACGACTTTTACCTGGTAGATTGAATTTGCTTCACTTGAAGAATATAAGATTCCTACAGTTTCTACATCTGGCAAAATATCCAGTATCATCTGCGCCTGTTCATCCAGTGGTGCCAAATCACTTGTTCCTGAAACATTTGTGCCAACTAAACCACTGAAGTTTTCGATATTTAAAGCAACACCATATTCAGTAACAGAAGTGCCTAAAACAGGAATAGTTGTAGTAGCTGCCGCTGCTGCCTGTAATGAAGGAGTAGCATTAGCCAAAATCATGTCCACACCATCAGCTACAAAGCCATTACAGATAGTTGCACAAGTAGCTGGATCTCCAGCAGCATTCCCATCAATGAATACTACTTTATCTTCTCCTAATTCAGCGATAAGGGCATCTTTGAAGCCTTGAGTAGCAGCGTCAAGTGCCGCATGAGCTTCAATCTGACAAATTCCAATGACGAATTTTTCTTCACCTTTTTTATCGCATCCAGTAAAGGATAAGATTAACATTAATGATAATAATAGCGTAAATAGTTTTTTCATAAGTTTCCCTCCAAATAAAAACTGCCCAATTGGCAGCTTTAAATCTTCTTTACAAATAAAAATGCTTTGCCAACGTAACAAAAATATCACTTTTTAGAGTAATAGTAGTAATAATAGTTAACGTTGTAAGCTGAAACAATTTTCATTTATAAATCTCCTATCGCTCATAGTCTAAAGTATTTTTTTGAAACTGTCAATCGATTTCTGTAAATAATTTCAAAATATTTCAACATTTATGAAAATGTTTTCAAAAAAACATTATTTTAGATATATAAAAGAGAAAAAAGTTTGTTATAATTGACCTATAGGAAAAATTTAACATGGAATAATTTTGTTTAGTATGTTAACTAAATAGTGTGTATTAATGAAAGTGGGTTGTAATTTTAAAAAAGGAGATCGATATAAACAATGGCATATACAGCACTTAAAGAAATGAAAGAAAGAAACCAGCATTTTTTTAATGACAATGCTGGACCAGTAGAGCCTGAAAAACATTATAGTGAAGATGACTATGGATTAAAAGCACTGGCTTTATGTTTTCTTCATGAAAGATGTCAAGGGCTTTGTTTTGATGATGAAATAACAGCCAGGGAAAAACTGGAAAATAAATATTATGGGACCAGCTTATTTCCTAATCAGATTCCTTATAATATGCAGATGGACATTAATCGACTATGTTTGGAACGAGAGCTTGAAAAGTTTATTGATTCAGGAGTTACGGAAGATGCTTATACAATCTATTATTGTTATCTGGAAATGTTCTTTGGACATTATGGCAAATCAAAAAAGATGGTAGAACTTCTTTCAGAGTTTGAATCTAATGCCAGTTCCCTTTTAATGAAACATCGTGACCATTATTCTCATTCTGTCTATGTTTTTGCTTTAGGTTTAGCTATTTATCAGTCCAATGAGAATTATCGTAACACATTTAAGAAGTTTTATGGTTTTGATACAGATTGCTTAAATAAGATTGAAGATCATAAGGCCGCTAACTGTTTTTTAAAATACTGGGGTTTGACATCTCTTTTTCATGATATCGGTTATCCTTTTGAATTACCTTTTGAACAGGTGCTTTCATATTATGAGGTAGCAGGCAGCAAACGTGGTAAGGGAAGTATGTATCTTGCTTATCGTGATGTTGATGCTACTATAATGCTTTCTGAAGAAGCAAAAAATCACTTTAAAAAACTTTATGGTCGATCATTTGAGACTGTTGAGCAGTTATTTGCTTATTGTACGGCTGAAAAACTGGCTGATAAATATGATTTTACTGAAGAATATATTTTAAAAAAGATTTATGATAAGCCTCGTTCGCCTGAAAGTTTTGGATACTATATGGATCATGCCTATTTCAGTGCGTCAAGACTGTATCGTGAAATTGAAAATTCAGTCGGGATTGATAAAATAAATGAAAAACATTTAGATGCTTTAACAGCTATCCTGCTGCATAACAGTCTTTATAAATTTGCGATTGCTTATTATAAAAGTGAAAATCCTAAAGATCCTTTGGCTATGGAGACTCATCCTTTGGCTTATTTGTTAATGCTATGCGATGAACTTCAATGCTGGGATCGTACTGCTTATGGAAGAAATTCTCGAACAGAACTTCATCCAATGTCTGTCGAATTTGATTTTAATAATAACTCTATTCAAGCTGTATACTATTACGATAAACAGGAACAGGAAAAAATAGATGAATTTGAAGTAGAATACCACAAGTGGGAAGAAACTGGAGAATGTGGGAAAGCTCCTAGACTGAAAGCCTATAGTGATATGGCAGAAAAAGAACAGCGTTTTACTACTGATATTGAAAAAATTGTAGATACAGGAAATATTCCACTAACCATTACTGTTGATACAAGAGAAGTGGATTATAAAAGTAAACATACTTATCTTTCGACTAGTAATTTTCTTCATTTGTATGATTTTGCGGTGGCATTAAATGCCAGATATTCTTATCAGGGAAAAGAAAAAGATATTGAAGAGGAAATTTTAGAAAAACAGTTTGAACAACTTTCTTTGGAATACCAGCTGTCCAATATCAATCAAGCTAAAAATTTTTCTAAGTATCTGGATGCGATAGATTGTTTCTATACCGATCGACCAGTTGATTATGAAATGATTCTTGCCTTTACAGATGAGCAGATGGCAGTATTTGCTCCAATGGAACATGAGCGCTGGATGAATGAACATATTTCGATGGGTTGGACTAATGGAGATTTATATGAAACAGTTGTACTTCCACAGGAATTTATCAAGAACTATCAGGACGAAGAAACAGCTCGCAAAGCGTTACGCGAGCAGTTGCGTATGCATAAACTGGTTATGAAAGGAAAACCGACAAAAGAACAGGTGCATAAACATTATGATTTACTAGCTGAAAAAGAAAAAGAAAAAGATTTCGAACCTTTCAACAGTATGTTGAAACTGATAAAGAAATTTGATGGGCTACGAATTTATAAAATATATTAATTTATAGTAATTAAATTTACTATTGGTACAAAAAAAAGAGGTAATATAAAAGAAGACTGTTAATAAAAGTTTCAGGGAGGAAAAATATGGGATTATTGGATTTTTTGTTTTTTGATATCGAAGGGGATAAACTTGTTAAGTATAAAGCTAATGAAAAACTTATTGTTGTTCCAAAGAAAATAAAAACTATTGGAAGTTATGCATTTGCAGATAGTACACGCGCAAAAGACATTGTTATTCCCGATTCAGTCACACATATTGAATCAAATGCTTTTCAGTATGTTCCAGCAGAGAATATTTATCTGTCAAAAAAATTAGAGTGTATTGGAACTGAATGTTTTTTGTCTTGTAGTAATTTAACAGAGATTAGAATTCCCCATAGTGTCAGGGAAATCAAAGATAGGGCTTTTGCTGATTGTAAGTCATTAACAAAAGTAAATATCCCTTATGGATGTAAACTGGGTGACAATGTTTTTGAAAACTGTAATGCTTTAGTAGAAGTTGATATGTCGGAAAAGCATTGGAGTCAGTGTCAACGAATAGGTTTGTCTCAAAAAACAATGAACAAAAACAAATCGGTAAAGGTTGAAGAAAAAATTACTGATAGTAGAAATCTAAACTTAAAGTATAAGACACGTGCAAATCTTCCGCTGTTAAACAAAAAATATATTTTTCTGCATCATGCATCAGCCAATATAGGAAGAGCAGAAATATTAACTAAAAATATATTGGATTATGAAAATGGTGATAAATATGCTATCTGGACAACAGATAATCCAATGGCGGTTTTTCATGAGGAAAACAAACTTGAATTAAGTCAGATGGCCGTATTTATTCCTATGATTACCGAAGAGTATCTAAAAATGGCCCGTGCTTATGGTGTTGATGAAAAAGGATTCTGTAAGTTCTCACTTCAGAAATTCAATCAGGAAGTTGCTGTGGTTATTCCAGTATTTCTAGAAGGTGGAATAGAAACGAAATTCAATGAGCTGTTTGGTGATTTACACGGTGTCTTTTTAGGTAATCAAAATCTTCAGATGCCTCTACACAACCTTCTGGAAACTGTTTTGGGAAGTGATAAATTAAATAATCTGATTAATAAGCAGGCTTTCTCGAAAGATTTATTTTTAAGTTACCGTAAAAAAGACCGCCAGCAGGCCATAGAAGTTATGAAACAAATTCATAATACTGAATATGGTAAAGATGCTGCTATCTGGTTTGATGATTTTCTGATGCCTGGCGAGGATTTTGGCAAACAGATTCGTGAAATGTTAAAACAGGCAGATGCTATGATACTATCAGTTACGCCAAACCTGTTAGAAAAAGGTAACTATGTAAAAAATATTGAATATCCTGATGCTAAAAATAAATTAAATAAGCATATTATTCCAGTAGAAACGATTTCTACCAATCGTCAACAGCTGGAAACTGATTTTCCAGATATTGGAGATATAATCCAGCTCAGCAATAAAGAAAAACTGAATACAAGCCTTCAAAGGGTTGAAACATCAAATAAGGAAAAAGAGAACACGCCATTTACAACTTATCTTCTAGCCATGGCTTTTCTTACTGGTTATCGTGTTGAAAAAGATATGGAACGTGGTTTAAAATTATTAAGAAGTGCTGCAGAACAATCAGAAGTCCATGCCTGCCGTCATTTAGGTTTTTTGCATTTATCGGGCAGAGGTGTGCCACGTGATTTTAAACAAACAATTTATTGGTATCAAAAGGCTTATGATCTTTATAAAGAGCAGAAAGATCTGAAATCGATCTTTGATTTGCTATATGGAGAAGATGGATTGTTACTTCTTTATATGGCGGAAAATGATGTACCTAAAGCTACTTTATTAGGTAAGGAGTTTTTAAAAATGTTAAAAGACACTCCAGCAGGAGAAGAAAGTGAAGAAGAAAGAATGTTATGGAAAGCTAGAGCTATGGCAGAACTTGGAGATATTCATTTTGATGTAAATCCTTCAGAAGATCGACTTTATGAAGCAAGCAAAAATAACATAGCTGTTCTAGAGATGCTGATAGGTTATGAAAGTGCTGATTATCAGGATGAAGTAGACCGTCTAAAAGGTTATGCCAGCTGCAATGAGGGATTGGTTATCCTGCAAGAAGGGAATATTTTAGGCAAGGATTACCTAGAAAGAGCAGAGAGCTATTATAGACAACTGGTTGAAAGAAATCCACTGCATCAATATCGTAAAGAGTATTCTGGAGTTCTGGTTGAACTGGCAATATTGCTTCGTGAAGAAGCGATTTATAAATCCAGATCAGATTTTTCAAGAAGTGTTGAATTTATGGAACCTGCCAGAAAATTATTTCATAAGGTACTAGATATTGACAGACAACTGGTAGAAGAAGCACCAACTATAAATAATCGTGAAAGCTTGGCAATTGCACTCTATCATTGTGGTGTAGTAGCTGTAGATAACAATGAGTCAGCTTCATACTTAAGAGAAGCTTTAGCTATTGTGGAAAAACTTATCGATGAGACAAATGATAAAAACTTTAAACCATTACACAAGGCAATCAGAAGTGTAATGAGAAGAAGATTTATCAGAAAGAAATAGTGCAAGGTATTTCAGTGTTAATTAATGGACGCAAAGATGAATCATAAAGAAATATTTTATAGAGAATCAAAAAAGTATCAATTTCCGAAAACAAATATTGCCCAAGAAATAAGCGAGCCCTTATTTGTGGAAATAAACAGGCTTTTTTCTTCAGCTGATGGCTTAAGTATTAAAAATGGAGAAAAACATCGACGTGTTCTTCTGGCATTGTCCATTGTCGGAACACTGCTTACTTTTTCGTTCCTTATTTATGATGAGATAGAAATATACGGGCTCATTCTTGCCTGTGGCATAATGATTGTCTGTTTATTTGTGATTAGACATTTTTCTGTAAAGTTGGACTGTCATCGAAAATATTTACAATATCGAGTTCTGGCAGAAACACTTCGTTTGCAGTATTATCTTTCAATGGCTGCAATCAGGATGAAGGTCAGTGATCTTCTTCCCTGGTCAATCCAAATGGAAATTGAATGGATAAAAGAAGTTCTAGAAACTCTTCCTATGGCTGAAACAAAAGAAAAGCAATCGGTTTTAGAATGCTGGATAAAAGACCAGAAATCCTATCATCAGCAAGCTTTAAAAAAGGCGGAAAAAAACAATAAAAGAGATAAGGTAATTGGGAAATCTGTTTTATTTATAACTATTCTGGCTTATCTGATAGCGATAGTTTTTGAATTCTTTGTTTATAAAAATAATCCCAGCTCAATGAATATAAATTCTGTACGCGTGATATTAAAAGTGGTTTTGGGAACAATGTCAGCTGTTACTCTGTTTACCAGCAGTTATTATGGCAAGATGTCTTTAGATAATAAGATAGATGATCACAGAAGAATGATTGCCTTATATCAGAAAAGTGAACAGGAGATTGAAATAAATGGTGAAACTGATGAATTGCTGCTTTCATTAGCTAGAGAATTTCTAAGTGAAAACAGCAATTGGTATGCCTATCAGAAAAAGAATAATCCTGATCTGGTAATTTAATTAATCGATATTTCTATTTTATGTCAATAATTTTTAAAAAATAAAAATATGATAAAATTAAGTAAATTTTATTATAATTATGTGCTCTTTAGAAGGAAATAATCGATATTCACCATATAATTAGTTTAGATAACACTATAATTTATGTGGTGAAGGAGGAAAGTAATGAGCGAGATAAGAATTTATGAAAACAAGGAAATAAGATCTGTTTGGGATAATAAAAAAGAAGAATGGTACTTTTCAGTTATTGATGTTGTTGCTGTGTTGACTGAGAGTAAAAATCCAAGGGATTACTGGTATCGAGTAAAGAAGAGGATGACGGAAGAAGAGCAGAGTCAACTGTCGACATTTTGTCGACAATTGAAATTGAAGGCTAATGATGGAAAAATGAGAATGACTGATGTTGCAGATATGCAAGGCATTTTCCGTATCATTCAATCTATTCCCTCGCCAAAAGCCGAACCATTTTAAATGTGGTTAGCCGAAATTGGAAAAGAAAGAATCGATGAGATTATTGATCCTGAACTTACTATCGACAGAGCTTTGCAAACATACCTTCAAAAAGGCTATTCCAGAGAGTGGATTAATCAGAGACTTCAAGCGATACAGGTTAGAAAAGAGTTAGTGGATGCCTGGCAAGATCATGGAATTAAAGTGGGTGCTGAATATGCGATTCTTACCAATGAGATTACTAAAGCATGGAGCGGCATGACAACAAGACAATATAAAGATTTTAAGGTTCTTAAGAAAGAAAATCTTAGAGATAATATGTCTACTTTGGAACTTGTTCTGAATATGCTTGCGGAAGCGACAACCACTGAATTAACTCAAACCCTCAATCCTTTTGGATTAGAAGAAAATAAAGAGGTTGCCAAAGAGGAAGGAACAGTTGCCGGAAATGCCAGAAATTGATATCGAAGCAAGAACAGGCAAATCGGTTATCAGCCAAAAGAATGCCTTTGATTTTTCAAAGCTCATTGAAGAAGTTGAGGATAAAACAGAAGACGATTCTAAATAAGATCAAATGATTAAGTCTAAATTCTATGTATCACCCATAAACATTGAAGATAAGAAGAGTTACAGACACCCTACTATCAAGCCACTTCCCTTTGTAAAGAATCATCTGCTGCATAGTACATGTCATACTTGACTGTTATTGTGGCAGTGGTACAACCTGTGTGGCAGCCAAAGAGCTGAACAGACAATTTATAGGTATAGAAATCGATAAGGAGTATTGGAAAATTGCTAATGATCGTATTAAAGGGATTGATGCCAACGGGCAGACCAGCATTTTCACCTTCCTGTAGATTATGATAAAAAAAAGAGTGTAGAATTATGAATTTTTTTGAAAAAGTAGATAGGAAATTAGATAAAATAGTTGACCCTATCTTAAATAACATACCTCATATTAAGTTTGGGGTAAAGATGACATGGGTTGTCATAAAAATCATTTTCTGATAGTGTTCTGGATATGGATAATGACATTCCTATCAAATAATAGCTAACCCTTTTACATCACTCAATTGATTATTCTGGAAACAGAATAATGGTGCATTATTGTCGTGAAAAAATAGTTAATTCTGGTTTTTTAAAAAGTTTTTAAATTATAGAACTTATTTCTATTTTCTATTTTCTGTTGACAATATATTTTTATTGGAGTTATAATACAAAAAAGAAACCGATGAGATGGAGATAAAAACAAAATACGCCTTTAAAGAGAGCTGATGGTGGTGGAAGTTCAGCAGGAAACGGTTTGTTAAATGGACCATTGAGGGTGTAGTCAAATGCCAAGGCAGAGTATTCTACAACGTGAAGGCATACGTTAGTTGTCGAAGATATGTTAGTATCTGATAAGTGCATGAATTTTTTCATGAAGCAAGGTGGCACCACGGATTAATATTCGTCCTTGATAGAAAGTTATTTCTGTTGAGGATTTTTTATTTCTCAGCAGTAGAAAGGGAGAAAAAAGATGAAAAGACACGAATTTGATTTTGACAATTATTTCAAAAGGTATCCAGATTTAAATGGATTCTATGGCAGGTATGGTGGATGCTATGTCTCAGATGAGCTGAAGGAAGCGATGCAGGAGATAAATGATGCTTATTTTACCATCTGCAAATCAACCAGATTTATTGCTGAGCTAAG
The DNA here is from genome assembly GCA_012520255.1 of Erysipelotrichia bacterium. Classification (GTDB taxonomy): domain Bacteria; phylum Bacillota_I; class Bacilli_A; order Erysipelotrichales; family Erysipelotrichaceae; genus UBA1783. The sequence goes on along the minus strand of JAAYOQ010000021.1, from coordinate 3,692 downwards.
AAGAATCAGAAAAGATTTCCAGGGAAGACCAACACCCATTTCACATTTGGAAAGATTGTCCAACAAGTATGGTAATGTCCAGATATATGTTAAAAGGGAAGATTTAAATCATACTGGTGCTCACAAGCTAAATCACTGTATGGGGGAAGCATTACTGGCTAAGTACATGGGAAAGAAAAAAGTAATTGCCGAAACAGGTGCTGGACAACATGGAGTAGCTCTGGCAACAGCAGCAGCTTATTTTGGATTAGAATGTGATATTTATATGGGTAAAACAGATATTGAAAAACAGGCACCAAATGTTTCCAGGATGAAACTTTTAGGAGCTAATGTAATAGAAGTAACTGAAGGACTGGCTTCTTTAAAGGAAGCAGTAGATGCAGCTTTTAAAGCTTATGTTGATGATTACAAAAACTGTATCTATTGTATTGGTTCAGTTGTTGGACCACATCCATTTCCGATGATGGTAAGAGATTTCCAGATGATTGTTGGGGTAGAAGCAAGACAGCAGTTTTTTGATATGACTGGTGAACTGCCTGATGCAGTTGTTGCCTGTGTTGGTGGTGGTTCTAACTCAATAGGCATATTTTCTGGTTTTTTGGCTGATCCAGTTGAAATTTATGGAGTTGAACCATTAGGTAGAGGAGAGAAGATTGGCGATCATGCGGCCAGTCTGACATATGGCGAGGAAGGAATAATGCATGGATTTAACAGCATTATGTTAAAAGATGAAAAAGGAGAAGCAGCACCTGTCTATTCAATTGCTAGTGGTCTGGATTATCCTTCAAGTGGACCTGAACATGCCTTTTTAAAAGATATTGGCAGGGTTAAATATGATGTTGTCACTGATGAAGAAAGTTTAGATGCTTTCTATGAACTTTCAAGACTAGAAGGAATTATTCCAGCTATTGAAAGTGCTCATGCAGTTGCTTATGCTATAAAATTAGCTAAAAAGATGAAAAAAGGTTCAATTTTAGTAAATTTATCTGGTCGAGGTGATAAGGATATGGATTATATAATTGAAAAATATGGTGTCAGATAAAATTATAAATAAAAATTTAATAATATCATGATTAAGCTTTATAATTTAATCAAAGTAAAAAAAGGAGGACATATGATAAAACCGTTAAATGATAATGTATTACTAAAAACAACTGAAGAAGAAAACATCGCTATTGTTTTAGCAGTTGGAGATAGAAAAATTGTTGATGGTAAAAATGTTTTACCAATGGTTAAAGAAAACGATAAAGTTATATTTGACAGGTATGCAGTAACGGAAGTTAAGTATTTAAATGAAAAGTATTTAATAATACCAGAAACAGATATATTAGCTGTTATAAAATAAAAGAGTTACTTTATCTTTTTTACAGTATTAAAAAATGTTAAACTTCAGTTGTAATGTTTTTTAGGATGGAAGAATCATTTAAAGTTATCTGTAAGAAAATAAATTCTGATAGAAAAGTAAAAAAAAGAAATGTTTGCAGGATTATTCCCACAAACATTTTTTGGTTTGCAATTTAATCTTTAGCTTTAAAACCTTCTCCTTCATCGCTGACAATATAAACAGCTTCTGGCATGATTTCTCTTAAATTAAAAATTTTGTATTCAGTTTCGCTTTTCCCATAAATAATAATAAAATCATCAGGATGGCAGAATTCGCTCATTACCTGTCTGCAGACACCACAAGGTGGACAATATCCTTTTACACCTTCATTTGCATCGCCGCCAACAATTGCAATTGCCTTAAAGTCATAAACTCCTTCAGAAACAGCTTTGAATATAGCAGTTCTCTCAGCGCAGTTAGTAGCTGTAAAACCGCTGTTTTCTACATTACAGCCTTTATATACATCACCAGCAGAGGTAAGCAAAGCGGCCCCAACTTTCCAGTTAGAATATGGAGCATAAGCCATTTCTCTAGCCTCTAAAGCTAATTTTACCAGTTCAGAATAATTCATGTTTGACTCCTCCTTTTTTAACTTATTATTAAATATATTTTACTTTACAGAAAGATTCCTTTCAAGATGATAGGAAATTTATAAAAAGCACCTCAAAGTGCTTTTTATAGTGTATTTATGTTAATCAATTGAATAATTTTTATAGTAGATAGTCAAGAGCCATCATGATTATAAAACCTATTATCAACCCATAAGTAGCGCCTCTCTGATTGCCTTCGCTATGAGTTTCCGGTATGATTTCATCACTTATTACAAAGAGCATGGCTCCGGCGGTAAAAGCGAGAGTAAAAGGTAAAATTGCAGTAGATAATTGAACCAGATAGTAACCTATAAATGCACCTAAAGGCTCAAAAAGACCAGTTATTAAGGCAATAATAAAAGCAAAACTATTAGAGTAATCTTCCTTTTTTAAGGCAACAGCAACAGCTAAACCCTCCGGCATATTTTGCAAAGCAATAGCAATCGCTATAGATAGTCCATTTCCAGGATCATCGGGAAGAGTAGCGACACCGGTTGCCAGTCCTTCTGGAAAGTTATGGATTGTAATAGCTATAATAAACAACCATATTTTTTTCAGTCTTTCAGTATTTTTACCTTCTAAATCATGAGTAATCAAGTGTTCATGAGGTAAATACCTATCAATGAGATCTAATACTATACATCCAACTAAAATGCCAAGAGATGTAATCAGTATACCTTTAACTCCACCTGACCCCATTTCAATACTGGGAACAAGTAGTGAAAAAAATGTTGCAGCTAACATTACTCCGGCTGCAAAACCAAGAAGTATGTTAATAGTTTTTTTAGAAATATTTTTAGTAAAAAATATTGGAATAGCACCTAGCGCAGTTGCCAGTCCAGGTAATATGAGTTGAGCGGCTATTCGTAAATTCATAAAATCTCTCCATTTCTAAATAGATTAAGTTATTATATTATACAAAAAAGTATTTCTTTGTACCACAAAGCTGATTCTTAGTAAAAAGAGCAGCTTATACTTTATTGAGTCAGATATGTTTATTTCAATTGGATGAGCTGACCTTTAAATATGCTTGTATTTTAACACATTTTTCTTTACTATATAAAATTTCAATATATAAAATGTGAGCATATATTTTATGATTTTCTAAAAGATAATGGTTATTGTTTAATGTGAGGATATTTTGATAATTTAAAGCATAAAAATAAAATCAACATTAATAAAATGAAAGGTTTTTTTGATTTTAATATAAAAAAATCACTATTCAGTGACTTTAACTTTGCTGGAGCGGATGAGGGGAATTGAACCCCCGTATTCAGCTTGGAAGGCTGACGTTCTACCATTGAACTACATCCGCATCTTTTGAAATGGTGACCCGTGGGCGATTCGAACGCCCGACCCCCTGATTAAAAGTCAGATGCTCTACCGACTGAGCTAACGGGTCAGATGGCTGGAATGGATGGATTCGAACCATCGAAATGCCAGAGTCAAAGTCTGGTGCCTTACCACTTGGCTACATCCCAACTGATTTTAAAAAAAGATGGTGGGAGGAGGCAGATTCGAACTGCCGAACCCTAAGGGAACAGATTTACAGTCTGCCGCGTTTAGCCACTTCGCTACCCTCCCGGAGATCTTTTTCAAAAAAATGGTGCCGGATATAGGACTTGAACCCACAACCTACTGATTACAAATCAGTTGCTCTACCAGTTGAGCTAATCCGGCATGGTGGAGGTTAACGGGCTTGAACCGCTGACCCCCTG